>JBQDZM010000078.1:0-2618 GCA_052108535.1 Galactobacter sp. | reverse complement strand
GCGTCGGCTTCACCGCACCCCACGCCAGCACACCGGCGAACATGACCAGCCCAGACAGCCCGAACGCCCACCCGTAGCCCAGGTGGTCGGCCAACAGGCCGGCCGCCAGAGGCGCCACGATGGCGGGCAGGTCCGCTGCCATCTGGAAGGTGGCCATGGCCCGGCCCGCCGAGCGGGTGGGGCCAACGGTGTCGGCCACCGTGGCCTGTTGGGAAGGCGCGAAAAGGCCGGTGAAAAACCCCTGCAACAGGGACAGAGCAGCCAGCACCCACAGTGTCGGTGACAGTCCGACCACTACGGCCACCACTCCTGCACCGGTCATGCCCACCAGGATGGGTCGGCGGCGCCCCACCGTGTCGGACCACTTACCGGAGAAGGTTAGGGCCCCAGCATTGCCCAGCGCGTACAAGGTCACCACAACGCCGATGTGGAACGGATCCAGTCCGAGTGCCGCGGAGGCGAAGAGCGGTATGAGTGACGTGCGCACGCCCATGGTCACCCAGCCGTTGCCGATGTTCCCGATCACGGCGGCCCGGAACTCCGGCCGGGCCCACGCCTCCGCCAGAGTCATCGGAGGCAGTGCAGCGGCACGGTCGAAGCGGGCGCTGCCCCGTTCCAGCATCACGAACACCACCGCGGCCGCCAGAATCAGGGACACCCCATAGATCACAAACGGTATCCGGAAACCGAGCGGGGACAACAGCCCGCCAACCAGCGGTCCAGCCACGTTCCCGAACAGAAACGCCCCACCATAGAGTCCAGAGACCCGTCCGCGTAATGACCGCGGGGAACGTCGGGCAATGAAACTTCCTGCAGAGACGGAGAACATGGTGGAGCCGATCCCGCCCAGTCCACGGACCAGCAGCAGGATCCAGTACTCCGGCGCCCACGCACACGCCAGGGTGGAAGCAGCCACAATCAGCACCCCGGTCACGTAGCCGATCCGTTCCCCGCGGGCTTCAGCGAAACGCCCGGCCAAGGGAGCGAAAACCAGCCGGCATAGGGCGAAGACCGAGACGATCGCTGCGGCACCTGCGTCCGAGACATCGAAGCTCTTGGCGTACTGCGGCAGCAGGGGAGCGATCAACCCGAAGCCAAGAGCCACGATCACCGCGGCGCCGATCAGGACCAGGAGATCGGCAGGGATACGCTCGCGTTCACCGGGTGCGGTGGACGATGACGGGGGAGTGGGCATGATGCAGCCATCGTATCCGGGTCCGTCATGGGGAGAATGCGGCCAGAGCACCGGATCCCCTCCATATGAGAAAGTGGACCACGTGAATGACTCCCTGACTCTCTGGCTCATTGTTGCCGCCGTGGTGGTGGTGCTGGCCGTCGTGATCGCCGTCCTGGTGGTCCGTGCGCGCCGCAAGAACACCACCACCGTGGACAAGGCCCCTGAAACCTCCACCGGCCCCGGGGCCCCCGCCGCAGGCGGTGTGGACGCCACGGCGCAGGCCAACGCACCGCCGTCGGCCACTGGCGCCGCCACCGCCGAGCCCAGTGAAGCGCCCGAGGCACTCGCAGCCCCCTCAATCGAGCAGCCGGCACCCGTTGTGGGGCGCCTGGCCCGACTGCGCGCCCGCCTGGCCAAGTCCAACAACGTCTTCGGCAAGGGCCTTCTGGCCCTGCTCAGCCGTGAGTACATCGACGAGGACGTCTGGGACGAGATCGAGATGACGCTGCTGGCGGCAGACCTCGGCACCGACGCCACCGACGACCTCATGCTGCAACTGCGCGCCCGCGTCAACGTCGAGGGGTCCCGCACGCCGGAACGCGTCAAGGAGATCCTTACCGAGGAACTGCTCAAGCTCGTTGACCCGTCCATGGACCGTTCCATCGCCACCGACCGCGTGGGGGACAACCCCTCCGTGGTGCTGGTGGTTGGCGTCAACGGCGTCGGCAAGACCACCACCATCGGCAAGATCGCCCGAGTCCTCGTCGCGGAGGATAAGGACGTGTTGCTGGGTGCCGCCGATACCTTCCGCGCCGCCGCCGCAGAACAGCTGGCTACGTGGGGCGCCCGCGTGGGCGTGCCCACCGTCAAGTCCGACGTCGACGGTGCCGACCCCGCCTCCGTCGCCTTCGACGCCGTCAAGGCCGGCGTGGAACAGGAAGTGGACGTGGTGCTCGTCGACACCGCCGGCCGCCTGCAGAACAAGGCCAACCTGATGGACGAGCTCGGCAAGATCAAACGCGTCATCGAGAAGCAGGCTCCCGTCCGGGAGGCGCTGCTGGTGCTGGACGCCACCACCGGTCAGAACGGCCTGCAGCAGGCCAAGGTGTTCTCTGAGGTCGTGAACATCACCGGCATCGTGTTGACCAAGCTGGACGGCACGGCCAAGGGCGGCATCGTCGTGGCCATGCAACGCCAGCTCGGTGTCCCGGTGAAGCTCGTGGGCCTCGGGGAGGGCCCCGACGACCTGGCCCCCTTCGATCCGGAGTCCTTTGTGAACGCGCTGCTGGACTGATGTCGTTGAGGACCTCATGCCCGACGGCTCGGCTCAGGTCCCGCACTCATCCCACCCACGGCGGTGGTCGCCTGTCCTTAACGGACAGGCGACCACCGCCGTCGTGCATTGTCCGACGCAGACACCGTCCAAGTGGGCAAGAAATAT
>JBQDZM010000077.1:0-2984 GCA_052108535.1 Galactobacter sp. | reverse complement strand
GGGGGCGGGGGGGGGGCCCGGCCGCCGGGGGGGGTGCGGCCGCCCCGCCCCGGGGGTTTGACCGGGGGGGGGGCCCGCGGTCCTTCCGCCCGGCGCCCCCCTCCCTGTGTCGCTCTGTGTCGCCGACCTCAGTCGCGGGTCAGGCGGCGGTGAGTCACACGGTGAGGCTTGGCGGCCTCGGGCCCCAGGCGCTCCACCTTGTTCTTCTCGTAGGACTCGAAGTTCCCCTCGAACCAGTACCAGTTCGACGGATCCTGCTCGGTGCCCTCATAGGCCAAGATGTGGGTGGCGATCCGGTCCAAGAACCAACGGTCGTGGGAGACGACCACTGCACAGCCGGGGAACTCCAGCAGGGCGTTCTCCAGGCTGGCCAAGGTCTCGACGTCGAGGTCGTTGGTGGGTTCATCGAGCAGCAACAGGTTGCCGCCCTGCTTAAGCGTCAGAGCCAGATTCAGGCGGTTACGCTCACCACCAGAAAGGACTCCGGCCTTCTTCTGCTGATCAGGACCCTTGAACCCGAACGCGGAGACGTAAGCGCGCGAGGGCATTTCCACGGCACCCACGTTGATGTAGTCCAGTCCGTCCGAGACAACCTGCCACACGTTCTGTTCCGGATCGATGCCGCCACGGTTCTGGTCAACGTAGGAGAGCTTAACCGTGTCACCGATCTTCAGCGACCCACCGTCCAGAGGCTCCATGCCCACGATGGTCTTGAACAGCGTGGACTTACCGACACCGTTGGGGCCGATGACGCCCACGATGCCGTTGCGCGGCAGCGAGAACGACAGATCCTTGATCAAAGTACGGCCGTCAAAGCCCTTTTCGATCTTGTCCGCTTCAAGCACTAGGGTGCCCAGGCGCGGTCCCGGCGGGATCTGAATCTCCTCGAAGTCCAGCTTGCGCGTCTTCTCGGCCTCTGCCGCCATCTCCTCGTACTTGGCCAGACGGGCCTTGGACTTGGTCTGACGGCCCTTGGCGTTGGAGCGAACCCACTCGAGCTCTTCACCCAGACGCTTGGCCAGCTTGGCGTCCTTCTTACCCTGAACCTCGAGGCGCTCGCGCTTCTTCTCCAGGTACGTGGAGTAGTTGCCCTCGTAAGGAATCAGGCGACCACGATCCACCTCAGCGATCCACTGGGCCACATGGTCCAGGAAGTAGCGATCGTGGGTCACGGCGAGCACTGCGCCGGGGTAGGACTGCAGGTGCTGCTCCAACCAGAGCACGCTCTCCGCGTCCAAGTGGTTAGTGGGCTCGTCAAGCAGCAGCAGGTCAGGCTTAGACAGCAGCAACTTGCAGAGAGCCACGCGACGACGCTCACCACCGGAGAGGTTGGTGACGTCTGCGTCTCCCGGGGGGCACTGCAGGGCGTCCATGGCCTGTTCCAGCTGCGAGTCGATGTCCCATGCGTCGGCCGCATCGATCTCGGTCTGCAGGGAGCCCATCTCCTCCAGCAGCTTGTCGAAGTCCGCGTCCGGGCTGGTCATCTCCTCGGAGATCTCGTTGTAGCGCGTCAGCTTCTTGTAGATCTCGCCAACGCCCTCCTGGACGTTGCCGAGAACCGTCTTCTCCTCGTTCAACGGGGGTTCCTGCAACAGGATGCCCACCGAATAGCCGGGGCTCAGACGCGCCTCACCGTTGGAGGGTGTGTCCAGGCCGGCCATGATCTTCAGGATCGTGGACTTACCTGCACCGTTGGGGCCCACGACGCCGATCTTGGCGCCAGGGAAGAACGACATGCTCACGTCATCGAGGATGACCTTGTCTCCCACGGCCTTGCGGGCCTTGGTCATGGTGTAGATGAACTCCGCCATGCTCTCCACTCTTGTCGTGTCGATTGCAGGCGGCTGTGCCGCCCCTTGATGAACCGCGTTGTCCGTGCGCTTGCCATCGGTTTCAACGCATTGTTCACCAGTCTAGTGGTCGCTGGTCTCGGGCGGGGGACGAAACCTTGGACCCCGCGCGGAATTCGTCGAGCGGCCACCGTTGGCCGTGGAAGCCGCTGCCGACAGCCCCACGAAGGTTCGGTGCCACCGGCCGCGGCACCGAACCTCCATGGTCGTGGCATCGAACACAGCACGACCGGCGGTATCGATCACGGCGTCGTTCAGGCCGCCGACACGGCCGACACTGACGACGATGCTGAATAGCTCCCGTAGCGACCCGTGGCGCTGTCGTCCGTGGGGTCCACTCCCGAGCCGAATCCCGGAGGCGCTGGAGGCGCCGAAGGTCCGTCGGTCACACCGTTCTCGGTTGCGGCCTGTGTCCCAACTCCCGTGTCATGCACAACACCGTCCAGATCCACGTTGTCTGGGCGTTGCTCGGGATCCGACGCGGTCTGCGCATGATTCGCGGTGGAGTCCCTGGTCTGTTCCGGCTTCGGGTTCCTGGCAAAATTGCTCAGCCCGAGACTCATGTCGTGGCCCATGCTGACGGCGCGCAGCGTGGGAGTGAGGAAGCGTTCCCCATCGGTCCCTCGCACCCACTCCTCCACGGTGAAACTGCCGGCGGCAATCACGGGGTCGCCCGTCTTCACCCCTGCCTGGACGTTACGCGCGAGTTCGTTGAAGCAACTCACGGTGTACCAGGTGGTGTTCCCATCCACCCAGATGCCGTCGGCACCGCGGAACCGCTCGGTGACCGCTACCCGTACTCGTGCCCACGCCCTGCCAGACGCAGAGACTCCGCCTTCCGCGTCTGCGCCGGCCCTGCCTCTGATGATGATGTTGGTACTGGTCATGATGGTGATGCCTCCTCTGCCGGTGGCCCGCTGCCCTGTTGCGACGGGTCGGTGCTGACACCTTGGCAACGTGTCCGCCGGGATGGAACGGCGACCGCCATATCTGTGGACAAGTTCCTGGCGACACGCCGCGCGGCTCGCAGAACCGCCCGGCCGGTCCGCTGTCCGGCGTAGTCCTTGTGCCCGACGGCGCGTGCCCGCCTAGCCCGTGCCCGCTTCCTCTGCGGGGCGGACCTGCTCGCGAGCA
>JBQDZM010000076.1:0-2994 GCA_052108535.1 Galactobacter sp. | reverse complement strand
ACACGACTGTGATGCCTGAATACAGCTTTGATGCCCACAAGCGGCTTTGATGCCCAAACACGACACCCTTGGGGGCGCGTTCAGGCATCAAAGCGTTGAGGCATCGAATACAGGCATCAAAGCAGAGGGAAAAGGGCCCCGGCCGGTCAGTGCTTGGGGTGCGGCGGCTGAGAGCTTCGATGTGCGGCCGGTCAGTGCTTGGGGGTGCGGGCCGTGGCCTCACGGACCGACCGCAGGAGTCCTGCTCCAAGGATCCGCAGCCGGTCGGTGGGTGTGGGGTCGGAGAAGACGGCCGCGGGGTTGCCGTCTGATGCGGGGTCCACTGTCCCTTGGGTGGGCGTGGGAGTGGGGATGTGGAAATCCGGGTCCTCGCCGCCGTAGGGGAAGTCCGGCCAGGGGCGGAAGGTCCCACTGGAATGGCGAAGATCGTGGCCGTGGGATGGTGCGTGGTCCTGCCCGGTGCAGCGCCCGGATGCTGGGGTCGTGGAAGTCATGAGTTGGCTCCGTTTCTCGCAGGGGGTTGTGAACCACCTCCGGTTCAGGGGGAGCTGCGGGCCACCAGATTCCAAGATGTGGAAACTGGGATCCGCAGGTTGGAATACAGTCTCAGGTTCAAGCCGAGGAATCAAGGGGGTTGACGGGATCGTAGTGACTTGGGTTACACAGTCCTTGCGACAACGAAATGTTGTTTCCGCTATACGGAACATCGAGTCAACCTGGGCCTTCCGCCCGGATGTAAGGGTGCTTTCAGCGTTGTTGGCGGCCACTCAACCGTGGAAGGCGCTGAACACCCGTGCGGCTTTCCGACTTCAATGGACTCGACTCCACCGCGGCCCGCGACCACCTGCGTCCGGCCGTGGACGTGGACCGGTGGCTTGATGCCCTCGTAGCCGACCGCTCCTATGCGTCGGTCGAGGCGCTGTACACGGCGGGTGCCACGCAGCCGGCTTTCACCGCAGCGGAGATGGACGCCGCCCTGGCCCACCACCCTCGGATCGGCGAACGTGCAGCCGGCGATGGCGCGGAGGCACAGCACTCGCGTCAGGAACAGGCCGGGGTGTCCACTGATGCCGGTCTCGCCGGCGAACTCGCCGAAGCCAATGCAGCCTACGAGCAGCGCTTCGGACGCGTCTTCCTGATCCGCGCCAAGGGACGCAGCGGCGAGGAGATTCTCTCCCACCTGCGCCGCCGCCTCGATAACGACGAGGCGAGCGAGGCGGAAGAGACGGCCCAACAACTACTCCAGATCGCAGGTTTGCGCCTGGAGAGCCTCGTGACCCCCGATGCCAAGCATCGCAGCGCGGTCACGACCCATGTTCTTGACACCGGGACCGGGAGGCCTGCCTCCGGTGTCAGCGTCAGTCTGGAGGCCTGGGACGGCTCCAGTTGGCGAGTCCTCGGGACGGGGGTGACCGATGCGGACGGCCGCATCGAGTCCCTTGGCCCGGATGAGGCTGAACCAGGAAGACACCGTGTCACCTATGACACCGGGACCTGGTTTGGGCAGAAGGGTACGGAAACCTCCTTCCCCGCGGTGGTCATCGAGTTCCAGATAGCGGACCCGAACCAGCACTACCACGTGCCTCTCTTGCTCAGCCCATTCGCCTACTCGACGTACCGAGGGAGTTAATCATGACCACCACCATTGACACCGAGACCACCACAGCACCTGCAGCCGCCAAGGCCTTGCTCGGGCCCAATCAATACGGCAAGGCAGAAGTCCGCCTGGTGAGGATCACCCGGGACACCGCCCGCTACCAGATCGAGGACCTCTCGGTCACCTCGCAGCTGCACGGCAATTTCACGGCCTGCCACGAGGACGGCGACAACTCCAAGGTTGTCGCCACGGACACCCAGAAGAACACCGTCTACGGTTTCGCCAAGGAGGTTGGGGTCGGGGCACCGGAGGATTTCCTCATCACCCTCTCCAAGCACTTCACCGGAGAATTCGACTGGATCAAGGGCGGCCGCTGGGCCGCTGAACAGTACTTCTGGAACCGTATCGAGGACCACGACCACGCCTTCAGCCGTGACAAGTCCTCCGTGCGCACCGCAGTGGTGGAATCCCGCGACGGCGTCACCTCGGTGGTGGCGGGCGTCAAGGACCTCACGGTGCTGAAGTCCACCGGCTCCGAATTCCACGGCTTCCCCCGGGACCGCTTCACCACCTTGGTGGAGACCGATGACCGGATCCTGGCCACCGACGTCACGGCACGCTGGCGTTACGAGGACTCCGCCGTGGCAGCCGGCCTGGACTACGACGCGCTCTACGAGGACGTCACCCGCCTGCTGCTGCACCAGTTCGCCGACGTGCACTCGCTGGCACTGCAGCAGACCATGTTCGCCATGGGCCAGGCCGTGCTCGATGCGCACCCCGAGATCGCCGAGATCCGGATGTCGCTGCCGAACAACCACCACTTCGTGGTGGCCCTGGAGCCCTTTGGGCTGGAGAACCCCAACGAGGTCTTCTTCGCCGCGGACCGTCCATACGGTCTGATCGAGGCCACGGTGCAGCGTGAAGGCACCGAAGGCGTGCACAAGATCTGGGAGAACGTGGCCGGCTTCTGCTGACCCGCCTCGAAGACAGATGTCGGTGGGGTCCGTGCGTGAGCGAGAGCCGCGACGGACCCCACCGACGGTGGCAGCAGCTTCCGAAAAAAGCAGCTTCCGAAAACCGGGCGGACCCAAGTAGCCGCCTTGAAGTATCATCCTGATCCCGGACGAAGGAGTTCGAGTGAAACAGCGTCAGACCGATGCGGCCGTGGAGTCGCCTCCGGAGGATGAACGCCTCCCATTTGGGCGGACCGTGGCCTTCGGATTGCAACATGTGCTGACCATGTATGGCGGCATCATCGCGCCACCGTTGATCATCGGCCAGGCCGCCGGGCTGGACTCGGACATGATCGCCCTGCTCATTGCAGGCTGTCTGTTCATCGGTGGTCTAGTGTCGCGTGTCGTTAGTTCCTAAATGGTTGATGGTTTGGGAGAATTGGG
>JBQDZM010000075.1:0-3148 GCA_052108535.1 Galactobacter sp. | reverse complement strand
CATCGCCAGCCCCGCCTCGTCAGCGTTGCCCGCCTCGATGGCGGCGAGCACCTCCCGGTGTCCCTCGCCCCGTTCGCTCGGTCCCGTCCCGAAGACCAGCTTCCCCTCGGCCTGAGCGCGCAACAGCACCTCCATCACCGCACCATAGAGGGCCTCGTAGAGACGATTACCGGCAGCGGCGAACACCGCTGCGTGGAAGCGCCCGGGCCGGAAGCCCACCGGCCCCTCCCCTCCGTGACGCAGTGCGGAGTCCGCCTGTTTACGGGCGGCCTCCAAGGAAGCCCGCAGTTCCGCCAGCCCGGCCTTGTCCTGTCGCACCGCCGCGTCATGGGCGGCCTGCACCTCGAGCGCACGCCGGAATCCGATCACCTCCGAGAGGTCAAAGGCACCGAGGAACCCTGTGACGGCCGATCCCACCGGAGTCAACGAACGCACAAAGGTGCCACGGCTGACCTGCGGTTCCAGGATTCCCAGTGACACCAGAGATCGCACGCCCTCGCGGACGGCTCCGCGCCCCACCCCGAGTTCATCCATGAGCTCGGGTTCGGTAGGGATGCGTTCCCCGACGGACCAGCGACCACCCACCACTTGCCCGCGCAGGTACTCCGCAACCCGATCCGACCGGGACGCCTCACGTTTGGGGATGGTTCGGCCGGCGGTGACACGCGTCGTGCTGTTCATGATCTACAACCCTACGCAAGGACACCCCACTTCCCCGGTTTTTCGCCTGTCCAACACTCCCTTTGATAGCGTCAATAGATGTCTTCCTCGAACGACACCGACCGCATACCCGTCCCAGACGCGGAATCCACACCTACGGATGAGCCCGCTCACCGCAGGGACCGCTCCGAATGGATGGCGTCCTCAGAGACGGTTCTGGACCCGGATTCCGGCCTACCCAGCACCGTCCACCTCGATGCTGCCGTACGCATCCAGGACGACGATCCCGATGAGAAGATCACGGAGAAGCTGCGCGCCAACGGCATGAAGATCGGCCGAGGCATGATCGCCCCGCGCGTCTTCTGGCCCGCTCTGCTGATCATCTTGGCCGTGGTCCTCTTCACCGTGATCTGGCCTGGCACCGCGAACACGGTCTTCGGCTCCACCCAGTCCTGGATCGTGGAGAACCTGGGTTGGTACTACATGATCGTGGTCGCCGTCTTCATCGGCGTGGCCGCATACCTGGGCTTCTCCAGATTCGGGAAAATCAAACTCGGCTACGACGACGAACATCCCGAGTTCGGCATCGTCTCCTGGTTCTGCATGCTCTTCGCAGCAGGTATGGGTATTGGCCTGGTCTTCTACGGGGTGGGCGAACCGCTCACCTACGCAACGGTGGACCCCAAGCCCGGCTGGGAAGGCGACGAAGCTGCCATGGCCACGAAGGCCATGGCCCAGACCTTTGTCCACTGGGGCGTTCACCCGTGGGCCATCTACGCCGTGATCGGCCTGGCCATCGGCTACGCCATCCACCGTCGTGGTCGCCCGGTCTCCATCCGCTGGGCACTGGAACCGCTCTTCGGCGAGCGCGTGAAGGGCTGGGTCGGTGACGTCATCGACGTGCTGGCCATCTTCGGCACCGTGTTCGGCGTGGCCACATCCCTTGGCCTCGGCGTCCAGCAGATCTCCACCGGTATGAGCGAGATCGGCATCGTGGACGAGGCCGACAACGTGCTGCTGGTGATCCTCATCATCGTCATCACCTTCATCGCCATGATGTCCGTGGTCACCGGCATCGGTGCCGGCATGAAGTGGCTGTCCAATATCAACCTGACCCTGGCGGGTCTGATGCTGGTCTGTGTGCTGCTGCTCGGTCCCACCCTGTTCCTGCTGCAGAACCTCACGGAGTCCGTGGGCGCCTACCTGGCCAACTTCATGGGAATGACCTTCGACGTTGGCGCCTATCAGCGTGGCGAAGGCGCCTCCGAATGGTTCTCCAACTGGACCATCTTCTACTGGGGCTGGTGGATCTCCTGGTCCCCGTTCGTGGGCATCTTCATCGCCCGTATCTCCCGTGGCCGCACCATCCGCCAGTTTGTGGCAGGCGTGATGATCGTCCCGACGCTGGTCGGCATGCTGTGGTTCTCCGTCCTGGGCGGTTCCGGCATCTTCCGCCAGTTCTACGGCAAGGGAGACCTCGTGGAGGACGGAAAGGTCGGCGTGGAACACTCGCTCTTCGCCATCCTGGGAGACCTGCCGTGGGGCACCATGTTCTCCGTCCTCGGCATCCTGCTCGTGGCGATCTTCTTCATCACCTCCTCCGACTCCGGTTCCATGGTGGTGGACATGCTGGCCTCCGGCGGCCACCCGAACCCGCCCACCTGGTCGCGTGTGCTGTGGTCCCTCGTGGAGGGTGCCGTGGCGATTGCCCTGCTGCTGGCCGGCGGGCTCGGCACGCTGCAGTCCGCAGCGCTGGCCACGGCGCTTCCGTTCTCCGTGGTGCTGCTGCTCATGGCATGGGCCACGTTCAGGGCCTTGAGCATCGACGCGCAGGTTTTGCGGCGCGCCGATCGCAGACGCACCATGGACCGGATCACCAAGCATGTCACCAAGGAATGGACGGATCACCTCACCGAGAGCCCGGAGGTGGAGTCCTATGTGGACCAGCGCATCGACTACCGGCTCTCCAGCACGCGCGGCGTGTTCAATCGGCGGAGGCCGAGCGGCCGGGAGGATCGATCAACCAGGGACTGAGCCGTCAGCGGACCTGGCCCATGTCCATGGCCTTGACGGCGTCCACCAGGTCGCTGAGCTGGGTCGCGGTCATGACGCCGGGTTCCGAGTAGACCAACACCTGGTCGCGGTAGGCCATGAGCGTGGGGATCGTGGCCACGTTGGCCGCCGCGGCCAGGGCCTCTTGTTCGCTGGTGTCCACCACCGCGAAGAAAACGTCAGGGTACTCCGGCGCCATGGCATCGAAGATGCGTCGGAAACTCTCGCTGGGAGCAAACCAGTCGGAGCCGAAGAACAGCACGACCACGGGGTTGGACTCGATCACTTCTCCGAAGGTGGCTTCGGTCACTTTCAGGCTGGCCATGGCCCCCACCCTACCTACTCGATTGCTCAGAAAGAACGCTGCCCGACGGCGGTGGGGGGGGGGGGGGGGGGGGGGGGGGGCCCGCCCCCCCCCCCGGGGGGGGGCCCCCCC
>JBQDZM010000074.1:1515-3203 GCA_052108535.1 Galactobacter sp. | reverse complement strand
TGGAGGAATAGCGCACGGCGTTGCTCGCCAGCTGGAGCAGCGCCTGGGTGATGCGGTTTTGATCCAGGTATGCGGTGCCCTCCGGGAGTGCATCGATAGACCAGTTCCGGTCTCCCAACGACGTGGCCTTGGCCAGCGTCTCCACGACCAGGTCCGTGAGTTCCGTCGGAGCCAGTTCCACGAAACCGGGGCGTTCACTACGCGCCAGCATGATCAGGTCATCGATCAGCCGGGACATGCGGTTGAGCTCGTCCTCCACGATCTTGAGGGTCTGAGCCTGTTCCTGCGGGGAGTCTCCCATCACGCTGAGGTGACCCCGCACGATCGTGACGGGTGTGCGCAACTCGTGGCCGGCGTCGTCAAGGAAACGGCGTTGCGACTCGAACGCGGTCTCCAGCCGGTCCAACATGCCGTTGAAGGTGCGGGTCAGTTGCGCCACGTCGTCGTTACCGGTCACGTCGATGCGTTTGGAGAGATCCGTCTCGCTGATGAGTTCCGCCGTGTCCCTCACGCGCCTGACCGGGGCCAGCACGTGGCCGGCCACAAGCCACCCGCCGATGGCGGTGACCGCGAGGGCGATGAGGCCGGCAACGATCATGACCCACAGCAGATCCCTGGAGCGTTGGTAGCCGGGTTCCAGGTATTCGATGACCACCAACGCACCCGACGAATCCTGACCGGCCAGGGAGACCGGCAGAATCGCGTACAAGACCTCACCGTCCGTGGTCTGCATGCGTCCGTCGATCGGTTTGGTGGCCGCGGACGCCTTCTTCACGAGGACCTCGTTGGTGTCCAGCCTGGCCCAGTCCTCGGTCCGCGAGCGGAGGTCCGCCTTGCCGTCCACCACACTAAAGAGTTGTTCGGAGGAGTCGGTGAGGTGGTGGCTCAGGTAATCGGCGAACAAGACATGCAGGGATGAGGGTTGGGCGGTCTTGCCGCTGACGGGCGAACTCGCGGCCTGCCTGAACTTATCCAGTTCGTGGGCGCTCTCGGCCTGGGCTTCTTCCTGCACGCGGTCGAACAAGATGCGCCCTGTGATCCCGTAGGCCAGCCCCAGGAACACGGTCATCAGGCCAACGATGGCCCCCACGATGCGCAGCCGTGCCGACGGATGACGTCGGCGCTCAGTCATCGTCGTCGTCCTCGTCCTCGTCGTCGTCGTGATCATCGTCTTCGACGTCGTCATCGTCGGCGTCTGGCCCGGCCTTGTTCGGGGCGGCGGGCGTCACCATGTTGGCTCCGACGCCCGCGGAGCCGGAGTTCCCCGACCGGGAGGGCGTGGACGGCGGGCTGGTTCGCTTCGGCGCCGGGGTCGTCTTCTTCGACGGTGCTTCACTGGACGGTTCGGCGCTGGACGGTTCGGCGCTGGGCGTCTTGGTGCTCGACGGTTCGGGGACCACCGTGACGGCGTCACCCAGGTCCGGGCGGGGCCCGGCCGTGGCCCGTTCCACGCACCAGGCGCCCGCCACGCCGATCACGGCGAGCAGGCACAGGGTGAGGAACCACCGGAGAATACGCACACACCAAGCATGCCGTGTTGATGGCGTTGGCGGCAGTCCCAGGACGAGGGAATGAGAGCACTCTCATCCGGGTCTCACCGAGTACGCTCACGGCGCAGGCGGTTGTGGAAGGAGGCCACCAAGCGGTCGGACCCCGGCCCTAGAATGAAGTCGTGGCCGGGTTGATCA
>JBQDZM010000074.1:0-1415 GCA_052108535.1 Galactobacter sp. | reverse complement strand
CCCAAGTACCTCAACACCCCCGAGACGCAGCTCTACAAGAAGTCTCAGGTGCTCTACGGCGTGGATCTCGCCAAGCGGGAGATTTCCAAGCACAAGCAGATCGTGGTGGTGGAGGGCTACACGGACGTCATGGCTTGTCAGCTGGCCGGCGTCACCACGGCTGTCGCCACGTGTGGAACGGCCTTCGGTGCCGATCACGTGAAGATCGCACGGCGCCTGCTCTCCGACTTCGGATCGGGCGGGGAGGTCATCTTTACGTTCGACGGCGACGCCGCGGGCCAGAAGGCCGCACTACGGGCCTTCCAAGAGGATCAGCGCTTTGTTGCGCAGACCTATGTCTGCGTGGAACCCAACGGCCTGGACCCGTGCGAACTGCGTCAGAATCGTGGCGATGAGGCCGTGGTTGCCCTGATCGAGGACAAGCGTCCCTTGTTCGAGTTCGCCATCAAGGTGGGGTTGAAGAAGCACGACCTCAACACCGTCGAAGGGCGGGTGACCGCCTTACGAGAAGCCGCACCTGTTGTGGCGCAGATCCGTGACCCTGCCATGCGGCCGGCCTACAGCCGTGAGTTGGCTGGCTGGCTGGGTATGGACCCGGCCGACGTGGAGCGCTCCGTCCGCTCTGCCGCCCACCGTGGGCGGCACGCCCAGCCGGGGCAGCAGGACTCTGCCGGGCGGAACGACGCTGCCGGCTGGAAGGACACTGCCGGACGGCAGGGGGACGGGCCGTCGGACACTGGCGCGCAAGCTCCAGGGCAGATGCCAGACGGCCCGGTGTGGGAGCGCCCGGACACCCGGGATCCGGTGGTGCGAATGGAACGCGAGGCGCTGGAAGTGGTGTTGCAACACCCGGAACGGTTGGATGCTGCTGCGTGGGAGGCCGTCTATCAGGCACGCTTCTCCGCCCCGGCCCATGCAGCGGTCAAGAACGCCATCTACACCGCAGCGATGCAGGGAACCCCGACCACCCGCTGGGTGGAGGGCGTGCGCCATGAGGTCCCGGCGCCACTGGCAGACTTCGTCTCCGAACTGGCCGTAGCACCCTTGCCGGTCGGCAGCGCCGAGGAACTGGAGCGATACTGCACGGGCATCATGAACCGGCTCTTCGACCTTCAGATCAGTCACACCAAGGCGGATCTGCTGGGCAAGCTGCAGCGGCTGCCCGCGGACGCTCCGGCCGAGGAAGCCAGCAGCATCAACCGCCAACTCATGGAGCTGGAGATGCGCCGCAGGCAGCTGCGCGAGGAAACCTGAGCGGCCCCGATGTGATCTGCGTCTGATCTTGTCCCGCCGTTTTGGAGAAGCGGCCCGGATGAGGATAGGCTTAAGGGGTTGCGATCCCCCGTAGCTCAATTGGCAGAGCATTCGACTGTTAATCGAAGGGTTACTGGTTCGAGTCCAGTCGGGGGAGCCAC
>JBQDZM010000073.1:0-3325 GCA_052108535.1 Galactobacter sp. | reverse complement strand
CCACCGCCGTCGTGCATTGTCCGACGCAGACACCGTCCAAGTGGGCAAGAAATATGCCATTCACATTCCAGTGATGAGGCGTTCATGCGTCGAAGAAAATGGCAACCAGGGTGAAACGTTACGCGGCTCACATCGAAACACCGGCGCGGAAGTCTTGTACTCGATCCAGCGGGGACCCCGTCCCGTAAACCGGACCATCACTTCCGGACACCGTCGAGCTAGACGCCGACACGGCCCCCGCTGCGCCCGTGACCTTGAGGAGGGACACGTATGCACTCGTTACAACTCTTGTTGGCAGACGCCGACGCCGATGCCATCGTCGAACGCGCAGGACTTTTCAGCGCAGACCAGGCGTGGAAGATCGTCGCCGCCAGCCTCGTGCTGCTCATGACCCCGGCACTGGCCTTCTTCTACGGAGGCATGACCCGGGCCAAGGCCACCCTGAACATGATGATGATGTCCTTCGTCTCCGTCGGCATCATCGGCTCCATTTGGGTCCTCTGGGGTTACCCCATGGCCTTCGGGAGCAAGGACATCGGCGGACTCTTCGCCAACCCCTTCGAGAACTTTGGGCTCAAGGGCATGCTGGGTGACAACCTCGACGCCGACACCATGATCGACGTGGGCTTCCAGGCCACCTTCGCCATTATCACCGTTGCGCTGATCTCCGGCGCCATCGCTGACCGTGCCCGCTTCGGCGCCTGGGCCATCTTCGCTCCGGTCTGGCTGACCGTGGTCTACATCCCCGTGGCCCACTGGGTCTGGGGCGGCGGCCTGCTCGGCGAGGAAGGCCTCATCGGAAAGCACCTGGTCCCGACCATCGACTGGGCCGGCGGCACCGTGGTGCACATCAACGCAGGTGTTGCGGCCCTCGTCCTGGCCCTCATCCTCGGAAAGCGCCAGGGCTTCGGTACCGACCCCCGCCAGCGTCCCCACAACATCCCGTTCGTGATGCTCGGCGCGGCCGTCCTGTGGTTCGGCTGGTTCGGCTTCAACGCCGGCGCCGCCGGAACCGCCGCCGAGGCCGGTCTGATCTGGGTCAACACCCTGGTCTGCCCCGCCGCTGCCATGGTGGGCTGGCTGCTGCTGGAACGCATCCGGGACAAGCACTCCACGTCCCTCGGCGCAGCCTCCGGTATCGTCGCCGGCCTCGTGGCCATCACTCCCGCGTGTGCCAACATCACCCCGGTGGCGTCCATCGGCCTCGGCTTGGTTACCGGTGTTCTCTCCGCGCTGGCCGTTGGCCTGAAGTACAAGCTCGGCTACGACGACTCCCTTGACGTGGTCGGCGTGCACCTGGTCTCCGGCCTGGTCGGAACCCTGGCGCTCGGCTTCATCGCCGTTGACACCGGCCTCTTCTACGGCGGCGGTCTGGAGCAGCTCTGGTCCCAGCTCGTGGCGGCCGTGGTCTCCATCGTCTGGTGCGCCATCGCCACCTTCGTCATCGGTATCGTCATCCACAAGACGATGGGCTTCCGAATCAGCCCCCAGCAGGAAGTCTCCGGGATCGACCTGGGCTCCCACGCTGAGACCGCCTACGAGTTCGGCGGCCTGGGCACCGGCTCCCGCTTCGTCCCGCACCCGGCCACGTCCGGCCACATCGCCAAGCCCGCAGTGACCACTGAGGAGAAGTGAACATGAAGCTCATCACAGCGATCATCCGCCCCGAGAAGCTCGACGAAGTGCGTGAGGCCCTGGCCGGCGCAGGAGTACACGGCATGACGGTCTCCGAAGCTGCAGGCTTCGGTCGCCAGCGCGGTCACGTCGAGGTCTACCGTGGCGCTAACTACACCGTGGACACCGTGCCCAAGGTCCGTGTGGAGGTCATCGCGGACGAATCGGAAGCGGCGTCGGCCGTGGACGTGATCGTCGGAGCTGCCAACACCGGCAACCCCGGCGACGGCAAGGTCTGGGTGCTCACCCTGGACGAGGTGCTGCGCGTCAGCACCGGAGAACGAGGAGTTGCCGCGGTCTGAGCGCCGCCTCCTTGACCGCCTCCTGAACCGACGGCGTCGGCCCCTTACGCGGGGGTCGGCGCCGTTGGTGCGTTCCGGCCGGCCTGGGGCTTCGGGTCGCCGCGTCCAGCGCAGAGCCGGGGATTCACCGTGGAGCTGGGGAAGGTGCGGCTCTGTGGGGAGAACCCGGCTCTGTGCTGGGCCCGCTCAGACTAGCCGCGCTTGCTCGGGCCAGCCGCGGTCGCTCAGACCAGCCGCACCCGCCACCGAGGATCCCGAGGGATCTTTGCCAAGGTGAGGAGCCGAACCAGGCGTTCCGGGTGGATCATGTCCTCCCACATCCAGCGGATGATGCGGACTCCGGTCGCTTCGATGCGCTGCTGGCGCTGCTTTTCCGCAAAGAGGACATCTTCCATGGTGCGGCCATTCATCAAGCGTGGGTCTCTGTATTTGATCCGGCCGTCTGCCTCGCCTGAGGTGTTGGGTACCTCCCAGTGGGTGTCCGTGAATCCGAGGAAGTTCCCGTACTCGTCGAAGTGCGGCTGCTGCAGCGTTGGTTCTTGGAACCCATGTTGGAGCATGACGCAACGACTCCCCGTCTCGAACGGTGAGCCGCTGCCAGGGCGTGCCAGGCTCAAGACCTGCTGGGCACGTTGCCGGTGAGTGCCGTACCTCAGGACTTCTGCAGCTGCGTGGGCATCAGAGAGGTGTGCGCTGATTAAGTGGCCGTAACGAGCCAACCCGTCTGCGGCGGTGACCCCACGTTTGAGGGGAAGTCTTCCGGCCGCGTCGGCTACTGCTGTTGCTGGGTCCACGGTGAGGAAATCACCGGAAGTTTGTACTTCAAGCTTAGGTACCTCGCGCCGGAAGATTCTTGGCGCGCGCCGCACGGAGTCCCGAAGTGTCGGGGCGGCCACGGCCGAGACGCTGATAGTGGGTTTTTCTCTGCCGAGTCGTGAATGGGAGTCCGTCACGGTCAGGATTCCCTGCGGCGTGCCGAACGTGGGGAGCCCCATCAGCACCAACGCGGTTTCACCTGCAAAGACGGTTTCCGGGCCTCGTAGGACCTTCGCGGCACAGATGAAAACCAGTCGTTGTTCCCATGTCGCCGCTTCCCACACTGTGGCCGGCAGGTAGACCCCCGGGCCCAGACGGACGCTGTGTCCGCGCTCGAAGTCGCGTTGCGCGGCTCGTGAACCGGGGGCGACGACGAGTTCTGCGGGGAGGCGCTTCGGCAGTGGCGCCAGGATCCGTTCCGGAGGGGCTTGAAAGGGCTTCATGGCAGATATGGTGCACTGAGTCTTCGGACCGCGGAGTGGGAAGGGCGCCGGAATACCGCCTGATGTGGACAACCTGGTCGGGACTCGCCG
>JBQDZM010000072.1:0-3364 GCA_052108535.1 Galactobacter sp. | reverse complement strand
CTGAAACGGGCCAACGGGCTACCACGCGTACAACCGTGCGCGATATGGGCAAGCCTCCCGTTGCATGGGACAACATAGATGAAGCGTTATATCGTTGAAGATTTCACTCATTGGACGAATGAGGCAATTCGGCGCAACATGGTGAGCTGCACCCCACCCTGAGTCCCGTCGTCGCACGCTCGCGCGCCGGGGCGGTATCAATGGAGATCCGCATGCGCACTGCATCACGCCCTTGGATCGTGACCCTTTGTTGGCTCACGGTCCTCTTTGAAGGCTTTGACATCGTGGCCCTCGGCGCCACCATCCCGATTCTCACCGACGAGACGCACGGACACCTGGGTGTCACCGTCGCTGACATGACCTTCGTGTCCACCATTTCCCTGGTGGGCGTGGGCGCCGGAGCGGCACTCATCGGGCCCATCGCGGACCGGTACGGCCGCCGCAAGCCCCTCATGGCGTGCGTGGCACTCTTCTCCATCCTGACCCTGGCCTTCCCGCTGATGCCCAACGTGGCACTCATGGGCGTGGCTCGCCTGATCGCCGGCCTGGGCCTTGGCGCGTGCATGCCGGTGGCCGTGACCATCATGCAGGAATCCGCACCCGGCGGCCGCAAGGCCAACGCCTCCACCGTGACCATGACCGGCTACCACGCCGGCGCAGTGCTGGCCTCGCTGGCCGCACTCGCGTTCCACCAGCACTGGCAGTGGCTCTTCTACCTGGGCGGGGCCATCGGCCTGCTCTCCCTCATCCCCATGGCGCTGAAGCTGCCGGAGACCACCGGCATCGCCCCGGCAGACGCTAAGCAGCTGAAGCCCGCCCGTAAGTACACCGCGGGCGACCTCTTCCGCGAGGGACGCGGTCGCATCACCATCTGCCTGTGGGTTTCCGCATTCATGGGTCTGCTGCTGGTCTACGGCATGAACACCTGGCTGCCCAAGATCATGGAAGCGGCCGGCTACAACGTGTCCAGCTCCCTGGTCATGCTCTTTGTTCTCAACCTCGGCGCCATCATCGGCCTGCTGGTGGGCGGCAAGCTCGCTGACGCCCGCGGCATCAAGGGCACCACCATGATCTGGTTCGCCGCCGCAGCGGTGCTGCTCTTCGTCATCAGCTTCAAGATGTCCTCCGAACTGCTGCTGAACGCGGCCATCATGGTCACAGGCGTCTTCGTCTTCTCCGCGCAGGTGCTGGTCTACGGCTTCGTGGGCTACCTCTACCCCAAGGCGCTCGTCGCCACCGGCATGGGCTTCACCTCCGGCGTGGGCCGCATCGGCGCCATCGTGGGTCCCTGGGTCTCCGGCGCCTTGGTGGGCGCAGGCCTGGCCTACCCCGGTGGTTTCTACATGTTCGCGATCGTGGCGGTGCTCGGCTTCTTGGCCGTCACCCTGATCCCGAAGCCCAAGGCCACCACCGCGGCCAAGCTCCACGAGTTGGAGAACGCAGACGCCTGATTAGGCAGAACGCGGCATCACGACACCGGCCAGTCCGGAGTCGAAAGTCCCTCCAGGGCCCGGCGCACTAGGTCGATGAACCAGCGCCGGGCCCTGTTGTCTTTGGTGGCGGCCTCATCCCAGAACAGGTTCACGTCGAAGCGCGGGGAGGGCTCTGGCAGCTCCGCCAACTGCAGACCCCAGACGGACGCGACCGTTGTGGCCATCTGCGCCGGGGCGAAACCGATGATGCCTGCGCCCTGCACCAACTGTGGCAGCACCGAGAAGTGCCGCACGTTCACCACGGCCTCCGTGCTCAGTCCGAGTTGGTGCACGGTCTCCTCGATCAGTGCATGTCCTGCGGCCTTGGACACCACGGCGCGGGGATGCCCGGCCAGGTCGGCGGCGGTCAGGGTGCGGCCGCTCAGCACCAGGTCGGGTGGGAGCATGGCGACGTAGCGCTCGTTGGCGAGGATCATGGAGCTGCCGTTGACCTCCAGGGGGATCGAGGCCACGGCCGCGTCCACCTCCCCGCGGCGTAGCCAGCCGGAGACTTCGTCCACGTCGGTGGGGACGGCCAGGAGTGATGCGCCGGGGGCCTCGCCGTTGAGCAGCTGCACGATCGGTGCCAGGAAGCTGGTCTCGCCGACGTCGGAGAGGGCAATGGTGAAGCGGCGTTGCGTGGTGACGGGATCGAAAACGCGGTCGGCGCTGAGCGCCTCGTCCAGCGATGCGAGATCCCTACGGACCACGGGAGCCAGTTCCACTGCGCGGGAGGTGGGCACCAGTTTGGATCCGGTGCGGACGAACAGCGGGTCACCCACCATCTTGCGGAGCCGGCCGAGGGCGTGGGACACGGTGGGTTGAGCCAGGCGTAGTTCATCGGCTGCGGCCGTGACCGAGCCGTGGTCAAACACGGCCAGGAAGGTGCGCAGCAAGTTCAGATCCACATTCACCCTCCCATGCTAAACACTATTCACGCCGCGCATGACACCACCTAAGAATATTCATTGGACCTCATTGACGGTGGCTCGTAGCGTCAAACTCGTGAGCACCATTCTTGAGCGAACCTACGAAATCCTGCGCGCCCAGGGGATGACCACCATCTTCGGCAACCCCGGATCCAACGAGCTGCCCTTCCTGGCCGGAATGCCGGAGGACTTCGACTACGTCCTGGGCCTGCACGAGGGTGCCGTGCTCGGCATGGCAGACGGCTACGCGCAAGGCACCGGAAGGCCCGTGTTCGTGAATCTGCACGCGGCCTCCGGCACCGGGAACGCCATGGGCGCGCTGACCAACGCCCACTACGCCCATTCCCCGCTGGTGATCCTGGCGGGCCAGCAGATCCGCTCCACCGTGGGGCAAGAGGCCATGCTTTCCAACGTGGACGCCGCACTCCTGCCGCGTCCGCTGGTCAAATACTCACACGAACCGCTGAGCGCCATCGACGTCCCTCGGGCCGTGGCGCAGGCCGGCTTCGAGGCGGCCACGGCCCCTGCGGGCCCGGTGTACCTGTCCGTCCCCTACGACGACTGGGGCCAGGAGGCACTGCCCGACGACGCTTTGCTCGCCCCCCGCTCGGTCCGCACCGCGGGCGCGCTGGGGCTTGAGCTCCTTGCGGAGCTGGTCGCCACCATCGAATCCTTCCAGCGCCCGGTGCTGGTGCTTGGGCCGGAGGTGGACGTGGATCTGGCGCAGGAGGACGCCATGCTCCTGGCCGAGCGCTTAGGGGCCCCGGTGTGGGTGGCTCCATCCCCGCCGCGGTGCCCGTTCCCCACGCGGCACCCGCACTTCCGCGGCGTGCTGCCGCCCGGGATCACCTCGGTGAGGGAACGCCTCGAGGGGCACGACGGCGTGATCGTCCTCGGTGCGCCCGTCATGCGGTACCACCGCTGGGAACCGGGCGCCTACCTCCCGGAAGGCACCCGCGTTCT
>JBQDZM010000071.1:0-3610 GCA_052108535.1 Galactobacter sp. | reverse complement strand
GAGCGGGCCACGGGGATGCTGGCGCCGAGGCGACGGGCAATGTCGTCTTCATCGAGGAGTTCCTGTAGGCGGGGGCCGGCGTTGGAGATGTCGTCGAGGATCTCAACGAGTTTCTCCTCGTGGAGGTCGGGTAGATGCTTGCGCAGTACGGATTCGATGGTAGGGGTGGAGTTATATCCGGCCATCAAGCGTTCCTGTCTCGTCGGTGTCGTCGCAGCGGGTTGGTACTGAGTTTCTGACCGCGGCTGTCGCGGTTCCAGCGGCGGATGCCGGCTGCGTCTTGAGCCTTTCGTTCTTCCTTGGATCGGGTGGCGTCAAACGTGCTCATGCGGACCTTGACGGGCACGGCCTTCTGGCCTGGCTGCAGGTCTCCCTGATAGCGCTGTTGGGCCTGGTCGTTGACCCAGGCTTCGACGCTGCCGCCGTGGATCTTATTGATGTCAGAGAGAGCGTCTGAGGCGGCGTAACCCGCCTTTTCACCGATCGTGACCACCCGGCGGCGCCCGTCACCGACCTCGAACTCAACCGTGAAGCGCACCCGCTTGTCACTACCGCGCTGGGATTTGGTGGCTGAGCGCAGTTTGGATTTAATCGCTTCCCAACCGGAGGTGCGGCCTTTGCCCTTGGACTTGGGCATTTCGACCGTGGAGATCCGCCCTCCCTCGGGGAAAAACACGTCGGGTTCTTTCCCCTCGGTGCGGGTGTAGTTCTCACTGCCGGCCTCGATCTGCTCATCCTCACCGACGGTGAAACGCCCACGTTTGGGCGAGCGGACGTAGCGGCCACCGTCATCGTGCGGGGCCACAGATTTGGTCTCAGCTCCACGCTTGGCGCGGACGTTGACCAGCGTTCCGGCCTTGTTGCGGCGACGGGCGGGGACGTGGCGGATTTCGCCGCGGGTATGCAGCTCGACGAGGGCCTCCTTGTAGGAGGCGCCGGAAGTCTCGCCTCGGGCGATCTTGCGCATCATGCGTGGGGATCTGCCCATGGCGGCACCGAGTTCGTCCCAGCTCATCTCGTATTTGGCTTTGGATTCGAGGATGAGCTCTTGTGGTGAGAGGTCGTTGATGTCGGCCATGGTTACTCTTCCCAGAGTTCGTCGGTGACGAGATAGTCCGCGTCATCGCCGGTGGGGGTGATCAGTTCCAGGTCGTTGTACGCGGCGTCGATTCCGGCGCGTTCTGAGCGTTGCCGCAGGCGGTTGCGGGCATCGCGGGTCTCTGGGGTTTTCACTGGCCCGGGCAGGTAGCCCTTCAGGCGCAGGCGTCCGGTCTTGCCGTCGTCGCCACCGGCGTCTTCGATCGGTAGAGCCCATTCAGGCAGCTCGGAGGTGTAGATGGCGTCGCCCTGGATTCCGATGAGGGTGTGGGGGTTCACGTGCAGGGCGCCTGATGACATGCCGGGCATCCCGGTGGGGCCACTGAGCACGCGAGCGCGAGCGCGAGCCCAGACTTGGACGGCCAGTTCGGGGCGGTAGAAGGCCAACTGTCGGCCCTGCAGCTTGGAGGGGACCTTGTAGACCCAGAGCTTGCCCTGGCGTCTAGCGTGGGCCTGGAACTCCGGGGGGATGTCCTGCGGGTTGTCCTTCACCACGGTCATTCCTCTGCCGCGGGAGGCGAACCCACCGATGGTTTGGAGCAGGATGGTACGCAGCGCTGAGGAAACGGCCTCGCGGACGGATTCCGACATGATCTCGTCGGCTTCGACCCATTCGCGGGCGCGGGTGATGCGTTGGGCGAATGTATCCAGGGGGCGGGCGGAAACGAGTTTGGATCCGTCGCGGGAGGGTGCCTTCTGGTTGAAGACGATGGATTCCAGCGGTTCGATCAGCCAGCCGTACTTCTGGGCGACAGAGATCTCGACGCTGTCAGCCCAGGTGACGCCAGTGGCGCCGGGGCGGTTGGGGTAATACCAACCGTGGTTAACGCTTTCGTGGGCGACACCGAAGATCCCAACGTGGTCCCAGGTATCGGGCACGGTGAACTTGATCAGTACGCGCGCCCGGGCGTAGGGGTTCTCGCGCAACAGATCGGCTGTTTCGGGGCCGCGGAGGCGCTGGCCGGGGCCAGTGCCCAGTTCGCGGCACATCGCTGCGTACATGAAGCGTCCATCGGCGTAGGCGAAGGCGTTGAGTTTCGGGGTCTTCACCGGGTCGATCAGCGGCACCAGGTCGGGATGGTCACCACGGGAGGGGCCGGCCACGAGGTGTTCAATGTGGTGCTGGGCGTCGGTGGCGTGCAGTTCGGCGGCGATGTCGGAGGTGACCGGTTCCGGGTCGAGGTTCTTGGGCATGGACATGGCCCAGAGATTGGTGCCGGTCCCGGCGGGGGACTTCATGATGGGTGCTCCGTCGAACGTGGCACCGATCATGGCTTTGGTGGCGTCCCAGGCGTCGCGCGCTTGGGAGGGGTTCAGAGGAACGGATCCGAACCATTCGCTTACCGTGCGGACCTCGACGTACTGGCCGGTCTCGCGGCGCTCGAAGCGTCCGGTGACGGGGGCGTTGAGCCAGTTGCCCAGGTTGTCCCAGCCTGGGGTCTGCACAGCGAGCCAGTGCCGCTGCCCTTGCTCGGCCAGGGGGACTTTGCCGGTGAACATGATGCGTCCCGCGCCGTAGTGGGCGGCGGTGTCGAGCATGTCGACAAGGTTGGGATTCTTTCGGCGTGGGCCAATCTTCGGGATGACGGCTTCACCGTTGGAGTAGACGCCTTTGCCGGTGGTGTAGTCGACCCAGATGGTGGGGACGTCTTTGGCGTGCTTCCACGGTTCGGGGCGCATATGCGACTCTCCTCGTTGGTCGGTTGATCTGACTTATCCCAGATTAGCCACTGATCTGGGAGGTCTCCACCACCCACCCGTGCTTGTCACGGTCAGGGTTGGGGCTAGTTGGTGCAGGAGGTCAGTATGCGGTCCATGGCGGCTTTTTCAGCGGAGGTGATGGAGAGGCTGTACTTGGTCTTCACTTGGATCTGTCCAGCAACGTAGGAGCAACGGTAGTCCTTGGCCGGCGGCAGCCATTCGGCTGCGTTCTTGTCCTGTTTCGCGCCATTGGCTGGGCCGTCCACTGCGAGGAGGTTCTCCGGATCGTTGGCGATGGCCTCGCGTTGATCCTGGGTGAGCTGTTGTCCACCGGAGACCCAGACGTTGCCGAGGGCAACGAGGTGGTCGATCTGGACTTTGGAGGAGTCGGGTCCACGCACAAAGTCGATGCTCTGACCGGTGTAGGGTTCCGGATCCAGTTGACCGGAGGCCACAACGCAGTCTCTGGTGCCTGGTTTGTATTCGATCTGGTTCAGGTCCCGGGCGAGGACGTCGTTCCGGGTGTCGCAGCCGTTACGGTCGAGGTCCTTCCACGCCGGGCCGAACTTCGTTTCCCGGTCATAGCCGGTCATCGGTGCTTTGCCTTTCACCGTCAGCTCACTCAGCTCCTGCTTCGCCTCGGCGAGACCGTGAGCCGGTACAACCGACTCCTCACCCACGGTTCCCTCATGATCCCCAGCCAGGTCAGAGGAGATCGCCTCGCACCCGGTCAGGGCAACACCGGCGGCGAGCGCAAGGGTGGTGAGGGTGATGGTGGTGGTGTGTTTGGTGGTCATGGGAGGTCCTTGGG
>JBQDZM010000070.1:0-4045 GCA_052108535.1 Galactobacter sp. | reverse complement strand
TCACTTCACCCGCTCGGGCTTTCCCCACCGAATCACCGACGAGCGTGGCCGAGGACCACTACTGGCGCGGCTACCGGGAAGGCCGAGCGGACCAACGCCAACAACAACAACAGCGCGAACAAGAACTTCAAACCCAAGAAAACGCCATCTACACCGCAGAAGACCGACTCCGCCAACTGGCCGCAAGACTCCTCGACAACGGCGCCGCGTGACTAGCTGCGCGAACTGATGGCCCTCGAGATCAGGCAGCCCGAGATTAGGCAACCCGAGATCAGGCGGTCCGCGAGGAGTCAGGAAGTTCGGCCCAGTGGTTCTCGGAGGCCTCGATGACGGTGTTGAGGACCTGGACGGCGGTCGCCACGGCCTCATCATTGAGGGACGCAGCTCGCAGACGTTCCTCAACGTCGGCCATCCAGGCGCTCTGGGCGGCCGCCGCATCTGCGAGCCGCTGCCTACCGGCCTCAGAAGGGACCAACAGCTTCGCCCTGGCATGCCGTGGATTGGGTGCCCACGTTGCCAGGTCGGCCCGAACGAGATCATCGGCCACCCGCTGCACACTCTGCCTGGCCAAGCCCAGCCCGTGGGCTATACCGGCCACCGAATCGGGTTCAGCTCCGGCAGCAGAGAGAACCTGCCAGCGAGCCGCGGTCAGTCCGTGGTCCTCAGCCACCCGCTGGGCTGTATAGAGCAACTCGGCCTGGAGAGCAGCGACAGGGGAAACCAACGAGGTGAAGGCAGACGAAGACACGAGACATGACAGTACCCTGCCTCCGCAGCATCAGCGGTTTGCAGGTCTCTCTCCGCCGCATCCGGAGCGTCACGCCCTCATGCAACGAGCGTCTGACCCGTCGACGGAATGCGACGTGCGTTGCGCCGGCGTGAAGATGACGTGACAAGGTGACGGGGACGTGCCGTCGGACACAAGAACCGGCCGCCAGGCCGGTAATCTGGACCCTATGGATGCTACTGCCGTTGAACAGGCCGGATGGACGCGTGTGGGGGATCACGAGTGGGTGCGCACGGAGCGCCCAGCTCACGTGAATCTGGGCCTGGTGGTGGGTTCGGAACGCGCACTCGTGGTCGATACCGGCGCTGGCCCCCGGTCTGCCAACCGGCATCTGGAAGCGATCAGGCTCATCACCGATCTGCCGTTGGTCGCGGTGAACACGCATCACCACTACGACCACGCACTCGGTAACCACACTTTTGCCCAGGCCGGGGTGACGGAGGTGTGGGGACACCCCGCCACCATCGAGGCGCTGGACGGCTACGGCGAACAGCAGCGTGCAGAGATCACCGATGACGATGACGAGCCGGAGATGAAGGCCGCGTCAGGCCCCGGTACGCGCATCATCCCGCCCACCCACGCGGTCACCGGCGGGTTGCAGGAACTGGAGCTAGGCGACCACGCCGTCACCCTGACCCATCTGGGCCGGGCTCACTCGGCAGGGGACCTGCTGGTGGCTTCGTCCGGCGTCCTGTTCGCTGGCGACGTCGTGGAGCAGGGGAATGCGCCGCAGTTCTCGGACTCCTTCCCACGGGAATGGCTGAAGGTGATTGGCAAGATCATCGCTCTGGACGAGATCCACGAACACATCGTTCCCGGGCACGGGCAGGTGATGAGTCCCGACCTGGTGCGTGGGCATTACCACCGTCTGGATCAGGCCATCCGCGTCGCGGAATCGGCCCTCGACGAGCACGCGACCGATGCGACGAAGTCCATCCCGGTGCTGCCGTTCGGCCCCATCCAGTCGCGCTACTTCCTGAAACGTCTGAAGGAAACTCGCGAGGAAATCTGAGCCGTACGGCGGCCGTCGCCGTGGAGCTCTGACGACGGTCTTTGGCGTCGGCCTTTAACGGCGGCCTTTAGCGAGGGGTGCCGGGTCGGGCCCATCGGGAGGCCCACACGCCGAGCAGCGGGTAGACCGTCAAGGCCACGCCGATCACCGCGAACAAGCCGTACCAGAGCGCTGAGACCGGATCCTGAGCGACCGTCCACTCGGCGCCCGGCCGCAGCCGCGGGCCATCGGGAATTGCGGCGAACGGCTTGATCAGGAGCCCGGCCGTGACGGTAGTGATGAGTCCGATGCAGGCCATGGTGACGCAGGCTCCGGTGCCGGCGGGCCGGGTGACGCCCGGCCCAAAGGGCGTGAAGAGATGCGCCTGAAGGCTGTCCGCTCCGGCCGCCTCGCGGCGATCACGACGGTCCTCGAGGACGGAGACCACGGAGGCCGCAAGCACGCCACAAATCGCCACGAGCAGCAACGCGCCCACGACGTCTGAGGGGCGGTGCCAGCCCAGCGCCACGGTGGAGAGTCCCGCCCCGCCGGCAACGAAAGCACCGAGGCATCCCCAGACCGGACGCAACGCGGGACCAAGACTCAGGAGCAACGCCATGACCCCGGCGGCGGCGACTGTGGTGTGGCCGGAAGGGAAGGAGACCACGTTGGCCTCGGAGATCCCGAGCGCTGGCCGCTCCAACACTCCATGCTTGAGCAACTGAGTGAGCAGGATCGCCACCAGCCCACCGGCAAGGGCCACGAGTGGTCCGAGCAGCGTCCTCCGCACCACCATGCAGAGCAACACACCAGCCGCGCAGGCCACGCCCACGGCAGCGGGAAGGTTGTCCAAGGCCGTGATGACCGGCGCAGGCACGTCCCCGTACCGCACCATCCGCAGGGCAGCCACGAGCGCACGTTCGTCGGCATATTGCCCTGAACGCGTGGTCACGAAGATCAGGTAGGTGCTCACGAAGGCTGCGATCAGTGCGGCCAAGGTCAGGACGAGCAGAACGGTGGATCGCACAGGATGGGTACGGCGTACCCCGCCTGCGGGGTTCTCCGCGGTGGCGGTGAGGTGCCCGTCCGGGCCGGTCTGCTGCGACATGCCACCAGAATGTCATGGCAGGCGTGGAGCATGCTGGAAGCGGCCTAGTCTTGAGGCCATGATCACGTTCCACGACCTGCCGCCCCTGGCCCCCTACCTTCCCCCGGTCGAGGAGGTCGTTGACGCGATGCGGATCGTGGAATTGCCCATGGCTGTGCGTTTCCGCGGCATCATGCGACGCGAGGCTGCGCTGATCCGGGGGCCCAAGGGGTGGTCGGAGTTTTCCCCGTTCCTGGAGTACGGGCCCGAGGAGTCCTCGCGCTGGTTGGCCTGCGCGATCGAAGTCGGGTGGCAGGGACTGCCCGCGCCCGTGCGGGAAACGGTGCCGGTGAATGCGACCATGCCGGCCGTGGACGCGTCCGAGGTGGAGGCGGTCTTGGCCCGTTACGACGAGGGAGGGCTGCCGGGGACCGTCAAGGTGAAGGTCGCGGAGCGCGGGCAGTCGCTGGCCGACGACGTGGCGCGCGTTGCGCGCGTGCGTCACCTGGTGCCCGACGCTCGGATCCGCGTGGACGCCAACCAAGGGTGGACGCACGAACAGGCGCTGGAAGCCCTGTCCGAGTTGGCGCGTTTCGATCTCGAATATGCCGAGCAGCCCGTCCCCGGGATCGACGGGCTGGCGCGCCTTCGAGAGGCGCTGGCCGCGCGAGACCTTCCCCTCAAGATCGCAGCGGATGAAGCGGTCCGCAAGGAAACCGACCCGCTGGCCGTGGCTCGGGCCGGAGCCGCCGACCTCATCATCGTGAAGGCCCAGCCGTTGGGCGGTCCGGGGCGGGCGCTGGCGATCGTGGAGCAGGCCGGCCTGCCCGCCGTGGTGTCCTCCGCCTTGGACACCTCCGTGGGCCTCCGGGTCGGGGCCGGCCTCGCGGCCGCCTTGCCGTCGCTTCCCCATGCCTGCGGCCTGGGCACGGGGTCGCTCTTTGTGTCCGACGTCGTGGCGTCGCCGTACGTGGCCCACTCTGGTTCGTTGGACCTACGCACCGTGGACCCGGATCCTGAACGGTTGGACACGCTGGCCGTATCGGCTGAGCGTCGGAACTGGTGGGAGGCGCGGGTGCGTGCCGCCTACGAGGTGCTGGCCGCCGCGCAAAACTAGAATGGATCCATGACCCACTCCGCGTCCCGCCCTGATGCCACCCCGCAAAGCCTGGACGCGATG
>JBQDZM010000069.1:0-4056 GCA_052108535.1 Galactobacter sp. | reverse complement strand
TCAGGCCCCTTCACCCTCATCTACAACACCCAACGCCCCCACCGGGTCAACCAGAGACGCACCCCAGACCAGACCTACAACGCCACACCCAAAACCGAACCCACCCTCACCATCAACCACACCGTCTGGCGAGTCCGCTACGACCTCGTCGACAAAGGAGGAACCATCACCATCCGATACGCCGGAAAACTCCGACACCTCGCCATCGGCAGACCCCACGCCAACACGCGAGTCCTCCTCCTCACACACGGCCCCCACACCATGACCATCAACCGCGCCACCGGCGAAATCATCGCCGAACACACCATCGACCCAGCCCGCAACTACCAAAAGAAAAAATGAACGATGACCCGACACACCAAGTGAACGATGACCCGCAACACCCACCCCAAACCATGCACGATGACCCGCAACATACCCGCGCCAAAAACACGAAAAATCCCGCAACATCACTGAACGATGTCGCGGGACTTCACACTGGGGTGAGTAACGGGGCTTGAACCCGCGACCTTCTGGACCACAACCAGACGCTCTACCAGCTGAGCTATACCCACCATGTTCCGTTGCCGGAACTCGTTGCTCGGCGCACCGGGCAACGAACATAAGCCTACACCATCCGATGCCATGAAAGCGACTTGAGGCCTCCTCTAGAAGGCCATTGCCGCCATGAATCACATCACATCTTGGCCGGCGTGATGTGCGTTCAGTTGCGGCTGATATCAGCGGCGATGGCGGCGGACTCAGCGGCTCCGGGTCCTGGTGTGGCGACCATCACCGCTTCGCGGTAGTAGCGCAGCTCCACCAGGGAATCCACGATGTCGCCGAGAGCGCGGTGGCTTCCGGTCTTCTCCGGGGCGTTCTCGTAGACGGCGGGGTACCAGCGACGGCAGAGTTCCTTGATAGTGGACACGTCGATGATGCGGTAGTGCAGGAAGTCGATGACTGCAGGCATGTCTCGCAGCAAGAAGTTGCGGTCGTTGCCCACGGAGTTGCCCGCCAGGAGCGCCTTGCCCGGCTCCGGAACATAGCGCTTGATGTGGGACAGCACCTGCTCGGTTGCAGCTTCCATGGTCAGGCCGGCGGGGAGTTCCTCCAGCAGCCCGGAGACCGTGTGCATATTGCGCACAAAGTCGTCCATCTGTTCAAGGGCTTCCGATTCGGGCCGGATCACCACGTCGAGCCCCTCATCCAACACGTTCAGGTCGCCGTCCGTGATGTGTACGGACACTTCGATCAGTGCGTCCTTGGCCAGGTCGAGGCCGGTCATCTCGCAGTCGATCCATACCAGGGCATCATTTGCATCAGTCACCCGTTCAGACTACCGCCGCGGCGCGCACACCGGCATTTCGTCGGGTGACGCTGGTAGCGTCGAACACGTCGGTCGGGCCCCTTAAGACGGGTCTGACATCGAGGACGGACAGGTTGAGGAGAGCCGCAGCATGGCCCAGGCATGGAAGCAACTGGACGAGACGTTGAAGGGGCAGGTCATTGCCTCTGTGGACGCGTACAGGGAGTTGCGCCCGGAACTTCTTGCAGTGACCGAGCATCTCAGGGCCAAGATCGCAGACCTGTTCACAGACGACGATGTGACCCCGGTCTTCGTCGAAGCGCGGACCAAGTCCGTGGAATCCTTCCGGCAGAAGGCCTCCCGGGTGGTCTACGCGGGTGAGGACACGGCGGAGCAGGAACTGGAGTTACCGGAGCCGCTCTCCCAATTGCACGACATGATCGGGGTGCGGATCATCGTGCTGCTCTCTCGTGAGGTCCGCGAGTCCGCGGCGTTGGTGAAACGCCAGCGCAACGATTTCTGGTGCCGTTCCGATCGGGAGAAGGACATCGGTTCGCTCGAGTCCGGCACCTATGGTTATTCGTCTCGCCACCTGATTCTCAAACCCCGTGGAGACGAGGTGGTAGACCAGTTCCTGCAAAAGCATCCGGAAATGGACAACTCTCTGGTGTTCGAGGTGCAGGTTCGGACCATCTTGGCGCACGCATGGAGTGAGATCGAGCATGACATTCGGTTCAAGCGTCGTGACTCGAGGGCCTGGAGTCCAAGCCTGGACCGTCAGTTCACTGCCTCAGCCGCGATGCTGGAATCCGTGGAGGGGATCTTCACGGATATCGATTCGCGCCACCAGCTGATCCGTTCGTACTGGGATCGCAACGGCGTCGGGGGAGAGGAACTGACCGCCGACCACGTGGGAGACGTATGGAAGACACTCTGGCCACACCTTGAGCGCAAGAGTGACGACGACAGCTGGGAGCGCGCCCTCGAGTTGTTGCACGCCAATGACGTCGGCACGGTTCGGGAACTCGTGGAATTGTTGGACACCACAACGATCAGGAGTGTGCGGGCGGCCCTGGACCACCGGTATTCACCGGGTCCTGACCGGCTGCTGGATGACGCCTTGCTGTGGCGCTTCGGCAAGAACCATATTGAGCGCACGGCCGGCGACGACCGCCATCGGCGTTCCAGCCTCTGGCGCAGATTGCAGCAGATGCGAACCTACCAGCGGTCCTTAATGGCCGACGGCGGGGAATGAGTCCCGCTGGTACGGCGCGCTCCGCGCGCCCTACTTGGGTAGTTGTGAACGATCCCAGGTGATCTGGCGGACCGGCGTCGCTGGGAGTCCTCGGGCCAGGAAACCTGCGGGCAATTCGTCGTCCACCAGTGGCACCAATTCGAGGACCGCGCCGTCGCCGATGCGGGCACCGGCCCGGACCTCGACGCCACGTAGCAGCCAGACGTGCGAGCCGATGGTCACGTCATCGCGGCTCTCCTCAGGCCCTGGGCCGAGGCCGAGGGCATCATCTGCCGTGACCACCACGCGTGCGCCCATGTGGCTGTCATCGCCGATGGTCACCTTGGCACCAGGAGCCGTGGTGATCCGCAAGGACTTCTCTGAGGTGACACCCGCCCCGATGGTGATGGAGGCTCCGTCCGCCACGACGACGTCCAAGCTCAACTGACTATCCGGGCTGACGGCCCCGATGATCACTTCGCCGTTGTCCCCCTGAAAGCGGAAGGTCGACTTGGCCAATTTGACCTCGCCCTCCGCAACCAGCCGGTTGTTTCGGCCAGTGAAGGTAACGGTGGCGCGATGGTCCAAGGCGCCGTAGTTCAACACAAGGTTGCCGCGGTCGTCCAAGGGCTTGATGCGCGAATCGGTGGGGCTCACATGCTTGAAAATACCATCACACGAGCGCTTCGTGGCGGACCTCACGGGTACCACGCCGACCAAGCACGGCAATAAGGGCTTGCGCGACGCCGCAGCACGGCCGGCGCCGGTATGATGTTCTGCGGACGGTTTGCCACTGTCCACGCCTCCATAGCTCAGCTGGATAGAGCAGCAGCCTTCTAATCTGCCGGTCGCGCGTTCGAATCGCGCTGGGGGCACCATTCGTCTTTCGCCCCTCGTGGCGCAGGTCTCCGGAGCGGTTCAAGGCTGATCCTCCTGCCATCCGCATCGAGATCAACGTTCCGCTATGCTGTCAGCAATTCAGCCGTCCGGTACCCAGAACGTGAGCCACAAATAATGAGCCTGCCCAAGCGTTTCCTCGGTGAAAACGAAAACGTATTTTTTGAACTTCGAACTCATGTCAAACGCGTATTAGATAACCTCAGCTACGGGCTACTTATCGTCGCCGCTGGCATCGTTGGCAGCGTGCTCATGCCTGAGGCAGGGCAGCCCATCGGTTCATACCTCATTTGGGGCGTTGTGGTGGTGGCGCTCATTCCCACGACGGTGGTGCCGGTGGTGAAGTGGTGGTTCTCCACCTACACCGTGACCGACCGCCGGATTATTACGAGGACTGGCGTGCTCAACAAGAAGGGGCATGACATTCCCTTGGCGCGGATCAGCAACGTCGAGTACGAGCATTCCTTCTTCGACCGACTCTTCCGCTGCGGCACGCTGATTCTGCAGACGTCGGCATCTGAGTCGTTGCGTCTGGACGACCTGCCCCATGTTGAGCGCGTTCACGTGACGATCACCGAAATGCTCTTCAACCGGGACCAGCAACGTTCCAACGACCACTAGTCCTGCAGGCCACTAG
>JBQDZM010000068.1:0-4108 GCA_052108535.1 Galactobacter sp. | reverse complement strand
GAATGCACAGACGCCCCACGGATCATCACTGTTCCGTGGGGCGTCTTCTGCGTCTCCGGCGAAGTGTCTGCGCACCGGAGAGCACGCGGGCGCACGGAAGCACCCGGCGTACGGGGTGCCGTGGGGTTGTAAACGTACCTGCGTCTTGACAGACGAAAGAGGTACCCGCGATGACTACCGTGATCCCGACCCGCGCGACCACACCGACCACCGACCCGAGCCCCGCCGTCCAGCGGGTGCGGGCGGTGCTGTACGTCCGTATCAGTGATGACCCGGAGGGGTTGGAGAAAGGGGTGGAGCGGCAGGAGGCCGACTGCCGGGCCTACGCTGAATCCCTGGGGTTCGAGGTCGTGGAGGTGTTCCGTGAGAACGACACGTCGGCGTTCAAGCAGCGCACCATCACCCTCCCGACCGGAGAAAAGGTGCGGCGGGTGGTGCGGCCCCGGTTCCGTGCGCTGCTGTCGTTCCTGGCCAGGGGTGGTGGTGAGGCGATGATCGCCTACGACCTCGACCGGGCCGTGCGCGATCCCCGCGATCTGGAAGACCTGATCGACGCCAAGGTGCTGTATGGGTTCCGGGTGCTCTCGACCACCGGGAGCCTGCGCCTGGACAACGACTCCGATATTGCGATGGCGCGGGTGCTGGTGGCGATGGCGAACAAGTCCTCAGCCGACACCGCACGCCGGGTTGCCAGGGCGTCGAAGCAGCAGGCCATCGAGGGCAAGTGGCACGGTGGCCGCGCCCCCTACGGCTACCGGATGGGCGACTCCACCCTGTACGTGATCCCCGAGCACGCCGCGCTCATCCGTGAAGCCGCCGACCGGGTGCTCGCAGGCGAATCGCTCTACGTCATCACGCGGACGTGGAACGAGCGGGGCGAGCGCACCGGCAACGGCGTCGAATGGTCAGAAAAGGCGCTGGCGCAGGTGCTGCGCAACCCGGCGACCAAAGGCGTGCGCATCTACCGCCCCACGTTGCCGGATGGCAGGAGCGCGGAGGTGCCGGAGGTGGTCACCGAGGGCAACTGGCCTGCGATCCTTGATGCGGAGCGGTGGCAGGAGGTCGTGGACGTGCTCGACGCCCGCCGGGCGCGGCGGACGACGTGGCCGGGCACCGTGAAGCGGGTGCACCCGTTCTCCGGGCTGATTCGGTGCGCTTCGTGCGGTACGGCGATGCGTAAGCAGGGGCCGCAGTACATCTGCGTGAACTACCAGCGCGGCGTCTGCTCCCGGTCGATCAACGCCCGCGAGGTCGCGGCCCTGATCGAGGAGGCGGTGCTGTCGGTGTTCTCGCGGATCGCGCTGGCCCCGGAGCAGATGCCCTCCCGCACCGCCGAGACGGACGGGGAACGGGAAGCCTTGGCGGAGGGGTTGGAGTCTGACCGGGAGGCGCTGGAACGCCTCGATGACGACCATTACGACGGGATCATCGACCGGGCCACCTGGATGCGGCAGCGCACCCGGCTCATCGAGCGCATCCGCTCCCGGCAGCACGACTACCAGCAGCGCCTCGCGCGTATCCCCGTCGTAGACGTGAGCCTTGACGTGAGCACGGTCGCCAGCGAGTGGGAGGGTCGCTCCGCGACCTGGCGGCACGAGGCGACGCGGCTGGTGCTGGACACGGTGCTCATCCACGCCCACCCCACAGGGGTGCCCGCCGTCGTGCCCAAGCGCCGAGGCGACACCAAAGAGTCGTACCGGGCCAGGTTGCGGGAGCACCGCAACGGACTACTGGCCCGCCGGGTCGAGTTCATCTGGCACGCCTGACGTCTCCGGCGGTTTCGGGAGTCCGCACAGGCCGCGCAACCGCTCCCGAATGCGCGGGTCGGCGATCACGGGCAGCAGACCCTGCGCCTCCCGGCTACGCCTGGCCAGGCGTGCCCCGAACGGCTCGGAGGCATCGCCTGGCGTGGGTGGTTCGGTCGTGGTGGTGTGCTGTCGAGTCGTCATGGAGGTCAGGTACGACCGGATAACCACAACATCTAGTAGTTCTACGCGATGTGAGGTACTATATGCGGAGTTATCCACAGGGAGAGCGGCCAGCACGAGCCACACCGTGACGCTACCCACGGGCGTGCCGATTCGGCACCGTGCCCCAACGGGGCCGGAAAATCTCCACCCCCGTTGTCCGGCGCGAGACCTCGACTCGAACGGGGGTGCACAATTTGCACCCCCGTCACCGCAGGCCGTCGGTGTGAAACGCCTGGTCGCACGGTGGGGGAAATTTTCTCCCACCGTCACCGGCAGGCTCGGGCCGAACGGGGCCGCCGAATCAGCGACCCCGTTGACCACCCGCCACGCACGACCATCGAGGCTGGACGGTTCCGGCAATTTGCAGGCACCGTGCTCCACGCGCTGACGGGCGAAGCCCCTGGTGGCGCGGTGCCGTGGAATCGGCAGAACCCTGCGCGACCGACCCGAGGGTGACGGTGGTGCAAATTTTGCACGACCGTCACCGACCGCGAGCAGGGCGCGGCGATGCCGCCGTTCGGCCTGCTGTGGCGCGCTTCGCGTGGTCATGGTCGTTTGGGCTGACCCCGTTTTTTAGGTCCGGGGTGTGACGCTTCCTGATGTTCGACATGATCTGACCAGTCTCCCTGCCCGCAACCACGGGCGACAGGACGACTCCCAGAACCACCGGACCTAAAAAACGGGGTCAGCCCAGGTGCGCCGGTCAGGGAGAAGAACACCTCGTCCAGACTCGGCAGACGCAGTGAGAACTCGCTCATAGCGATGCCTGTCTCTGCGAACCGACGCGTCAGATCAGCCACGGTGCCATCGCCGTCAACGCGGACTCGCAGTTCGTGGGCACTGGCTCGCTCCACCGGCGAGTCAGTCACCTCGGAGAGGATCGAGGCCGCCTCATCCAAGCGGGCAGCATCACTCGGATGAACAGTCACCGTCTGCCCGCCGGTCAGTCGCTTCAACTCTGCTGGGGTGCCGTGGGCGATCACCTTGCCGTGGTCGATCACCGAGATCGCGTCGGCCAGCGCGTCGGCTTCTTCCAAGTATTGGGTGGTCAGCAGCACCGTCGCCCCCTCTCCCACCATGCCCCGGATGATGTGCCAGAGGTCTTCCCGCTTGCCTGGGTCGAGACCGACGGAGGGTTCATCGAGAAACACCACCGCCGGGTTCCCCACCAGACTCGCGGCGAGGTCGAGCCGCCTGCGCATCCCACCGGAGTACGTCGAGACCGGCCGCGTGCCCGCCTCGGTCAGATCGAACCGTGTCAGCAACTCGTCGGCGCGAGCGAGAGCGGTGGCCTTGGGCATGTCGAGCAGCCGTCCGATGAGGGTGAGGTTCGCGCGTCCGGTCAACTCTTCATCCAAGGTGGCGTACTGGCCGGTCAGCCCGATCCGCCGTCGCACCTCGGACGCTTGCCGCACCACGTCGAAGCCGCCGACCTGGGCTGACCCCGCGTCGGGTGCAGTCAGCGTGGCCAGGATGCGGATCGCCGTGGACTTCCCAGCACCGTTGGGCCCCAGCACCCCAAGCACCGTTCCCGGTGCCGCCACCAGATCGACCCCATCGAGTGCGGTCGTCTTCTTGAATCGCTTCACGAGCCCCTCGGCCCGGAACGCCTCTTCACCCATCTTCCACCTCCACAGATTCAGATGATTACGGCACATGATGAGAGCATCTGAACTGTTCGAGGCAGAATGGTGAGCGAGGACAGGAGGGCACGATGGCCGTTGGACGCCGTGCAGAGCAGCAGATGCGCAACCGTGAGCGCATCCTTGATGCTGCACGCGAGGAGTTCGCGCAGGTCGGCTACCGTGAGGCGAAGATCAACAGCATCGCCGCACGTGCCGAACTGACACGAGGCGCGGTCTACTCCAACTTCCCCAGCAAGCGAGCACTCGGCCTCACCGTCGCCGCCGACGTACTGACTGTGAAGTCACCGCCGACGCCAACGGCCAGCAGCCGAGACGAGGCAGTCGTGTCGTTGGCACAAACGTGGCTTGCCCGCCTGCCGACAGGAGGCCACGGAGACGCCTCCCAGATAGAGCACCTCACCAGGGTCAAGTCCTGGGAAGTGGTGTACCTCCCTTCCACTGAAACAATGCGCGTGACACCAGATCAGGGACCGTCACGGGCCTGATACCGCC
>JBQDZM010000067.1:0-5148 GCA_052108535.1 Galactobacter sp. | reverse complement strand
CCGAGACCGAGACCGAGACCGAGACCGAAGCCGAGCCGTGGGCGGCGGCGCTAGCGGGGCGCTTATTCCCGGCGGCCGTGGACTCGTTCGTCGAGGGCCTGCATGGTGGAGTCCAGGGTGCCCGCCATATGCGCCGCTCGGGTGAGCTCTTCGGTGATGTCTGCGGGGACGTCGCCGTCGTACTTGTAGTGGATCTTGTGTTCCAGTGCCGCCCAGAAGTCCATGGCGATGGTGCGGAACTGGATCTCCACTGTCACAGGCGTGGGGCCGGTGGAGAGGAAGATGGGCACCTGCACGATGGCGTGCAGTGACGAGTAGCCATTGGGTTTGGGGTGGGCGATGTAGTCCTTGACCTCCAATACCTCCACGTCGTGCTGTCGGGAGAGAAGGTCGAAGATCCGGTACGTGTCACGTTTGAACGAGCAGACTACCCGGGCGCCGGCGATGTCGGTGATGTTCTTGCGGATCTCGTTGAGATCGGGGCTTAGTCCGCGGGAACGGATCTTCGTGGCCAGGGATTCGGGGGACTTGATGCGGGTCGCCACGTGTTCGATCGGGTTGTAATCGTGGATGTGCTGGAACTCCTGGCGGAGGATGTCGATCTTGGTCTCCACCTCCTGCAACCCGAACTCGTACGACAACATGAAGCGCTGCAGCCCGGTGCGTAAGGTCTTGAAGTCCTCGCTGTTGGACTCGGCCAGAGGCGCTGCGAGTTCCGCGAGGCGGGTCACGGCTTCGGAGATCTCTGGCTCGTTGTGCATTGAATGATCCTTACGCTGTGGGGCCCTTGGGGCACGACGTGGCGTCGCGGGAAGTACGTCGATAGCGTAGCGGGGCAGCCCGTGGGTGGGCTGGACGAGGCTGCCGTTCGAGAGATCTTGGTCATATTGGCACAGGGTTCGCGGGGGATGTGCAAACAGACGTGTCAGCGTGGACGTTGGTGCGTGAGCCTTACGTCCGATACTTCGCCCGCAACCGACACGGTGAATCGAAGATTCTTCGAAATCTATGCCTGTAGGCCAGTTTCCCCAGGTTACCCTTCGGGAAACTCCGGCTTTGCCTAGGAATGATTCGATGTGGTCCCATTGATCTCAGTGCGGCACACAGCCGTAAGCCATGCACCACTGAACTCAAGGATTCTCACCCATGTCTAAGCATCGCCTCGCCCTTCGCCTGGGCGTCCTCGGCGCCGTCGCCGCGCTCTCCCTCACCGCCTGCGGTGCAGGCAACGACGCGGAAGAAGCCGTCGGTGACGACGTCAAGACCATCACGATCGGTGTCGCTGATGGCGGCGAGCCGTACTGGCAGGTCTACAAGAAGAAGGTCAAGGAAGAGACCGGTGTCGAGGTGAAGTTCAAGAACTTCTCCGACTACAACCAGCCCAACAAGGCCCTCAACGAGGGTGAGCTGGAGATGAACGAGTTCCAGCACTTGCAGTACCTGGCTAACTCCAACGTGAAGCAGAAGCAGACCTTGCAGCCCATCACGGCCACCGCGGTCTACCCGCTGCCGCTGTACTCCAAGAAGTACGACTCCGTTGAGGACTTCAAGAAGGGTGACAAGGTTGCTATCCCTAACGACCCGGTGAACTCTGCCCGCTCCCTCGGCGTGCTCAGCGAGGCCGGCCTCGTCACGTTGAAGAAGCCCTTCAGCACCGTCACCACCATCGCTGACCTGGATAAGGACAAGTCCAAGGTGGAGATCGTGGCTGTGGATGCCAAGCAGACCGCACAGCAGGTGGACGGCCTGGCCGGCGCCATTGTGAACAACAATTACGCGACGGCGGCGAAGCTCAGCGACGACGACATCGTGACCTCTGACGATCCGAACTCTGATGTCGCCAAGCCCTACATCAACATCTTCGTGGTGAGGGAGCAGGATAAGGACAACAAGACCCTGAAGGCCGTCGCAGACGTCTACCACGACCCCGAGGTCGAGAAGGCCATCGTCAAGGACCTCGGCGAGAGCGGCGTCTTCAAGACCAACGATGCCAAGGACCTGCAGGACACCCTGGCTGAGATCGAGCAGGACATTAAGGACAACGGCGGAGCCGAGTGACCTTAAGCTGATGCACTCACAACGTGGTGGGGCGGCGCGCGGAACCGAGACCGGATCCATGTGCCGCCCTACGCGTCATCGGCCGTGATGCCCGGATCGGGTTGAAAGTCCCGTAAGGTGCAGTGCCGAATCCAGAACGCCTCCGAGTCCACCGGGCCATGCAGGGGAGGCAATCTAAGAACAACGCCTCGAGGAGGCCGTATGAGCGACATCGTCACTTTCACCGATGTCACCAAGGTGTTCGGGAGACCCGCCAAGGGCGCCACCCCGCCACCGGCCCTTGACCACATCACCCTAGGGGTACGCGAGGGTTCCATCACCGGCGTGATCGGCTACTCGGGTGCAGGAAAGTCCACCCTGGTGCGGCTGGTGAACGCTCTGGAGACCCCAACGTCCGGGTCCGTGATGGTAGATGGGCAGGAGGTCACGACCCTCGGTGAGACGGGGCTGAAGAAGCTGCGTTCCACCATCGGCATGGTCTTCCAGCAGTTCAACCTGTTCAACTCTCGCTCCGTCGCGGCCAACGTGGCCTACCCGTTGAAGCTGGCGGGCTGGGACAAGGCCAAGCGGCAGGCGCGGGTCAAGGAGCTACTGGAGTTCGTGGGGATCGCCGACAAGGCCAAGGCACGCCCCACTCAGCTCTCCGGCGGCCAGAAGCAGCGTGTGGGTATCGCTCGTGCACTGGCCACGGACCCCAAGATCCTGCTGGCTGACGAGGCGACGTCCGCGTTGGATCCTGAGACCACGCAAGATGTGCTCGGCCTGCTGACCAAGATCAATCGCGAACTCGGCACCACTATCCTGGTCATCACGCACGAGATGCACGTGGTGCGCAGCATCTGTGATGACGTCGCGGTGCTGGAGAAGGGTGCGTTGTTGGAGGCCGGCCCGGTCTATGACATCTTTGCCTACCCCAAGAACGCGTCCACGCGGCGCTTCATCGATTCCACGATCCAGGATCAGCCCAGTCCGGAGACGGTGTCCCGGCTGCGCAGCCGGTACGACGGCCGCCTGGTCACGGTGTCCGTGGTGGATCGCGCGGAAGTGGGTGGCAGCGTGGACGTCGCGGCGGTGCTGCAACGCGTCGGTGGCGTGCACGCCGACGTGGTCTACGGCTCCGTGACGGAGATCGGGGAACGCCCCATCGGATCTCTGACCTATGTCCTGCGCGGCAACGAGGCGGATGCCGCACGAGTGATCGAGCTGCTGCGTGAGCAGACCGACGTCATCGACTGGAACGCTGAGAAGGGGGAGGTGGCCTGATGGATTGGTCATTCCTGGTGGAACAGTGGGGCGATTCGATCGAGAAGACGCTCTACATGGTGCTCATCACCATGGTCCTGGGCGGAATCCTGGGCCTGATCATCGGCCTGCTGCTGTACGCGACCCGCCCCGGAAACCTGCTGCAGAACCGCGTGGTGTTCAACGTTTTGAACGTGATCATCAACATCTTCCGGCCCATCCCGTTCATCATCTTCATCGCGTTGATGCAGCCAACGGCCAAGGCGCTGATCGGTGTGACGACGGGTTGGCAGGCGGCGCTGGTCCCCATGACGTTGATGGCCGGTGTGGTTTTCGGCCGGTTGATCGAGCAGAACCTCGTGGCCGTGGATCCCGGGGTCGTCGAGGCGGCCAGATCCATGGGTGCCGGTCGCTGGCGAGTGCTCTTCGGGGTCGTCATGCCGGAGGCCCTTGGCCCGTTGATCCTGGCCTACACCTTCCTGTTCATCGGTGTGGTGGATATGTCTGCCGTGGCCGGATACATCGGCGGTGGCGGCCTGGGCGACTTCGCGATCACCTACGGTTACCAGCAGTTCGACACCAAGGTCACGCTGCTGGCGGTCATCACCATCATCGTGTTGGTGCAGTTGGCGCAGATGCTTGGCAACTGGCTGGCTAAGCGGGTCATGCGCCGCTGACGCGGCGTGGGTTCTATGCCTAGCGGCGGGGCGTCCCCTTGAGGGGGCGCCCCGCCTTTGTGTGTGATGCCTCTGTATGTGACGCCCTTGCGTGAGTGCCGCCCGTGGGTGCCGCGCTTTTGATTGGGCGCCTACAGGGGAGTCCAGATCTTAGGATGGATGGCATGGAGAAAATCACCACTGACATTGCCGTTGTAGGGCTCGGAGCGTTCGGGGCGGCGGCACTGTGGCGTCTGGCCGAGCGTGGCGTGGACGTGGTGGGGATTGACCGTTATGGGCTGGGGCATCACCTCGGTTCCTCGCACGGAACCACGCGGTTGTTCCGGGTGGCCTGCCAGGAGCATTCTGGGCTGGCGCCCATCGCGCGCACGTCGCGGGATCTCCTGGAGGAGCTGGGGCGTGAGACCGGTCAGAGTCTCATCATGACCACCGGTTGCCTGTCCGTGGGGGCGCCGGACACCCCGCCCATCGCTGGTACCAAGGCGGCGGCGGCCCAGGCCGGGATCACCCTTGAGGAACTCGATCACGAGGAATTGCTGCGCCGCTTTCCGCAATTCACCGGGACCGATGAGCGCGCGGTGGGGGTGATCGACCCGGAGGCTGGAATCTGTTTCCCTGAGCGCGATGTCCGCGCCCAGGGGGAGGCCGCGATCCGCGCAGGAGCGCGGGTCCTGGCGGACACGCGGGTGACCGGCATCGAAATGCTCGACGGCGGTGTCCGGGTGATCACGTCCGTCGCCACGGTCGAGGCGCGCCAGGTCATTGTGGCCGCCGGGGCGTGGAACCCGAAGCTGATTCCGGGGTTGCCGCTGACGCCGAGGCGGACGCCCATGTTCTGGTGGGACGCCAAGCCTGGGCGCGAGGCCGAGTTCGCGATGCCGAACTTCCCCGCCGTGGTCCACGACCTGCCGGACGGCCGCCGCCTCTGGGGTCATGGCTCCTACGACGGGCCGGAGGGTGAGTGGCAGATCAAGATCGGCATGGACGGCGAGTTTGCCGAGTTCGCTGCCACCGATGCCGACGAACTCGACCGCTACATTCACCCGCGTGAGGACCTGAGTCAGGTCTCGTCCTGGGTTGCCGATGCCTTCGACGGGATCGAGCCCATGCCCGCTCGGACCATTCCGTGCATGGTCACGCATTCTCCGGATGCGCAGTTCCTGATCGGCCG
>JBQDZM010000066.1:0-6269 GCA_052108535.1 Galactobacter sp. | reverse complement strand
ACCCGTTCGCCGCGGCGACCTGCCGCCCGGTAGATGAACCAGACGATCGCTTGTCTTGCGATGATCACGGCGATGACCACGCCGGCCCCAAGAGCTTCACCCATGAACTTCACCCATGGGCGAATCCTACCGAGGCGCTGGCGCCGTCCACGGCTGGTTCTGGCCGACTTCACGGGGGAGGCGACCTCGCGGCAAGTCATTCTCCAGAGGGAGGGCAAACTCTGTCTGTTCCCCTACCGTTGAGACCATGATCGAAGTCAGCCACCTGAACAAGTCCTATGGATCCAAGCGCGTCCTCGAGGACGTCAGTTTCACCGTGCCTTCAGGCCAAGTCACCGGATTCCTTGGCCCTAACGGCGCAGGGAAGTCCACCACCATGCGCCTGATCATGGGGCTGGAGAACCCCTCTTCGGGACAGGCCACGGTCCTGGGGCAGCCCCTGCGCAAACACCCGGCGCCGTTGACCAGCGCCGGAGCGCTGCTGGACGCCCGCAGCCTCAACCCCGCACGCAAGGCCCGGCAATCGCTGCTGGCCCTTGCCGACACCCACGGGTTGCCGGCCTCCCGCGTCAACGAGGTTCTGGCCCTCACTGGACTCACCGAAGTGGCCGACCAACGTTCCGGTGGATTCTCCTTAGGTATGGGGCAGCGCCTCGGTATCGCCGCAGCACTGCTCGGCGATCCACGGGTGCTGGTGCTGGACGAACCCGTTAATGGCCTGGACCCGGAGGGTGTGACCTGGGTGCGCAAACTCTGCCGGAAGCTCGCCGCGGAAGGACGCACGGTTCTGATCTCCTCCCACTTGATGAGTGAGGTGGCACAGACCGCAGACCGCGTGGTGGTGATCGGCCAAGGTCGCATCCTGGCGGATGCCTCGATGGACGAATTCGTGGGCGGTCTCGGGGAAGAACATGTTCGCGTGGCCTCCACCGATGCCGCCAAGCTCGGAGCCAGGCTCAGCGCCGATGGCGCGGAGGTGGATCGGCTGGACGGAGCCACGTTGCGGGTCAGGAACCTCTCCGCCGAGGCCGTGGGTGTCGCCGCCCTGCACGAGGGGGTGGCCCTACGTGAACTCGTCGGGATCAAACCGTCCTTGGAGGATGCCTACCTGGCCCTGACTTCCGGCGCCGTGGAGTACCGCTCCGGCGGAATCTTGGCTCCTGCCCCTGGCGGCCCGTTCCCTCCGGATGGGATACCCGGCGGGGTGCCGGGTGGGATGCCGGGAGGAGCCCCAGGTGCGCCCGGGCAGGTCCCGGGCGCACCGCTGCCTGGCGGTTCATTCCCCGGATCGTTGCCCGGGTCCTCGATGCCTGGCTCGACGCCCGGTGCGGGGTGGCAGGGGCAGCCCGGGTCGGGATACCCGCCACAGCCGTCGGCCGGGAAGCACACTCAGAACCCGAACCAGCAGGAAGGAGCCTGAGCCATGAGCACCGCAACCTTGTCCTCCGGCCGGACGCAGGCCAAAGTCAGCCTCCCCGGCATCATTCGCTCCGAATGGCGCAAGCTTTTCTCGCTGCGTTCCACGTGGATCCTCAGCATCGTCGCTGTGGCCGTCATGTTCGTCTTCGCGTCCTTCATGCCGGTCGCGATCGGCCTCATCGACGACGGCCTCGCCGATGGGACCGACGGTGGGGCGGTTCCGTCGGCCATGACACAACAATTCGCGGTGGCCGGTCTGATGATCGCGGGGCTCCTGTGGGCCGCTGCCGTCATCGTGTCCGTGGCGGGTGAGTATGCATCCCATTCCATCGTCTCCACCTTTGCCGCGGTCCCGACCCGCACACCTGTATATGTGGCCAAGGCCGTCGTGGCCGGTCTGGTGGGCTTCGTGGCCGGAGTGCTCTGCCACCTGCTGAGTGCATTGCTGGTCGTCGGGCTGTTCGGGGCCTTCGGATTCGAGGCGAAACTAGGCGGGGCGGATACCTTCGTTGAAGCGCTGTTCTCCGGCGTCTACGTCCTGGTCCTGACCTGGATGGCCGTGGGACTGTCCGCACTGCTGCGCTCCATCGCCGGGGCCATCGTGCTGCTCTCCATCTTCGTGTACCTGGTGACCTCGGTGATGCAGGGCTTCGTGGCGTTCGGTAGCTGGGCTTGGGTGACCTGGATCGGAAACCATTTGCCCACGGCTGCCGTGGACGGTCTGCGCCCGTCCATGCGCTCGTTCATGGGCGATTTCAGCGATGCCGGGTTCGGGGGATTGAGCAACTCCATCGCCACCTGGGACGCGTGGCTGACCGTGGGATTCTGGGCGCTGATCCCCGTGATCCTGGGCGGTTTGGTGTTCAAGCGCCGAGGCGTGCGCTGAGTTTCTTCTGGTAGGAATCTGCGCTCCTTCCCCGTTCACGCACGTGGCGCCACGTGCGTGAACGGGGAAGGAGGGCATTTCTGTGCGGTGGGAGATGGCTGTCTCGGATGGCCTCTTCGGGGATGGCCCCCGTGGGGCATCGGACTAGGGTGGAACCGGAAGTGCAAGCACACATGAAGGGGTACCTCAGAAGCCATGTCCGTCCAACAGGCCGCCATCACCCACGCCGAGGATCTCGCGGACTTCGTCGCAGCGTCACCTTCCAGCTATCACGCAGCCCACGAGGTCGCCGCCCGCTTGATCGACGCCGGCTTCACCGCGCTCGATGAGACGACCACCTGGCCCACGGGCCACGGGCGCTACCTGGTGGTCCGGGATGGGGCGGTCATCGCCTGGGTGATCCCCAAGGGGGCCGGGCCCACCACCCCGGTGAACGTTTTCGGCGCCCACACCGATTCGCCAGGCTTCAAGCTCAAGCCCAAACCCACCACTGGCTCCAATGGCTGGTTGCAAGCAGGTGTGGAGGTTTACGGCGGACCGCTGTTGAACTCCTGGCTGGACCGGGAACTGACTCTGGCCGGACGGCTCGCGCTCGCCGACGGATCCGTGGTGCTCGCCTCCACCGGTCCGCTCTTGCGCCTTCCGCAGCTGGCCATCCACCTGGATCGTGGCGTGAATGACGGATTGGCTCTGGACAAGCAGTCCCAGACGCAGCCGGTGTGGGGACTCGGCGCAGCCGCAGCGGCGGATCTGTTGGCTGAGGTCGCTGCCAAGGCCACCACGCTGGACGGGGATGCTGTCCGGGTGGACCCCCTGGATATCCGCGGGTATGACTTGGTGGTGGCCGACTCCGCCAGGGGGCAGATCTTCGGCGCGGATTCCGCATTCTTCGCGGCCGGGCGGCTGGATGACCTGGCCTCCGTGCATGCAGGGGTCGCGGCCCTGGCCGCCTCGTCCGAGGAACTGGAGGAGGGCTCCGGCCCCATCCCCGTCTTGGCGTGTTTCGATCACGAGGAACTCGGTTCCGCGTCCAGGTCCGGCGCCTGTGGCCCGTTCCTGGAGGACGTACTCGCTCGCTTGCGTTCCGGGTTGGGCGCGTCGGCGGAAGAGGGCAAGCGAGCCGTGGCCGGCTCCTGGTGCCTGTCCTCCGATGTGGGCCATTCCGTTCACCCCAACTACGCAGGTAAACACGACCCGGTGGTGCGCCCACTGCTGGGGTCGGGACCCATCCTGAAGATCAACGCCAACCAGCGCTACGCCACCGACGCGGTGGGGGCGGCCGCTTGGGCCGGTTGGTGCGACACGGCGGGTGTGAACTCTCAGGAGTTCGTCTCCAACAACGACGTTCCGTGCGGTTCCACGATCGGTCCGCTCACCGCGACCCGGCTGGGACTGCGCACCGTGGACGTGGGCATCCCGATCCTCTCCATGCATTCCGCGCGCGAGCTGGCCGGGGTCTCCGATCTGTATGACCTGTCCCTGGTAGCTGGAGCGTTCTTCGCCAGCTGACGCAGCTGACTGCCCACCGCCGTCGGGCATGGCACTGCAGGTGCCATCCAGCGGCGGGGCGACACGTCCTGCGGTGTGGATCGGGTGATCCGCACCGACGCGTGTGCATTGGTACCGACCGGTGTGCTGCGGGGAACGTGAGTCCGCCCACCGCGGCTGCTCAAATCGGCTCGATCGGCTAGACTGATCTGGTTGTCTTGCGCTGAATCCGTACCCGGACGCGGCGCAAGGCCTACGCAACGAACCTCCTGGCACGGAAAGACCGTGCCCGTTTCAAGTCCAAAGGAGGTGGGTTCACATGCGTTCTTACGAACTGATGGTGCTGGTTGACCCCGAGGTCGACGAGCGGACCGTCGAGCCGACGCTCAACAAGTTCCTCGAGGTCGTGACCAAGGAAGGCGGGTCCGTCGACAACGTCGACATCTGGGGCCGTCGCAACCTGGCATACCCGATCCAGAAGAAGTCCGAGGCGATCTACGCTGTCGTCAACTTCACCGCTGAGCCGGCTACGTCCACCGAGCTGGACCGACTGCTCACGCTGAACGAGTCGATCCTGCGCACCAAGATCATCCGCCCGGAGGATCAGCGCATCGCCTGATCGCCGTCAAGGTGATCACAGCGATCTCAGGACCCTGAACACAACCCACCGCACACGAACAAGGGAGAAGCAATGGCAGGCGATACCGTCATCACCGTCATCGGCAACCTGACGGCCGACCCGGAACTGCGATTCACGCCCTCGGGCGCTGCAGTCGCGAACTTCACCATCGCTTCCACCCCGCGCACCTTCGACCGACAGAGCAACGAGTTCAAGGACGGCGAAACGCTGTTCCTGCGCTCATCTGTTTGGCGTGAGGCCGCGGAGAACGTGGCGGAGACGCTGACCAAGGGCATGCGCGTCATCGCCCAGGGCCGGCTGAAGTCCAGGTCCTTCCAGACGAAGGAAGGCGAGAACCGCACCGTTATGGAGCTCGAGGTCGACGAGATCGGCCCGTCCCTGCGTTACTCATCCGCCAAGGTCTCCCGCAACGCCCGCAGTGGCAACGGCGGAGGCTTCGGTGGTGGCAACGGCAACCAGGGTGGCTTCAACAATGGCGGAGGCAACGGCGGAGCCGGTGGCCAGCAGGCCGCCCCGCAGCAGCCCTCTCAGGGCGGCTGGGGTGCACCCGCAGCTCCTGCGGCTCCGTCCAACGATCCCTGGGGCCAGCCCCAGGGTGGAAACAACAGCGGTGGTTGGGGCAACCTCCCCAACACTTCCGAACCTCCCTTCTGATCTACACATCCACCATCCCGCGGAAACCCTTCCGCGGGCTCCAGAGCAAGGAGCTCCACGATGGCTAAGGCTGAAATCCGTAAGCCCAAACCCAAGGCCAATCCCCTCAAGACCGCCGACGTCACTGTCATTGACTACAAGGACGTCGCTCTCCTCCGTAAGTTCATCTCCGACCGTGGCAAGATCCGCGCTCGCCGTGTCACGGGTGTTTCCGTGCAGGAGCAGCGCAAGATCGCCCAGGCCATCAAGAACGCGCGCGAAGTGGCATTGCTGCCCTACTCCGGCGCCGGCCGCGGCTGAGCACCGAAGAGATCTAGGGAGGAAAACACACCATGGCTAAGCTCATTCTGACCCATGAAGTGACCGGACTCGGTGCCGCCGGCGATATCGTCGACGTCAAGAACGGTTACGCACGCAACTACCTGCTTCCCCGCGGCTACGCGATCACCTGGACCAAGGGTGGGGAGAAGGACGTTGAGTCCATCAAGGCTGCACGCGCCGCACGCGCAGTGGCCAACCTGGAGGACGCACAGCGCATCGCCGCTGGCCTGTCCTCCGCCAAGGTGACGCTGACGGTGAAGGCCGGCGAAGCCGGTCGTCTCTTCGGCACCATCAAGCAGGCTGACGTCGCCGCCGCTATCGAGGCCCAGGGTCTCGGCAAGGTCGACAAGCGCAACGTCGAGATCGCCCAGGTCATCAAGTCCGTGGGCAACTACTCGGCCACCGTGCGCCTGCACGAGGACGTCCTCGCCAACATCGACCTCGTTGTCGTTGCTGAGAAGTCCAAGAAGAAGCGCAAGTGATTCCGTCCCGCGCGTGAGCGTGGGATGCGAAGTACGTCGCTGAAGCGGGAGGCCCCCGCGGTTCCTTTGGGAACCGCGGGGGCCTCTTGCTTTGTCTGCGGGGGCTGGTCCGTCTCCGGGCCGGGTTTCCATGAGGAGGCCGTGGTTGCGCATAGTAGACGGGGGCCTGGGTGTGGAAAGGCGGCCCTGTGGGTCTGTGGGGGTGGGAAACGCGGCCTGGGCGTGAGAACCCGGCCCTGCCGGGTGCGTGAGGTGCCCGACGGCGGTGGTGGCGTCGCGTCGTCGGGCACCTTAGGCGGCGCAGGGGTCGGCGTCACCTGATCTGTCTCCGGGCCGGGTTTCCATGAGGAGGCCGTGGTTGCGCATAGTAGACGGGGGC
>JBQDZM010000065.1:0-6797 GCA_052108535.1 Galactobacter sp. | reverse complement strand
ATCCTCCTAGCCTGCGTCTTCCTCGGCGCCGGCGGAGTGAAGCTGGCCAAATCCAAGGACGCCTATGTCGCAGGAGGCATGGGCTGGGCAGAGTCCGTCGCCCCTGCCAATATCAAGCTCATCGGGCTGGCGGAAGTGCTCGGCGCCGCGGGTCTGATCCTGCCGCTTGCACTGGACATCGCTGCGGTTCTGACACCTATCGCGGCAATCTGCCTGTGCATCATCATGATCGGGGCCACGGGCACGCACCTGCGCCGCAAGGAGACCTCGTCATTCCAGATCGTGATCACGCTGCTCTGCGCCGCCTCGGCCGTCCTCGGCTTCATCGAGCTGCTCTGAGCCCTACGTAGGTCACGCCGCCTTGGACGGCCCGAAGCGTTCCACCAGATCCACTAGGTTGTCCAGGTGCTCCTCGTCGAAGAGATCCTCGGGACCATTCGGGGCTGCGTCGGAGAAGGGCGACTCGTAGAGGGCCGCGACGCTGACCGTTCCGTCCGGATCCAGCAGGGAACGCTTGATCAGGTCGATGAAGTCCAGCTGCACCTTCCCGAACGGGCCACGCCCGGTGCCGGCAGCGACGAAGGCGTCGAAGGCCTCCTGGACCGAGGCCGCATCGAGTCCCACGAGTTTCAGCACGAACCCACGCAAGTCGTCCCCGGCAGCTGCCGCTAGTTCCTCGGGCGTGGAGTCCACAAGCAAGAGCGCCTGCAGGTCCTCCTGCTCCGCAGCGGTCAGCGCGCGACCCTGGCGCAGTTTGATCACGCTCAAGTGATCCAGGTGGGATTCCAAGGCGGCACGTGCCCGGATCCGGTATCCGGACACGTCGAAGGCGGGCCGGATTAAGCCCTCCAAGGAGACCTCGCGCACCTCACCGTCGAACGTGTCTTGCACATCGGTGAACACCGGCTTGCGTCGGGAACCGGCGTCGGCGAGCACCATGAGCGGGCGCAGTCCCACTCTGACCGTCTCCAACCAGGTGAGGTCCGCGGACGCCCAGTCGGAGAAGCGCACCACCGAATCGATCAGGTCGCGGCGGGCGTCCACGAGCGGAACATGCAGGTCCGCAAGCAACCCCACGAGTTGGCCCAGCACGGCCCCGTTGGACTCGGCCGGCCCGGGCTGCCCGGAGGCCACCGCCAATTCCACGCTGAGGACCACGAAATCGAGATGTCGGGCAGCGTCATCGCCCTCATCCAACGCCAGCGACGCCAAGGCGGACAGGGTGGATTCCACTCGGCCGGATTCCACCTCGTCCATGTGGGCCCAAGCGGAGCCGGCGGCATAGCGACGCACCGTCTCCAGGTGTGGCCTCACCGCGATGTTGGTTGCGGGCAGCCGCCCCACCTGCGCGGCCAGGTGAGCCTCGAGACCGGACGCCACCGCGGCGTCGGGCACGGAGGGCACCGAGGAAACGGCCCGCAGGGCCGCCAGGAGACGGACCCGGGTGGCGAAGGTGCGCGCCGCCAGCGGCTGCGACGCGCGGGCGTCGCCGCGGTCCAGATGGGTGTTGAAGTACTCCAGGTTCCCGCAGACGTCGAACACGAGGAAGTCCGTCTTATCGCGGCCGGGGCCGAAGAGGTCCGGGCGCAGGCGCGTGCCCCGCCCGATCATCTGCCAGAATTTGGTCCTGGAATGCACGGGCTTGAAGAAGACCAAGTTCACGACCTCAGGCACGTCGATCCCGGTGTCCAGCATGTCCACGGAGATGGCGATGTCGGGACGCTTGTGGCGGGGATCGGGTGCGGGCGAGGCGAACGCGTCGATCAGCCCCTGTGCCCGGTCGCCGGAGGCGTGGGTGATGACGCGCGCCAGGTGGCCGGCGAATTGTGGATACGTCAGATCGATGCGCTGCTGAATGAACTCAGCATGGTTTTGGTTGCGCGCAAAGATGATGGTCTTGCCCAGCCGGTCCCCGTTGTCCACATGGTGGCCGTGTTCCATGAGGGTGGCGACGACCTTATCCACGGTGTCGTTGTTGAACAGGAAACGATTGACGTCGCCAGCCGATACCTCGTCCGGGGAATCCCCGTCCGGCGCCCAGTCCGTCCAGTCCTTAGTGTCCCATTCCAGGCGTTCCTGGTCCCCCAAATCGGCATAGCGCACACCGCGACTGGGGTAACGCAACGGCACCTCGAACGTTCGCGGCGGGACCAAATATCCCTCGCGAATGGCGTCGGACAGCTCGTAGGCAAAGGTGGGCGCATTGTCTGCGAGTTCGAACAATCCGTAGGTGTCATGATCAACGTCTTCTCGCGGCGTCGCGGTCAACCCCACGAGTAATCCGTCGAAGTAATCGAAGAGGGCACGGTAGCGAGAATAGATACTGCGGTGCGCCTCATCCACCACAATCAGGTCATAATGCCCGACGCCGAGGTGCGGGCTTCCGCCCGCACGTTGGGTTCCGCTCGTGGTGGCGTTCACGGCGTTGAGCACGGCCGGATAGGTGCCCAGGTGCAGGCGCGCGGTGTCCACGTCCTGGCTGCTGGAGCGGCCGATCACGGCCTGCGTCAGGGAGGGGTAGTTGTGGTTGAAGGCGTGGGCGGCCTGGTTAACCAGCGCGGTGCGGTCTGCGAGGAAGAGGATGCGCTTGGCCCAGCGCGCCTCGGCGAGCAGTTTGGCGAGCGCGATGGTGGTGCGGGTCTTGCCGGTGCCGGTGGCCATGACGAGCAGGGCCTTACGGCGGCGCTGGTTCTGGAAGGCGTCCGCCACCGAGGCGATGGCGCGTTGCTGGTAGTCGCGACCGGCGATGGTGGCATCTGCAGATTGTGCCGTGAGGGTTCTGGCGCCGCGGTGGCGTTTCAGCATGCGGGCCAGGTCCACGGGTGAGTGGAAGCCACCCACGCGCCGGGGTGCGTAGAGCGGTTCCTCCCACAGCCAGTGTTCGTGGCCGTTGGAGTAGTAGGACACGGGGCGGACGCCATGGATTCGTTCCAGGGCTGTTGCGTAGAGCTCCGCCTGGCGTCGCCCAGCCTCGGCTGTGCGTGAGGCGCGTTTGGCCTCGATGACGGCCAGTGGGGAGCCGTCCGGTGCGTAGAGGACGTAGTCGGCATATCCGGTGCCAGTGGGGAAGCCGTCCGCTGAGCTCAGTCCAGCGACGGGCACCTCAAGCCGCACCGTTCCAGTGCCGGGCTGCCCCTTGGCCTCACCGATCCCCCAGCCGGCCTCCGCCAGGTAGGTGTCGATGAACTCGCGGGTGGCGTCCTCCGTGTAATCGTGCGTGTCAGGGATGCGCTGGTTGGCGGCTTTGGCCGCGGCAACCTCCGCCTGCTTCGCCTCGATGGCGCGCGCATGTTCAACGATGAGGGCGGCGTCTCTCGCCGCGGCCTCCCGTTGGGCGACCTCTGCCGCGGCCTTGGCCCGTTCGGCGGCCTCCAGCTTGGCTTCGAGTTCTTTGATCCGGGCCGAGGAGGATTCCTGCTCCAGCGTGGGAGCCTGCGCCGGTTTGGGGAAGAGCGACGGGTCGAAGTGCGCCTGCGGGGCAGGGCGCGCATCCGGAGACGGCGCATAGATGGTGGCCAGCCAATGGCACACCTGCCATAAGGCCACGACGGTCTGGAGAACCCGGCGAGGATCCACGGCAGCGTTGCGGTGGACGTCCCTGTTGGTCTCCTTGCGCACCTGGTGCATGCGGTCCTGGACCGCCTGCGGAACCAGGGCTCGGAAGGCCGGTTCTGTGAGGCGTCCGTTGAGGTTGTCCGCCTGGCCGGGCGGGACGCTCAGCCTTGCTTCCACGGTGTAGAGCCAACCGACGATGCTCTCAAGGACGCGGCGGGCGTAGAACTGGGTGACTCTCGGGTCCGGGTAGGCATTGTCCTCACACCGGCGGGCCTCGGCCTCGATGGATGCCCACTCGGGACGGACGCCGAGGAAGGAGAAGTTGCTGGGACGGATGGACGCGTGCGGGTTCGCTCCTGAAGTGCTCATGCCGTCCTTGGCCCTCCTGGTTTTCCGCGTGTTCCCGGCGCTGTTTTTCCTGCTTGGCAGTCTAAGCGCTCGCCGGCGAAAGCAATCTGTCAGGGGTGGGTGGGACTCTCTTCGCGGCGGTTGTTCCAACGACTCCTGTCTGGGAAAACCGCCGCCACTGTCATCACTGAACACTGAAGGAGAATCATGTCCACCACCATCCCCCAGCCGCAGTTCCCCGCCGAGTACTCCCCCGTCCCGCCCAAACGCGGCAACGGGTGGGGCGTCACCGCCCTGGTCCTCGGCGTGGTTGCCGTGGTGCTCAGTTTCATCCCTGTGATCAGCATCGCCGCAATTGTGCTGGGCGCCGTCGCCGTGGTGCTGGGCATCATCGGGCTGATCGTGAAGGGACGCACCAAGGGAACCAGCATCGCCGGCCTGGTCCTGAGTGCCGTGGCCATCGTCATCGGCTCCATTGTCCTGGCCGTGACGGCCGCCGCAGTGAGCGTGGTAAATGATGCCGTGACGAAGACAGACAAGGACTCCAAGGCCAAGCACGCGGTCGAGTACATCGTCTCAACGGACCGGGGCACGGCCTCGGTGGATTACGGCACGTCGGACGGCAATTCCAACGAGGACTTCAAGGGGACCTGGACCAAGAAACAGGAGATGATCGGCTGGGATGCCGCCACGGTCATGGTCACGGGCGACATCGAGACGCAGGGGCAGAAGCTGACCTGTGAGATCAAGATCGACGGCAAGTCCGTGTCAAAGCAGTCGGGAACCGACAGCGTGAACTGCACCGGCGACACCTTCTGAGCGTTCGGTGGGCCCGGGAGGACTGGGCCCACCGCCCGGCGCTTGCGCCGCATTCTCCATGGCAGCGACCACCGCTTCAAGCGCCGATTCGATGTATCCGGTTGGCATGAGTACGTGATGCGACGATTGGCCTGATCGCTATTGAGGCGCAGACCGCCCGCGTCAGTAGACTCAGCGGCATGGCTGCACGGACCATACCCCGCCCGCTGCGGATCGGACTGCTCGTGGTCACCTGGGTCAACCTGGTCTCGGCGCTGATCGGCATGGTGGGGCTGACGGTCGGTGGCGGCATGCGCATCCCGCTCAAGTGGCTCGAGGGCACCATGTTCGATTCGTATTTCTGGCCGGGTGTCATTCTCGGAGTGGTGATCGGCGGGGTACAGGCGGTGGCCCTGCTCGCGCAGTACCGCCGCTTGCAGGTTGCATGGGGCGTTCAGGCTGCGGCCGGGCTGAGCATGATGATCTGGATCTTTGTTGAGGTCGCGATCATGCTGGTGTGGTCGCCATTGCACGGCGTCTACTTCGTGACCGGCCTGTTGCAGACCGTTCTCGCGGTGCTGGCGCTGGGCGCGTGGCCGCGACCGTTCCTCGGGCGGGAACCGGCCGAGCACTGATCCGGAGAAAGTGTCCGAGGCAAGAACCCTACCTACGCGGGGACTTTTCCTGAGTCTTGTCGGGTCGCTGCGCGGTTGGCCTCGCGGATGCTACCGTAGATGTGTACCTCCCCCCGCTGGGGTGTGAGGAAGAAAGGGTCGAGACCCCCGGGGTATACCGGGACTCGGCCCTGACGCTTTTCCGGCTCTGAATCTGATTTCGTGCTCGGTGATCCGGGATCGCAGCGTCAGATATGGGATGGGGTCGTAGCCCCGACGATACTGTCCCGCAGCCCCAGCGACGACATCCGGCAACCAGAGCATCGGTTCAGCGACTGGGTTCGGCTCTCGACCCACACGTGGGAGACGTCATGTGCGCTGAGTTCGTGCAGCAGTCGTTGCATGCACAGCCGTCGGGCGCGTTCTTGACGCTGCTGGTCGAGCGGGACTCCGATGACGACGGAGTGCATCAGATTGAGTTCTGCCACTGCTGTGGAGATGCGGCGGCGGCTCCGCTGGTCACTGTCTTTCCAGTGCAGCCGCCGCGCCCGCCCCGGACGCAAGCGACGCAACACTTCACGGGCATGCTCACAGTTCGCCGGATTGGCAATGGTGACGTGGAACTCATCGATCCATTCTCGCAGGTCGGAGGCGCCCCACAAACCATCATGTCAAGGCAAGTCCGCACCGTTGGACTGACGCATGAACAGCAATCACAGTTCTTCCGTCTGTGCCCAAGGGGGACCCACCGTCATCGCGCTTGGCCGGGTGGACGCGGGGGAGGTTCTTCCCCTTCGACGCGCCGCCTACTCGAAGAAGTCCTCGTCCACCTTCATCACCTTTGGAAGGTGCACCGACAGAATAGTCCAAACAATTTCGACATACACAATGTCGTAGCCATGATCTACAACGTTGCGGGAATCTTTTAGTTGACGCAGCTCCAGCTCAGGGTGTTCCGGAGAAAAACTCGGCACACGATTGTCTATTCTGGCCACGACTTCACCACATCGAAGAAGGATGCTTTCAGCCGCCAGCCGCAGCATTTCGTCGGAGCGATAGGCCGCCTTGCCTCGGCCCACGAGTCGCTGTGCCTGCGCTCCGTGCTCCAGCAGGTCCAGCAATAGGCCACGTACATCCGTCCTGGATTTCGGGTCTTCGCTCCGCCCGGTCACAACGGTATGGCCTCGGTGCGCACCTCGGCATGCTTCGGTTTCAGTCCCCGGTCCGACACCACATCAACGGGAACCCCTAGCAACTCACTGAGTTCCCGGGACACAGAGACGAACTCCCACGCTTGGTCAGGATCCACTGTCACCAACAGGTCCAGGTCGCTGCCCGGGTGGTCTTCGCCTCGCGCCACCGACCCGAAGACCCGGGGGTTGGTGACGCCCCGAGCGTTGAGCAGACGCACAACCTCATCCCTGTGCTCTGCAAGCGCACAGGAAGGACGCAAAACCCCAACCTGCTCAGCCATGCTCCTAG
>JBQDZM010000064.1:0-7142 GCA_052108535.1 Galactobacter sp. | reverse complement strand
ATGGGAACCACTCAGCCGCTGACGCCGCATAGGTCTCTTGGAGTGCGGCGGGGTACGGGCCGGTAGTGCGGAATGCGACCCATGCGCCCGCCGGAACGTCGATGGCGTGGAGATCCTCCGGAACTGCCCCGTTTTCATCGACGGCGACGCCATGAAGATAGGTCAGTTCGCTGCCCTCGGTGTAGTCGGAGTCAACATCAGCACTGACCTGCAGCAGCCCGAGCGGTTCAGTGTTGCTGAGTGCCTTGAGTCGCTCGTGCTCCTCACGAGGCAGCGCTGCGATGTGTTCCTGGATCGCCGTGTTCACGCCCCGGTGAATGAGCGGTACGCGGGCGGCATGCCCGATGAGGCGGAACGTGGGTCGATCGGTGATTCGTGCTTCCATAGTGGTGTTTCCTTCGACGGTCAGGCGAAGCCTGAGCTGTGGTTGTGATCGAAGGGGACCACCATCACGGCGTACTTCAGTCGGACTCACGCCGTGCACCGCACGGAACGCTCGCCCGAATGCTTCGGTCGAGCCGTATCCGTATCGCACCGCAATGTCGAGTAGCGAACCACCCGCGATAACATCCGCTGCGGCGAACGTCATCCGGCGACGCCGGACATACTCACTCAATGGCATTCCGGTCAGTGACGAGAACATACGCCGCAGGTGGTATTCGGTCGTGCCGAGGCTTCCTGCCAACGCTGCCACATCAATCTCGTCGCACAAGTTCGATTCGACGTGATCAATCAGCCGATTCAATTCGCCAATCATGGTGTCTCCCTTCACGATCAAGTGTTTCTCGTTGCGAAGGTGCACACCCGATAATCACGATCCGATTCGATCCTACGAGGCAGCGCCAGCGCAGCGCGGGTCGTGACCGTGGGAGAGATGTGGAACAGGGCGCAATTCAGTAGACGCTCGCCCTGACCTGGGCCGCGCGGGTAAAGAAAAGGGAGAGGTTCGTTTGAACCTCTCCCATTCGGGGTGCCTAAGTAGTACGTTCGGCAACTCCGCCCCCAAGACGAAAACCCTGGTCAACCGCCTGTTGCGGGGTGTCTACAACGTGTCCAGGCGGCCCCAGAGTAGCGCCCCGAGGGATGATCGGGGGCCTGTCGTGAGGACTATCGAGACGGCTCAAACTTTTCTCACCGCTTCCGAAGTGGACCTACTCGTCGGTGACTACCTGGCCGGGATGAGCGTCAAGACACTGGCAGAGCGGTATGGTATCCACCGCGCCACGGTATTCTCCCACCTCCGTCGTCGCAACGTGCCGAGTCGTCGACCGGGGCTCGGCCTCGATGAGAAGGCAGAGGCTGTGCGCCTCGCCCGGGCTGGCGTCTCGATGCGGGCGATCGGTCGCCGGATGGGTGTCGACCGCAGGGGTGTTCGTCTCGCTCTTGTCGAGGCTGGACTGATCATGGATGACACGCCCCCACAAGTGGAGCGCACCTGCGACAAGTCTTCCTCCGACCCGAGGTCACTGACTCACGGGCGGTTACGGACTATCTCGTAGGCGTCGAGTGCGTTGGCGCGCGTCTCCCGCAGATCGACGATGGGATCTGGATATTCGCCCGTCCGCCACTCCTCGATGTTCGCGCGAGTGTAACGATCTGCCGGATCAAACTTTGCCGCCTGAAGTTCGGGGTTGAAGACGCGGAAGTATGGGGACGAATCCGGCCCCGATCCGGCCACCCACTGCCAATTGAACGGGTTGCTGGCCGAATCTGCATCGACCAGTGTGTCCCAGAACCAACGCTCCCCTTCGCGCCAATCCACCAGGAGGTTCTTGGTGAGGAACGAGGCCGTGACCATGCGGACGCGGTTATGCATCCACCCCGTGCGCCAGAGTTCACGCATCCCGGCGTCAACCAGGCGGAAACCAGTGCGGCCCTCCTGCCACGCGGTGAGTAGATCCGGGCGCATCGCGGGCCACGGGAAGGCATCAAACCCAGGACGCCAATTCGCCGTGGCGAGGTCCGGTGAGTGATAGAGCGTGTGCCACGCAAACTCGCGCCAGCCCAACTCACTCAGAAAAGCCCGCACGCCCTCGGAGGCTTCCTGACGCATCACCTTCGCCGCGTGCCACGCCTGAAACGGGCTGATCTCGCCCCAGCGCAGATGCGGAGACAACCGAGACGTGCCCGGCGTGCCGGGAATCTCACGATCGGACGCGTATGTGCGGAGGGATCCGTCGAAAAAGTCGGCAAGTGCCCGCTGTGCACTAGCCTCGCCGGGCCGCCACGCCGCGCGGAGTCCGCTTGCCCAGTCGGGGTGTTTGGGCAGGAGCGCAAGTTCGTCCATTTCCAAGCGGGTAACTCCCGTGAGATCTGCGGAGCGATTGATCCGCTCTGGCACGCTCAGCGGCAGTCGGGGTGGAGGCGCAGCATTGCAGGCCTTCCAGAACGGTGCGAACACCGAATAGGGATCCCCGTTCCGGGTCCGGATCATCCAGGGTTCGAAGAGCAGACTTGCCGCGAAACTCTCCACCTCGATGCCCGCAGCGCTCAAGGACGCCTTCACCTCGGTATCGACGGAACGCTCCGGGCCGCCATAACGGCGATTCCAAACCACTGCTCCCGCACCGACCTGGCCGACGATGTCCACCACCTCGGCAGGCGCGGCACCATGCCGCAGTACCAGTGGGATTCCATGGTCAGCTAGATCGGCTTGCAGCGCAGACAGGCTGTGGTGCAGCCACCATTTAGCTGCCCCGCCGAGCGATCGGATACCCGAGGACTCCTCATCGAGGACGTAGAGCGCGATTACCGGCGCGCGCTGGTCGGCAGCGGCACACAGGGCGGGGTTGTCAGCGATCCGAAGATCATCTCGAAACCAGACCACCACGGGTGCTGAACTCACGCGAGCGCGTCCTTTCCCATTTCTGACGGTGCCGAGCCGTCACCTTTGTGAACCAGCTTCGAAGGCCACCAGATCGCCGCACCGATGTCGTAGCAGAGCGCCGGGACCAGCAGAGAACGGACGATGAAGGTGTCCAGCAGCACGCCAAACGAGACTATGAACGCAAGCTGCGCAAGGAACAGGATCGGGATCACTGCGAGTGCGGCGAACGTTGCGGCGAGGACGAGCCCCGCCGAGGTGATCACACTTCCCGTGATCTTGAGCCCACGCAGAATACCCGGGCGCGTGCCATGACGCAGCGATTCCTCGCGCACACGTGTCATCAGGAAGATGTTGTAGTCAATACCGAGGGCCACGAGGAACACAAAAGCATACAGCGGCACTCCGGGATCGGCGCCAGGGAAGCCGAGGATGTGGTTGAACACCAGCGCCGAGACGCCCAGTGCGGTACCGAAGGACAGCACCGTGCTCGCGATCAGCACGAGTGGTGCCAACAGCGATCGCAACAGCACCGCAATATTCAGAAGGGTCACGAACAGGATCAGCGGGATGATCAGGTTGCGGTCTCGGATTGATGCATCATTTGTGTCGATCGCCGTGGCGGTCACGCCACCGATCAGCGCCCCGGCAGGGGCGAGTGCCTCCCGGAGTTCCCGGACGGTCTGCTCTGCGGCGGCCGAATCGGGGGCCTTAGCCAAGGTCGCCTGGAGCAGGACCGCACCGTCGACGACCGTGGGCTCGGGTGCGGGAGTTCCAGGCGGTCCGAGTGCCTGAATGCCATCGGCCGTGACAGGCGCGATGCCGCTCGGTGAATCCGCAGCCACGATACTCACATTACTCACTCCAGAGTGGTCGCGCATCACATCGGTCGCCATCTGTAGTTGCTCCTCAGGGACCACCACGAGGGCAGGGGTCCCGGAGCCGCCCGGGAAATGTTCGCCGAGCAAGACTTGACCATCTCGGGACTGTGATTCGCCAAGCACCAGATTGGATTGGGCCACACCCGTTGCATTGAACCCCGTGGCAGCGATAACACCAAGCGCGAGCAGTGCCGTGGGAGCAATCCAGATCGGTCGAGACTTGCTCGCAATCTTCCGCCCAAGTCGCGCCCAGAGCCCGGTGGTGTGGACGCCCTGCTCGACAGCCACGACATCGGGCTCATATTGTGGCCGGCGCGGCCAGAACGCCCAGCGGCCGAGGATCAGCAACAACGAGGGCAGCAAGGTGAGCGCCGAGAGCATCGCAAAGATGATGCCGACGGCGGCCACTGGACCAAGTGTGCTGTTGGACTTCAGATCGCTGAGCAAGAGACACAGGAGACCTGCGATGACCGTGCCTCCCGATGCGAGGATCGGTTCGAGGGAACCTCGCACGGCCCGAGTCGTGGCTGCCCAGTTTGTGCGCTCGCTACGGAGTGCCTCACGGAATCGGGACACGTACAGCAGCGAGTAATCGGTGGCCGCGCCAATCACGAGAATGAACAGGATGCCTTGAGTCTGGCCGCTCAGGAGGAAGACTCCCGCCTTAGCAAGCCACCACACGCACAGGAGTGCCACACATAACGCGAACAAGCTGGTGGAAAGAACCACAAGCGGAAGCAGCGCGGAGCGATAGACCGCGATCAGGATGAGGAACACCGCGCCCAGCGCCACGCCGAGCAGGAGACCGTCGATTCCTGTGAAGGCCTCGAGCAGATCGGCGGTGAAGCCGGCTGGCCCGGTAACGTGAACCTGCACGCCCTCCGGAACCCTGTCTTGGAGTCCCTGACTCAGTTCGGCCACGACGTTGCCGATCTCGGCGTCCGGTTCGATTGGCACGAAGACCTGTACCGCCCGGCCGTCGTCGGACGGGATCGCTGGGGAGACCTCCTCCGCCACGCCCGCCACGGCAGGTAGACCGGTGATCTGGGCGGCGATCTCCTCGAGTTGCGCCTCGCTCAGAACCTGCTCGGAGGTGAACACCACGATTGCCGGAATCGCGTTCGATTCGCTGAACTCACCCCGAAGCTGTTGAACCTTGGTCGCCTCGGCGGAGGCAGGGAGGTAGTTCGCCTGCTCGTTCGAGGAGACCTCATCGATCCGGCCGAAGTACGGTCCCCCGAGCGCTGCGCCTATGACCCATATGACGATCAGGAATGACGGCCAGAGTACGCGAATCCAGCGTCGCCCGCCGCGGGGGTGGGCCGCACTCTGAAGGGGGCGCCCGATCACAACTGCTCACTTCCGGCGGCACGAGGAGGCAGAGGCACCAGAACCGAGCTGCGCGCCTTGTACGCCTGGTATGCGGCCTGATCTCCCCAGTACCCGTCAGCTTTACTCTCCAACAGCGGGATCCCGCTGATCTGCGTGAGCAGCACGATCACGAAGATCGGCGAGATCAGAGTGGCGTACTGCCAGCCGCTGAGAGCCGGGATCGCAGCGATGGCGATGCCCATCCACAGCACGATCTCGCCGAAATAGTTGGGGTGGCGAGACCAGGCCCACAGCCCTGTGCGAATGAACTCGTCCTTGTTGGTCGGCTCGGCACGGAAGCGGCTCTTCTGCAGATCCGCCACAATCTCGAAGACGAATCCGGCGAGCCACAGCAGCATGCCGACGATAGTGAGAACACCCAGGGTGGGCCGCTCGGCTGCGGTGATGGCCGCCAAGGCAGCGGAGAGCGTGATCGCGACCCAGAGGGCTTGGATGATCCAGACGGTCAGGAAGCGTGGGAAGTCCGGCTTGATGTCATCGAATCGATCCTCGGAGCCGAAGCGGCGAACGCGCATGAAGAGAAACGATCCGAGCCGCAGCGCCCACAGTGTCACCGCACCAGCCAGGAGCAATGAGACAGCGTCGGTGTGGCCACTGAGCGCAACGCCGCCGATCGCTGCGGTGATGTACGTGAGGCTTCCGGTCAGGTCGAAGAACGTCTCCGTTTGATTCAGCCAGGCTGGGATGAAAGCGATGATCTGGACGAGGAAGATCCAGGCCACCACGAGCGCAAAGACGGGCAGACCCATCACCTCGGTGCCCTGGTGGGATCCGGCTGCGGCGATGCCGGCACCGAGCGCCACGACGAGCAGGAGGATTGCTGCTGATATGGCTGGCTTCCTCTTCGCCCCTTGGGCGTCGCCGGACGATGCAGTCATGATTGGTTCTCTCGGGTCTGATGCAGGAACAGGCGACAGTTCTGGTTAGGCCGCGAGGGCCAGTTCTTCGTTCATGATGGTCTCGAATTCGATCGGCGTCAAACGACCCAGGCGGGCCTGCCGGCGACGGCGATGATAGGTTCGCTCGATCCACGTGACAATCGCGATGCGAAGCTCCTCACGCGTGGCCCAGGAGCGCCGGTTCAGCACCTTCTTCTGCAACAGGCTGAAGAACGATTCCATCGCCGCGTTGTCACCGCAGGACGCGACTCTGCCCATCGAACCGACAAGTTTGTGCGCAGCGAGTTCACGGCGCAGCTTCCGGCTTCGGAATTGGGATCCTCGGTCCGAATGGACGATGCAGCCCGCAACGTTGCCGCGCATCCGGACGGCGTTTCGGACGGCGCGGACCGCGAGTGACGCTTTCATTCTCGAGTCGATGGAGTAGCCCACGATCCGGCCGCTGAATGCGTCTTTGACGGCGCAGAGATACAGCTTGCCCTCGGCGGTCTTGTGCTCGGTGATATCGGTCAGCCACAGTTCATTCACCCGAGAGGCACTGAACTGGTGACGCTCACGCCCGTCCTCGTCGATGACGACGCAGCGGTCGTCGTGAACGGCAGGGCCGGGCTTCTTGCCGTTCTTGCCACGCTTCTTCCCGAACACGCTCCACCACCCATTCGACGACGTGATCCGCCACGCCGTTCGATCCGACATCGACTCGCCCTCCTGGCGGGCTTCGTCGGCGAGGAGCCGATACCCGAACTCCGGGTCATCGCGATGCGCGTCGAACAACGCGTTCGCGCGATACGCCTCGTCCAGCTCCCGCCGGGAGACGGGACGACGCAACCAGCGGTAGTAGGGCTGGCGAGCAAGCTTCAAGACCCGGCACGACACCACGACGGGGATCCCGTCCACGGCGAGCTCACTCACGAGCGGGTAGAGCCTTTTCCCGGCAGATGCGCCTGCGCGAAATACGCGGCCGCGCGACGCAGCACCTCGTTCTCCTGCTCGAGGAGCCGGTTGCGCTTACGCAGCTCACGTACCTCCACGGACTCCTGCTTCGTCTCGCCCGGCTGATCACCGGCCTCGATGCGGGCTTGTCGCATCCACTTGTCGAGAGTGCCGACATGGACGCCGAAGTCTTTCGCGATCTGCGCGAGAGTG
>JBQDZM010000063.1:6089-7980 GCA_052108535.1 Galactobacter sp. | reverse complement strand
TTCCTGAACGCGGGCAAAGCGCAGCGCGGCGAGCTCGTCTCCTGCTTCCTGCTCCGCCTGGAGGACAACCTCGAATCCATTGGACGCAGCGTCAACTCCGCGCTGCAGCTGTCCAAGCGTGGGGGCGGGGTGGCGTTGTTGCTGACGAACCTGCGTGAGACCGGGGCGCCGATCAAGCAGATCGAGAACCAGGCTTCCGGGGTGGTGCCGGTGATGAAGATCCTCGAAGACAGCTTCAGCTACGCCAACCAGCTCGGTGCCCGGCAAGGAGCCGGAGCCGTGTATCTCCACGCGCACCACCCCGACATCCTGCGCTTCCTCGACACGAAGCGGGAGAACGCGGACGAGAAGATCCGCATCAAGACGCTCTCCCTCGGCGTCGTGATCCCCGACGTCACCTTCCAGCTCGCGAAGGAGAACCGGGACATGCACCTGTTCAGCCCCTACGACGTCGAGCGCGAGTACGGGAAGCCGCTGTCGGATCTGTCGGTGAACGACCACTACGACGAGCTGGTCGCGAACCCGCGGGTGCGGAAGACGACGATCAGCGCACGGGAGTTCTTCAAGACCCTCGCCGAGCTGCAGTTCGAATCCGGATACCCCTATGTGCTGTTCGAGGACACCGTCAACCGCGCGAACCCGCTGCAGGGGTGGATCAACATGTCCAACCTCTGCAGCGAGATCCTCCAGGTCAACACCCCGTCCCGTTACGACGCCGCGATCGGGTACGAGCAGGTCGGCCGGGACATCTCCTGCAACCTTGGCTCCCTCAACATCGCGCAGGCCTTCGCCTCACCGGACTTCGGCGCGACGGTCGAGACCGCGGTGCGGGCACTCACGAGCGTGTCCGATCAGACCGACATCGACGCGGTCCCCTCGATCGCGGCCGGGAACGACGCGTCGCACGCGATCGGTCTCGGGCAGATGAACCTGCACGGGTTCCTCGCCTCACAGCGCATCCGCTACGGCAGCGAGGAGGGCATCGACTTCACCGACATCTACTTCCTCACCGTCACCTACCACGCTCTGCGCGCCTCCAATCGGATCGCCATCGAACGCGGCACGGCCTTCGCCGGCTTCGAGACCTCCGCCTACGCCGACGGCACGTACTTCGATAAGTACACCGAGCGTGACTGGCAGCCCGCCACCGAACGCGTCCGCGCCCTCTTCGCCGAGGCAGGCGTCGCGATCCCCACCCGCGGCGACTGGGCGCAGCTGCGGGAATCGGTGCGGCAGCACGGCATCTACAACGCCTACCTGCAGGCCATCCCGCCGACCGGATCAATCTCGTACGTGAACCATGCGACCGCGTCGATCCATCCGATCGCAGCGAAGATCGAGATCCGCAAAGAAGGCAAACTCGGCCGCGTCTACTACCCGGCCCCGCACATGACCGACGACAACCTCGAATTCTTCGAGGACGCGTACGAGATCGGCTACGAGAAGATCATCGACACCTACGCCGCCGCCACCCGCCACGTCGACCAAGGCCTCTCCCTGACGCTGTTCTTCCGCGACACCGCGACCACCCGCGACATCAACAAGGCACAGATCCACGCCTGGCGCGCCGGGATCAAGACCCTCTACTACATTCGCCTGCGCCAGCCCGCACTCGAAGGCACCGAGATCGAAGGCTGCGTCTCCTGCGCCCTCTGACCACATCATCCGATCTTCCCGAAGGAACACCCATGACCCTCACCGACACCACGCGCCCGATCACCGAGATCTCCGTCACCCCGCCCGGATACCGGCACGATCCGGCGGCGCGCCTGCGTCCCATCAACTGGAACCGCGTCGGAGACGACAAAGACCTCGAAGTGTGGAACCGCCTCACCGCGAACTTCTGGCTCCCCGAGAAAGTGCCCCTCTCCAACGACCTCCCCGCCTGGCA
>JBQDZM010000063.1:0-5989 GCA_052108535.1 Galactobacter sp. | reverse complement strand
CTCACGAACACCGCGGACATGATCCGGCTCATCCTGCGCGACAAGGCCGTGCACGGTTACTACTCCGGCTACAAGTACCAGCGCGGCCTCGAAACCCACACCCTCGCCGAGCAGGAACACATGCGCGAGTTCACCTATGCGCTCCTCGACGAGCTCTACGAGCTCGAACTGGCCTACTCCGGTGAGCTCTACGAACCGCTCGGCCTCATGGACGACGTCGCCGTCTTCGTCCGCTACAACGCGAACAAAGCACTCATGAACCTCGGCTACCCCGCCCGCTTCACCCCAGAAGAGGCCGAAGTCAACCCCGAAATCCTCGCCGCCCTCGCACCCGGAGCGGACGAGAACCACGACTTCTTCTCCGGATCCGGGTCCTCCTACATCATCGGCAAAGCCGTCGACACCAGCGACGACGACTGGGACTTCTAACCGACCGTCACTCCCACACATACGCCTCAGAGAAAGAGAATCACCCCTTGAGTAAGAACGTCTCCGTCCTTGTCGGCAGTCTGCGCCGCGGCTCCTACGCACGCAAGATCGCCCACAACGCCATCGGATACTTTCCCGAAGACTACGACGCACGCATCGTTGAGATCCGCGACCTTCCTCTCTACGACTTCGACTACGACGACCCCGACATCACCGACAAACCCACCCCGTCGGAATACACCCAGTTCCGGGAGATCATCAAAGCCTCCGACGGTGTGTTGCTCGTCACGCCGGAGAACAATCGCACCATCCCCGCCTGCCTGAAAAACGCCATCGACATCGGCTCCAAACCCAACAGCGATGTCGCCTGGAAGAACCTGCCCGCAGGGATCATCAGCCACTCCGTTGGCCGCATGGGCGGGTACAGCTCGCAGAAGAACCTCCGGCTCGCACTCTCATACTTCGACATGCCCACCCCCGGACAGCCCGAGGTCTTCCTTTCCCAATCACCCACCCTTTTCGGTGAGGATGGGAACATCTCGCAGGAATCGACCGTGCAGTTCCTCCGGGACTACATCCTCCGCTTCGCTCGACTCATCGAAGGTCAGAACTCGGTGCGTTGATGCGATGCCTGCATCCCCGGAAGCACGAGCGCAGGCTGTGGGCGCGCGTGTTATTCCCTTTCCACTGACGGTAAAGCGCGTGCTCCACTCCGCCTCGACGGGTCGGGTTGCTGTCGACGCGACCAAGGTGATGATCGTGAACTCGGGCACCACGACGCTCAGGCACGAGACCGGTGAAGTCGATCTTGCTGCAGGGCAGGTCGTGCTGCTCCCTCCAGGCCGCTGGTATGCGGGAGAACCCGCCGGTCTAGTCATCACCACCACCGCATACTTCGACACGGCATTCCTTGAGGAGCAGGAGCGCTGGACCTCTCAGTCCAGCGCTCCTGCTCCTCTTGTGCTTTCAGATAGTCACCGGTCGGACCCGACCGTGCTCGACGTGCCTTCCACAGTGTTCCCGCATGTGAATGCTTCCCTGCAACGGTTGATCGACGGTGAACGGCACCATTTGCCGACACTTCGCCGCTTGAGTCTGGCAGTGGACCTGCTCGATATCCTCACGCGACCTGTCCCCGAGCACTCGCCCGAACACCCCTCGGTGCGCCACGCAATCGCGTTGCTCTTGAACGATCTTGGCCGCGCGTGGACCATGGATGTTCTCGCCGACGAGGCCGCGATCTCTCGATCGCAACTCGCCCGACTCTTCGCCCGCCACGTCGGCACAAGCCCAGCAGCGTTCCTTCGCAACGAACGTTCACGACGCATGGCCGATCTTCTACGCTCAAGCAGCGACACTGTCGAAACCATCGCACGTCGCGTCGGATGGACCGACCCCAGCCACGCCTCACGCGCCTTCCGTCAGGTACACGGTCTGTCCCCGCAGCAGTATCGGCAAATCTCTCGACCATAGACGACTGCTCGATGCCAGTGGCCGCCAACTGTGTCCTACCTCACAGGTACGCCGACCACGCCATCGTGCGCGCGAACCTGCGAGGGAAGGAACCACCACCATGAGCATCAACCCGGGCGAAGCATCAGCATCGACGCCCACGAACGCTGCGGATCCTCGGCGCAAGATAAGCCCGCCGAGTGCCCTGTCTCTCGGCATCATCGTCTGGACCGATGACCCGGAGGTCGAGCCGACCGTGATCGCCGACCGGAACCCGGTCGCGTTGGCGCGGGCGGTGGCGGTCACGATCCACGAGATGCTCGAAGACTCTGAGGCATATGCCGGGACGACGGAGTTCCTACAGTCGAATCCGCCGCCGCAGGATCGGGTACTGCCCGAGGACGTGGATGCGTGGTTGGAGGCGCTGCGGGAGGCGACGCCGTACCCGGCGTACTCGTTCCACCACGTACCTCTGACGGGCGGTGCGGACGGAACGAACCACACCGTCATCAACCGCTATCTGCAGCATGCGCTGCAGGAACGCGAGGATGCTCTCACCCCTGACTCGACGCCGAGCTCCGTCGCTGGCCAATCGTCAGGGCGTCACCTCGCACGCTGACCCGGTGGCGGAGTTTGACGTTTCGGCGCGTGTTTCTGATGTTTCGACGCGTCATTGCCGAGATGCCTCGCCCTTGACGCGGTTCTGTGCGTACCTCTGGAACAGAACCACCTGTGACACCTGAGCGATCGGGTGCAGTGGCGTGTCCTGTCTATCCGAGTGTGAATGGAGTCTTTCATCATGTCCGACATCACGATCCCGCCTTTGGGGTATTCGTCTGAGCCGCCGCGCCCGCATCGGGTGGTGGTCGCTTTCGATGTCCTCGCCCGCACCCAAGCCGAGGCGCAGCACATGGTCGAGGAAGTGCTGATCGAAGAACTCGCCGGTCCTCCCGACCAACTCCGCACAGAAGGCGACCGGGTATTCGGTGAAGACTTCGGCGACGACGTCCCGCACATCCGCTCCTGGACACCCGCAGCTGACGCCGCTCCCACCCCGCCGGTAGCGGTGCCGTCACCCGGGTGGGAGGCGTTCGAGGAGTCGGGGATTCCGGAGATCGTGGCGGAGATGTTCCCACCCGAACCGGGCACCGGTGACTTCCGCCTCCCGGACGGCACGCCCGATCCGGAGAGCTTTGAGGACGCGCATGAGCGGTGGCGGGACGAGTGTCTCTCCCTCGCGGTGCAGGCCTCGCGTCTCCCGGAGACTTTGGATCGGTTGGAGCAGGCTGAGCGGGTCCGTGACGGTCTGGTGGATCTGCTGGAGCGGGAGCGGTTGCCGGTGGAGCCGGTGAAGGAGGACTATCTCGTCACGGTCGCCCCGTCGTTCGAGGGCGAGTACGAGGACATGAGGTTCCGATCCGACCACGCCCAATGGCAGTCCGAGTTCACCGCGACCGCGCTGCGCCGCGAACACGCCCTGCAGGGGCTCGTGGCCAAGGGTGGGCCGCGGACGATGTTCCTTCCGGAGCGGTTTCACCGTGAGTGGGTGCCCTCGGATCTGATCGCCCTGCAAACCCTCCGTGTACTCGTGGAACGGGAGAAAGCCGGGGAAGGCACACCCTTGCTGGACCGGGCGCAGAGGGAGGAACTGTCAGCGATGCTGTTCGCTGCCGATCCCGACATTCGCGTGGTTGACCCTGACGACCCGGCTGGGGCTGAGTTGTATGCGGGGCAGGCGTCAGACGCACACGAGTGGATGCCGCCGGGCGTGTATGACGCGACCGGGTACGACGGAGAAGTCCAGTTCCGGCTCATCGTCGGCCAGGTCCCGGTCGGGGATGGGGTGACGGCGTCAGCGGCGTTCCCACCGGCCGAGCACGACAGTGCGGTGGTCAACGAGATCGCCCGCATCCTCGAACAGGACACCGAACAGTACGACCCCGCGACAATCCTCGGCCGGATCAACGCTGCGGTCCTCGGTACCGGGCGGACGGCTGCCACACCCTCGGACATTCACCCTCCTGAGCAGGCGCTGACGAGCCTGGAGCGCGGAGCGCTGCTGAGCGAGCTGCTCGCCGAGCGAGAACAGCACCTGGACACGGACCCGGACGACCCCGAGCCACCTTCCCCGGGTCGGGGTTTTGGCCGCAGCCTGTAGCAGAGGGGCGTCTCGGAATGGCGGTGCTGAGGGTGGGTGTGTTTGACGATTTGGCGCATGTTCTTGACGAAACGGCGCATCCCGCCCAAAAATGCTCGCGGCAACCACGCGACCTCGGGTAGGGGTTGAGGTTCAGAAGGGATGCTCAGAGCGGAGAATCTGCGGCCAGCACGGTTTGTTGACGCACCTTCCCTGTGGATACCGCGCACGAGCCCCAGGCCCGTGCCGTGTCCTAAGAGGAGGTGCACATGACCATCACCGACCCCACTGCCTGGCCGCTGCCCGCCGGTCTCCCCAGGAGCCTCGGAGAAGCCGCCGCCACTTATGCTGCCGCGGGTATCGCGGTGTTCCCGTGCGTGCCAGGTCAGAAGCGCCCGCTCACCGCGCATGGGTTCCACGACGCCACCACCGACCCCACGCAGATCGACGCCTGGTGGGGAAGGTATCCAGAAGCGAATATCGGGATCCCCACCGGGGTCGTGGTCGAGGTGCTGGATGTGGATGTGCATGCCACCGGCACCGGATACCCGGTCCTCCGCACCCTGCAGCAGGAGGGGCTGATCAGCGGGTGGGGGCAGGCCGTGCGCTCCCCATCGGGTGGCCTGCATTTGTACTACCCGGCAGATCCAGATGTGGCGCGGGGGTCGTGGTCTGGGGGCCGGGCACATGTGGACTTCCGCGGCACCGGCGGCTTCATCATCGCCCCGCCCTCCACCATCACCACCACTCGTGGGGACCGCCGCTACGAGACCATTGCCCGAGGTCGCAACCCGCGGCCTCTCGATGCGGATGCGATCCGCGAACTTCTGACACCCCAGCCTGAGCGGATACTCCGCCCGGCCGGTTCGGCGGTACTGCGGGAGCGGCCGGTCGGGCAGCTCGCAGCCTGGGTCGCCGCGCTGCCGGAGGGGAACCGAAACGCGGGACTTTTCTGGGCGGCGAGCCGGCTTGCTGAGGCCGGCCTGCCCGAATCCGACACCTTCGGGGTGCTCGAACCTGCGGCAACCGCTGCCGGACTCGAGCCGCGGGAGATCGCGACGACGATCCGCTCCGCCCACCGCACCACCGCGGTCGCTGATGCGCCGGACGATCCTGTCGCACAGGGGGCTCGCTCATTGTCGGGGATCGGGAGGTAGCCATGACCCGCCCGGCAGTGACAGCTCGCGCCCCGCGCGATCCAGACCCGAGCCCGGGCAAACAAACACCCGACGGCCCATCATCCGGTGGGGTGTCGCGGTTCGTGGTCGTGCTCGCGGTCACCGGAACGATCCTGCTCGCGTTGGGTGCGTTCTGGTTGTCGTTCACGACGCTCCGTGATCTCGCGGTCCTTTCCGGGATTCCGGAGGGGCAGGCGTGGATGTGGCCGTTGATCGTGGACGGTGTGATCTTGGAAGCCACGATCAGCGTCGTCGCGCTGCGGGATTCTGCCCGCACCGCGAGGCGGTTCGCGTGGCTGCTGCTGGGAGCGGGTGCCGGAGTGAGTGTGGCGGCGAACATCACCCACGCGGTCGTGGCCGCCGACACCCGCGTCCCCGCCCTCATCGCCGCTCTGGTCGCGTCGGTGCCACCGCTGGTGCTGCTGGCGATGACGCATCTCACCGTCGAACTCACCCGCAACACCACACCCACCCCAACCGTTCGCGAGCCAAGCATTCGGCCGTTGACGAGCGACCAGGCGAGCACAGCCACGGCGGTCGACACCCCACCCCAGTCCGAACAGGACGCGGGACTCGAGCCGCCGGAAGCGACGGTCGCGGCGCGGCCAGAGACGATCACCGCGGGGCGTCCGGTGGCGGCCCGCGGAGGAAGCGGGCGCAAGGAAGATGCCCGGGTTCGGGCGCTTGCGCTTGATGCGGAGGGGTGTCGAAGCGGCAGATCGCCGCGCAGCTCGGCGTGCACCCGACCACTGTTGGCCGATGGGTGAACGCACCTGACCGTCAACAGGACGGA
>JBQDZM010000062.1:6223-8181 GCA_052108535.1 Galactobacter sp. | reverse complement strand
CGGTTCGGGGGTTCGTTCATGTTCCCGACCGAGTCAGGGTGCTTCCGGCCGGGCTGACCAACCGGGCTCCGTCGCCGAGGTCGGGGACCTCGACCCCGGCGGCCTGCCGACTCGCAACAGGGAGTGCGTCGAGATTCTCGGGTGCGGTGGTGCAGAGGACCTCGGTGGCGTTGGGGAGCCGCCCGCGGCCCTGACCCGTGGGTGTGTTGTAGGTATTGCAGGCCACGGCCAGCACGCTGATCATGGTCATGGCGAATCGTGGCGAAGACTGGTCCGCTTGGCCGCGCACCAGTGATTCGAGCAGCAACGCTGCGTTGATGGCCTCCGCCTGTTCCGCACCTTCGAGCGAGACTGCATCGCGACGAAGAGCGGCTGCCAGACTGATGAGAGTGTGCAGGGGCCATACGGTGCTTGGGGAGACTGGCATGGGGCGGTACTCCACTTCAGTGAGGTTGCGAGTCATAGTTTCGAGACAGTCCTGACGGAGCAACTGGTGGCGGATGACGTCGCCACCCCGGCCCGTGTGAAACCGTGGAAACTTTCAACTGTGAGGTTACGGCTGAACCTGGCCGCGGCACAGCGTTGAGCCCTTGTTCTTCGCATGAATCGGTAGTGGCGCGTAGTCGGGCGCGCAAAGCTCGAATCGCGGATTTCGCCGGTTTCGGCGCCACCACCACTGGTGCCATTCAGGCTGTGAAGGAACGCGGGAGAGTTGTCCTCGTGGGCCTCGGCGCGTCTGAGGTGCCGCTGAGCTCGATCGACCTGGTCTCCCGTGCCATCGACCTTCACGGCTCCACCGTCCCCGGAGACCCTAAGCAGCTGGGTGCCGTGCTGAAGTTGATCGGCGACGGCCAGCTGCACGTCAAGGCCGAGACCATCACCTTTGACGACATCCCCGCCGGCCTGCAGAGGCTGGCAGAGGGCAAGGTCAACGGCCGCCTGGTGGCCGTCTTCGACTGACGTATCCGTCCGACTTCACCTACGTTCGCGCGGGCGTCGCAGGAACCCTGAACCAGACGATCCGGTTCAGGGTTCCTGCGCTACACCCAGGGAACAGCTTCTAGTTTCCTGGCTCCTGAACTTCATCGGCTGCATTCAGGACGAACTCCAGGCCGCCGTTCTTGATAACAGGCGTTGCGGAGTCGGCCAGAGCGCCAGCGGTGGATGTCTCGTCGAAGACTTCCGCAGAGAGTTTGAAGAACTCCACTGATTCAATACTGACTCCCACATCCAGGATGTCTCGGGCGGAGCTCACCTGTACTACTTATGCTTCAGTCATGATGCTCTTGCTCCGATCGAACCGCTCCAACCAGTGGTGTGAGTGGCAGATTTCTTCCTCGCTACGGCAGACAGCGAGTGATGGACAGGGGCTACCGTGATGGTCATCCACCGTTAGTCGCGGCGGGAGGCGCGAACCTGCGCAAGACTTCCGTTGAGTGAGTCCACCACGTCCGCAGGTAGTGGTGTGAGCGCGAGGATCTTACTGAGCTTGGAATCGCCGAGAGCCCAGGCATAGACGTCCGCCCAGCGCCACAGTAACGTTCCCGCCGTGTTGGCGAAGGACGGGGGAAAGCCAGCGCGGCGTTCGCCCTTGCCCCAGAGCCGGACGGTCTCTCGATTGACGTCCAACCGCAGTGCAATTTCGTTGGCATTGACCAGATCCAGATCGATGCGCTTGACAATCACCTGGATCTGCTTGAGGTCGACGCTGATCTGTGACCAGGCATCGATAGGTGTTTCTGCCTCGATCTCAATCTCCACCGAGTCCACACCAGCGATGCGCGAAGGTGCAGCGACATAGCTAAGTTCGGCAAGGAACTGGTTCTGCGTCGAATCGTCCAGGTCCAAGCCCTCAACGACCACGTTGAGAGTGTAGTGAGCCACGGTCCATTCCTTTCCCCATGAGCCGCTCAATCGTGATACAAGATGTTGGCAGTTGCCAACACGTTGCTTCGTCA
>JBQDZM010000062.1:2631-6123 GCA_052108535.1 Galactobacter sp. | reverse complement strand
CTTCGTCAGCGCCTTGACGCACTTCTTTGCTTCCGCGTCCTTTGGATAACCGCCCATTGCGTCTGCCTCGTTGCCGCACCGTCAGCGGGTCTACCGACGCGGGGCCCCGGATACGCTCATCCCTGCCCCCGCCGCAACCGCCCAAACAGATCCACGGCCCGCATGATGTCCACGAGTTGATCCCCGGAAAGTTGCCGGGCCCGCTCGAAGAACCCCGCTGTGTCGGTCTCGCGTTTCCAGATGGCATCCTCCGCCACCAGACGCAGATTCGGCGCGGCATAGAAGTCCGCTTCCACGTTGTTCTGAGCCTGGAGTTTCAGCCCGGAGTCGGCGGCGATCTCATCACGTAGCCCAATCACAAGGTCCACCTGATAGCGCTCGTCAGCAGCCAAATCTCCGAAGTACTTGTTCACCTTGGCGATGACCTCGCTCCTGGCCGCCAATTCGGATTCGGCTTGCGAGGACAGTCCTGCTTCGGTCATGCCCACCAGCCCGGGACGCTCGTCATCCGCCGTGTCGGCCAGTCGAAGGTTCTCGTCGGCCAGCATCTTCTCCAGTTTGAAGTGGGTCAGCACCACATCATCCACATCCACGGGCCTGGGTTTCTCCGCGTCCACCGCGAATTCACGCAGTCGGCGTGCAAGGAGATCGGCGAAGACCGAGAATTTCTCGTAGCGGGGATCCCCGTAGGCAAAGACCTGGCTGAAGAAGGAATAGGCCTTGGTGTAGCTGCCCAGGCTCTTCCTGAACTCCACCAATTCGTCGAGCCGTTCCGAGTCCTCGGCGAGAACCGCCTGCTTCCATGCGTTGGTGAATCGCTCCACGGCGGGTTCCAACGCGGAGGACACCTTGCCGTGTTTCCGCGATGCGGCGGCGCCGGCGGACACCCACTCTGCATAAAGCTGGTTCACCTCCGCCCACGTGAAGAATCCGCGACTCTCCAGCAATCCCAGGAGGTTCGCCACCAGGTATGGGTCGGACTCTTGGTCGATCGCGGCATCCTGGTAGTACTTCTGGAACGCGGCCAGAATCTGGTCTGGGTCGTTGACGAAATCGAAGACGTAGGTGTTCTTCTTATTGGGTGCCACCCGGTTGAGCCTGGACAGTGTCTGCACCGCGGCGATATCGGAGAGCGACTTGTCCACGTACATGGCGACGAGCAGCGGCTGGTCGAATCCGGTCTGGTATTTGTTGGCGACGATGAGGATATTCTGGTCGGCTTGGTCAAACACCTTGGCCAGGTCGCGCCCCTTCAGCCCCGGGTTCATCGTTGCCTCAGTGACCGTGGGCCGTTCCGCGCCGGGCATGGCTGTGACGTCGGGGTCAGGAACCTCCCCGGAGAACGCGACCAGCGTCTTTAGCGGAAGGTGTTGATCCCTGATGGCTTTCTCGAAGGCACGCTGGTACTTAACGGCTGCGGCCCGGGATTCGGTGACGACCATGGCTTTGGCCCGTCCACCGAGTTGTTTCTGCACCACGGTGGAGTAGTGCTTCAGAATCACGTCCACCTTGGACGCCACGTGGGTGGGGTGCAGTTCCACGAAGTCAATGTAGGCGCGGCTGCCGCGCCGCACGTCGATTTCTTGGTCATCAATGCCCGACGATCCGTGGTCGGCTTGCGCCGCCCCGTCGCCCATGAGGCGTTCAGCTTTGGCCTTCTCAGCGATGCGTGCGGCCATGTCCCAGGTCGTGTAGTTCTGCAGTACGTCCAGGATGAAGCCTTCTTGGATGGCCTGTTTCATGGGGTACAAGTCGAACGGTTCGAGTTCACCCGTGGTCTCTGAGCGCCGACCGAAGAGTTGCATGGTCTTCTCTTTGGGCGTGGCGGTGAAGGCGAAGTAACTGATCCGGTGGCCTGAGTCGGCGTGGGCGGCCATCTTGATCAAGGCGTCCTGATCCGCTCCGGGTTCGTCGAGGTCCAGGTCCTCAGCTGAGGGGGCCTCTGCCAGGTAGAGCAGTTCCTTGACCGCCTTGGAGGCGGAACCTGATTGCGACGAGTGGGCCTCGTCGGCGATGACGGCGAACCGTTTACCCTGCAGCTGGGCTTGGTTATCCGGGTCCCGCAGGGCTTGCAGCGCATGCGGGAAGGTCTGCAGGGTGACGCCCACGATCTTGGCCGACCCTGTGGTGATGATGTCGATGAGCTGCTTGGTCTTGGACCCTTCGGTGCCGGACGTGATGGCTTGGAACGTCCCGTCCACGTTCTGCAGTTGGCGTACGGCGTCTTGCAGCTGCCGGTCCAAGATCTGGCGGTCGGCCAGCACGAATACTGTGTCGAAGACCTTCTCCCCTTCAGCCCGACCCACCGTGTTTTCCGCGGCATAGTGCAGGGAGGCCAGCCGATGAGCGGTCCAGGCGATGGAGTCGGTTTTGCCGGAGCCGGCGGAATGCTGAATCAGGTAGTTGTGGCCGGGACCTTCCAGAGCGGCGGCCTCGGCGATTTTAGTGACGGCACGGAATTGGTGGAAGCGGGGAAAGCGGACCTGGGTCTTGTCGGTGGTCTTCTGGGTAATGGGGTCCACCACCGTCTGATGGTTCGTATAGACGAACTTGGAGAGCAACGTCAGCCAGGTGTCGCGTTGCAAGATCTGTTCCCAGAAGTAGGCGGTGCGATGCCCGTTTGGATTCGGAGGGTTCCCCTCACCCCCGTCGTGGCCCAAATCAAAGGGCAGGAAGAAGGTGTTTTTGCCTTTCAACACCGTAGTCATGGCGATGCGTTCGTCGGTGACCACGAAGTGCACCAGGGCGCCGCGCCCTGGTGTCAGCAGTGGTTCGCCCTTAGGTAAGCGGTGATGCGCGTACTGCTCTTTGCCCTGATTCAGGCTCTGCGTGAACTCGGTCTTCAGTTCCGCCGTGGCGACTGGGATTCCGTTGAGGAAAAAGGTCAGGTCCAAGCGGTTCGTGTTGTTCTCGGAGTAAACCAGCTCCTCGACAACGCGTAGGCGATTCTTGGCATAGCGTTCCAGCACGGATTGGTTCTTGTTCTCCGTGGGCGGGACCTGCATCAAGGCGAGCGGCTTACGCGCGCCGATGACAGCGACTCCCTTGCGCAGCGCGTTGAGGGTTCCGCCGCCGTCGGACTCCCGCAAGGCGAGTGTCCGCGCTACGCGGTCTACGACGGCTCGTCGGGCTTTATCCTGCTGGGCATCCGTGCCGGGACGCACCACCCGTGCGTAGTTGTCCGGGTCGGATTCCTCCAGCCACGCGAAGAGGTCGGGAAGGTAGAGGGCGGTCTTCTTGTCATAGCCCTCATTCCCACGACCGGTCAGCCAGCCGTGAGCGCCCAGATACTGGACCACGCCGTCCTGGAAGTTCCGCTCCTGATGTACGGCTCCACTCATGAAAGTTCCCTGTTCCTCTCCGGTCCCATGTCCTTATCTTGGCGCATGCCGGTCCTGGCCGGACAATCTGTCGAAGCATTGCGCGCTGATTGTGTCCGGCCAATGACATCCGATCAGGCAGCAGGCAGACTCTTCGTATGAGTCGGATGAC
>JBQDZM010000062.1:0-2531 GCA_052108535.1 Galactobacter sp. | reverse complement strand
CCCCTGGTGAAATCCGCGTAGGCGCGCGGATCAATTGGTATGCCAATTCGCGCCTTGGCAGACCGACTTCCCAGCGAGTCCAGGAACTTGCGGGCCAGCCCTCACGGTGGAGGCGCCGCAGGTTCAAGAAGCTGCCCGAGTGGGATGACTAGGACGCCTGAGCACCTTTACGCCATAGTGAACCCCCGACCACTGGAAGTGGCGGCGGTTCCACCGGTCCCGGTCTGGGACGACGACCACATCATTTAGGGGCTTACCATCGGAGTGCACCACCTGCGGGGTACCGCGTCCACAGGCACCCGTGGTGCGGTTTTGGCACGTTCCGCAGAAACACGGTCCACCCCGGCCAGCTTCAGGCATCGTCGGCCGGGACCCGACGCTACTATGTGTTACGGAGCCAGCGCGGTGATCGGAACCACGTCCACGCCGTCCTTCCTCCGCCCAGCGGCCCCAGTGCCAGTGACCACGATCAACGCCTGTGGAGGGCCCTGTTCCTCTTGATCAACACGTTCGGCAAATTTCAGCAGTCCAGCAGCCGCTTGGTCTGCTTGGCTTGGCCCCAATTTGATCTCGACGGCCGCCCAGCGGCCGCCGGGAAGGGTGATGACTGCGTCGACCTCGTTGCCTGCTTCGTCCCGCCAGGTGCTCACCCGGCCGCCCAGCCTCTGGGCATAGATCCGAAGATCCCGGATAGCAAGAGCCTCGAAGTGGTACCCGGCCGAGTCAAGGTTTCCGAGTAGATCGGCACTGCCGACATCAAGGGCAGCAGTGGCGATGGAAGGATCCACGAAGTAGCGCGTCTCGGTCTTTCGCAGCCGAGACCGTGAGTGCATGCGGGGCTGCCACGCCTCGGAGTTGTCGAGCAGATGAAGGCGTTCGAGCGCGTCAACATGGTTGTAGATGGTGGAAGGTACCGCCGGGCCGCGCTCTCCACCGACATCAGCGGCAATAGCTCGCATCGAGGGACTTTGCGCCACGAAGCGCGCAAGCGAAGAAAGCACCCTCCGCAACGTTCTGGGATCCCTCCGCCCCACGAAAGATGGCACATCGACCTCAACACACTGTTGCAGATAGCCGGACAACCATATGCGGGCTTCCGGTTCTTCCGCGTCCAGCAGATCTGGCCAGCCTCCGATGACGATGCGCCTCATCAGGTCCGCCACGGTCATGCCGTTGTCACGCCCCTTCTGAGCTCGGCCGTCCAGTAGGGACTCCAACGAGACCTCACCATTCGAATGTCCCGATTCGAAGAGGCTCATGGGACGCATGCGAAGTACTCCGTACCGCCCAGCACCCGAGTGCCTGGTTACGTCGTCTTTCGGTGTAGCGGATCCTGTGAGTATGTACCGACCTCGACGCCGCCCTCCCGAATCCACGGCGCGGCGAACCCGATTCCACAGTTGCGGTGTCGTCTGCCACTCGTCGAACAGGATCGGGGTCGGCTGCTGGAAAAGATAGTCCGGGTTGAGGTCGAGTGAGGTCCGCGCGGCCTCATCCTGGTCCATGTCGTAAATCGTTGCTGCTACTTGTGATGCCGTAGCCGTTTTCCCACACGCCTTTGGCCCTTCGACAAGTACCGCACCGACGGCGCGCATCAAGGCCGCAAGTTCCGCGTCGGCTACCCGAGGAAGGTAATCATCCATAGTGAAACCCTACACTTTGCGAAGTTCAAAACCTACACTTTGCGAAGTTCAAAACCTCCACTTTGCGACGATCCACTGGAAGCATCACTCGTCGTCGATCAGCACCCAGCGCTGTTGGAGCGGGAGGTCCGCCCTGATGGCTGCGGGTAGAGACTCATAGGTCGCGTAGATGGCGTCCAGGAGTTTGGCCTCGTCCCAGACCGCGATGGTGAAGCGGTGGCCACGCAGATTCTGCCTGGCGTTCGAGTTCACCCCGCCGAGCGCCACAAGCAGGCCTTGGTCCGCCTGTTCCCGGGTGATGGCGCCGTGAAGCGCGTTCACCACGGGGTCCCCCACTGCCGTGGTCTCCGACTTCACCTGGACCACGAGCCGCGGCGAGTCCATACCGAATAACCCATGACCGGCCAGGATGTCCACGCCGCCGTCGGTGCCGGGTTTCGGCGCCTGCGTGATGACCATCCCCATGGCCTCCAGCACGGCGGCGACGAGCTGTTCCAGTTTGTCGCCCTTGAAGCGCGTCAGAATCCGGTTGGTCACGCGGTCTGAAATCAGGGTGCTCAGGTCAGGCGCGTCCGTCTGCAGGTCATCATCGTCCTGAGCACCGTGGTCGTCCCGGATGCCCGACGACGCGGCGACACCCGCCGCCTTGTTCGGCTTCCGCGCGGCGTTGCGCTTCGATTCATCGCGCGACCGCGCGTCATCGCGTGGCCCGGGGTCCTTAGCCCCTTCCTGAGCGGCGACCACCCGGATGCGGTAGGCGGCGTCGTTGCGGGAAACCTCGCAGACCGTGGAGAAAGCGCCGAAAGAATAGAGCAGGTCCTGCTCGAAAACTGGGCGAGGAATCTCCGTACGGATCCATTCCACGGCCCTGCGGTGGTGCGCGTAGTC
>JBQDZM010000061.1:0-8290 GCA_052108535.1 Galactobacter sp. | reverse complement strand
GGAAGAGTCAAGCACCCCTCATCGTCTTACGCCGCAGAGTAAGACGAGCCGAATGCATCGGCGTCACCACGCCGATCCGAGCCCCTCAGAGACACACTTTTTGTCCTATAACCCTGTGGCATGGCTGCGGTACGGAGACTAGACTGGACACTTGCACGCCCTCCGAGACGAGCCCGTCACTTTTGGCGGCTAAGGGACTCTCAATACTGTGGAGCACCGTAGCCCACACTGTCATCGACGGACCCGTCATCCAATCCGGAAAGTGACCATCGTTGCCTACCCGCAAGCACAACCTGTCCAGAGACTCATTTCCCTCGTTCCCCACCCGCAGGAACGAACTGCGGCGCATCACGCAGCTGCTCAACTCTGGCAGCAGTGTCCTCGTGTTCTGCCTACCTGGAGACGCCCCCAGTTCTCTGGCGGGCGACCTCGCAGTGATGCTCCAACCTGCCGGTGACTCTCAGGCCAACGTGCTTCGCTGCTCGTCTCATACTCGCCTCGATGCTCTGAAAAACTTCTTGGCCGACGGGCATGGCACCTCTGCACGCATTCTGGTGGGACCATCCCTGATGCCAGACTCCGCGGTGGAGCTCATTGACGAAGCCCTGCAGCCGGGGCATCCTCCGGTGGCCTTCTTCGTGGATCCGGATCGACTCTCGATCACGGCGCCTGCCCAAGGAGTCGGCGCCCAGTTGGCTACCGCCTGGCAGAAGGGCGAGCTGGACAGGATCGACCTTGCACCTCTGACCGACCCCGAGATCGAGAGCGCCATCCTTGACCGTCTGGAGCCCGGTGTGCTGGACGACCTGCAGGTGCGTACCCTCGTAGCGCTTGCGGAGGGGCAGCTGCTGCTGGCCCGGGACTTGGCGGATGACGCAACGGCCTATCCTGACCGAGTTCAACGCCGATATCCGCGACCGGGGATGGATACTGCGACGTTCGGATCGTTGGCCTTGAGCCGCATGGAGGCCCGGATCAACGGCCTGGACGATTCGCTGGCTGACGCCGCGGCCAAACTGGCCCAACTCAGCCCGCTCCCCCTCTCCACCGCCTCACAACTGTTCGGCGATTCCATGCTCGCCCAGTTGCTGGGTCACCGTCTTGCTGTGGAGTCCGAGGACTGGGGACAGCGGACCCTCACGGTTTCTCCGCTTCACTCGGTCGCCATGGCCGGACGTGGAACTACGGTGTTCGACGATCCTGAGTTCTCCACCAGAATCGTCTCCCTATGGAGTGCCGGATACCCGGTCAACGAGGCCATCCTGTTGGGCCTCTCGCGTTCGCTGATGCGCTCGCCTTCACCCATTTCAGCGGTGCAGGCGGGCTTGGCTCTGGCGGCCGCGGCGGCGGCCAATCGGCTCGGAGACGGGATAGAGGCCAAGGCACTGCTGACCATCACCGAGCGCTGTTCCGCCCTCTCGCAGGCACAACAGACCCAGGTGACGCTTGAACGACTGAAGGCCCAGCTGAATCTCGGAGAGCACCAAACCGCTCTGGCCACGGCCGAGTCCCTCTTGGCAGATCCGGCCGTGGATTTCGAGGCGCTCTACTACGCGGCGGTGGCTGTGGCCTGGGCGCCGACGACTCCGGCTTGGTGGGAGCAGCTGCTGGATTCGCCGCAGATGCGAGCTTGGCCTGGCGCCGCTACGGCCCTGACGTGCTTCATCGGCGAATCCACAGGCGCCGACGACCCCACCGTTGATATGGACGCCGTTGGCCAGGACCCCGCCAACCCCGTGGAAGTACGCCTGCTTGCGCTGTCCTTCACGTGCGCTGCCCACGCGAATCTCAATAACGCCGCAGCACTGGACCGGGCCGTAGTCACCGGAATGCGGCTGGCGGAAGACGTCATGGCACGTCCGTCCTCGCAGCGTTCCGAGATCCTGATCACCCTCGTCGCCCTCTTCCAGCTCTCCGCGTCCATATCTGCGACGCTTGGTGGCGTGCAGGTGGAACGCACCCGGGACGCCATCACCGTCACCGTGAGTCATGCGACCGCGCTGACGTCCAGGACGGGGTGGAACCTCGCCATGTGTTCCGGCTGGATGGCGGCGACCTCCCGTGCGGTCCAGGGTGATTCCTCTGCCGCAGAACTGGATTTCGACTACGCAGACACTGCCGTCCGGCCAGCATTCTTTCCCCTGATGTGGTGCATGCACGCGGGGTTCAGCTCGATCCTGCGTTCGACTCTGGGCCACCCGACAGAGCGAACGCCGTACTTCACTCAGCGTGCGCGCCAGATTCTTCGTCCACGGGCCAAGGCTGCTTTAGGCCTGATCGCAACGGCCGAGGAGCGAGACCTCTTCGATTTCGTTTCTCCCGATGCACCCGCATGGACGCCCCGGATGGCCCTCACTGAGCTACTGGCCTCACAGCGCATGGCACCGGCCGAGGTCATCCGCATCCTCGACACGATCCCGCGCACCACGCTGCCCGCCGGGCTCGCCCAGGAGCGTTACCTCCGCATGGCTGCGGCCGGTGATGCCGACGGCCTGATGAGCGCAGGAACGGACCTCGTTGCAACAGGCCAGATCGCATTCGCGCGGCTCGCCTACTCTCGCGCCAGAGCCCTATACCTGGGCCGGCGCGCCGCAGCCAAGGCGTCCTCAGCAAGCGAGTCCTTGGCGGCTCTCGATCGTGCTACCCCAGTTGGTTTGGGCAGAGCCTCCGACGCCGTTGCCTCGATCGCAACGGAACGTGCCTCTGTGCTCACGGAGCGTGAACTGGAGGTTTCGCAACTCGTGGCGGAGGGACTCACCAATGTCCAGATCGCCCAGCGCCTGGTGTTGTCGGTCCGCACCGTGGAGTCTCACGTACTGCAGGCGCGGTCCAAGCTTGGTGTCGCCAAACGCCGCGACATACCGGCTGCCCTGTTGGAGATGGGCCACTGAGGACGGATCGCCTTCACGCAGAGCGCATGTCAGGACCCCACCTGCACCACGAAGCTTGCACCTGAGTGGACCCTTCAGTCCCAGAAGCCCTCGTGCGTCAGTGCCGCTTCGTCTTCCAGACGCGGCCCCACCACGGTGATGTCACGGCTCCCGTCGGCGAAGACCTGGCGGCAGGGGTGCGTCACCGTCGGATTATCGGGATGGTCGCCTGTGCGTGCTTTCAGCCCCGCCTCGGAGAGGCCGTAGACCACGGTGGAGATTCCCGACCAATAGATGGCTCCGGAGCACATGGCGCACGGCTCGCACGAGGTAACCAGCGTGTAGTCGCCCAGTTCAACATGCGGGATGCTGCGCGAGGCCTTGCTGACGAGGTTGGTCTCCGCGTGGCCGGTGACGTCGTTGGTCGTGGTGACGGTGTTCTCCGCCTCCAGTACGATCTCCCCGTCCGCGTTCACCAGGACCGCGCCGAACGGGTGGTTGCCGTGGTCTCTGGCGTCAGCCGAAACCTGAATGGCGCGACGCAGGGCCGTGACAAGCACTGACTCATCCATTGACTGTCTCCTTACTCGATCGAGTGATACTCCCGACCTTAGCCAACCTCCACGCTGCGGCGTGGGTTGCGGCACGGTCAACGGTTCAGTCGCAAGATTGGCAGCGCAGAGGCCGCCAGCAGAGCCAACCACAACCATGTGGTACCTTGCGTCCCTACGAAAGCGCTCAGGGCCCCGGTCAGCAACGCTGCAACCGGCATGCTGCCCAACACCAGAGTCCGCTGGGCGCCGAGGACTACACCCAGTTCGCTCGGCGGCGTCAGGGTGGGAACCAGATCCGCCCCGAGCACCACGGCGAGTGACGTGAAGAACCCGGCGAGCGCAGAGTTGATCATGAGCCACACCGCGGCATTGCCGGGCAGCCAGTCCACAACAACCTCACTGCACATCACCAGCGCTGCGCTCACGATCATCGCGAGGCTGGCGAGCAGCCGTGCGTTCCTCAGTCCGAGGCGTTCCCCGAGCCACTGGGAACTGACCGCTCCGGCGATACCCGACATAGCCCCGCCGATGCCGATGAAGGCGTACACAGAAGGTTGCAGGTGCAACACCGTCAAGGCGATGACCGGGATCAGCGTGTTAGCGCACATCACGGCAGCATTGACGAGCATGTTCGCCGCCGTGATCCGTCGTAACGTCGGTTGGCGCAGCAGGTGTCCAGTTCCGGATCTGATCTGGCACCACGGTGATGGCCGCAGGCCATCCGAGCGGACCTCGGCCACGCCGTCGGGCATTCTGATCCCACGTTGCATCAGGGCAGAAACAAGATAGGCCACGCAGACCAGCGCCCAAACGGCGGGCGGGGCCACCACCACCACCAACGCCAGCGGCAGGCACAACGTCCCGATCACCGACCCCGTCCGGGTCCAGGTTTGTACCAGGCCGTAGAGGCGTCGCACGCCCTCCCGAGGGGCCAGGTTCGGGATCAGGACGCCCTGCCCGGTGGTAAATGCGACGTCCGCGACTCCGATGCCAAGTGCGACCGTCAACAGGACAACGACGCGGGCGGCTCCGTGGAGAGCTCCCGCCCACCAGGCCAGCAGCGCCGACAGGGCGAGGGCGGCCCGAATCAGCGTCCCAGCCGTCATAAACCTGGCTGGGTGCCCAACCCTGTCCGCCCACAGGCCCAACGGAACCGAGAGCAGGAGGAAGGCCAGCAGGCCAGCCGAGTTCAGTACGCCCACGAGTCCTGCGCCAGCACCGACCACGTCAACGGCCACGATGGCGATCAGCGTCCTCCCGATGGAATCACCAATGCTCTCCGCGACCGAGCACGCGCCGAGCCATGGTCTCGGATTGCGCATCTGTAAGGTCATGCCTGACATCATGTCAGGGTCACCTGACGTTGCAATGGATCTGCTGGATACTGGACTCGTGACCACAGACCTCATGTGCAGCTACTGCCTACGCCCGCGCTCCGAGACGGGCCCCCTGGTGGCCAGTCCACTCGCCGCGATCTGCGCCTCGTGCGCTCGGACCGCGGTGGAGCTCTTCGAGCAGCGGGCAGCGGAGGCCGCCCCGGATAACCTGGACAGGATCCCAACCCCGTGGTCACAACTCAGCGACCAAGAACTCCTCGCCCGGCTACCCCAGGTCGCCGCGGCCGGCACTCAGGTGGAGCAGCATCTGACGACCTGGGTCACGGCCGCCCGCCAGCGCGGCATCAGTTGGGCCAAGATCGGTCAGACGCTGGGGATGACCCGGCAGTCGGCGTGGGAGCGGTTCAGAGACGGCGCATGAACGCCTGCTCTACACGCTGCGGTGCTTTGCGACATCCCGCGGTGTGGATCCAGGTGTTCGTACCGTAGGACGACGCTACCCACCGACCGATGTGCCTGACCTAGCAACCGGTAGGGTGATTCGCATGTCCCTCGGCCGCCCCTTCCGCGCGTTGTTGGCAGCGAATGGCGCTTCGAATCTGGCCGACGGCCTGGCCTTCGTCTCGATGCCGCTGCTGGCGGCCTCGATCACAGACGATCCTCGCTGGGTGGGGGTACTGGCGACCATCTACTCTCTGGTGCGCTTGCTGGTCGCGCTCCCAATCGGAGTCTGGGTGGACCGCACCGACCGACGCACACTTCTGGTCGCCGCGAACCTGCTGCGCGGCGGCGCGCTATTGGCCCTCGCCATGTGCTTCCTCTTCGACTTCGAGAGCCTGGCGCTGTTGTACGTGGCCTTCGCGATCATCGGCACGAGGAAATCGCGATCCGGAGCTGAAGGCCGCCCGCCACGGGGCTGCTACGGGCATCTGGCGCGAGGCCCTCGCCGGGACACAATGGCTCCGGCAGCATCGCATCGTCGGCGGCCTCGCGTTGATCGGTGGCCTGGCCAGTGTCGGCTACATGTTGCCGTTCTCGATCCTCGTGCTGTTCGCACAGCAGCAACTCGGGCTCGGTGAGCTGGGATACGGACTGATCCTCTCCGTCTCTGCGCTCGGCGGGCTCGTGGGCTCCCGGGTAGCAGGCCTCCTGGGCCTCGCTGATGGCTCCGCTCTCGGCGGTGTTCTCGCGACAGTCCACATCGCGCTTCCGGTTCTCAGCGGCGGCATCGTGTTCCTGCTGTGCACCGCCGCCGCGCTCACCCTGATCCGCGACGTCGAGGCGATTACCGAGGAATCGGTGCTGTGATGGGGACCAGATGGGAGAACCGTGCGAAATCATCGATGTTCGCGGTCATCAGCATCGCACCGTGACGGTGTGCTTGCGCCGCGATGAGCGCGTCCTTGCTACGGATCTTCGAGCCACCGGGCGGGAGAGCACCGGCCGCCAGAACGCCGTAGGACCGGGTGCATTCCAGGTCGAACTCCAGCCAATCGAACTCACGGTCAAGCAACGCCAGGCGCTGCACTCGGAGAGCGCGGACCTGGGCGTCATGAGCTGACTGAATTCCCAACTCGAACTCGGCGCGCGTCAAGATGCTCACGGCGAAGTCCTCACCCGGATCGAAATAGTACTTCTCGCGATCGATGATCACGTTCGTATCCAGCAGGATCACTCGCGGCCCGCCCACGGGTCAATGACGTAGTCATCGTCGATGAAAGCAGCGGCAATGTCGTCTTTCAGCGTCTCATCTTCGACTCCGACATCGGGTAGCGCATTCAAGGCCGCGCCGCCCACCCACTTTCTCGGCATCGCCTTGTCTGCAACCAAACGGACGCCTGTTGGCCGGCCATATGCGGTAATTTCGGCGTCCTGCCCTGTGGCCAGCACACGTGCGATCGCCTCAGCAGGGTTCTGCTTTAATTCACGCGTTCCGATGGTCAACATACGACGATGATAGGTCGGGCTGTAGACGTGCGTCTACAGCCCGACAGGGCTCGCGTCAGCCAGACTCAATGCGAGCAGCGGTCCTTGGTGCTCTTTCATGGGCGGCAGCTTGCGCGTAGTTGCCGCTATCGCCCAACGACGAAGGGCCCGGTCGTTTCCGACCGGACCCTTCGAACTATCCGTGGAGGTAGCGCGACAGTGCTCTAACCTTGCCCCATCCTTGCAGTCGGCCGTTTCCGCGCATCGCGAGATCCGTCGTCGGCACAGGACAGCAGCGGTTTCGCAGGGTTCCACGCGGCCACTCCCGAAGCCGGTTCCGCGGTTGACGGAGGAGATGCTGGATGAGGCAGAGCGCCGGTACAGGGGCGGTGAGATCCTGCGGGCGATCGCAGGCGACCTGGGCGTGAGTCGTCAACGCCTCGCTGAGCGGCTGCGAGAGCGAGGAGTACGGCTGCGTCGTGAGAAGCCATCATCGGAACAGGTACTCGAAATGTGCCGCCGCTACGAGCAGGGCGAGTCCTTAGCGAGGATCGGCGAGAGGCTTGGCTTCAATCCAAGCTCAGTTCGCCTGTACCTGCTGCGTGTGGGAATGCCGCTCCGTGATCCCCATGGCCGCGGTCGCTAGGTGGGATGAGCCCCCACCGTTGCTTCCGGTTAGCTTTCGGTCGCCAAAGTGTGGGCGGTCTCCTCGCCATCGACGACCGGTAGGAACCCGTACCGTCCCAGGTCATCGCGCTTCGTGAATCGGATGTCGCGCGCGTCGGCCCCGAGTGGGTCTAGAGGGTCAGTGTTCTCCATGACGATGACCTGACCGTCAAAGTTGGCCTGAATATCACGGTAGAACGCCCGCACAACACCTTCCGGCGGCTGATCCCCTGTCCCCGTGGACTGGTCGGGCGGGCGGTAGGTGACAAGCGGCGAGTCAAGCACAACAAAACCGGGGTGTGGCAGCTCCCGGTCAAAGCAGTATTGGGCGAGGGCGAGCGTGAATGCGGCGTGGAGGACCGCGCGTACCCCTTTGCCGTGCGCCGAGCGACGTTGGTCGCCAGCGATGATGTCGAGTTCTTTCCGGTCGTACCGTACAGACGCCGCGGACGGGTAGTCCCATTCGGCCAGGCGCTTGGAGATCTCGGCTGAGAACTCCCGTACGGCGATGAGGCTTAGACCCGCAACTGCTGTTGCCACCTCCGCCTCAGTCTCGTCCGCGATCCGTCGGATCATGTCCTCAAAGGTCTTGACTTGTTCGTAGAGGCCCAGGTGCTTCTCGATCTCACTGCGCTTGGCAAGAAGTTCGCGGAGGTTCCCCTTTTCTGGGTCCATCTTCGCGTCGAGCTTTTCGATGCTCTCTTGCAGTGCCAGGGAGTCTCGCCGTGTTGTTCTGATCGATGTACGGAGGTCCTCGGTTCGCGCGTCCAGGCTCTCGATTGTCACGCGGAGGTCTTCTAGGAGACCCCGGGTTTTCTGAGACTCGTAGTCGACGGAGACGCCAAAACTGGTCGCGTCTCCTTCGCACTCCAGATTTAGATGTTGGCTAGGGCGTGTCTCCTATATGTGAGGTGAGGGTCGCGAGATACTGGCGGGG
>JBQDZM010000060.1:0-9173 GCA_052108535.1 Galactobacter sp. | reverse complement strand
GCGCGTGATGAGGGAAGAACTGGCATGAAAGAATGAGCCAGAACGGTGCGGGAGGAGAATCACAGCTCGATGGAATTCATGGTCATGCTGATCGCGTTGCTCTTCGGCACCGTGCTCATGGTTGGAGTCGGTGAGCGTCTCCGTCTCCCGTACCCGGTCTTGATGCTGCTGTTCTCCGCGGCCGTTGCCCTGACCCCAGGTCTGCCAGAACTCCATGTGGAGCCGGACCTGATCCTCCCGCTCTTCCTCCCCCCGCTGCTCTTCGCCGCCGCCCAGCGCTCCTCCTGGTCCGTGTTCCGCGTGCGCTGGAAATCCTTGATCCTGCTGGCCGTCCTGTTGGTCGCCGTGACCGCCTTCGCGGTGGCAGGTATCGCCAACTGGCTGGTTCCCACCCTGACCTTCACGGGCGCGCTGGCGCTCGGCGCGCTCTCCGCTCCACCTGACCCCGTCGCGGTGGAAGCCGTAGCTGGCAAGGTCAGCATGCCGCGCCGACTGCTGACCCTGTTGCAGACCGAGGGACTGTTCAACGACGCCATCGCCATCGTCCTGTTCACCCTTGCCGTGGACGCCACGGTGGAGGGCGGCAGCATCGGCTGGGGCCTGATCCCCCAGTTCCTGCTTTCCGCCGGCATGGCCGTCGTCGTCGGCTTCGTGGTGGCGTGGTTGGTCGGTTGGCTCAACCGCTTCGTCCCAAACATGGTGGCTCGTTCTGCCGTGACCATCGTGGCCCCCTACGCCGTCTACATCCTCGCGGAGGAGGTCCATGCCTCCGGTGTGGTGGCCGTGGTGGTGACCGCCCTGGAGATGGGGCGCCGAGCCCGCCCGCAGGACTCCCAGGAACGCCTGACCCGCACCAGCTTCTGGTCCGTCATCGAGTTGCTGATCACAGGCGCTGCGTTCGGTCTGGTCGGCATGGAGATGCGGTACGTGCTGGAGGACGAGGGCTCCAACGTCATCAGTTTCATCCCGGGCGCGCTAGCGGTGTGCGGTGTGGTGCTGGCCGTCCGTTGGCTCTGGTTCCTGCTGATCTACAAAGTGGGCGGAACCGAATCCAAGAACCGCACCCCCGGGTCCATGAAGGACGTCCTGGTGCTGACCTGGTGCGGTATGCGCGGTCTGGCCACCTTGGCGTTGGCTTTGGCCCTTCCCACCCATCTGGCCGACGGTAGTGAGTTCCCGGGTCGCAACTTCATCGTCACCTGCGCCTCCGCAGTGCTACTGGTGACCCTGGTGATCCCCGGCCTCACGCTGCCGAGCCTCATGCGGGCCCTTAAGCTGCCCGTGCACGACGCAGCTGAGGCTCGCATGGAACGGCTGCTGGCCCGCAAGGCGGAGATGGTCGCCGTTGAGACCATCCGCAATTCCACGGCAGCGCAGAAACTCCCCGAGAAGCGTCGGCAGGCGCTGGAGCGCCGCATGTCCTCCCTGCACACCGTGTTGGAGAACGACTACCAGGACGATCCAGAGAAGCTGCTGCAGCTGAAGAACGTCCTGGGTGTCATGGACACCGTGCAGCGCCAGGCGCTGCAGGCTGCCAGACGTGAGGTGTTGAAGGCCCGCAAGGCCCGTGACATGGATCCGGAGGCCGTGGACCGCGTGCTCCGCCGTCTGGATCTGCGCACGGTGACCCTGGACAAGTAACCCCCGTAGTCGCGGCTGAACAGCCCATAGGATGGCCTGCACTATGGAACAGCTCTCCACAAATCAAGCCCGCCGCGTGGCACTCGCCGCACAGGGGTTCTCCGGTTCCTCCAAGGTCCCGAAACGCAAGCCCTTCGATGCGGCGTTGGACCGGCTCCACGTGCTGCAGCTGGATTCGGTCAACGTGTTTGCCCGCAGCCACTATCTGCCGTTGTTCTCCCGAATCGGCGGTTACGACCCTGTGCGATTCGACTCCCACCTGTGGGACTCGGGCGAATTCACTGAGTACTGGGCGCATGAGGCCGCCCTCATCCCCGTGAGCCAGAGACCTCTGTTCGCCTGGCGAATGCAGGGTATGAGGGATCGCTACGCGGTCAGGTGGGGTGGTGAGCGCCTGGCCCAGCCCTCCGCGCGGGTGCTACGGCGGCTGCGCGATGAGGGCCCCATGACCTCTGGCGAACTGGAGGAGGAGACCGGGCGCACTCGAGGGACCTGGTGGGACTGGTCAGACACCAAGCATGCGGTGGAGATGCTTTTCGCCACCGGTGAGGTGGCCGTCGCCACCCGGCGTGGTTTCCAGCGCGTCTACGGCTTGGCGGCGGACGTCCTGCCGGACTACGCCCTCGGAGACGTTCCGCGTGAAGCGGCCCAGCGCGCCTTAATTCAGGAGGCAGCGGCCCGACTCGGCGTCGGCACCATCGCGGACCTGGCCGACTATCACCGCATCAAGCTCGCCCCGGCGCGAGCCGCCGTGGCTTCCCTCGAGGAACAAGGGGTCCTGCTCCCCGTGCGGGTGGAGGGGTGGGTTGACGGACGCGGTAAGCCGCTACCGGCCTGGATGCACCGTGACGCTCGGATCCCGCAGCGGCTGGCACCGGACGCACTGCTGACCCCGTTCGACCCCGTCACGTGGTTCCGCCCGCGCGCAGAGCGGATCTTCGATTTCCACTACCGCATCGAGATCTACACGCCCAAACCTAGGCGCGTCTACGGCTACTACTGCCTACCCCTGATGGTCGGCGGACGATTGGCGGGGCGCATCGACCTGAAAGCTGATCGCAAGGCCGGGCTACTTCGCGTCCCGGCGGCCTGGCGGGAACCCGGTGCCCCTGCGCACACGCCGCAGGTGGCTGTTCGCCTGCTGGCGCAGGCTGCGGCCTGGCAGGGTTTGGATTCGGTAGTGCTCGACGGCGTGGGCAACCTCCCGCTTCCACGCACCTTCCCTGCGGCCTCCTAGTTGACCGCCTCCGGGTTGATCGCCTCCGGCAACCGTGATGTCCCCGTCACTCAGGATTCAGTCAACGACCCCGTCGACGTAGAACCAGCGTCCCTTCTCACGACGGAACCTGCTGACTTCGTGTTGTTCGCCCCTGCCTGCAGGCGTCCGATACACCGCCGTGAACTCCACGATCCCCGCGTCATCGAAAGGCCCGCCCGCCTGCGTGGCGTCGATCGACAGGAATAGCCAGCGGGTGTCCTCGTCCAGGCCGAGTTCCTCCGGCCGCGTCGAGGCATCCCAGGTGTAGCGCAGGTGCTGAACATCCCCCACCGCAAAGGCCGTGTAGCGCGAGCGCATCAGCGCCTCTGCCGTAGGGGCTGCCACGCCATCTCCCAGCCCCACCAGGTAGCGCCGGCAACAGACACCGAACGTGTCCCCGCTTCCGCACGGGCAGCGCTGATCGTCATCCGGGCACGTTTGCATCGGTCTCCTTCAACTTAATATTTGGTCCGCTGCGCAGACCTATTCACCGCGGGGTTCCGCGACAGCGGAAGCCGACTCCCCGTCGTCGGGCACAGAACCCGCGTCCTCAGCGTGAGCCACCGTCCCCGCCTCGGCGACCAGCCGATCCCGGCGCGTGCGCGCCCAGAGCCATCCCCCAACGGCCCCCACCGCTGTCGCTAGAGTGGCCACAACCCACACGCCGACATGGCGCGCGTCATCCTCATGCTGTTCTCCCGACATGTTCCAAGCCTAGGCCCCTCGACGCGATCCACGTCACGAAACATGTTTGCAATCTCATGGACCCGTACCGTGAACATGGACGCAATCACCGTGCAATGGGGCCCGGACGTCTCGCGTCCGGTCCGTCCACACCTCACCTTTCGAGAAGGAGTCCCCTTGGAACCACAGCTGGAGCACGTCTACTCCGACGTCCTACGCCGTAACGCCGGTGAACCGGAATTCCACCAGGCCGTCCGCGAGGTCTTCGAATCGCTAGGTCCCGTGCTGGCCTCCCGCCCCGAATACGTCGAGGCCGGCGTACTCGAGCGCCTCTGCGAACCCGAGCGCCAGATCATCTTCCGGGTGCCGTGGGTGGACGACGCCGGACGCGTGCGCATCAACCGTGGCTTCCGCGTGCAGTACAACTCGGCACTCGGCCCGTACAAGGGCGGCCTGCGCTTCCACCCCAGCGTCAACGTCGGCATCATCAAGTTCCTCGGCTTTGAGCAGATCTTCAAGAACTCCCTGACCGGGCTGCCCATCGGCGGCGGCAAGGGCGGCTCCGACTTCGACCCACACGGCAAGTCCAACGCCGAGGTCATGCGCTTCTGCCAGGCCTTCATGAGCGAGTTGGCCAAGCACATCGGCGAGTACACGGACGTGCCCGCCGGTGACATCGGCGTCGGCGCCCGCGAGATTGGCTACCTCTTTGGCCAGTACCGCCGCGTCACCAACTCCTTCGAGGCCGGCGTCCTCACCGGTAAGGGCCTCACCTGGGGCGGTTCCCTGGCCCGCACCGAGGCCACCGGCTACGGCGCGGTCATCTTCGCCGAGCAGATGTTGCAGACCGCGGGGCGCAGCCTCGAAGACATGCAGGTCACCGTTTCCGGCTCCGGCAACGTGGCCATCTACGCCATCCAGAAGGCCCAGGAACTCGGCGCCAAGGTGCAGGCCTTCTCCGACTCCTCCGGTTACGTCGTGGACGAGGCTGGCGTGGACCTGGACCTGCTCAAGGAGATCAAGGAGGTGCGTCGCGGCCGCGTGGCAGACTACGTCACCGCCCGCCCCTCTGCCCGTTTGATCACCGGTGGTTCCATCTGGGACCTGCCTGCAGACATCGCGCTGCCCTGCGCCACCCAGAACGAACTCGATGGCGACGCCGCTGCAACCCTCGTCAAGAACGGCGTCAAGGCTGTCTCCGAGGGCGCCAACATGCCCTGCACCCCCGAAGCCGTTGCCGCGTTCCAGTCCGCCGGGGTCCTCTTTGGCCCCGGTAAGGCTGCCAACGCAGGCGGCGTGGCCACGTCCGCACTGGAGATGCAGCAGAATGCCTCCCGCGACACGTGGACCTTCGACTACACGGTTGAGCGCCTCACCGAGGTCATGGTCGGCATCCACCGCACCTGCCTCGAGGCCGGCGAGAAGTACGGCAAGCCCAACGACTACGTCTTCGGCGCCAACGTCGCGGGCTTCACCAAGGTTGCAGACGCCATGATCGCTCAGGGCATCATCTGAGTTTTCCTTCCTGAATCGGGACTGACGCAGCGCTGATTCCCGAACCATTTTTGCCGTCTACGAGAGATCGTGGGCGGCAAAACTGGTTCGGGGGCAGCCTGACTCTGCAGAAACGAGTCGCGAACACGGCGCCCTCCTCACCACTTCACTTCACGAATCAGTTCTGCCGAGTACACCCACGCTGACGCAGCAAAAATGGTTCGCGAACACCCCGACTCCGCAGAAATGAGTCGCGAACATGTCCTCCTCCTCACCACTTCACTTCGCGAATCAGTTCTGCCGAGTAGAAGCCCGCTGACGCAGCAGAAATGGTTCGCGAGCAGCCTGACTCTGCAAAAACGAGTCGCGAAACTGCGCCGCCCCCTGCTGCCCCACTTCGCGAATCAGTTCTGCCGAGTACACCCACGCTGACGCAGCAAAAATGGTTCGCGAGCGGCCACACTCTGCAGAATCGAGTCGCGAACCGGCGCCAACTCCAGCCCCACCCCAGTGCGCCCCGTCACCACGCACGGCGCCGAAGCACACAGCCCGATAGACTAGGCAAGCAAGCTCGCGGAGCGCCGAACCCGGTGTGAGACGGCATTACCCCGTGTCACACCTATGAACGCATTCTTGGTCCGGCTACCTACGCGCCCCCAGTCAAGCGAAAGTGACACGCATGCCCCGGATCGTCGTCGACGTGATGCCCAAGCCAGAGATCCTCGACCCGCAGGGCAAGGCCATCGCCTCCGCCCTGCCGCGCCTCGGATTCACCGAGTTCCACGCGGTTCGCCAGGGCAAGCGCTTCGAGCTGTCCGTGGAGGGCGAGGTGACTGACGCCGTCCTGGAGCAAGCTCGTGAGGCTGCCGCCACCATGCTCTCCAACCCGGTCATCGAAGACGTGGTCGCTGTGACCGTCGTGGACGAGGACTGAGCATGCCCCGCACCACCGAATTCCCCTTCCTCGTGGACAACTCCATCGAGAACTACCCCGATTCCGGGGTGCGCGTGGGCGTGGTGACCTTCCCCGGCACGCTCGACGACCGCGATGCGGCCCGCGCCGTCCGGCTGGCCGGCGGGGAACCCGTGTCCCTGTGGCACGCGGACGACGATCTGCAGGACGTCGACGCCGTGGTCATCCCCGGCGGGTTCTCCTACGGTGACTACCTGCGCGCAGGCGCCATCTCCCGTTTCGCCCCGATGATGTCCAAGATCATCGACGCGGCCAATTCCGACGCCGCCCTGCCGGTGCTGGGTATCTGCAACGGCTTCCAGATCCTGACCGAGTCTCACCTGCTGCCCGGTTCCATGATCAAGAACGACCACCTGCACTTCATCTGCCGCGACCAGCAGTTGAAGGTGGAGAACACCGACACGGTCTTCACCAACAAGTACAGCGACTCTCAGGTCATCACCATCCCGTTGAAGAACCAGGATGGGCAGTACGTGGCGGATGCCGCCACCCTGGAGCAGCTCGAGGCGGAGGGCCGCGTGGTGTTCCGCTACGAGGGCCTGAACCCGAATGGCTCTCGCAACAACATCGCGGGCATCACCAATGCCCGCGGCAACGTGGTGGGTCTCATGCCGCACCCGGAGCACGCCGTGGAGTTGGGCTTCGGCCCGGAGCACACCGGCCGTGACGGCCTGTTCTTCTTCACCTCCCTCATCAAGCACGTCCTGGAGGCCGGCAAGTGAGCGCCAATACCGCAGAGCCCAAGAAGTTCAACATCGACACGGTGGAGCACGCTGCCGCCACCCCCGGCGAGGACCAGCCGTGGGCGGAACTCGGCCTGAAGCAGGACGAGTACCAGCGCGTCGTGGAGCTGCTGGGGCGCCGCCCCACCGCCGCCGAACTGGCCATGTACTCCGTCATGTGGAGCGAGCATTGCTCCTACAAGTCCTCCAAGGTGCACCTGAAGAAGTTTGGGGCCAAGGTGGACGAGACCATGAAGAAGGACCTCATGGTCGGCATCGGCGAGAACGCTGGCGTGACCGATCTGGGTGACGGCTGGGCCGTGACCTTCAAGGTGGAGTCCCACAACCACCCGTCCTTCGTTGAGCCCTACCAGGGTGCGGCGACCGGCATCGGCGGCATCGTCCGCGACATCATCTCGATGGGTGCCCGCCCCGTTGCGGTCATGGATCCGCTGCGTTTCGGCGCCATCGACCACCCGGATACCGCCCGCCTGGTGCACGGCATCGTGGCCGGCATTGGCGGTTACGGCAACTCCCTGGGCCTGCCCAACATCGGTGGCGAGACCGTCTTCGACCCGGTATACCAGGCCAATCCCCTGGTCAACGCGCTGGCCGTTGGCGTTCTGCGCCACGAGGACCTGCGCCTGGCCAACGCCTCCGGCGTGGGCAACCGTGTGGTGCTCTTCGGCGCACGCACTGGTGGCGACGGCATCGGCGGTGCCTCGGTGCTGGCCTCGGAGTCCTTCGACGACTCCAAGCCCTCCAAGCGCCCCGCTGTGCAGGTGGGTGACCCGTTCTCCGAGAAGGTGCTGATCGAGTGCTGCCTCGAGCTGTTCAAGGGCGAGCTCGTGGAGGGCATCCAGGACCTCGGTGCCGCGGGCATCTCCTGCGCCACCTCCGAGTTGGCCTCCAACGGTGAGGGCGGCATGGAGGTCGAGCTGACCTCGGTGCTGCTGCGTGATCCCACCCTGACTCCCGGCGAAATCCTGATGTCGGAGTCGCAGGAACGCATGATGGCCGTGGTGACCCCTGAGAAGGCGGAAGCTTTCGAGGCCGTCATGGCCAAGTGGGGCGTCGAGTACTCCTGGCTTGGTTCCGTGACCGACACCGGTCGCCTCATCATCACCTGGGACGGCGAGACCATCGTGGATGTGGACCCCAAGTCCGTGGCACACGATGGCCCCACCTACGAGCGCCCCTACGAGCGCCCGTCGTTCCAGGACATGCTGCAGGCCGACCACTTCCGTGCCTCCGAGGCAGGCAAGGAGCTTCCGGAGTCCGGCGACGAACTCCGCGATGCGCTGTTGCAGCTGATCGCGCAGCCGAACCTCGCCGATACGTCCTGGATCACTTCCCAGTACGACCGCTACGTTGGCGGCAACACTGCCCTGGCCATGCCAGACGACGCGGGCGTAATCCGCGTGGACGAGAACACCGGCATGGGCGTTGGCCTCTCCACCGACGCCAACGGCCGCTACGCCTACCTTGACCCGTACGCGGGTGCACAGCTGGCGCTGGCCGAGTCCTACCGCAACGTCACCACCACCGGTGCAGTGCCGATGGCCGTGACCGATTGCCTAAACTTCGGCTCGCCTGAGGATCCTGAGGTCATGTGGCAGTTTGTGCAGGCCATCGACGGCCTGTCCGACGCCTGCCTCGCGCTGCAGGTTCCGGTGACTGGCGGCAACGTGTCCCTGTACAACCAGACCGGCACCACGCCCATTCACCCCACGCCCGTGGTCGGCGTGCTCGGCCGCTTCGATGACGTGGCCCGCCGCACGCCGTCTGGCTGGACTGAGAAGCAGGACGGCCAGGCCATCTACCTGCTGGGCACCACGCTGGACGAGTTGGATGGTTCCGAGTTCGCCAACCTGCGCGGTCACTTGGGCGGCCTTCCGCCCAAGGTCGATCTTGAGCAGGAGAAGCTGCTTGGCCAGATCCTCATCTCGGGTTCCCGCGACGGCATGTTCGACGCCGCGCACGACCTCTCCGAGGGTGGCTTGGCTGCCGCGCTGAGTGAGATGGTGCTGCACCACGGTGTTGGCGCCCGCGTGAATCTGGAGCGACTGCTGGACCGCGATGGCGTGGACGCCTTCACCGCCCTCTTCTCCGAGTCGCAGGGCCGCGCCATCGTGACGGTTCCGCGGTCCGAGGAGGAGCGCTTCGTGGCCATGGCAGAGGTTCGCGGTTACCCGTTGGTGCGCCTGGGTATCGTCGACGCCGAGGCCGACGCCCTTGAGGTCCAGGGCCTGTTCTCCGTTCCGGTCGCGGAGCTCCGCGAGGCCAACACGGCCACGCTTCCGAAGTACTTCGGCTGACCAGAAGGCCTTAATGCCCGACGGGGGTGGGGGGGGGGGGGGGGGGGGGGGCCCCCCCCCCCCGGGGGGGGGGCGGCGGGGGG
>JBQDZM010000059.1:0-9494 GCA_052108535.1 Galactobacter sp. | reverse complement strand
CCCCCGGGGGGGGGGGGCCCCCCCCCCCGGGGGCGCCCCCCACCGCCGTCGGCCACTTTTCTTGAACGCGCGGGCGCGCGCTCAGTCCCCCTTCACGTTGACGATCTGGCGCAACGTGTGGGTGATCTTCACGAGATCGGAGGCGTCAGCCATGACCTGATCGATGGCCTTGTAGGCCGCCGGGATCTCGTCGATGAACGCGTCGGTGTCGCGGTATTCGATGCCGACCATGGCCTCCCTCAATGCCTCCACGTCGAAGGTGCGCCGCGCCGCTGAGCGGGAGTAGACCCTGCCCGCACCGTGCGGGGAGGAGTTCAGGGACAGCGGATTCCCGAGCCCCTCCACCACATAGGAGGCGGTGCCCATGGAACCCGGGATGAGACCCCGGTCCCCGACATCGGCCTTGATGGCGCCCTTCCTGGAGACCCACACGGTCTTGCCGAAGTGGTGCTCCTGCTCCGTGAAGTTGTGGTGACAGTTGATGCGTTCCTGCTCCACGACGGGCGTACCCACCCATGCGGAGACCTGCCGGATCACCCGGTCCATCATCTCCTCGCGGTTGAGCAGCGCGAAGTGCTGCGCCCACCTGAGCTCGCGGACATAGGCCCAGAATTCGTCCGTACCCTCCACGAGATAGGCCAGATCCTTGTCAGGCAGCGGGATCCAATAGCGCTCGGCAAACCGTGCGGCGACCTTGATGTGGGCCTGGGCGATCTTGTTGCCGATCCCCCGGGACCCGGAGTGCAGGAACAGCCACACGTTGTCCTCCTCGTCGAGGCTGACCTCGATGAAGTGATTGCCGGAGCCCAGGGAGCCCAGCTGGTGCGTCCAGTGCTTGGCGTAGTGTGCCGGGTCGAATCCGGCCTCCTGCGCCAGTGTGGTCAGTTCCTCGATCCGGGGCTGTGCCGTGGCGACGATCTTGCGGTTGTACGCTCCGGCGGACAGCGGTACGGCCCGTTCGATCTGTTCCCGGACTTCCCTGCGGTCGCTCGGGAGATCATCGGCGTGGAACTGGGTCCGGACGGCAATCATGCCGCATCCGATGTCCACGCCGACGGCGGCAGGCACCAGCGTGCGCAGGGTCGGGATGACGGAGCCGACCGTGGCGCCCTTCCCCAAATGCGCATCCGGCATCAGGGCCAGGTGCGGGTAGATGAAGGGCAAGCCGGAGGTGGTCTCCGCCTGCTCCCTGGTCTTCTCATCGAGAATGGAAGCCCAATTGAGCAGGCGGGGATTGATCCTTTCCATGAGGTTGTTCCTCGTTTCCTTGTGTCTTCCCCACGTGCGTCACGACGAGCCGCGTTCCGGTCCGGCCGGGCCCTGAACGCTGAAATTGTGGTGAGGGTGGGGGTGGTGAAGGTCCGAGGGTGGTGAACTCCAGCTGAAAAAGGTTCAGCCCCGGACCGTGGAGGGTTCCGGGGCTGGTTCATGCGCACACGCGCTGAAGGCGTGGCTCAGATGGGCTCGCGGAATCCCTTGGTCTTCTCTTGCTGCTTGGGCTGCTGCGGGAGCAGTCCACGCTGCGCGGGTGAAGACGATCCGGGCTCAGGGCGCACGGAACCCAGGAAGGCCGCGGGGGCCAGGGTTGCGTTGTGCGCGTGCATGAGCCGTTCTTTCCTTGGGAAGGTGAGGGGCTGGCCCCTCACTGAATCGCCGCCCCGAGAGTCTGTTCACAGTCTGTTCAGAGTCCACGCGAGGCGACGAGCGACCACATTTCCACGTCGCCCCGACGGCTGTCAACGACTTCGTCGTGGCGATGTGCCCTTGACGTACTTAGTCACCATTGACTAAGAATAGACTGAGCGTGACCCGGTTCACGCGTGTTCGTAACGCCCCGGCCCGCGCCCACCACCCTCAGATGGAGAGTCCCATGACCACCACCGCCCGCACCGCCTTCGTCAACGGACTCGTCTGGACCGACGGCTTCGCCGCACCCCGTCCCCTGGACGTCCTCGTGGAGGGTGACACCATCGCCGCCGTCAGCAACCGCGGTGAACTCGACGCCACAGACGCCACCGTGATCGATCTGCAGGGCCGCGTCCTCTCCCCCGGCTTCCAGGACGCCCACCTCCACCTGGAGGGCGGCGGCGGCGACCTGCTGGCCTGCGAACTCTCCGAAGCCACCTCGGCCGAGGACGTTCTCGCCCGGATCAAGGCCTTCGCAGACTCCCACCCGGATGACGCATGGATCACCGGTGCGGGCTGGCAGCGCGACTTCTTCGAACAGGGCTCCCCCACCGCCGAGCTGCTGGATTCCGTCACCGGCGAGCGCCCCGCGGCGCTGTACCCCTTCGACCACCACGGCGTGTGGCTCAACTCCGCCGCGCTGAAGCTGGCCGGCATCACGGTGGACACCCCGGATCCGGAGCACGGCCGCCTGTCCCGCCTGCCCGATGGTTCGCCTGCAGGCATGTTGGAGGAAGCCGCAGCGGCGCTCGTGGCCCCCTTCCTTCCCACCAAGACCGAGGAGGAGCAGATCGAGGGTGTCCACGCCGGGCAGTCCCACCTCCTGTCCAAGGGCATCACCTCCTGCCAGGACGCCCTCGTGGGCCCGGGCATGGGCATGCGCGACCAGTTCGACGTGTACGTGCGCATGCTCGCGGAATCCACGCTGGATGTTCGTCTGACCACCGCCCTGTGGTGGAACCACGCCCGCGGGTTGGAGCAGCTGGAGGAGCTCAAGGAGCGCCGCCGCGTTCTCCAGGAAACCGCCGGCGCGGACCGCGTGGTCGCCGACACCGTCAAGATCATGATCGACGGCGCTGGGCTGCTCTACTTCAACCCCGAGCAGCTGCGTGAGGTCACCGTGGCCTGCGACGCGGCCGGGTTCAACTGCCACTACCACTCCTACGCAGAACTCACCACGCGTTGGGCCCTCGACGCCATCGAGGAGGCCATCACCACGAACCCGCTGCGGAACCGCCGCCACCACATCGCCCACCTCTTCGTGGTGGCCGGTGAGGACTTCAAGCGCTTCGCCGACCTCGGTGTGACCGCCAACGTGCAGGGCTTCTGGGCGGGCACCCCGGTTCCTCACGAGCACATGAAGGAAGTCACCGTGACCACGGATCCCGAGGACCGTGAGTACCCCTTCGGGCGCATGGAGGCCTCGGGCGTCCGGCTCGCCGCAGGTTCCGACTGGCCCGTGACCACCTGCGACCCCTTCCTCGCCATCGGATCGACGGCGGGTTACCTGCCGGAGCCCCGGATGCGCAAGGAGATCCCGGAGAAGGATCGTCTCGACGTGGTCTCCATGTTCAAGGCCTTCACCACCGGCTCAGCCTTCGTCAATGGCCGCGCCGCCTCCACCGGACGCATCGCCCCCGGCTACCTGGCTGACCTCGTGGTCCTCAGCCAGGATCCGTTCGGCGGCCGCGATGCCCTGCTCGGCACGTCCGTGGACGAGACGTGGGTCGGGGGACGCAAGCTCTACACCCGCGACTGAGCACCGGCCGGGGCTGTCCGGCCGAACTCCTCAAGCGCGTTCAACAATTCGTGGCGCCACCAGGCGTAGTCGTGCCCACCCACGCGTGAGCGCACGGACGTCTGGTGGCGCTGCGCGTTGAGGACGGGTGCGGCCTGCTCCGCCACCTGCAGCAGGCCGGCCTCCAGTGTGCCCGCCACCAGGTCGATGCGCCCCGGCCGCTCCGAGGGTCCTGCCGACTCGATCCGGCGCATCAGGGTGCCGAGGCCCTCGGCCCGATGCACCCTGGGCGCGCCGGGCACGGGCGCCACGTAGTGCAGCGACGCTGACTGCGCCAGCGCGGCCCCGGCCCAGCCGGTCAGGGCCACGGCCCCCACGGCCGCCAAACCGCCGAAGCTCTGCCCCGTGGCCAGGATGCCCTCCCTTGTCAGCGCTCCCCAGCCGTCGCCCTCCCCGCCGGCGCGCAGCGCCGCGACGGCGGACTCCACGACGTATGCCACGGCGTCCGCGTCGGGCAGGAAGGTGGGACGGGAGCGCGGGGCCGCGCCCACGCCGTCGGGCACGAATGAGTCGATCAGCAGCACAGACGGGCAGGTATTTCCCAGACGGGCCACCGCGGCCTCCAGGCCGACGTCCCGCCACTGCTCGGCATCGAAGACCACGGCAAGGCGATCGCGGCGGCCGGTGTCCAGCAGTCCGACTCCCGGAGCGATCTCACGTTCCGTCAGCGCTCGTTCCGTCAGCGCCGGCGCGGAATCATCCGCCCACGCCGAATGCAGCGCGGGGCCCCCGGGGAGCACCAGCGTGGACGCATCACCACCTAGTGGAGTGGGCTGCGACGGGCAAGGATTGAGCGGATCCGGCCCGCCCGCCTCGTGGATCGCCTTCCACCCCGGCTGCGTGGAACCGGCATCACGCGGAATCCGAGCCTGCACCACCAGCCGATACGTGGACAGCATCCCCTTGGGCAGCAGGTAGGACTGAGCGTGGACCTCCCGACCGTCCGGCCCAACGGAGACCACCGGCAACAGCGCCCACGCGAAGTCGGTGCGAGACCTGTCCACGAGACCGTTGATGTGCACCAGGACCTCGTGGCCCGCGGGGGCGTAGGCGGCAAAGGTGACGGGAACCACGTCGTCGGACCAGTTCCCCGCCAGGGCGGCATCCACGACCGGCCAGTGCTCGGAGACAGCCTCCGGGGCTTCTCCGGCGCGAAGTCTCTGAAGGCTCGGAGTGTCCACGGTCCGTGGTGAAGTCGAGGTCATGGGTTCCACGCTAGCTTCCAAGCAGGAAGAAGCAGAGCAGAAAGTCGGGGAAACAAGAAGACCCGGAACCGTGTGGTTCCGGGTCAACTCGTTTGCGGTGGCAGATGAGGGATTCGAACCCCCGTAGGCAGTGCCAGCTGATTTACAGTCAGCCCCCTTTGGCCGCTCGGGTAATCTGCCGCAAGCGCTTATTCCATCCTCGCGAGGAGAACCGAACATGCGTCAACCACTTTACAGGCTTCACCCCCGGATCGTGAAATCACACCCTCCCCGAACCTTGGTGATGTGCGCCACTGTGCCCCTCCCCCGATAGGCTGGACTCCAGAACGGGCCGTTCAGGCTCTGAATCTCAGAACTACCCAAGGAGAGAAACGTGGCCAGCACTTCTACGTTCGACGTGGTCAGCAAGGTGGACAAGCAGGAGGTCTCCAACGCCCTGAACCAGGCGCAGAAGGAGATCGCCCAGCGTTACGACTTCCGCGGCGTAGGCGCGGAGATCGACTTCTCCGGCGAATCGCTGCTGATCAAGGCCAACTCCGAGGAGCGCGCCAAGGCCGTCCTCGATGTCTTCGAGTCCAAGCTCGTCAAGCGCGGCATCTCCCTGAAGTCGCTCGAAACCGGTGAGCCCTACGCCTCCGGCAAGGAATATCGGATCGAACTCTCCATCAAGGAGGGCATCGCCCAGGACGTGGCCAAGAAGATCAGCAAATTGATCCGCGACGAGGGCCCCAAGTCCGTCAAGGCCACCATCCAGGGCGACGAACTGCGTGTCTCCTCCAAGTCCCGCGACGACCTTCAGGACACCATCGCCCTGCTCAAGGGCTTCGAGGACGCCGACTTGCAGTTCGTCAACATGCGCTAAACCCGACGCAGCACTAACAGGTCGCCGATCTCGCACTCGAGGACGTCGCAGATGGCGATCAGGGTGGAGAAGCGGATGGCCTTGGCCCGATCGTTCTTGAGTACGGAGAGATTCACCGGGCTGACCCTCACCATGGCGGAAAGCTCGGTGACGGCCAGACCCCGCTCCTCCAGCAGCTCCGTGAGGCGGCAGTGGACACGTGTGGTGTCCACTGCCGCCTCTTCTGCTGCGGCTGCGGACGGCGACGCATCGTCGCTGGGCATGGGCGAGCGACTCACACGAGCCCGCTGACGTCGTCCTGCAGCCGAGCCTTGTCACGCTGCAAGGCCACGACCCGGGCGATGACCTCCGACACCACGGCGATCAACAGGGCGGCGACGAGCGGCGCCAAGGTGATGTCAGCGGTCCCGAGGGGCGCCGGAATCGCGTCGGAGACATCGGAACCATGCGAGACGGCGGCACCCCAGCTGCCCAAGGAGTGCTCGGCCGCCCGCCCGGAGACCACACCGGCCAGCACTTGGCCCACCAAACCGGTGACGAAGACGACCAGGGCCGTGGCAAATCCTCCCCGCCGCAGCCGATCCGTGAAGCCGGTATCCCCGAGAACACTTCGACACACACTCCATACCAACAGGGCGACGGCCACCACCGGGATCGTCTGGACCACGCCCGCGGCGGCCAACAAGACACGGTCACCGACCCCTAGCCCCGTCACGGTCAGGTCAACCATTCGCACCTGAGCGGCGTCCACGGTGGCGCCGTCCCAATCGATGTCCGCCCCCTCCGGTAGCGCCGAGTAGGGATTGACCCTGGCTTGGACGTCCAGGCTCGAACTCGTCAGCGTCTGAATGGCCATCACGACTACGCCGATCACCGTCACTACTGCAACGAGCAGCGCCACGGTTCGGACCAACCGCAGAACGCTGGAGTCCAACCACCCCTTCTCCCGACCTTTGGGATGCTCCAGGCCGTACATGACCAGCAAGGTCGCGAAGGCCGCGACGATGAGGATCGCTCCGATCACGGTCATCCACGCTTCCACGACTACCTCCGCTTATCGACAAACGTTTATCGTTCTTCGATAAGACTAGGGCAGAGACATGACACCCGCAACCGGCAGACTCATGCCGAACACAGTGATCTCACAGTGTCAGGTTGGTAGAGTGGACCCTGCCTCCTGAAGGCACGAGTGATAACAGCATCGGGCCCGCCGCGTCAGCGACGGGCCCGATCGCTCTCTCCATCAGCCCTCGGAATCAGCCCTCGAAGAGTTCCTGCCCCAGATACCCGCCGGCCCCGTTCAGGCCACGCGGCACCGCAAACAGTCCGGAGCCCGTGTGGCGCAGGTATTCCTGCATCAGATCGTTCTTGGAGATCTTGGACTGCATCGGGACGTAATGCGTGCGGGGATCCACCACAAACGCGATGAAGAACAGTCCGGCGTCCAGCCTCCCCAGACCATCCGCCCCATCGGCATAGTTGTAGCTGCGCCGCAACATCTGGACCCCCTCGTTGTTGTCCGGATGGGCCAACGCGACGTGGGAATCCACAGCGATGGCAGGCTCCCCGTCCACCTTCTTGCCGAAGTCCGGATCGGTGAATTCTTCCCCGCCTGACAGCGGGGCCCCGACGGACTTGCTACGCCCCACCACGAGTTCCTGCTCCCCCAGCTGCTGGGAGTCCCACACCTCGATGTGCATCCGGATCCGACGGGCCACCAGATACGTTCCACCGTTGAGCCACTTCTGTTCCCCGTCCAACCCGGAAACCCAGACGTGTTTCTCCACCAGCTCCTTGTCCTCGAGCTTGAGATTGTTGGTGCCGTCCTTGAAGCCAAAAAGATTGCGGGGCGTGGCCTGTTTCTTGGACGTGGACGCCGTGCGCCCAAATCCCACCTGAGTCCACCGCACCGAGGCCGTCCCGAAGGCCTGGCGCGCCAAGTTCCGCACCGCATGCACAGCGACCTGCGGATCATCCGCGCACGCCTGTACCACCAGGTCTCCCCCAGTGCGGTTCTTCTCCAACATGTCCCCGGAGAAATGCGGCAGCTCGATCAGCGCCTCCGGCAGCTTGGACTTCAACCCGAAGCGATCCTTGCCATCGGCATCGACGAACAGTGAGCGGCCAAAGCCCACGGTCACGGTCAGGTGGGAGGCGGTCAGCCCCACGGCCTCACCGGTGTCGATCGGCACCCCGACCGGGTTCCCATCGGAGGCGCCGGAGGTCCCGCCCACCGGCAGGCCCTGGGTCATGTAGCCGATCGCGGAGGACCAGTCCTTCATCAGCTTGACCACCTCGTCGACATCCTTGGTGGTCAGGTCGAAGGCGGCGATGTACATCCGATCCTGCATCTCGGTATCGATCCCGGCTTGGTGCTCACCGAACATGGACACCGCGTCGATCACGCCGCTATCCCCCGTCCCGGGAGCGTCAGTGCCCGACGGCGCGGCCTCCTGCCGCGGCGACCACAGGGCGCCCGCGGCGCCTCCGAGGACCAGGCCGGCGCCTCCGGCACCAAGGGCGCCCAGCAGTCCGCGGCGAGACGGTGACGAGGACTGCTCGACCTCGTCGGAATCCTGTTGGTCCATGCCTGATGCTCTCCTTACCCCACGCCCGTCTGGCGATCACGGGCCCTCTACGCGAACACCCGGTGGGGCCCACACGCTTGAAGCGTGGGCCCCCCTGGCGCTTCCGTCCCGGCACGTCAGGCCGGGATAAGAATCACTCCGCCTTGGTGGCGGTCTTGGTCAGATCCTCAAGCGGCTTCTTCACGGCCAGCACCTGGTCGGAGAGGGCCTTGATCTGTTCCTCGGAGAGCTCGTCATAGTACTTATACCCCTCTCCGTCCTTGTACTCGTCCACCGCGGCCGAGATCTCCTCGAAACGCTTATCCAGCTCATCGGAGAGTTCCGTGTCGCCGGAGTTCTCCAGCAGCGGCTTCAGGGTCTCGAAAGCCACCTTGGCGCCGTCCACGTTCGCGGCGAAGTCCCACAGATCCGTGTGCGAGAAAGCCTCCTCCTCACCGGTGATCTTGGACGTGGCCACCTCGTCCATGAGGCCAACGGAACCGTTGCCGATGTCGTTGATGGTGGGCTCGTACTCGTCAGCGAAGACCTCGTCGTAGAGCTTCTTCGTGTTGGTCTTGATGCCGTCTGCGATCTCCTTGCGCTCCGCATCAGACATGGCCTTGTAGCCCTCGGGGGCCCAGAGGTCCTTCTCCGCACGGTGCCAGCCGGTGAACTCGTCGCCGTCCTCGACATCGGGTTCACGGATGTCCAGCAGCGGATCGAGGTCGCCGAAGGATTCCGCCAGCGGCTCGATGCGCTCGTAGTGGGCGCGGACCGGGGCGTAGAGTTCCTTGGCCTTCTCCGTGTCACCGGACTCGAAGGCGGCCACGAACTCGTCGGTGCCCTCCACCAGCTGAGCCACCTGGGACTTCACGTAAGCCTTGTAATCGGCGATGGCCTTCTTCTGCAGCTCGGCGCGGTCATCGCTGACCTTGATCTCCTCGCCTGCCGTGACCTTGAACGGCGCACGCGTGCCCGCACCGATCATGCCGGGGACGCAGGCGGTCATGTAGTCGCCCTCCTCCAACGCCACGGTCAGCTCGCGGGTCACGTTGGGGCCGATGTTCTCCAGCTCGCCGATGATCCGTAGGCCATCCGCTGCCAGGACCTCGAACTCGTTGACCTTGGTTCCGGTGTTGGTGATCTTGAACGTCACCTGGCCGGACTTGGCTTCCGTGGCGTCCACCTTGCACTCGGTCTCCGACTCGGAGACCGTGATGGCGCCCTTAGCCGCGCCAGAGGCGTCGTTCGAGGACGACTTGGTGTTGTCGGTGCAGCCCACCAGCAAGGTGGCGGCCAGGGCCACGACGCCCACCGGGGCAAGGATGTTTTTCTTCACTTCGATTGTCCTTCATCTTCAGGGCGACGGCGTGGCC
>JBQDZM010000058.1:4236-10688 GCA_052108535.1 Galactobacter sp. | reverse complement strand
CGCATGTGAAGGAAGAAGGTGGATACCGATGACACAGGCCCCGCACGCCACGCCGCAGACCGTGGCCCGCGCCGTGTCCAAGGCATCACCGGAAGTGACGGATACATACTCCGCCACGGGGGATCCGGCCGGTAACGCAGCGGACGGGCAGGCCGTACGCTCGCTCGTCCCAGGTCCCAACCGCGTCGTCGAGCCCACGCGGATGACGGGTGCTCAGGCGATTGTCCGCTGCCTCGAGGAACTCGGGATCACGGACGTCTTCGGCCTTCCTGGTGGCACCATTCTTCCCACTTATGACCCGCTGCTTGAGACGGAGAAGATCCGTCACATCCTGGTGCGTCACGAACAGGGCGCAGGCCATGCGGCCGAGGGTTACGCGCTCGCCACCGGTAAGACCGGCGTCGCTATCGCTACCTCAGGTCCTGGTGCCACGAACCTGGTGACGGCTCTGGCGGACGCAAACATGGACTCCATCCCGATGGTCGCCATCACCGGCCAGGTCGGTTCCGGCCTGATCGGCTCCGATGCCTTCCAGGAGGCGGACATCGTGGGCATCACGATGCCGATCACCAAGCACTCCCGCTTGGTGACCCGCCCGGAGGACATCCCCGAGGCCATGGCCAACGCCTTCTACCTGGCTGAGAGCGGCCGTCCCGGCCCGGTTCTGGTGGATATCACCAAGGATGCTCAGCAGGCCGAGTTCGATTTCGCGTGGCCTCCGGCCCTGGACCTGCCCGGATACCGTCCGGTGACCAAGGGCCATGCCAAGCAGGTCCGTGAGGCCGCAAAGCTCTTCGCTTCCTCCAAGCGCCCGGTGATCTACGCCGGTGGCGGCCTGGTCAAGGCGGATGCCGCTGCAGAGCTCAAGGAGTTCGCCGAGCTCACCGGAGCCCCGCTGGTCACCACCCTGACGGCGCGCGGCGTGTTCCCGGATTCTCATACCCAGCACGTGGGTATGCCCGGCATGCACGGTTCGGTGGCTGCCGTGGCAGCACTGCAGCAGTCGGATCTGCTCATCACGCTTGGCGCCCGTTTCGACGACCGCGTCACCGGTGTCCTGTCCACCTTCGCTCCCGGAGCCAAGGTCATCCACGTGGACATCGATCCCGCGGAGATCTCCAAGAACCGTGTCGCGGACGTCCCGATCGTGGGCGCCCTTGACGCCATCCTGCCGGAGCTGACCGCGGAGTTCACCAAGCGTCGCGACGAGGGTCTCTTCCCGAATATGGACGCCTGGTGGGCCACGCTGAATCGCCTGCGGGAGACCTACCCGTTGGGTTACACACCGGCCACGGATGGCGCTCTCACCCCGCAGCACGTGATCCAGCGCATCGGTGAACTTTCCGGTCCCGACGCGATTTACGCCGCAGGCGTGGGGCAGCATCAGATGTGGGCCTCGCAGTTCATCCGCTACGAGCAGCCGCGCCGCTGGTTGAACTCGGCCGGTCTGGGCACCATGGGTTTCTGCGTCCCCGCAGCCATGGGCGCCAAGGTGGCCTGCCCGGAGAACACCGTGTGGGGTATCGACGGCGATGGCTGCTTCCAGATGACCAACCAGGAACTGGCTACCTGCGTCATCAACAACATCCCGGTGAAGATCGCCGTGATCAACAATTCGTCGTTGGGCATGGTGCGCCAGTGGCAGACCCTCTTCTACGACGGTCGCTACTCCAACACCGAACTCAACACCGGCAAGGACTCCATCCGGGTCCCGGACTTCGTGAAGTTGGCTGATGCCTACGGCTGCGCCGGCCTGCGCTGTGAGCGCGAGGAAGACCTGGATGACATCATCCAGCAGGCCCTGGCCATCAACGACCGCCCGGTCATCGTGGACTTTGTGGTGTCCAAGGACGCCATGGTGTGGCCCATGGTCCCGTCGGGAGTCAGCAACGACGCCATTCAAATCGCTCGGGGTCTGACCCCCGAGTGGGACGAGGAGGACTGAGACGTGTCTCGCCATACGCTTTCCGTGCTGGTAGAGGACGTTCCCGGCGCCCTCACCCGCGTGGCCGGGCTCTTCGCCCGCCGCGCCTTCAACATCGACTCGCTCGCCGTGGGTCCCACCGAGGTCGAGGGGCTCTCCCGCATGACCGTGGTCGTGGACGCAGAGGGTGATCTCCTTGAGCAGGTCACGAAGCAGCTGAACAAGCTCGTGAACGTGATCAAGATCGTGGAGTTGGCCCCTGAAGCCTCGGTGCAGCGTGACCACATCTTGGTCAAGGTCAAGGCGGATGCCGCGACCCGCATCCAGGTCACCCAGGCCGCGGACTTCTTCCGTGCCAGAGTCGTGGACGTGTCCCCGGACGCCGTGGTGCTTGAAGCCACCGGCGCCACCGACAAGATCAAGGCACTGTTGGACGTGCTGGAGCCCTTCGGGATCCGTGAGATCGTCGAGGCGGGGACCCTGGCCATCGGCCGCGGTCACAAGTCGATGTCTGAGCGCGCTCTGCGCGCGGTCTCGGCCTAAACAGGCCACCCACCCAAGTACCCTGCCCGACGATGGGTGACCACCTCTCGTCGGGCACCGCACCAAAGCCCCCTACGGGGCCGTGACACGCGGCCCTACGAACAGTCAGAAAGAGGAAATCCACGTGACTGCAACGATGTACTACGAGGACGACGCCGACCTGAGCTACCTGCAGGACAAGAAGGTGGCCGTCATTGGCTTCGGCTCTCAGGGTCACGCCCACGCGCTGAGCCTGCGCGACTCCGGCATCGATGTGCGCATCGGCCTGGCCGAGGGCTCCAAGTCCAAGGAGAAGGCTGAGGCCCAGGGCCTGCGCGTCCTCCCGACCGCCGAGGCTGCAGCCGAGGCCGACGTCATCATGATCCTGGCGCCCGACCAGGTTCAGGCCAAGATCTACGAGGAGTCCATCAAGGACAACCTGAAGTCTGGCGACACCATCGCCTTTGGCCACGGTTTCAACGTTCGCTTCGGCTATATCAAGGCTCCCGAGGACGTCAACGTCATCATGATCGCCCCCAAGGGCCCGGGCCACGTGGTGCGCCGCGAGTTCGAGGCCGGCCGCGGTGTGCCGGACCTGATCGCCGTTGAGCAAGATGCCACGGGCGACGCGAAGCAGATCGCCCTGGCTTGGGCCAAGGGCATCGGCGGCACCCGTGCAGGCGTCATCGAGACCACCTTCACCGAGGAGACCGAGTCCGATCTCTTCGGCGAACAGGCAGTGCTCTGCGGCGGTACCTCCAAGCTGATCCAGTACGGCTTCGAGGTGCTCACCGAGGCCGGTTACGCCCCGGAGATCGCTTACTTCGAGGTGCTGCACGAGCTGAAGCTGATCGTGGACCTCATCAACGAGGGTGGCATCACCAAGCAGCGCTGGTCCGTGTCTGACACCGCAGAGTACGGCGACTACGTCTCCGGCCCCCGCGTGATCACCCCGGACGTGAAGGAGCACATGAAGGAGGTCCTCGCGGACATCCAGAATGGCAACTTCGCCAAGCGTTTCATGGACGATCAGGCTGCGGGCGGCCCCGAGTTCAAGCAGCTGCGTGAGGAGGGTGAGACCCACCCGATCGAGGCCACCGGCCGCGAGCTGCGCAAGCTGTTCTCCTGGATCTCCAACGATGACGACTACACCGAGGGTCACGCGGTTCGCTGATCTGGTGAGGTGAGCCGCCTCTGACGGCTTGTGTTGTTGAACGGGCGCGCCCCCGGAACCTCAATTGGTTCCGGGGGCGCACTTGTGTTTCTGGTGTTTCTGGTGTTTCTGGGTGGATGGGTGGGCGGTTGTGGGCGTGGGCGTCAGCCTTCAGGCGGTGGCCCAGGGGTTGGGACCCGGTTTCCATGAGACGCGCGCCGTATCGGCGCACCCCTCACGAAAAGCTGGTCCCGTCAATTCCTGTTCTGATCAGATCGTGCTCTCATCAGACCCAGGTCTCGTCAATCCCGGGTCCCGGCCTCCTCGTACTCCACCGAGGGCGTGGCGGCGGTGATGACCGGCAGCCCGACTGGTGCAGCCCATGTGTCCTCGGCTGCGGTGACATCGGTGGCGGTGTCCTCCTGCGGCCCAAAGGCCTGAGCCTCATGCAGGGAGGCCAGTCCAGGGGACGGAATGGATCCGGTCTGGGCAGGGGCGTTCGTGCTGCCGACAGTTGAGAGAGCGCCGGAATCATCGACGTCAACGGGCGTGGCAGCACTGCGGACCGACCCGGTATGGGTGGTTTCGTACTCCGCCTGCACTATGGCCATGGCTCCGGTCAGGGCCGGGATGGAGGAGGTGAAGAGCGGTACGGCCTCTGTCCGCGGTTCCGCGGCGTCCAGCACGGGTTTCAGTGCCTTGCGCGCCAGCAGGGTGACGCCGATGGTGACGAGCATGATCGCGGCGCCCACCCACGCGGTGGCGGAGTAGCCCACGCTCGCGACGACGATGCCACCAAGGTAGGAGCCTCCGGCGATGCCAACGTTGGAGGAGGCGTTGATCCAGGCGCCTGCCATCTCGGGGTTCTTCTTCCCGATCCGGACCAGTGCGGATTGGTACACGGACCCCACGGGCCCAAAGCAGGCAACCCACATGGTGGCCAGGACCAGCAGCGGCCACAGGAAGCCGGCCCCCACCGCGGTCAAAACCAGGCCGATGCACAGCGAGGAGGGGATGATGACCAGCCATCGGAAGGGGTGCGCATCCAGGTGCCGTGCGGTCAGCTGAATGCCGAGCAGCCCAGCCAAGCCGAACACCACCAGCACCGGGCTCAACCATCCCGACAGAAGGCCGGCCGAGAGCAGGAGCGGGGACACGTAGGTGTAGAGGGTGTAATGGCCAAGGAAGACCAGGCCGTTTAGCCCCACCACGGTCATGAGCTTCCCGCCACCGGGGATGAGCTCGGGGGAGCCCAAGGGATCGTGCTCAACGCGGGGCAGGAAGACGAGGGCTGCCACGAAGGCGGCCGCCATGATGATGGCCAAGGTAGCGAACGTGGCGCGCCACCCGAACAGGGAAGCCAGTGCGGTTCCCGCTGGGACGCCGAGGATCTGGCCGGCGGAACCGCCGATGGCCACAATCGCCATAGCCCTGCCGATCTGTCCCTTGGGTGCAATGCGGGAGGAGTAACCGATCGAAAGCGCGAAGAAGAGCGCGTGGGCCACCCCGCCGATGGCACGGGCCAGCACCAACCAGGCGAAGTCGTGTGCGGCGGTGGCGAGCACGTTGGAGACAACGAAGACTCCCATGGTGCACAGCAGGAGGTTCTTGCGGTTGATCGTGGACGTCAACAGCGTGAGGGGTACGGAGCAGAACGCTACGAGGGCGGCGTAGAGCGTGACCAACAATCCGGCAGTGTGTTCGGCGATGTCTAGCGCGTCGCTGATCACGGGCATCATGCCTACGGGTGCCATCTCGGTGGTGATGGCGGCGAAAACGGCGACGGCCAGGATGTAGAGACCCGTCCAGGAATTCTTCTTGGGCGCGGTGGATTTCGGCGCTGTGGACTTGGGCCCAGCGGTGCCGTTGGCAGTAGGTGTGGGTGGGTTCGCGTGTGAACGTGACACAGGGCGACTCCTGTGAGGTGCGGGGGACAGTTTGGCAAGCGGGCGTCGTTGTCCTTCGCGCGTACGCGGTCTTCAAGTCTAGGGCCGTGCCCCGGGGGTCTGTCAGCCCCGTGGGCCTGTGTGTTGAGCCACCCCTCGATCACCGACGCGATAGGGCTCTCATCCGCCGGTAACGAACTGGGAAACATAACTATGTTCGGCTTAGCCTACGAACATGTCACCTCAGCACTCGTCGACGTCGACGACCAAAACTCCTATGAGCACCGAGGACCGCTCGGCCCGGATCGCCGTCACGGTCTTTCCCCTCTTGATCCTGGCCGCCGCGGCCATCGGATTCTTCTTTGTGGACTTTGGCCAGACCCTGGCACCAGGAACCAACACGTACCTGGGCATCATCATGTTCGCCATGGGTCTGACCCTGACCCTTCCCGACTTCGCGCTCGTGGCCAAGCGTCCGCTCCCGGTGCTGATCGGCGTCGTGGCCCAGTACTTGATCATGCCGTTGCTTGGCTTCGCCGTTGCGTGGGCCCTGCAGCTGGACCCGGCGCTCGCTGCCGGTGTGATCCTGGTCGGCTGCGCCCCGGGTGGAACCTCCTCCAACGTGATCACCTACCTGTCCAAGGCGGACACGGCCCTGTCGGTGACCATGACGTCAATCTCCACGTTGCTGGCCCCGATCATGACGCCGCTGCTGACCCTGTGGCTGGCCGGGAAGTACATGGACGTCAGCGCCGGCGACATGGCGCTGTCCATCGTGAAGATCGTGCTGATCCCGGTCCTGGCCGGACTGGTCATCCGTCTGCTGTTCTCCACGCTGATCGACAAGGTTCTTCCCGTGCTGCCGTGGCTGTCCGTGGTCGGGATCTCGCTCGTGGTGATTTCCGTGGTCTCCGGTAGCGCGGACAAGGTCGTGGACGCAGGGCTCATCGTGTTGCTGGCCGTGGTG
>JBQDZM010000058.1:0-4136 GCA_052108535.1 Galactobacter sp. | reverse complement strand
AACCGTGCCAGCGCAGAAAAGACGGCGATCAGCATCTCGGGGGATCTGGTCAGGGTCTATCTAGGACGATCCCGACACCAGGCACAGTTGCTGCAACTGGACATGCTGCGTTCGGCCCATCAGCAGGACGACCAGCCGGCAGACACGGCATCACTCCCTTTGGGCCTATTCCGTAGCGTCGAACAAGCCTTCAGCGATCCCGAAGCTCGTTTCCGCTTCATCAGCGCCGACCTGCTGGTGGCACAAGACGGAAGCTGGACGCTGGAGGACCTCAGCGCCACGCCGACTTATCCGCAGCACGGCTTCACGGAGCAGGCCAGGCGATTCCTGGGCAAGCGGGCCCGACGCCGACGGGAGCGGGATCTGCAGCTGCAGCAATCGGACCAAGACGGCCCCGAACAGGCCACACCGACGGAGCGCAGGTTTGCGCAACGTCACGGATTCCCAGTCGAGATGGTGCGAAGGTTCGGTATCGACCGGGACAACGTTCATAAATTCGTCTCCGAACGCGACTTCCTGCTGGCGCAGCCGTTCAATATCGCGCGAGACCAGCACGGAGATTCCGCCGAGCACCGGGACCGTGCCCAGGTCCTCTACTCCATCGGCCGCGATGGCCGCGGGCTGCGGATCCGATCGGGAGGTAGCTCGGAGAGCAGCAACGGCACAAGCAACAGCAACGGCACCCTCAGCGACTTGGTCGCAGAGACCGCACGGGCCGGGGGAGCCTTGCTGGGGCCGGAGGACTGGGACCTGACCTCCGTCTGGCGCGTGGACGCCCCAGCCAAGGAATACCACCCGGCCGGTACGGATGTGGTGGTCAACGGCATCGGATACTCACTGGACGAGTTCGAACTGCTGCTCACTGACCGCACCGCCGACCACCCGTTGACGTTGATCTCTGCAGGAACCGGCGCTGAGACCAGACCCCTGACCTTCTCCACCGAGGGTTCGGTCCAGCTCCGGGTGAGCCTGATCCATGAACCCGGCAGCCCACCGGTCATAGCCGATGCGTTCGTGGTGGGCCGCCATGACCGCAAACACCAGCGGGCCTTCCGTGAGGAAGGCCGTCTGGTCGGTACCGAACAGATCAGGCGGACCGGACCGTCGGGCATTGAAGCCCAGCAGGACACCGCCCACGAGGCTGCGCAGGCGCACCTGGCCGCCGGCGAACGCGCCGGAATCGACGTGTGGCCCGAGGGTCTGCGTGACCTGGGCGGAGTGGACCTGATCGGCCGAGTCCACCCACGCACCGGACGCGTGAACTCGGCTCGGGCGATGGTCGGGACGGAGCTCTACGAATACACGCTGCACCCGGTGACCCGCGAGCCGCTGAACACCACGATCCCCGGGTGGGAGGCCCTGACCGCGGACTTACTTGGCCAATGCGAGGACGCCCCAGAGCTGCGCTATGTGGAATACACCGTGGTGGTCTCGACGCGCGGCCACCGCGTCCTGGGGTGCTCGCTGACCCCGCACTATCCCACCTGCTACGCATACTCCGTGCCCACCGTGGACTTCCTGAATCGGGCGGTCAGGCGCAAGAAACACCGGCAGGCCAAGGGCACCGTTGCGGCCGTGTGATTCGTACAGCTGCATGCCCGTAACGCCATCTTCACGCAGGCGGTGATCCGCCCGACAGGCCGGTAACCTAGCACCTGTCAGTTTCGCTCACGCCGAGGCTGGTACCCACTCAAATGTCTCAAGGGGCCGCTAACGAGCGCCCCAACGATCACGAAGGTTGTGCTGTGCCGCAGACCAAACCCGTCGTTCTCATCGCCGAGGAACTCTCGCCCGCCACCGTCCAGGCCCTGGGCCCGGACTTCGAGATCCGCCACACCAACGGAGCCGACCGGTCCGAGTTGCTGCCGGCCATCGCAGATGTGGACGCCATCCTGGTTCGCTCCGCCACCAAGGTGGACGCGGAGGCCATTGCCGCAGCCAAGAACTTGAAGGTCATCGCACGTGCAGGCGTTGGCCTGGACAACGTCGACATCAAGGCCGCCACGCAGGCCGGCGTGATGGTCGTCAACGCTCCCACCTCCAACGTGATCTCCGCCGCCGAACTCACCGTGGGACACATCCTCGCTGCGGCCCGCAACATCCCGGCCGCCTCCGCGTCGCTGAAGGCGGGGGAGTGGAAGCGCTCCAAGTTCACCGGTGTTGAGCTCTACGAGAAGACCGTGGGCATCATCGGTCTGGGCCGCATCGGCGCCCTCGTGGCCGCCCGCCTGCAGGCCTTCGGTGTCAGCGTTGTGGCCTATGACCCGTACGTGACCCCCGCTCGCGCCCAGCAGTTGGGTGTGAAGTTGCTCAGCTTGGACGAGTTGATCGCCACCGCGGACTTCATCACCATCCACATGCCCAAGACCCCTGAGACCACGGGCATGATCTCCACCGAGCAGTTCGCTCAGATGAAGCCCACCGCTTTCGTGTTTAACGTGGCCCGCGGCGGTCTCATCGACGAGCAGGCGCTCCACACCGCGCTGTCGGAGCACACCATCGCTGGTGCAGGCATCGACGTATACACCGCTGAGCCCCCGCATGATCTGGACTTCATCGGTCTGGACAACGTCAACGTCACTCCGCACCTGGGCGCCTCCACGGCCGAGGCTCAGGAGAAGGCCGGCGTCGCCGTCGCCAAGTCCGTCCGTCTCGCCCTGTCGGGCGAACTAGTGCCCGACGCCGTGAACGTCGCCGGTGGCGTCATTGACCAGGACGTGCGTCCTGGCATTCCGCTGGCTGAGAAGCTCGGCCGCATCTTCTCCGCGCTGGGGCAGGGCAAGCGCCTCGAGTCCGTTGAACTCAACGTGGCTGGCGAGATCGCCGTCAAGGACGTCACCAGCCTCAAGCTCGCCGCACTCAAGGGTGTCTTCAAGGACGTGGTTTCCGATCAGGTCTCCTACGTCAACGCCCCGGTGCTCGCCGAACAGCGTGGTGTCGAGACCCGCCTGACCACCACTGAGGAGTCGGAGGATTACCGCAACCAGCTCACCGTGTCCGGTGCGCTGACCTCCGGCGAACAGATCTCCGTGGCCGGTACCCTCACCGGGCCCAAGCAGATCCAGAAGCTCGTGGGAGTCATGGGCTACGCCGTGGAGATCGAGCTGTCGGAGCACCTGTTGGTGATCCGGTACACCGATCGCCCGGGCGTCATCGGCACCTTGGGCCTGGCGCTGGGTGAAGCTGAGGTCAACATCGCAGGCATGCAGGTGTCGCGTTCCTCGCAGGGCGGCGAGGCCGTGGCCGTCGTGACCATCGACAATGCTCTGCCCGAGGGTGTGCTGGAACAGGTCGCAGAGGCCGTCGGCGCGTCGTCCGCGCGCGAGGTGAACCTGGAGGACTGATAGCCCTCACCGCGGATGCGACCGTGGTCGCACGCGGAACCGGCAAGATCAGCCCCGGGGATGATGGGACTTCCCAGGCAGGGTGCTTACCCTGTGTAGGAGAAACCATCACCTCCGGGGCTGTTCTGCGTCCTACGGAGGAACTTCCCCCTTTACGCAGATGCAGGAGTTCACCATGGGTAAGGAACGTGACGAGGACGTCTTCGGGCTACGACCGCCTGCGGATACCGCCGAGTTACCAGTGGTGGAGGCGCGCTCTGCGCAGCCCGTGTACCAGCAGCCTGAACCGCAGTACACACCGACGCCCTATGCTCCACAGCCCCAGGCCGGCGGGGCGGGAGGCTATCCCGGAGGTCCCGGTCAGCCGGTGCAGCCGCAGCCGCCGCGACGTCCCAAGAAGCGGCACCCGGTACGCAAGTTCTTCGTGACGCTCATCGTCATCCTGCTGGTGCTGCTGGCTGCGGGTGCCGGATACGGCTGGTGGCTGCTGCACAAATTCGATTCGAAGTCGCAGACCATCGAGAACGCCCTTCCTGATTACGAGGGACGCCCAGCGGCCGGCCCGGGCCAGAATATTCTGCTCTTGGGATCGGACACGCGCGCCGAGACGGACAACGCGGGCGAAGCGGCCCAGGCCTCCGGGCGGACCGACACCATGATGTTTGTCCACGTGCCCAAGGGCGGTGGAAACGTGACAGTCACCTCCATCATGCGCGACACCTGGGTGCCGATCCCGGGCCACGGGGAAGCCAAGATCAATGCGGCCTTCGCCTACGGGGGAGTGCCGCTGGC
>JBQDZM010000057.1:0-13175 GCA_052108535.1 Galactobacter sp. | reverse complement strand
GCGGAGGATGGGGGATTTGAACCCCCGAGGGCGTGAACCCAACACGCGTTCCAGGCGTGCGCCATAGGCCGCTAGGCGAATCCTCCTTGAGTGCACTGCTCATGAGCAGGCCAACCCAGCCTAACCCATGTTCACCGGCCAACACCAATCGGGTGGCTCCAAAGCGGCGAGCGTCACGTTTTCCAGCCCATCCGCCCCTCGATTCGGCGCACCTGCCGCAACCGGGTAGACTGATCTGCGGCTCCCCACGTGGTGCCATCCAGCCGAACTCCCCCAGGACCGGAAGGTAGCAAGGGTAGGCGGGCTCTGGTAGGTGCGTGGGGGGCCTTTAACGTATCCGGAACCCACTTCGCGAGGAGACTCGGATGTCAGGCGCAGGCCGTTACGCTCCCAGCCCTTCGGGTGACCTGCACGTCGGCAATCTCCGTACGGCGATCCTGGCCTGGCTCCTGGCCCACAGCTCCGGACGTGAGCTGATCCTGCGGGTGGAGGACCTGGACACCGCCCGCACCAAAGTCGGCGCGGAGCAACGCCAGATCGAGGACCTCACGGCCATCGGCGTGACCTTCGATGCCGTCTCCCGCCGGCAGTCGGAACGCCTGGAGGCCTACGCCGACGCCATCGCCACACTCAAGGGTCAGAACCTGCTCTACGAGTGTTTCTGCACCCGCCGCGACATCCTCGATGCACCCCGCGCTCCTCACACCCCGCCCGGGCACTACCCAGGAACCTGCAGGGATCTGAGCGAGGCGGAGAAGCGCCGCGGGCGTGCAGAACGCCCCGCGGCCTGGCGGCTCCGCTCGGAAGTCGGGGCACACGTCGCTGCGCACGATGCCCTGCTGGGCGAGCTCACCGGAGAGGTGGACGACGTCGTGATCCAGCGCAACGACGGCGCGCCCGCCTACAACCTGGCCGTGGTCGTGGACGATCACGCAGCACACGTGGACCAGGTGGTGCGCGGCGACGACCTGGCCTCGTCCACACCGCGGCAGGCGTACCTGCGCGGGCTGCTCTACGGCGAGGCTGCGCACGACGAGGTCGAGTACGTCCATGTCCCCCTGGTCCTGAACGCGCAGGGCCAGCGCCTGGCCAAGCGCGACGGCGCGGTCACGCTACGGTCCCTGGCCGACGTAGGTCACGCGCCCGAGCGCGTGCGTGACCTCATGCTGGAATCCCTCGGCCTACCGCCCGGACCGCTGGCAGCGGCGTTGGACGCCTTCGACCTGAACGCGCTGCCGCGTGAGCCGTGGGTTTTCGTGCCACCCTCCTGAGGCGCGCATGTCCAGTTGTTGCGCCACATATGCGCCTGACCGTGCCTGGGAGTAGCTTCGGGAGCTGGAGCACCCACTACACGGAAGGACTCAACACCACATGACCAACCTCGACTTCGGCGGATTCGTCCTGGGCGGCAACGTCTTCGGCTGGACCGCGGACCAGGACACCAGCTTCCGCATCCTCGACGCGTTCGTTGACCAAGGCGGCCGCGCCATCGACACCGCGGATTCCTACTCCGTCTGGGTTCCGGGCAACTCCGGCGGTGAATCCGAGACCATCATCGGCAACTGGTTGGCTTCCCGGGGACGCCGCGACGACATCACCCTGGCGACCAAAGTCGCCATGGACCCGAACCGGTTGGGGCTGTCCCCCGCCAACATCAAGACCACGGTCGAGGAGTCGCTGCGCCGGTTGCAGACCGATCACCTGGACCTCTACTACGCCCACCGCGACGACCAGGATGTGCCCCAGGAGGACTACCTCGCCGCCTTCGATTCGCTGGTGCGGGAGGGCAAGGTCCGGGAGCTGGGGGCGTCGGCCTTCAGCGGCGAGCGTCTGCGCTCCGCGGTCACTCTGGCACAGGCCAACGGACTCACGCCCTTCACGGTGTCTCAGGATAAGTACAACCTGGTGGAGCGTGGCGCCGAGGATGAGGCGCTGCCGGTCATCAACGACCTCCGGCTCGTGGAGGTCCCCTACGTCTCGCTGGCGTCGGGTTTCCTGACCGGTAAGTACCGCCCAGGTGCCACGGTCTCCTCGCCGAGGGCCGGTGGCGCCGCCGCGTACTTGGAGGACGAGCGCACTGTGGCGCTGTTGACAGTGCTCGACGACGTGGCTTCCGCACATTCCGTGTCCGTCACCGCGGTTTCGCTGGCCTGGTTGCGCTCGCGCGCAGGTGTTACAGCACCATTGGCCTCTGCTCGCACGCCGGAACAGCTCGGTTCATTGTTTGAATCGGTCTCCGTGGTGCTGACGGACCAGGACATCGCGGCGCTGGACGCTGCGAGTGCGCACCGGGTGGTTCCTGCGGTGGTGTGACGCTTCAAATTACGGTGGATGCTTCAGATTACGGTGCTGGTTGCGCACTGAGCACCGTAATCTGGAGCATCCGCCGTAGAACGAAGCACGGGCCCGGCAACGGGACGGTGTAAGACAGGCCCGGGGATCAGCAAGGCTGATACGCGCATCAACGAATTCGTCTTCCGTGATACCCATCACCCCAGTTGAATCAGTGGAGTTGTATCGCTCCCACTTCAATTCACCGAGAGGGCTCACATGACGACGACGTCTGCGCACCCCACCCCCCGACAGGGCACCGCCTATCAAGGCAGCCTGTTGCTCTTCGCCGCCTGCATGTCCGTGCTCGCCGCCACCATCATCACCCCGATCCTGCCCCAGCTCTCCGCGCAGTTCCCGGACGCACCCGATGCGCTGATCCAGATGATCGTGGTGATCCCAGCCCTGCTGGTGGCCCTCTGCTCGCCATTCGCCGGACAGATCGTGGACCGCGTGGGCCGCAAGTGGCTCGGCATCGTCTGCCTGTTCATCTACGCCGTAGCCGGCACCATCCCCGCGTGGGCCGAATCGCTTGGCGTCATCCTGGCCTCGCGTGTGGTGGTCGGCCTGTCCGAGGCCGCCGTCATCACCGTCTCCACGACCCTGATCGTGGACTACTTCGACGGCCGCCGCCGCGACCGCTTCCTGGGGCTGCAGACCGTGGCAACGTCCTTGTCAGCCGTGGTGTTCATCGCCATCGGTGGTGCACTCGGCGCCCACAGCTGGCACACCCCGTTCTTCGTGTACTTCATCGGCGCGGTGCTGGCCGTGCTCATGATCTTTGCCCTCTGGGAGCCCGGCCGCGACTCGCAGTCGCACCGCGACGTAGCGGCAGGCGCCAAGGAGAAACTGCAGCTCAGCCCGTTGGTTGCGCCGCTGCTGGTGACCCTCTTCGGCGGCTTCACGTTCTACATCCTCATCATCGAGATGAGCTACCTGGTCGTGGACAACGGCGTGGCCGCGAATGACACCGCGAAGATCGGTATCTTCGCCGCCATCGCCGCCGTCGCGACCGCAGCAGGTGGCCTGAGCTTCCCCACGGTCGCTAAGATCCGGCTCGGTATCCGCGTGCCCATGATCTTCGTCTTCCAGGGTGTGGGCTTCATCCTGGTGTGGACCCTCCCTGGCCTGCCCGGCCTGATGATCGGCTCCATCGTGGCCTGCTTCGCCTCCGGCTTCCTGCTCCCGACCCTGCTGACGTGGGTGGTCGCCAAGGTGAAGTTCACCCTGCGTGGCCGCGTCACGGGCCTGTGGAACTTCGCTTTCTTCTTCGGTCAGTTCGCCACGGCGCTGATCATGGGCGGAATCTCCGGTGCCATCGGTGATCTCGACGCGTCGGTCGGCGTCGTCGGCATCGCGGCCTTGGTGGTCGCCGTCGTCACCGCCGTGTGGCTGCGCAGCGACTCCGGGCCGGCCGAGCACAGCCGGAACGAGGGTGCAGACGGTACCGCCGGCTTCGGCGGCATGACGCCTCCCACGGCCGCCGTGCCGGAGGTCAAGGCTTGACCCACCCTATGCCTAACGATGACGTGCCCGGCTTGGCCGGGCACGTCATCGTGATCTCGGGAGCCGGCGGCGGCCAGGGCCTGGCAGAGACGGCCATGGCCCTTCGCTCCGGCGCGTTCGTGACGGCGCTGGATTTGGCCGCCGACCCCTCCGACGAGCTGGCCACCTTGGCGCACGAGTTCCCCGACCGGCTCACTTACGTCCCCGCGGACGTGAGCCGGGAGGAGGACTGGGCACGCGCCGTCGGGCACGCGGTGCACGTCCATGGGCGGGTGGACGGGCTCGTCAACAACGCAGGCATGACCCGCAGGCCTCGGCTCATGCAGGCCTCCGTGGAGGATCTGCGCGCCGCGGCTGCGGTGAACGTCGAGGGCACGCTGCTGGGAATTCAGGCGTGCGTGCCACATATGACTCCAGGTGGGAGCATCGTGAACGTGGGGTCCGTGGCTGGGCTGCAGGGGCACTACCCGGTGGCGTACACGTCCTCGAAGTGGGCGGTGCGAGGGTTGACCAAAGCGGCCGCCCTGGAGCTGGGCCCGCAGAGGATCCGCGTCAACGCCGTGCATCCCGGGTTCATCGAGACCGCCATGACGGCGTCGGCCGCACCGGCGTTCAGGGACGCATCCGTGGCCGAAACGCCGCTGGGTCGCACCGGCTCCCCGTCCGAGGTCGCGTCAGTGGTGCTCTTCCTCCTCTCCCCCGCCGCGTCCTTCGTGACCGGCGCGGAGATCCCCGTGGACGGCGGCCAGTCATCCCACAACGGGGCCAAGGCCGTCTCCGACGCACTGCGCTGACCTGCGCCGCTGACCGGTTCTCCAGCAACCTGAATCCGCCCGCCCTACCCAAGGAGACCTCACGCATGACCTCACCGATCTCGACCTCATCGCGTTTAGCGGGCAAGACCGTGATCATCACCGGCATCGGCTCCGGCCAGGGTGCCGCAGCCGCACACCTCTTCGCGGCTGAGGGCGCGCACGTCATCGGCTGCGACCTGCAAGCCGAGCCTGCGCAAGACGTCGTGGACCGGATCCGCGCGGCCAACGGCCGAGCCGACGATGCGGTGGCCGTTGACCTCGGCGACTCGGCCGCCGTGACCGCGTGGGCCGCCGATGTCCGATCGCGCCACACCCACGTGGACGTCCTCTACGTCAACGCCGCGGCCACCCGGTTCGGTCCGATCGAGAACGTCTCCGCGGAGGACCGGCACTGGAACTTCCGCAACGAGGTGGACGTGGCGTTCTTCCCCGTGCGCGAATTCTGGCCGCTGTTACGGGCCTCGGGGACCGCGTCCATCGTCCTGGTGGGTTCCACAGCAGGCGTGACGGGGTCCATGACCAACACGCGCATTGCGCACACGGCCACCAAGGGTGCCGTAGTCGCGATGACCAAGCAGCTCGCCGCGGAGTGCGCACCGCTTGGAATCCGCGTCAATTGCGTCTCCCCCGGCCTGATCCGCACCCCGGCCACCGAGGGGGAACTCCTCAGCCCCGACCATCCGATGCGCACCATCGAGCGCTCCATCCCCCTGGGCCGCCTCGGCACGCCCGAGGACGTGGCCCGTACCGCGCTGTTCCTGGCCTCGGACGAGGCGGCCTACGTCACCGGCACCAACCTCATGGTGGACGGGGGCTGGTCGGCGGTGCTGCCTGGTTAAGCTGGGTCGACCGACGCCACGGAAGCTCCACCAGGCCGGGAAATCACGCTGAGGCCCCCTTCTCGCATAGGAGAAGGGGGCCTCAGCATGAAAAGGCGGCCCTGTGGGAGGCGGAACCCTCAGACGGTCCGGTCGCGGGGACGTTTCCGGGCCGCGAGCACCGGCGGAGCCGCCACCGCAGCGCCCACGGTATTGGCGATCTCGCCGACGCCGTCGATGTGCATGACCACGCGGTCGCCCTCGCTGAGAGCCGGCAGGGTGGACCCGCGGCCCCACAGTTCGCCCAGACAGCCGCCGTGGCCCACCGTCCCGGAGCCCAGGACATCGCCCGGCACCAGGCGAGAGTTCCGCGCCGCGTAAGCCACGAGTTCCTCGAACGGCCAGCCCATATTGGAGACCAGGTCGTCCCCGACGAGTTCCTCGTTGATCCACAGTTCGGCGCGCAGCCGCAGGAAGCCCTCGTCGTCGCGGTGGGCGTCGATCTCGTCCGCGGTCACGATCCACGGGCCGAGCGTCATGCCGAAGTCCTTGCCCTTGGCGGGCCCCAGGTTGACCTTCATCTCCCGGCCCTGCAGGTCGCGGGCGGACCAGTCGTTCATAATCGTGTAGCCGAACACGTGCTCACGTGCGGCCTCCGGCGTCAGGTTTGCGGTCGCCGCCAGCGAACCATCGGCCTGAGGCACGCCGCCAATCACGGCGGCGAGTTCCAGTTCCACGTCCAGCTTCTTGGTCTCCGGCGGGTACAGGACGTCCCCGGTCGCGATGACCGTGTGCGGGTTCGTGAAGTAAAACGTGGGTGCCTGGTACCACTCGTTAGCCACGTGGGACACGCCCTCCACGGACGCGGAGACCCCCTCGACGTGTTCCTCGAACGCGACGAAGTCGCGGATCGTGGCCGGCACCAGCGGCGCCAACAACACGACGTCGGGCAGTAGGATGGCGCCTGCGGGCGCCCCAGAATGCCCGACGGCGCGTGCGTACGTCTCGCGCGCCGCGTCGAGTCCCGCGGTCAGAACGTCCGCGACGGTGCCGCCGTCGGGGAAGGGCACCACGACGTCGGCCGTCTCCGTTGTGACAACGAACCCCTCCGCGATCTCACCCTGATGCCGCCAGCGTGCGATCCTCATACGTTGGCTCCTTCCTTCACGTGGGCCGCGGTGGATTTGGCCTGCATGGCCAGTTCGTGAGCCGTTAGGAACTCCACCTGCTCGGAGCCGCCCAGGGCCTGCTCCACGAAGCGGACGGGTTCCTCTGTCCCCATGTCGAAGGGGTAGTCGGAGCCGAGCACCACCTGCTGGATGCCCACGACTTCCACGAGCTGGCGCAGCTGCATGACCGAATGCACCACGGTGTCGAAGTAGAGGTGTGTCAGATAGCTGGACGGGATCCGCTTGCAGGTGCGGGCCTCGGGGCGCACCTGCCAGGCGCGGTCGGAGCGGCCGATGGCGGTGGGGAGGTAGCCACCGCCGTGCGCGGCCACGAGCACCAGGTCAGGGAAGCGGTCCAGCACGCCGGAGAAGATCAGGTGGCTCAACGCAATGGCGTTCTCCACCGGCTGGCCCACCATATTGGTCAGGTACTGAGAGTCCAGGCGCTCGTCCAGCGAACAGCCGAACGGGTGCAGGAACACCACGGCGCGCAATTCCTCGGCCCGAGCCCAGAAGGCGTCCAGGCGCGGGTCGGAGAGTTCCACGGTGTCCGCGTAGGAGGGATCACCCGGGTGCGCATCGGCGAAGGAGGAGATCTCCACCCCCAGGAAACCGTGGTTGAGGACGGCGTCCTCCAGCGCCTCGACGCACTGCTCCGGATGCTGCAACGGGATCAAGCCCAGGCCGTCCAGGCGGTCCGGAGCTCCGGCCACATGCTGGGCCAGCAGCTCGTGCGCACGGCTCCACGCGAAGCGGGCCAACTCCGAATCCGCCCACGGGTAGAAGTGGGACGGCGAGGGGCTAACCCACTGCCGGGCCACGCCCCGGCGGTCCATCTCCGCCAGGCGGGCGCCCAGGTCCGTCAGCAGCGGGATGCGGGCACCGATCATGGCTCCGGAGGCCTTCATGGACTCCGGCCCGTTGCGGCGAACCTCGAGGGCTGCCGCCTGTTCGGTGAGTTCTGGGGCGCGCAGCGCCACCTCCTGCGCCAGCGTCGGAAGCATTAGGTGGGCGTGGACGTCGATGGGGCCGGGACGGCCCGGGGTCTGCGAGCTCATGCCGGCTCCGCCATCTTCTTAGCAATGTCGCCGAGCAGGCCGGGAGCATCACCCTGAACGTGGTCCAGCTGCCATTGGCCCAGCTGCACAGACGCGTTGACCACCGCAGTGGCGCGGTCGATGCGTCGGGCGTGGAAGGCGTCCCAGACCTGTTGATCGAGGGTGTTTCGCTTAGCCAGCTCGTCCGCCAGCACCAGCGCATCCTCCATGGCCTGGGCCGCACCCTGGGCGATGGTGGGAGGGCATGAGTGCGCCGCGTCGCCGATGATCACCACGCGGCCGCGGTTCCAGGGGCCCGGGACCAGGTGGGAGGTGAACCAGGTGTAGTTCGCGCCGGTTCCTGAAGCGAGATCGGCGCGGATATCGTCCCAGGGGCCGCCATACCCAAGTGATTCCTGGACCATGATCTCGGCGGCCTCTGCCGCATCGATACCGAAGCGGTCCTGGGCGTCCTCCACGAGGTAGGCATACATGGAGTTCTCACCGGTGGGCGTATAGCCGGCGATGTAGACGGGGCCGCCGTAGTACAGGGCGGAGGTGGTGACCTCGGCCGGGCGGGTGACGACGGCGCGCCAGATCCCCATGCCGGTGGGCTCCGGCTTCGTGTCGATGCCGATCAGGGACCGCACCGTGGAGTTCAAGCCGTCCGCGCCGATCACCAGGTCGTAGAAACCGGTGGCGACACCGTTGAGCTCCAGCACCACGGTCTCGGTCTCGGTCCCCTCGTCAAGGCGGCTTAAGCCCGTGACCTTGGAATCCAGGTGTAGGCGAACACCGACCTCTTCCGCACGCGCCTGCAGCACCCTGGCCAGGTCCGGGCGATACATGCCCATGCCGGCTGGGTAATCAGGCCCGCCGGTCTTGACCTCCTGCAGGTCTGCCACGACCGTGGCCTCCGGGCCGGGCGCACGGATCAGCAGCCCCTCGAACGGGTAGCCGAGGGCCTTGACCTCCTCCCACACGCCGAGCCGGTCCAGGGTGCGCAGGGCATTACCCTGCAGGGTGATCCCGGAGCCCAGGGCGGACAATTCCGGTTTGGAGTCATAGACGTCCACCTGGACGTCGGCCTCGCGGAGCAGGATGGCTGCCGCCAACCCTGCCGCACCGGCACCGACGATGGCGACCTTCTTCACTGCGGTCATGATGTTTGTCTTCTTTCTGATGGGGACGTCGTCGTCCGACTCAGGCGTGCGTAGGTGGTGGGTACGTCAGCGGATGGCCACAGGATTGACCGGGGAACCGACCGCGTTGGTGATGCGCAGAGGGGGGGCCGCCAGCAGGAATTCCCAGCGTCCGTCCGCGGCGCAGGCCTCGGCGAGCGCGTCCGGGTCCCAGAGTTCGCCGATGGTCAGGCCCATGTTGGGGATGGCGACCTGGTGCAGGGGCTGGAACGCCGGGACGTCGAACTCGTTGGGGCGGACCTCGAAGCCCCAGGTGTCAGTGGCGATGGCCGCGATCTCGTGGTCGTGGATCCATCCGGCCGAGGTGAGGGACAGACCCGGGGCCGGGCCACCCGCGTATTCGCCCCAACCGCCGCGCTTGGTGCGTGCCAGCTGGCCGGTGCGGATCACGAGGATGTCGCCGCGCCGCACTGCGGCGGTGTCCCCCTGAGCCTCGATGGTGACGTCCAGGTCCGCCGGGGTGATGGCGTAGCCGTCGGGCAGTTCCCCCGTCTCCGGGCGCAGGTGGCGACCCACGTCCAGCAGCACGCCACGGCCGGTAACGCCGTTGAGCGCGGCATGTTCAATCCCGGTGACGAGGTCCCCCTCGCTGGTGACCACCTCACGGGAAAGGCGCCCGTTCCAGGCCTTGCCGTGGTCAAAGATGTGGCCAAGTCCGTCCCACTGCGTGGAGCACTGCAGCGGCATGGCGATGACGTCGTCCGCGCCACCTGCACCGTGCGGGAAGCCCTGATTCCCCAGGTCGGCATCCACGCCGGTGTCCAGCATGGTGTGCACGGGGTTGGTGCGGCGACGCCAGCCCTTCTGCGGGCCATCCATGTCAAAGGACTGCGACAGCGAGATACTCTGCCCGGTCCTGACCAAGCCGGCGGCGGCGAGGCGGGCCGCGTCGTCGATGAAGTTCAGCGTGCCGAGTTTGTCGCCTTCACCCCAGCGACCCCAGTTGGAGTACGCCGCCGCGCGGGCGGCGATCTCCGCCTCCGGGTCGTTACGGTCCAGGTCCGCCGGGTGGGCGCTGGGACGGTTCTGTTCAGTCATCATTGACTCCTTGATCCACGTATCGATTCAGCGTCGCGCTCACTCGGCGACGCAGCGGACTTCCTGAGTTCCGAGCCCATCGATGGTTCCCGTCATGACGTCGCCGTCCTTCAGAAAGCGCTTCCAGTGCTGGCCGTTACCGGCCGGGGAGCCGGTCAGCAGCAGGTCACCGGGCAGCAGTGGGGCGGTCTGGGACGCTTCGGAGATCAGGGCAGGCAGGTCGAAGAGCAGGTCTGCGGTGTTGGCGTCCTGTTTGACCTCGCCGTTGAGCTTGAAGATCAGGTGCGTGTTGGCGGGGTCCACGGTGTCCGCCGGGACCAGGAAGGGACCAGTGGGCAGGAAACCCGGGGCGTTCTTGGAGCGGTACCAGTCCGAGCCGATGTCCTTCATGTCCTTGCGGAAGGTGAACTCACGCGTGGAAACGTCGTTGCAGATCGTGTAGCCGGCCACATGGTCCAGGGCATCCTCGCGACCGACCCGGAACGCGGGCTTGCCGATCACCACGGCCAGTTCCAGCTCCCAGTCGTGGGTGTCGGAGGAAGCAGGCAGCACCAGATCCACGTCATCTCCCACCACGCAGGCGGGCAGACCGATGAAGAAGTACGGCGAGCCGGTCGCGGCGCGCTCATCCATCATCTGTGCAGCCTTCTCCTTGGCGGCGACCGGGTCGAGGCCACCGTTGGTGAGGCCGGAGGCCACCAACTGGATCACGTGTTCGCGGTAGTTCGCCCCAGTCTGCAGCACCTGCCGCGGCGCCACCGGCGCCGTCAAGGTGACGTCAGCAATCGGCTGCCACGCGTCGTCGGGCAGTGAACTTGCCAGCGCGCGCAAGCGCGCCCAGTCCGCGTCCTTGAGGAAGGCGTTCAGGTCGGGTGCGCCCAGCTCACTCGCCGTGAGTCGGTGGATGCGGTGCGCCGCCACCAGGCCAAGGGCGACCCGGTCGCCGTCGCGGTACCGGGCCAGCGCGACGTCCGCGCTCAGCCCCTCGGTGCTCGTGCTCATGTGCGTGTCCTCTTCGTCAAAGTTCGTTGTTCTCGTGGTCCGAATGCCCGACGGCGGTGCCCGCCTGCCGCTGGACGCGTCAGGCGGGCACGGGGCCGGGGCGCTCAGCCGCGGCCCTGGACCGCGTAGGGGTTGAGCAGCTGGTCCTTGATCTCGTCCGGGACACCTTCCTCGGTGGCGGAGGGGGCGGAATCCGGCGGGAAGGACTCGGTCATAGACATGGGCATGGCGCCGTTGCGGTAGAAGTTGTTGGAGCCCTGCGAGGGCTTCCAGGTGCGCGGCTCCCAGTCCGGGACGTAATTGCGGTAGCCGCCCGTGTTGAGCTCGATGCGCATCGTGGAGGGATCACGGTAGTAGAGGAAGTTCTGCTCGCCGATGCCGTGGATGGACGGGCCGTACTCGATGTCGATGCCGTTCTCCATGAGGGTGTCCGCCGCGATGAGCAGCTCCTCACGGGTATCAACCCAGAAGGCGTAGTGGTTCACGCGGCCGCCGCGCTGGGAGGAGTCCAGGACCACGCCGAGGTCGTGGGACTTCTCGTTGGTGGTGAGCACGGAGAACACGGAGATGGGCGCCTCGTCCAGGACGGTGCGGGCCATGATGCGGAAGCCCAGCACGTCGTTGTACCACTTGGCGAAGGCGTCCACGTCGGTGGTGGCGATGGTGACATGGTCCAGCTGGCGCGGGGCGCCGGCGATCTTGGATCGGCGGTTGGGGCGGTCCGGGTAGATGGAGGCGTTCTCACCCTCACTGACCTGGACATGCTCCGCGTCCCAGTGCAGGGAGAGCTTGTGTCCCCACGGACCCACGAAGCTGTAGACGCGGCCCACGGCCAGGCCCTCGCTCCACTCACCGGTGATGCCGGCGGCCTCGACGCGCTTGACGGCCTCGTCGAGGGCCTCGGCGGACGTGGTGCGCCATGCGGCGGTCTCCAGGGCCGGCTCGTCGCCGGGGACCAGCACCAGGGAGTAACGGTAGTAGTCGCCCCAGCAGCGCATGTAGACGCGGCCGTCCACCCGGTCGGTGACGGTGAGGCCCACCTGCTCCTCGTAGAACTTGACGGAGGCTTCGACGTCCGGGGCCGTGATGGCGACGTAGGAGAGATGGGAGAGCAGCTTGATCACTTCGACATCCTTGTCTTTGCGGTATTGCTTGATCGCCGTCGTATCCAACGCGATCTAGATCACATCCAGTTTGTGGTCTACCGTTGGTATCAGGGAAGCGCATATTGCGTATATCCGTTATCAGCACCGCTGATGTTCAAGGACGAACCAGGAGGACGCCGTGAGCGAGCCGCTGAACCTGTCCCGGGTGGACCTCAACCTGCTCATCAGCCTCGACGCGCTGCTCGCAGAACGCAGCGTCACCCGGGCCGCCGAAAGGCTTCACCTGAGCCAACCGGCACTGTCTGCGTCACTGTCCAAACTGCGCCGACACTTTGGCGACGAACTGCTGGCCAGGCACGGCAACAGCTACGAGCTCACACCCCTGGCGCTTCGCCTGGCCGAGCACACCACCGCGGCGCTGGAGGGTGCGCGCCGGGTCTTCGACGCGCAGGACTCGTGGGACCCCTCCAGCTCCACCCGCGAGTTCTCGATCTACGGTTCCGACTACGCGTTCACCGTGATTGGCCCGGAGGTTCTGCGCCTGGCTGCCGAGCAGGCGCCGGGCGTGACCTTCCGCTTCGAGCTGCATAGTCCAACCGTCGTGGAGGATGCCGAGGCACAGCTGCGTACCGTGGACGGACTCCTACTCCCCCACGGTCACATCAACGGACTACCATTCGAGGACCTGTGGACGGACGGCTGGATGATCCTGGTCTCCGCGGACAATCCGCTGGCCAGCCGAGAGCTACAGATGGAGGATTTGGCCGACGCGCGTTGGGTGTTCACTTTTTCTTCCGCCACGGCGTTCACTTCGGCCGGCCGGCAGATCCAGCAATTGGGCATCGAACCCAGGATCGACGCGGTGGTGGGCTCCTTCGTGGCGCTTCCCTGGTTCGTGGAGGGAACCGACCGCCTGGCCATGGTCCAGTCCTCCCTGGCCAAGCCGTACCTGCGCCGGGAGTCCGGGGCCGCAGTGGTGGCCCTGAAGCCACCGTTCGATGCCACGCCCATCACCGATGCCCTGTGGTGGCACCCCGTCCACGAACAGGACCCCGAGCACCGCTGGATGCGCGGGCTCCTGAAGGAGGCAGCGTCCAACCTGGCCTTCACCGCGGACGCCATGCCGTAGCCGAGGTCCTCAGGCCCTGGAC
>JBQDZM010000056.1:0-13239 GCA_052108535.1 Galactobacter sp. | reverse complement strand
GCTCAACACCAGACCCCACCACGAACCGTTGCACTCCCAACTAGAACACGGGGGCCGTCGTGGGGAAATGTTCGACGCCGCGTGGGCGGCTTCGGCTGTCTCGTTGGCCGACGCGGTGCTGTCCGACGCGGGGTCGGCCGGGTCTGGGTCGGTCGGGTCGGCGGACGTCGCGGCAGCAGCGCCGTCGGGCATTGCGGCCTTGGCGGCCTGCGCCGCCTTGCGGCGCTCGGTACGGGCGCCGTTCAGCTGGCCGTGGCGGTAGGTGCAGATGGGCAGCATGACCAGGATGTAGATCAGCCAGCCGCCAAAGGCGAGCCAGGTCATGGCTGGGGAGAGTTGGAACAGCGCCTTGACGATGGCGATCCAGATCCCCGTGGGGTCGGCTTCGTTAGCCCATGGCGCAAAATCGAAGGCGAGAGCGTTCCAGGCGGCGGGGAAGACACCGGCCTCCTGCAGGTCCGCCAGACCGTAGGAGAAGATCCCGGCCGCGACGAAAACCAGGAAGTACGTGGTCCAGGTGAAGAACGCGCCGATGTTCAGACGCATGGCGCCGCGGTTCAGAATGACGCCGATGACCACTGCGGTGAGGATGCCGAGCACGGCACCGATGGTGGGGGTCAACGTCTGGTCCGCGCGGGCGCCATAGGCGTTGGCCCAGACGAATAGCGCCGTCTCCAGGCCCTCACGCCCCACGGACAGGGCCGCGAGGAGGACCAGTCCCCACCCTTTCCCATGCTCGTCAGACGTGGCTGCGTCCACCTTGGTCTCCAGCTCACGGGAGATGTTGTGGGAGGCCTTGCCCATCCAAAAGATCATCCAGGTGACGAAGCAAACCGCCACCAGGGACAGCCCGCCGCCAATCATCTCCTGTGCCTGGAAGGTGAGGCCGCGTGGCCCAAAGGTCAGTAACGCGCCGAAACCCACCGACACCAGGATGGCCGCTGCGATCCCCATCCAAACCTTGGCCTTCAGGCGGCTGCGGCCGGTTTTGGTCAGGTACGCGAGGAGGACCACCACCACCAAGGCGGCTTCCAGTCCCTCGCGCAGACCGATGATGTAGTTCCCGAGCACGGATCCCTCTACTTCATGGCGACCTTTGAAGGTTCGCCTATGTTGTTAGCGCAACGATGAGTTGCGCTTTCAGAGGGTACACCCACTCAGGTGCCATGCATAAAGCGATGCCTGTCATGACGGTGACATGTTTCGTCGGACGAAGTAGGGGGTGCTTGCCGGGCCAGCGGGTAGCGGTCTACCGGATCAGTTCCACGGCACCCGCATCTGCTCGGCCTGACCACGCAGGCGCTCAATGCGCTGCTGCGTGGGCGGATGGGTGCTGAACAGCTTGCCAATATTACGGAACGGGTTCTGGATCATCATGTGCGCGGTGTTTTCCAGCCGAGTGTCGTGCGGCAAGGGCGCCTGGGAGACACCGTGCTCGATCTTGTACAGGGCAGCGGCGAGCGCGGCCGGATCACCGGTCAGCGCGGCACCGTCCTCGTCCGCGTCGTACTCACGGGTCCGGGAGACGGCCATCTGGATCATGGAGGCGGCCAACGGCGCCAGCAGGGCCACGGCGATGGTGGCTAACGGATTGCCGGCGGGACGGCCGTTCTCGTCGCGGCCACCACCGAAGAACATGAGGAACTGCGCCACCGAGGTGATGACGCCGGCCACCGCGGCCGCCACAGAGGACGTCAGGATGTCCCGGTTGTACACGTGCATCAGCTCGTGCCCCAACACCCCGCGGAGTTCGCGTTCGTCCAGCAAAACCAAGATCCCCTCGGTGCAGCAGACCGCCGCATTCTGAGGGTTGCGGCCCGTGGCGAAGGCGTTGGGGCTCATCGTCGGGGAAACGTAGAGCCGGGGCATGGGCTGACCTGCCCGCTTCGAGAGGTCACGAACGATCCGGTACATGGCCGGCTGCTCCGCCTCGGTCACGGGACGGGCCTGCATGGAACGGATCGCGATCTTGTCTGAGTTCCAGTACCCGTAGGCGGTCGTGGCCACGCCGATCAGCGCGAAAACCCAGATCCAGGTGGCGCTGCGGGTTCCTGCAGAGATCAGGCCGCCGATGGCCAACAGCACGGCGAACATCCCGCCCAACAGCAGGGTGGTCTTCAATCCGTTGAAGTGTTTGTGCACGAGAGTGTCCTAGCGCCTTCCTTCGGTGGCAGATGAGCTGGTCTTGATCACTACAACGATGCCCTACATCGCTGTGTTCCCGCTGTTTGGGGTAGGGCTTGGGGTTCTAAGGTCACGGAGTGGGATTCTGCGCGTCGTAGCGTAGGAACCCTGGCGTCAAGCGCATCAACAGTGCGGCTCCGAGGACACACAACGCCCCTCCCACCACCAGTGTCATGGCCTCCCCAGGGGATCCGTGCGTCACCGAGGACGCACCGAAGAGAACGGCCCAGCCCACGGCCATGGCGCCGGACATCGCGTCGCCCAGCCTGGGGCCGCCGGCGACCACGACCGTAAAGACACCCTGGAGGCGCCCGCGCAGGTGATCCGGCGTGGCCGCTTGCAGGATCGTAGAGCGGAACACGGCGGAGATGGTGTCGAGAATGCCTGCGGCGGTGAGGGCCAGCACGGCCAGGACGATGCCCACCGTGTCCGGCTCACCAGCCTCCGGCGAGCCGACGGCAAAGACCACCGCGCCGGTGGCGGCGATGCACAGCCCCCAGCCGGTGACGCTCAGATACACGGCCAACCCCTGGCGTCGGACCCTACCGAGCGGTCCGGAGAACAGACCGCCCAGGAAGGAACCGATGGCCCACCCGGCCAGGAGTATGCCCACCGTGGTGGACTTACCGCCAAGGGCGAAGGCCGCCACGGCAGGCAGCAGCGCTCGCGGGGCCGCGAGCACCATGGCGCACAGGTCGATGAGGAATGTCATCCGGACGTTGGGGCGGGTGCCCAGGAAGCGGAATCCGTCCCACACGGACTTCAACCCCGGGATCCGGCGGGCCCCGGCGGACTCGTCGCGTTCGGGTTTCATGGGCGGCAGCATCCACACCGACCAGAGGGAGGCCAGGAACGTGACGACATCGATGGAGTAGGTGACGGGGTACCCCACCGTGGCCACGAGTACGCCACCAAGCACCGGTGCGATCATCATGGCCATGGACCCCAGGGTCATGTTCAGGGCATTGGCGGCCGGCAGCAGATCCTTGCCGACCAGGGCCGGGATGATGGCTCCACGCGTGGGCTGATTGATGCCGCTTGCGCCGGAATGGATGCCCATCAGCAGATAGATCAACCACAGTTGGTGCACGTCGAGCCAGGCGTGAAGGCAGATGCCCAGGCTGGTCACCCAGAGCACCAGGGAGGAGATCAATGCGACCTTGCGGCGGTCGAAGGCATCGGCGACGGCCCCACCATAGAGCCCCGTGACGATCAGCGGAATCAACGCCACGATGCCGATGGCACCCACAGCGGCCGACGACTTCGTCAGGTCGAAGACCTCAAGGCTCACCGCCATGACGGTGATCTGAGTGCCGAACAGCGACAGGCAGTTGCCGAGGAAGAGCCGCCGATACGGCGGCGAAACCTTCAGCGGTGTGAGGTCAGCAAGCAGGCGAGGCACCGATCGAGCTTACCCGACGGGTGCCTCGCGCCGACGTGCTGAGCACGCGGCAATCAGTCGGCGTTGCGGGCGATCTGCACCATCTCGTCGCGGGGAACCACCTTCACACGCTCTCGCTGCACCGGACCGGATTCCGAGGCCTGCCGCCCGAGTTCGTGCTCGTGAGCGTCCAACGCCACCCAGCCCTCCCAGGTGGTGTGGTGAATACCGCGCTCGTCCAGGACCTTGAGAACTGCGTCCTCGCTCGGGTGCACCGCCTTCGGCAGGGCTTCCACGTCCTCCAACAGATGGGTGATGGTCTCCAGGGCGTCACCCTTGGTGTGGCCGATCAGCCCGACCGGGCCGCGCTTGATCCACCCCGTGGTGTAGATCCCGGGGACCACGCTGCCGTCAGCGTCCAGGACGCGGCCCTGGGCGTTGGGGATCACGCCGCGGTCCTGGTCGAAGCCGACCTCGGGGATCTCGGTCCCGAAGTAGCCGATGGCACGGTAGACCGCCTGCACCGGGTAATCGATGGTCTCCCCCGTGCCGTGCACGTTGCCCGTCCCGTCCAGCTCCTGGCGCTCCATGCGCAGGCCCACCACGTGGCCGTCCTCCCCGAGGATCTCTACCGGAGCCTGAAGGAAGTGCAGGTGCAGGCGACGAGAGGCGGTCTGCTCCTTGTCCTCCTGCTCCACGAGCCAGTTGGTCAGCGTGTTGACCATGGTCTTGACCTGGTTGTTGGACTGGATGGCTTCGTCGGAGGCCTCGTCGAACTCGAAGTCCTCCGGGTAGAGCACGATGTCCACGTCGCGAGAATGCGAGAGTTCGCGCAATTCCAGCGGGGTGAACTTGATCTGGGCGGGACCGCGGCGGCCGAAGATGTGAACGTCGGTGACCGGGGAGGCCAGCAATCCTTGGTGCACGTTGTCCGGGATCTCGGTGACGAGCAGGTCTTCCGGGTGCTTGGACAGTACTCGTGCCACGTCCAGTGCCACGTTGCCGTTGCCGATCACGGCGATCTCACGGGCCTCGAGCGGCCAGTCGCGGGAGACGTCGGGATGACCGTCGTACCAGGACACCACCCGGGAGGCGCCGAAGGAGCCCTCCAGCTCCTCTCCGGCGATGTTCAACTCGGCGTCATCGTTGGCGCCGGTCGCGAAGATCACGGCGTCGTAGAGGTCACGGATGTCGGAGAGTGTGAGGTCGCGACCGTACGTGACGTCACCGATGAAACGGATGTCGCCGCGGTCAAGCACCTTGTGCAGAGCCTTCACGATGCCCTTGATCCGGGGGTGATCCGGCGCCACACCGTAACGAATCAAGCCGTACGGGGCGGGATGCTGATCGAAGAGATCGATGCTCACCGGGAAGTCGGTGTCGGCTTTGGTCAGGATGTCCGCGGCGTACACGCCGGCCGGTCCCGCTCCAATGATGGCCACGCGGAGGGGACGGTCAAGGGGAGTCGACACGAGACTAGGAACCTTTCGCCAAGGGAATAAGCACATACTTTCAGCACCCAAGTCTAGTGGTGTGTGCCTTGGGCGGCCCCAGCGATGAGGCCCAGTTCACGCGTTCCCCCGACGCGGTGTCCGCCGCACCGATTCGGCCCTACGATGGAGTCATGGCCCAGCCGTTCTCACAGCTCTACCGCAATCTCGTCCCCACCTGGTTCGATGAACCTTGGAAACCGGAGGACGGCCTCTCGCAAGCCGAACTCGACGCCGCACTCGTAGATTCTGGTGTGGGCAACCTGCCCGAGTCGGTTCGGGAGTTCTACCTGGCCGTCGGTGCCGTGGAAGACCTCATGGAAGCCTGGTACTACATCTGGGACCCGGACGAACTCGAGATCGAGGACGGCCACCTGCTGTTCATGGAGGATGAGGACGAGGCCTACACCTGGGGACTGAAGGTGGACAGCCTGGACGTCGCGGATCCTCTGGTCCAGCGCCGTTCCAACGCCCGGGGCAATTGGATGGAGACGGAAGCCACGTTCTCCGAGTACGTCCTCGATTACTTCGAATGGGTTTTCGCGGAGGTAGCTCCCGAGCTCGACGGCCAGGATTCCTGATCTTGGACGTCCCCTCCTCGGCTGCTGACCTGGCCGCCTTGGGCGGCTATCACGAGCCAGCGGACTACGCCTGTCCCTTCTGTGAACTGGTGGACGGAACCACCCCGTTCTCCCCCACGAACCTCTGCGAGCCCACCGACCTGGTGTATCAGGACTCGGTACTGACGGTGCTGATCGCCTGTGACGGTTTCGGGGAGTTCGAGGGCCACGCCATGATCGTGCCGAATCGGCACCACGAGAACATCTACGACCTACCAGATAACGTGTTGACCGCTATCTCGCTCATGTCACGTCGAGTGGCGCTCGCCTCGCGCGAGGCGTGGGGGCCCGGCGGCACTAGTCTGCGGCAGCACAACGAACCGGCCGGGAACCAGCACGTGTGGCACTACCACCTGCACGTGTTCCCCCGCTTCGACGGGGACCGGCTGTATCAGCAATTGCGGCACCGGGTGGATGTGGACGTGCGTGCCCGCAAGGCCCAGGAGCTGCGAGCAGCCTTGCTAGCCGTGTTGGCTCTGGAGGGATAGCCCTTTCGGGCAGCCTCAGCCCGCTCGGGTGACTCAGCCCTCTCGGGTGACCACGGCGTCCGCGAAGGCCTCCAGGGCCTCCTTGACGGTACCGGCCTGCAGGGGCGCCAGCGCCTCGATGGCCTGACGTGACCAGTCCTTGGCCACGTCCCAGGCACGCTGAGTGGCCGGGTGGGAGGCCAGGGCCTCCACGGCCTGCGCCAGGGCCTCGTCCGAGCTGAGATCGGCGTCGATAAGGTCCAGCACGCGTTGCGCCTCCGCATCCCCTGCGGCGGCGTCCTGCCGCAGCAGGAGCACGGGCAGCGTGGGAACGCCCTCCCGCAAGTCGGTGCCCGTCACCTTGCCCGCCTTCTTGGAGCCACCGGTGACGTCGATGACGTCGTCCGCAAGCTGGAAGGCGATGCCGACCTTCTCTCCGTAATCGGAGAGAATCTGGATGGTTTCGGGAGCGGCGTGCCCGTAGTACGTGCCGAATTCGCCAGCTGCCGCGATCAGGGAGGCGGTCTTGTCACTCATCACGTCGATGTAGTGCGCCACCGGGTCGTCCTGTTCGCCCGGGCCGACGAACTCATGCAGCTGGCCAAGGCACAGACGTTCAAAGGTCTTGGCCTGCAGGGCCACGGCATGGGTTCCCAGCTGCGCACCGAGTACCGAGGCGCGGGCCAGGATGAGGTCACCGGTGAGGATGGCCACGGAGTTGCCCCACACCTGCTGGGCGGTGGGCGTCCCGCGGCGCAGCGGGGCGTCGTCCATGACGTCGTCGTGGTAGAGCGTCGCCAGATGCGTCATCTCCACGACGGTGGCGGCCTGCAGCACATCGTCGTTGATGCCGTCCCCGAGCATGGCGGAGATCAGCACCAGGAGCGGGCGGACGCGTTTCCCGCCGGCCTCCGCAAGGTGCTTGGAGGCCCTGTCAATCACCGGGTCTGAGTTGGTCACCGCATCGAGGAGCCGTTTCTCCACCTTGGCCATGCCCGTGAAGATGTCTGACCCGAAGTCGGGATCCTCTGCGATCGCACGGAATCCGGCCGGCAGTTTGATGGACGCCGCAAGCGCCTGGGTCTGCGGGTCGAGGTCGATACCGGCGGGCGCAGAATGCCCTGCTGACGTCCAGGACGTATCACTCACTTGGGTTCTTCCGCCTACTTCGTCTTGGTCGAGGGGCCGGTGTGATGGCAGCCGATCCGGATGCAACCGGAGGGGCGTCCACACCAGTCTAACGAACTCGCGCGGGGGCACGTGGCGCGCAGGTGTGCCACGACTCACCGCGGTCAGGTCCCGTCCGGATTGGCCAGATAGACTTACCCGGCCATGACCAGCCTGCCTGCACTACGACCTCCGGAGGGGCTCCCCGACCCGGATGCCCTGTCCGTCTCCACGTATCCCCTTGACTTGGGCGCAGCCCACCGCCTGCGCGATCGCTTCCGACGCATGGATGCCCACGTGTGGACACGTCAGGGTGTGGGGCTCTTCGGGCTCGGAGTGGCGGCACGAGCCACGGCGGCCGGCCCGGAGCGTTTTGTCCTCTTACAAGAGTGGTTCGCACGGCTGACGCGCGTTTCCGAGGTCACCGATCCCCTCCTGCGCCCAGGCACCGGGTTGATGGCGTACGGGTCCTTCGCCTTCTCCAAGACCTCGGCTGTGCCCTCGCGGCTGGTGGTGCCGCAGGTGTTGTTGGGGCTCACCGAGGACTCGGCCTGGTTGAGCGTGGCCCACACGAAACCCGTCGCCTCCTTGGCCACCGCCTTGGGAATGCTTGATGTGATCTCTACCATCCCCGCCGGCGCCCGGATCGAGGCGCCGGCCACCCCCGTCCACGACGTGGTGGCTGGGCATGTGAGTCCTGAAGCCTTCTTGGCGGCCGTGGACGGCGGCGTGGGCCATATCCGGGCTGGCGCCGTGGAGAAGCTGGTGCTTGGCAGGGACGTTCTGGTCCGCTTCGCCGGGCCGGCCCCCGTGGCGCACGCGGTGGATCTACTCGCCTCCCAGTACAAGGATTGCTGGACCTACAGCCTTGAGGGGCTCTTCGGCGCCACCCCTGAGATGCTGATTCAGGTGCTCGACGGCACGGCGCGGGCTCGCGTCCTCGCCGGCACCTTGGACCGCGAGGAAGGCCGCTTGCGCGGCGACGCTCAGGCCAAGGCCGGCTTCCTGGCGGATCCCAAGCAGCGACACGAGCACGACCTCGCCATTCGTTCCCTCACCGAAACCCTTGGCCCCTTGGTTTCTGGCCTCAACGCACCAACGGAGCCGTTTGTGCTGGAACTTCCCAATGTGTGGCATCTGGCCTCTGACGTCCACGCCGGGATAGCCCCTCGTGTGGATGGTTCGCGCCCCGGCGCCTTGGACCTCGTGGATGTGGTGCACCCCACCGCTGCGGTGTGCGGTACTCCACGGGAACGCGCAGGCGCATTGATCCGCGACCTTGAGGACACGGATCGTGGCCGCTTTGCCGGTCCCGTTGGATGGGTGGACGCCCACGGCAACGGCGAATTCGGTATCGCCTTGCGCGGCGGCGTCGTAGAGCCGGGACTCGGAGTCGAGGAAGACCAGGACGCGGTTCGAGTCTGGGCCGGCTGCGGCATCGTGGATGCGTCCTTGCCTGAGTCCGAATTGAAGGAGACCGACGCCAAGATGCGCCCCATGCTTGGTGCGCTCGGTGCCACATCTGACGGTCGGTGACCAGAACGAAACACTAGCCCGGATACACTTGCTCGCATCGTCACTCCACATTGAGAGGTACATCACCGATGCGATTCACTCTTGGACGCCCTGCCGCAGCCACTGCCCTCGCCGCCGTCGCGGCTCTGACCCTGGCCGCGTGCGGCTCCGGTTCTAGCGACGACGCCTCGAAGGGCGACGGCGGGATCAGCCTCAAGAACTCAGGCAAGCTGACCGTCTGCTCCGACATCCCCTACGAGCCCTTCGAGTTTGTCCAGGACGGCAAGAACGTGGGCTTCGATCTGGACATCGCGGACAAGATCGCGGAGAAGCTGGACGTCGAAACCAACATCATCGATGCTTCCTTCGACTCCATCGAGTCCGGTCTGTTCAAGACCCAGTGCGACATCGCCATTTCCGGCGTCTCCATCACGGACGCCCGCAAGCAGAACATGAACTTCTCCGATCCGTACATGGACGACGACCTGGTGCTGGTGGCCAAGGACGGTTCCGGTATCGATTCCGTAGCGGCCGCCAAGGGCAAGAAGGTCGCCGTGCAGCAGTCCACCACCGGTGAGGAATACGCCAAGGACAACGGCTTGACCCCCACCGGCTACGAGGACTCGGGCCTGCAGGTTCAGTCCCTGAAGTCCGGCCAGACCCAGGCCGCGCTGGGCAACCAGTCCATCCTGCGCTATGCCACCAAGGACGATTCCTCGTTGAAGGTCGTGGAGGAAATCAAGACGGGCGAGCAGCTGGGTGTTGCTGTTCCCACCGGCGAGGACGACCTGCTGGACGCCGTCAACGAGACTCTTAAGGATCTCGAGTCTGACGGCGGCATGGACGAGTTGAAGAAGAAGTGGTTCGGCGACGACGCCGCCTGATCCGACACTTTGTGCAGTTGAGATTCTTCTCAACCACGTGAGGCGTCGGGGTTCGGCAGCCGAACCCCGACGCCCCCGCACGCCTCATATGAGCCTTCGAAAGGGGCTGAAACTCTCATGGCCATGACCACCCGGCAACGTGCCCGGACGAGCAAGGGAATCCAGATCGGGATCTTCGTGATCGCGATTCTGGCCGTAATCTTCCTGGTCAACTGGCAGCTGGTCGCGGAGTCCTTCTTCCGCTTCGACAAGCTCGGACCGCTCTTCCCCGACATCATCAAGGTCGGTCTGGTCAACACGCTCTTCTACACTTTGATCGCCTTCGCGTTCGGCTTGGTGCTTGGTTTGGTCCTGGCGCTGATGAAGTTGGCCAGCTTTGCGCCCTACCGCTGGCTCGCCACGGCGTACATCGAATTCTTCCGCGGTATCCCAGCGCTGTTGGTGCTGATCACCATCGGCTTCGGATTCCCGCTGGCGTTCAACACGCAGCTACCGCAGTGGTTCACGGTGATGCTAGGCCTCGGTCTGTCCTCGGCCGCGTACATCGCAGAGACCCTCCGCGCCGGCCTGCAGGCCGTTCCCAAGGGCCAGACCGAGGCCGCACGTTCCCTCGGTATGCCGGCCTGGCGGGCCATGGTCACCATCGTGATCCCGCAGGCCATCCGGGTGGTCCTGCCCCCGCTGGTCAACGAGTTCATCATGCTGACCAAGGACTCCTCGCTGGCGTTCATCCTGGGCGCCACCGCCGTCCAGTACGAATTGACCAAGTTCGGTCGTGACGGCATCACCTCCCTCGGCGCGGGCATCACGCCGATGCTGGTCGCAGGTGTGCTCTACCTGGTGATCACGGTCCCACTGAGCCTGTTGGCTCGCTGGTTCGAGAAGCGCAGCGCCAGTGTCTCCCGGCCGCGCAAGCCCAAGAAGTCCATCCAGCCCGAGGAGGCATGAGCATGTCCGCTGCCGCTATCTCAAAGAAGGCCGGCGTCGAAATCACCGGATTGCACAAGTCTTACGGTGACAACGAGGTGCTGAAGGGAATCGACCTGAAGGTGGAACCCGGCCAGGTGGTGTGCCTGATCGGACCCTCCGGTTCCGGCAAATCCACACTCTTGCGCTGCATCAACCTGTTGGAACAGCCCAACGGCGGTTCCGTGCATGTGGGTGGTTTCGAGGCCACCGACCCCGAGGTGGACGTGGACCGAATGCGCCGCCACGTCGGCATGGTGTTCCAGCAGTTCAACCTGTTCCCACACCTGACAGTGCTGGCCAACTGCGCGGTTCCTCAGCGCAAGGTCCTGAAGCGTTCCAAGGCGGAGGCCGAGACCACCGCTCGTCGCCACCTGAAGGCCGTGGGTCTGGGAGAGCTGGCGGACCGTTATCCGGCGGAGCTCTCCGGAGGCCAGCAGCAGCGTGTAGCGATTGCCCGCTCGCTGTCCATGGATCCCTCCCTCATGCTCTTCGACGAGCCCACCTCCGCGCTGGACCCGGAGACCGTGGGCGATGTCCTCGGGATCATGCGGGATCTCGCGGCCGAGGGCATGACCATGGTCGTGGTGACCCATGAGATGGGCTTCGCGAAGGACGTGGCGGACCGCGTGGTCTTCATGGACGGGGGCGTGGTCGTGGAGGAGGGACCTGCGGAGCAGGTCATCGGCAACCCTCAAGCGGAGCGCACCAAGGACTTCCTGCGCCGGGTGCTGGACCCCACGCACGTCCACGATCACGACTGATTCCGGCTACCCCAACGCGGCTTGAGCCGCCGCGGCCAGTTTCTGGTGCAGTCCTCGCGGGTCGTCGGCCTCGACGGCCACCTCCAGCAGGCGCCTCCCGTGGCTACCGCGTCCGGCCTCGATCCACTCGGCAACTCCCGAGCGGGTCGAGGCCGTTGCCGTCTCCCACCCGTAGGCCGCAGCGATGGGCGCCACAGCAAGCCCGTGCGGCGTCCGGAAGAAGCGATCCACCGCCCGCACGTAATCCGGATACGTTCCCACGGTTCCGTGTTCAAGCGTGGCGAAGATGGAGCCGCCGTCGTCCTGGGCCACGATCACGTCCAGGTCCGGAACCCGCTCGTCGGAGGGCGTGAGGAGACCGCCTGCGTCATGCAAGAACGTCACATCCCCCATCAGCGCCAGGGTCCGCCCGCCGCTGCCAAGCGCAATGCCTTGCGCGGTGGCGATGGTTCCGTCGATCCCCGCCAGGCCGCGGTTCGCGTACACGTGTGGGCCGCGGTTCCCACGCGGGGCACCCATGAGGTCCAGGTCGCGGATGGGGCGGGAGGACCCCAGCACCAGGGGGCTCGCCGTGTCGTCGCCGGCCGTTCCCCACACGGTGGCCGCCAGGCCTGAACCGGTGAGTTGACCGGTGCGGGCCTCGTGCTCCGTCAGCACGTCCTCGAGTGCGGCTCGGACGGCGGCGTCGGCCTGCACCCACCGCTCGGTCCAGCCGGCCGGGGCCGGCCCCACCGCCCGCGCCACGGCGACGAGGTCGGCGCTAGCCGTCTCGCGCCGTCGGCCCTCTTGGAACCACGCGACCGGTGCGGGCCGGTAGGCCCACACCGCGACGTCGGACCTTCCCAAAAGCGCGGACTGTGGACGCGAGAGGGTGGGGCGGCCGAAGAGCACCACGGCGTCGATCTCCTGCCCCAACGCACCCAAGAGATATTGATACGTCCCCACCGCTGTGGGCCCAAAGCGGGCATTCGAGCTCGGCTCAGCCAACAGCGGCAGGTTCAGCGCAGCGGCGAAGTCCGCAGCGACGGCGCCGGCGTCATGCCCGGCCATCACCACCGTCCGATGTGTGGCGTGAGGGTCCGTGGCGTGGGATTCTGCTGCGGCGTCGGCCAGGCGAGCGGGATCCCACGCGTGGGCATCGTGGGCCCGACGCGATCCCGGCGTGTGTGACCCGTTCCGGGTCGGCTGTGTTGGACACGGTTCGCTTGAGGCGGCTTGGCGAAGCTCGGGCAGCGGCGTAAGGGGATCGCGGAAACACAGGTTCAGTTGCACCGGCCCCGGTGCCGCGTCGCTCTCTCCGAGGCAATGCCCGACGGCGGTGCTCACCGCAGCCCGCGGATCCTCGCCTGCGGCGACGGACAGGGACGCGCGCACGTGCGTGCCGAAGAGATCCGCCTGATGCGTGGTCTGGTTGGCGCCGGACCCATGCAGCTCTGCCGGACGGTCCGCGGAGAGCACCAGCAGCGGCAACCCGGCATGGTTGGCCTCCATCACCGCGGGCATCAGCTCCCCCACCGCGGTGCCTGAAGTGGTGATGATCGGCACGCAGGTGTGGGTCGAGGCCGCGAGCCCTAGGCCCAAGAATCCGGCGTCGCGCTCGTCGATGCGCACATGCACTTCGATGCCCCGGCCTTCGGCAGATTCGGCGAGGGCGTAGGCGAGTGGCGCGCTGCGCGATCCGGGGCACAAGACGACGTGCCGGACAGCGGACTGCGCCAGCCTCTCCACGACCGCGCGCGCCGTGGTCATCGCGTCCAGGCTTTGCGGGGTGGCATCAGGGCGGGACGCGGAGTGGGTCATG
>JBQDZM010000055.1:0-13513 GCA_052108535.1 Galactobacter sp. | reverse complement strand
CCAACCCCCAAAATGTGACCCACCTCTACCCCACCACCACCAAAAAGCCATTCCCGACCCCCCACAACCCAATTCCAGACACGCAGAAGGCGGTACCCCCGGGTACCGCCTCTCGTCTCAGACCTTCGCCTAGCCGGCTCGGTCCGCGTCACGACCACCTACACGTCAGCTAACAACGACATCCCCCATCGTTCTTCGCGTCGGCCATCGCTACGGACGTCGTCTCATCGCTAGTCAGTTGGGCATGGTGTGAAGGTGCGCGCGGATCCTTTCCGCGCCAGCGATGAGGGCCTCGGTCAGTTGATCGCGGCGCGCGGCATCGATCCGATGTGCCAGCCCCACCCAAGTCGGGATGGCGATGAGTGCTCCTGCACTGTCCCTGATGGGGACGGCGACGGAGACGATGTCTTGCTCGAGTTCTTGGTCGGTCATGGCCCAGCCCTGGCTGCGGATCTGGTCGAGTTCCGCTGCAAGTGCCGCATGATCGGTGATGGTCTTGGCCGTCAGAGCAGCCAGTTTCGGTCCTGTTGCCGCCCGCACTTGTTCATCCGGGAGTTCGGCCAGCAGCAGCTTTCCTGTTGAGGAGGCATGCAGCGGCCATTTCTGCCCAAACATTTGAGACATCTCCACGCCGATCACGTGGGGGTTGGCCTGGTCCACGAGATCGAGACCGTAGCGACCACGCCGCAGGGACAGCGTGACCGTCTCGCCCAGCTCTTCCGCCAGATCCGCAACAATCCCGGAGACCCTGGGCACCAGGGTTGAGGCCGGATCCACGCTGCCAGCGATGCGAGCCAGATCCCAGCCCAAGGAGTACAGCGTGTCCTGCCTATCCACGATCCCCTCTTCCTCAAGGGTCACGAGGAGCCGGAAGACGGTCGGGCGCGGAAGGTCCACGGCCTGCGCCACCTCGGTCACGGTCTGTGGGTGATCCTGCGCGGCCAGCACCCTCAGAATGTGGATGGCTCGGACCACCGAACGGTTGGAGGTCACGCTGGAGGTCTCGTTGCTGCGTGGCATGGGCTGGCTTTCTGGTGGGCGGCTCCTCCACTGTATCCACCGTTCAGACGTGGCTGTGTTGGATGCTCTTGCCGTGGACCCGTCAGCTACGCCGTAGATAGAGAGGTCAGGCTCTGGCCTGGTCCAGGTGGGCTTGAGCGATCTGCTCCAGATGGATGACATCGCCCTCGATGGAGGCGAAGTCGAAACCGAGGGCCAGTCGCTGTGCCGCCATGGGGCCGTCGTCGGAATGTACGCCCACGGCCTTGCCGGCGGCGTGGGCGGCCTCGATGATCGTCATGAAGGCGGCATCCCGCATGGCCTCCGCATCGGGTTCGCCGCGGCGTCCGCCGGAGAGGGACACGGTGAGGTCCCAGGGACCGACATACAGAGCGTCGATGCCGTCGACCGCCGCGATCTGCTCAACGTTCTCCAGACCGGCTACGGTCTCGATCATGACGGCCACGAACGTGGTCTCGTTGTCCACGGCGAGGGACTCGGAGCGGCGCAATTCGCCGCGAACGGGGCCGTAGGAGCGTCTGCCCTGGGGTGGATAGCGCACGGCCTCCACCACGCGCTGGGCATCCTCCGCGCTCTCCACCATGGGCACGATCACTCCGGCGGCGCCGGCGTCCAGCACCTGGCCGATGGTACGGAAATCGTTGGCGCCCACGCGGACGATCCCGACGGTGGGGCGTTCACCGAGCGCGCCACCGGCGTCGATGGCGAGCAGGTTGTTCATAACATCCCGCGCTCCCATCAGCCCGTGCTGCTGGTCGATGCACAGGTAGTCGTAGCCGCCGCGGGCCAGCCGCTCCGCCATCATGGGCGAGTCCTGACACAACCAGTAGCCGATGATGCGTTCGCGCGCACGGATCCGGGCGACAAACTCCTCGACGGCGCTCACGCGGTGGCCGTCCGTGCGTTGTGCCCCAGGTGCCAGATCCCCACGGCGGAAAGCACTTCTCGTGGATCCCAGATCACGGCCTCGGAGATCACCTTGCCGTCCTGGAACGTCACGAACGAGGCCCCAACCACCGAAACGGTGCGGCCAGTGGGGGGAACCCCCATGTACTCGCCGGTGTGGACGCCGGTGCTGCGCCAGCGGATGGCCGCATCGTTCTCGCCTTCCACGACGTCCAGGACGTTCATGGTGAAGTCGGAGAAGGCGGCGTGCTGTTCCTCGATTTGGCGGCGGACGTCCTCCACGGTCTCGGTTCCGGTCTTGGAGTAACGGACATAGTCCGGGGCGATGACGGCCTCGAAGGCCGCGGTATCACCGTCTGACCAGGCCTTGGTCCAAGCATGGGTGATGCTGTCCAGGTTGACGCTCATGAGTCAGGCCTTTCCGGTGGTGGCTGCAGGGGTCGATGCGGGGGACGGCGCCGGCCAGAGGTTGAAGTCTCCGAATGTGCCGCCGCGGAAGAGCAGTGCGTCGCCTTCCCCGGCTTCGAGGTTCACGATGGCGCCCACGATCATGTAGTGGTCCCCCGCCACGACCTCGGAGAGCACCTCGCAATCCGCTCGGGCCGCGGCACCGTCGATGCGTGGAGTCCCGATGGAGGAGGTCGAGTAGGCCACGTCCTTGAACTTCTCGTCCCCCTTCCGGGACAGGGCCCGACAGATCGGCAGTTGGGACGTGGAGAGGATGTTGGCCGTGAACCGGCCCAGGGAACGCAGGGTGGGCCAGGTGGAGGAGCCCTTGTCCACGCAGAAGGTGACCAGCGGCGGGTCCAGGGACAGGGATTGGAAGGTGCCCACCACGAATCCTCGCGGGGTGCCGTCGTCGGTGAGTCCGGTGATGGCGGTGACGCCGGTGGGCAGCGCGCCAAAGACCTGACGCTGCACGGCCGGGTCGATGGGGTCCGGCTCGGTGATGATGATGCTCATGAGGGTGTCCTCCTTATGTACAAGTAGGTGTTAATGCCCGACGGTCAGTGGTTCAGGACCGCGCAGGCGCGGCGGGGATGGCGGCGTCGCCGCCCATGGTGACCACGGCGGAGGCCGCCGTGATAGCGGCGGGTGAGGCCCCGCCGTCTGGCAGTCCGTCTCGGTGATAGGCGGCACCAGGGTGATCTGCGAGCAGTTGCTGGTTGCCTGTGCCGAAGAGGTTCTCCCGCAGGGTGGAGCCCTCGTAGCTGGTGCGCATGCGACCACGCTTTTGCAACTCCGGGACCACGAAGCGGGCGAAGTCCTCGATGTCGGCGAACTTGGCTGCGTGGGCCACGTTGAAGCCGTCCACGCCGGTCTCGTCCAGCCAACTGATCAGTTGGTCCGCCACGGTCTCCGGCCCACCCACGATGACCGGGGAGGTCCCGCCGACGCCGTTCTGTTCCGCGATGTCGCGTGGCGTCCACTTGCGGGTGGGGTCCTGTTTGGTGAAGACGTCCACCATGGTCTGGCCCGCATTGGTTTTGACGTCTGCGAAGGGCTGGTCCGGGTCGAATTGGGCCATGTCCATGCCGGTCCAGCCGGAGTAGCGGGCCATGGCGCCGTTGTAGTCCACGAGGCTCAGGTACTCGTTGTACTTGGCCTGAGCCTCCGCGTCAGTGGCTGCGGAGACCACGGTGATCATCTGCAGCGTGGCGATGTGGTCGCGATTGCGGCCGACCTCAACCGCCTTGGCCCGCAGCGTGTCCACCTGTTTCTTCAGAGCCGGCTTGGTCAGGGCGTTCATGAACACGGCCTCGGCGGTCTTGGCGGCGAGCGCCACTCCCTTAGGCGAGCCCCCGGCCTGGAAGATGACCGGGGTGCGTTGCACGGATGGCTCGCAGTAGAAGAGGCCCGGGACGGTGAAGTGCTCGCCGTGGTGGTTGATGTTGTGCACCTTGGTGGGGTCAACGTAGGTGCAGTTGTCCTTGTCCCGGACCACCGCGCCGTCCTCCCAGGATCCTTCCCAGAGCTTCAGGGCCACGTCGATGAATTCCTCAGCGCGGTCGTAGCGCTTGTCGTGCTCCAGCTGGGTGCCGTTGCCGAGGTTGCGGGCGGCCGAGTCGGAGTAGGAGGTGACCACGTTCCAGCCGATGCGGCCGTTGGTGAGGTGGTCGAGCGTGGTGAATTTGCGGGCCACGGTGTAGGGCGGGGTGTAGGCGGTGGAGGTGGTGACGCCGAAGCCCAGGTGTTGGGTGGCCGCGGCCATGGCTGGGATCAGGTAGGACGGGTCGTTGGCTGGGAACTGTGCGGCGTCGCGTAGGGCGGCGTCCGCGGAGCCGTTGAACTTCTCGTGGTAGCCGTCGTTGTCCGCGAAGAACATCCCGTCGAAGCAGGCGTCCTCCAGCAATTGTGCGTACTTCACCCATGCGTGCAGGTCGGTGTAGTCCTCGCTGCGGTCCCGGTCGGAGCGCCAGAGCCCTGCAGAGAGGTGGGCTGGCCCGTTGAAATCGAAGGCGAGGACCTTCATCTGCTTCGTCATGGCGACTCCTCCTGTCCAAATGTTCCGTGTTCACCTGATGAACGTAACGTTCATTGTTTGAACGCCTAGCAAAAGTTTCAGGTGAGGGAGGTCACGCTGTCAAGAGCTCATCTCATGGAAATCTCCCGCCGCCGCGGACCGCCCATGACGGGTGTGACGAAGACGTGACGCGACGTGTCCACAAACCCTTGACCGGACCCTCCCCCGCGGAGTCTCATTGATCTTGCGAGGCCGCCCAAGCGGGTCTCGCACTCACCCTTTTTTCATGCAGTGCGTTCCAGTGCGGGAACGCGGAAACTGGTCGATGCCGTATGCCTCGCGTGCCTCGTGCGCCCCACGCCGCCGCTCACACCACGCCCTATTTCTCCGTCGGCGCGCATCCCTACGCACCCGCCCTGGATTTCTATAACCATCTGGTGCGCTCTCTGCGCGTCAAGGCAGTGTTCCGCCCGCTCCCGACCCTGGACCTCGAGGCAGCGCTGCAGCACGCCCGCTCTCACGGTGCCGGTGGCGTGATCGTCGGCAAGCACTTGGAACGTCACGCCATGACGTTGGCGGATGACTCGGATTTCTCCGCTGTCGAAGCCGGCGCAGCGAACGCCATGCTCATTTCCTCGGACGGCAGCACCCTGGCGGTGAACACCGTGGTAGCCGCGGCGGCCTCTGCGATCAAACGCGCTCGCATCCGCCCGGGGGATTCCGTCCTCATCCACGGGGCCGGAGCACCGGCGTCAGCGGTCTGCGCCGCGCTGCGCCTGCACGGCGTCCAGGACGTCACCATCACCGGTCGCAACGAACACGCCGGCCGACTACTGGCGTCCCTGCACGGGTTCACCTGGGCTCCTGCCGTCCCTGGTGACACGCAGGTCCTGATCAACGCGACCCCACTCGGGGACATGGGACCGCTCGCCCACGAGTTCTCGCTGCCGGCAGAGGCCGTCGTGGAGGCCAAGGCCGTGATCGACCTGGCCCTTGGACCGCACTCCACACCCGTGGTCCGCTTGGCCCGCGAAGCCGACGTCCGCGCCATCCCCGGCATGGCCGTGGTCGCCGACCAGTGGGTCTCGATCTTCCGGACCTTCACCGGCGCCCGCGTCAGAAGCGGCCTCGTTGACCGTGCCCTCCACGAGGCCTACGCCCCCACGCCCTCACGTAAGCGACGCACCATACTGGCCTGAGCCGCACGGGTTCATGCCTGCGTGGCACGCAGCGCCAACCGGACGGCAAGACGGGTGTCCGAGTCGCTGAGGTCCAGACCCAACGACGACACCGCTTTGTCCACCCTGGCCGCAACGGTATTCCTGTGCACGTTCAGCTCAGCGGCCGTCGCGACCACGTTGGACTCGTGATCCAGGTAGCTGGACAACGTCTCGACCAAGTTGCCAGAACCCTCCAAGAGCGGCTGCAGCAGGGAGCGCGCTGCCGGCAGGAACGTATCGTTCTCAGTCCTGGAGAGCAACAACTGCTCCAACCCCAACGCATCGATGCGCAAGTAGTAGCCGCTGTTCTCCCAGTGCGAGGCCACCCGGGCGGCCTCGTGTGCCGCTTCGATACTGACGGCCAGCCCTTCCGGCCCCACCTCCGGCGTACCGACCCCGGTCGCCACGCCGAAATCCGCACGGAGGGTTTCGTGAAGACCGCGCAACCGAGCGATATTGCGTTCCAACATCGCCGGTGACGGGGGTTCTGGGAAGGTCAGCCAGCCAGTCACCCCGAGCCCTTCGGTGACCGTGTGCACGTTCACCATCCACTCGGACACCTCCCGCCGCACCCGCCTGAGCAGCTCCAACGGAACCAGTTGTTCCCGCCCCACCAGGCGGAATCCAAGATGGGTGCCGTTCACCCGCCACCCACGTTCCGTCATGCGCCGACGGACCTCTCCGCGTTGTGCACCGGGCTGATCGAGAAAGTCGCGGAGCACCGCGGAGGAGATCGCGGCATCGTTGACGTCCGCCACCTCATCCGTGAGCAGGCGCGCGGCCACCATGGGCATCGCCACCTCTGCCGCATCGATCAGAGCCGCCAGCTGCCCTCGCCCCAGGTGGTCGTCGTGAACCACCAGTCGCAACCCTTCGCGCTGTGCACTCTGCACGCTCACGGACACTCCCGCACCGTCCGGGAAGGCAGCGGAATGCGCCCAGCCCGGACCGGTCAACGCTCGATGTAGATCGTCAGGGAGATTCCTTCCAGCCTGCAGGAAGGCCCCCTCCACGTCGGCAAGGGCCACCGAGTGTCCCAATCCAGCTGCCAGGTGTTCCAACAGGTCAGACACGTGACTGGCCCGGTACTCAACGGATCGAGCCACCCGACGCACATACCTCAGCGCCAAGGCATCCTGGCCAGCCTGGAGTTCCCACGCGGCCCGGACCGTTTCTAGGGGGTCATCCGCCACGAAGAGGGCCACGTCCAAACGCCTGGCCACCCGCGCGCTTCCGTGCGCCAACGCCAGCGGCGCGGGGAACACCACAGCGGAACACCCCTGGGCGTTGAGCCTGCGCAGCAGCGCCTCGAAAGCCCAGCTGTCCTTCGGGGCCCGCGCCGTGAACACGGTCAAGTCCGCCGTGTCCTTCGGCGCCGCCGTGGACGCGCATACGGCCACCCCGGCCACGGCCGTCGGCCAGATTCCATGCCCGACGGCGGTGGCCGGCACGGTCGCGGACCCGACCTCGGCGGGCCGCAGGCCGCCATTGCCCGGGTGGGCGAGCAGGTCCGCGAAATCTAGTTCAGTTGCCATGGTGACCCCGTCCGCCCGTGTCCAACCCGTGGATCCCGAAGGCCTCTGGAGAGACCCTTCTCCACCGCGCTTCCTTGTCCCACCACGGATCCGGTGCCAGCGCGATGACCGCCACGTGCCTGGAGACCTGCACCTCGGAAATTTCCACCAGTTCTCCGGTCGCCGTGTCCAGGACCACGATGATGTCCGGTGACGCCGCCACCGTTGCGCCGTCCTTCTGAACCGCCAGGAACTCGGTACACCCGACCACGCGAATGCTGGCCCCGGCGGCATCAGTCAAGAGCACCGAGGAGGAATAGGCGTCCGTCACCCCGGCGGCCACATCCTCCACTGGTCCGGTCGCCAGAAGCCTGCCGCCCACCTCCGCAGCAATATGGGTGGCGGGACGGCCCTCGGTGCGGACCGCCCCGAGCCGGTGGGCTCGGGCGTAGCCGCCCAGGATCGCATGCTCAGTCAGATCCTCCAGCGTAAAGCCGGCCAGCAGGATGGCGCCTACGCCTCCCGCCTGCACCAAGGCCGCCCGAACCATGCCCTCGATATCGGCCGGGCGTGGAGAGTCGATCACGACCACGCCGCCTGCGCCGGTATCTGCCACGGCGACCAGGCCGGGAACCGAGTCGATCATCATGCTCATCTGGTCCAACCTGGGGATGGCGCGACCGGACAGGTCGGCGTCCACCAGGGGCAGGCGCGAGGCCAGCAACAACGGTGCCAACCCGTTCATGGCTGCACCCTCCATGGAACATACGGCACCGGCCCGAGCACCTGTCCACCGCTCCGCAGCGCGAATCAAGGGCTCAAACAAGTGGGTTCCCGGCAGGCGCTCCGTCATCAGATAGGTTGACCCCGCATAGGCAACGGCCACGCAGGCCGTCCCGGGGTCCAACGCGTGCAGGTCGTGGATCCTGACCGGCCACACGTCCTGGTGGGAGAGAACCAGCTCCAAGTTGCGGGTGCTACCGCCACCACCGGAACCGAGCCAGGTGAAACCACGCGCGAGCGTACGCAGCCCGGCTCGGTCCAGGGAAGCAATCATGATGACCGAGACTATCTCAGCCGTGTTGGCTACGGGTCTCCACCGGGACGAAGGCGTGCTCCAGCCCAAAGGCTGCCGGACCAAACGCGGTGAGCGCGCCGGAAGTACGCATCATCTCCGGAGTGGAAATCGCGATCACCTTGACTCTTTGCCCGTACCGCAAACCTTCCGTGGTGATGGGTTCAGCGGTCTCGGCGTCGGTCACACAGATCAGGTCTGGCACCAGTGCCACCACCTCGTTGTCCTTCGTCGCCACCAGGTTCTCGTTCTGGAAATCCAACCGAAGCTCAGAATTCGAGCCGTCGGTGGCTTCGATCGTGGCCGTACCCCGGGCAAAACCTTCGGTGGTTCGGCGTTCCACGTCGGCGACCTTGCCTTCAAAGAGCGGGATCACATGCGAGTAGAGCGTGGTGGAGAGGGTTTCGGCAATGGCGTCGAACGGGTCACGATGCGTCTCGCGAGCCTCACGGATGCTCCGGCCCAGGTTCAAGGCCATGGACAGGGTGCGGGGAACCGCGGTCCTGCGGACGTCGGCCCCGGTCATGGCGTATTCGGCAATATGGCCCACTCCGCCAAGCCGGATGGTGATGCCTCGTGCCAGCCACTCCATTTGCCGATCATCGTCACCCGTGTCGATGATGACCTTCTCACCGCGTTCTCCGGCCAGCGCCAGGGGGGATCCGTGGATGCCGTAGACGGCAAAGGTCTCCATGGACAGTTCTGGGAACGCCCGCCCCATGCCGTCCGCGTCCACCACAGGCAATCCGGTCTCCGCCGCCACGATGAGCGGGATCATCGAGTTGATGCCACCGCATTCGATGGGCATGGTGGCGTCCGCGCGGCGTCCAAGGTGCTCCTCGAGGGTGCGTAGAGCCAGGGTCGGTTCGGTCCCGGCTGGGATCTTCTCCACCATGACCGTGGGCGCCCCCATCTGAGCGGTAGGGATCACCAAGGCGTCCGCCGCCACGTCGTCCGGGTCGAGGATGGTGATGGAGCGTTCGCCCAGAACTCGTTCAACCAGTTTGCGCCCAATGTAGGGGTCGCCTCCGCCGCCTGTCCCGAGCAGGGTGGCTCCTCTGGCCAGGTCCGGGAGGTCCGCTGCGGTCAATTGCCAACTCATGCTGCGTCCTTGTCTGCCGTGGTCTTTGCGGGGGTCGACGGCGTGCCCGTGGCCGGGTTGATCGCCGCCGGCGCCGGGTCGATTGACCCGTCGAAACGCTTCGAGTCCAGGTCGTACCCGAGATAGCGGGGGCCCACCATCGCCAACGCCTCTGGGCTGTGCCACCGTGGATCGCTCGGAGCCGCGATCACCTTGACGCGTTGTCCATAGCGCAGCCCCTCCGTGGTGATCGGTTCTCCGGAGTCCGCTTCCAGCACCATGATCAGGTCGGGTGCGGTGACGAGTGCTTCCTCGGTGGTCACATCGGTGACGGCATCGCGGGTGAGCAGGGTGGCCACGAGATGCTCGTTCTGAAAATCGAGCCGCAGCGATGCGGCGTCGGAGTCGATCCGAGCAACGCCTCGGGCGAATCCGGAGGTGGTCTTGCGAGACAGGTCCACGACCTTGCCTTCGAAGAGTTCTCTGCCTTCCAGCAGATCCACGAGCCGGGTCACCGGATCCTGCTTGTCCTCACGGGCCTGCGTGATGGCCCTGCTGAGATCCTCACAACGGGACAACGACCCCGGGACCAGGGATTCCCTGGCCTGCGCGCCGTCCATGACGAACGCGGAGATCATCACCGAACAGCCCATCTCGATGGCCGCCACCCGGGTGATGCGTTCCGCCCAGAGGCTGTCCACGGTGTCCATCACCAGGGTGTTGCCCTTCTCATCTGCCACGCCCATGGGAGCGGCGGAGACCCCGTAGAGGGTGGGGATGATCATCTGCAGCTCGGGGAAGGCTCGCCCCATGCCGTCGGCATCCAGCAGCGGCAGTCCCAGGGCGGCCGCGGCAGCAATGGGGATCGTGGAGTTCACTCCGCCAATCTCCGCGCAGAAGAGGTGAGTGACGCGTTTACCCAGATGCCTCTCCACGGCCTTCACCGGAGCAACGACCTCGGCCAGCCCCGGAAGTTTCTCCACCATCACCGTAGGTGCTCCGAGCATCGCGGCCGCAATTACGACCGCATCGTCTGGCAGCTCAGCCAGCGTGACCACGGTGACGGGACCGTGCTGAGCCAGTGCCTGCTGTGCCAGCAGTCGGCCGACGTAGGGATCGCCTCCGCCGCCGGTGCCCAGGAGTGCCGCGCCACGAGCGATATCCGGGATCTGCTCATGTGTCAGCAGCCTGCTCATCGGGTGGCCCCCATGTTCAGGTCCCCCACGGCCTTGGCGCGGATGCGCGTCGCGTTGCCGGGCAGATACGGGATCGGGACCTCGTCGAAATCCACGATCGAGACTGAGTCCGGAGTGGCTCCGGCCGCGATGGCCTTGTCCACGGCCTCCTGGCGCACGGATTTCACCAGGTCCTCACGACCACCCGGCGCAACGGAGTAGACCTTGTCGATCTCGCCACCGGCCTGGGCGATGGAGGCGCCGATCGCGTTGGCCACCGCATAGTTCTCGGGGCGGTGGACCTCCGGGAACATGGGGAGCTCATCAGGAAGCAGGATGGAGCCACCTCCCACAGCCACCACCGGCAAGGCGTCGGAGGAGGTGCGCATCCTGTCCACGGCCTCCGCCACGCGCTCGGAGATCCGGGTCAGGACCGTCTGGACCAGTTCGGGGTCGAGGTGAGCCACCTTGCTGGGGTCACCGACCTCGGCACGTCCTGCAGCCACCGCGATATCGGTGGCGGTGAGTGTGTCTCCTCCGAACACCAGTGCGCGTTCGGTCAGCAGATAGCCCACGGACTCCGGCCCCACTTCACCGGTCTCGGGGTTGACGATGGAGCCGCCGCCGATACCCAGGGAGAGCACGTCCGGCATCCGGAAGTTGGTTCGCACGCCCGCAACGGTGACCTCGTTGGCGGTTTCCCGGGGGAAGCCGTTGATCAGCAGGCCGATGTCCGCGGTCGTGCCTCCCACGTCGATCACAGCGCAGGTGGACAGACCAGAGGTCTGCGCGGCGCCTCGCATGGAGTTCGTGGGTCCCGAGGCGAAGGTGGCCACGGGGTAGTGGCGAACATAGTCCTCGTCCATGAGGGTGCCGTCGTTCTGCGAGAGGAAGATCTGTGCCTCGATACCGTGAGCGCGGACCGCTGACGTCAAGCCGTCAACGATCTCGCCAGCGAGCTCTCGCAGCGCGGCGTTGATGACGGTGGCGTTCTCACGTTCCAGCAGGCCGATCCGGCCGATCTCGTGCGACAGTGAGATCGCGACCCCGTCACCCAGCACGTCGGAGAGCAGGTGTGCCGCCTGCGACTCAAGATCATGGTTCACGGGGCTGAACACACTGGACACCGCGACGGAACGGATGCCGTGGGCCTTGATGTCCTCGGCGATACCTCTCAGCTCGTCCGGGTCCAGAGGGGAGATGGGACGACCATCGAACTCGTAGCCGCCGTGGGCAAGATAGCTCCGGGCCTGGATCGCGTCCTTGAGCGCGTCCGGCCAATCCACCATGGGAGGCAAGGCCGCCGTGGCAGGCAGGCCAAGCCGGACTGCCGCGGTGGGGGCCAGTCGTTTGGCCTGCACCAGAGCGTTGATGAAGTGCGTGGTGCCGATCATCACGGCACTGATCTGCTCGCCATCGAAGGGGTGAGCCGCTCGCAGCGCCTCAATCGCAGAGACGATTCCGCTGGTCACGTCCGCACTCGTGGAGTTCTTGATTCCAGCCAGAGTGGTGTGCCCTTCCATGAGCACTGCGTCGGTGTTGGTGCCGCCGACATCGATCCCGATATGCATAATTCTTACGTCTTTTCTCTTGCGTTGATTAGCTTGACCAGTGGTTTCAGCCGACCACTGCGGCGGCGTTAGCGCTGCGCTCAGTGAGTTTCGGAGGGTTCCTCGCTGATGGTGCGCGTCTGGCCTACACCCCGGACCAGCCCTAGCTTGCCCGCCACGATGTAGAGAAGCATGGACAGCAGCAGCGACCAGACGGCCGGGATACCCCAGGTGACGTAGTAGCCCACCACCGCTGACACAGCCCAAGTGATGATGGTCGCAGGCACCACCCGCGGGGCACTGGCTGGCAAGTCTCCGGAATCCCTTGAAGCATCCAGATCGGCTCGCCACTTCTTCACGATGTAGTACTCGGCCACCATGATTCCGGCGATGGGCGGGAACGCCACACCCAGAATGGTCAGGAAGGTCTGGAACTTATCCAGGATCCCCACTGCTGCAAGCACCGAGCCGATCACGCCGAGCACCACGATGAAGATGGTCGTGTTGATGCGCTTTCTGAATACCGTCGCCAAGAAGTTCATCAGGCCAAGGGAGGAAGAGTAGAGGTTCCAGTCGTTGATCTTCAGGGTTCCGGTGATCACGATGATCAATCCGACGATGCCCACGGACGAGGTCACGATGGCCACGATGTTGTCGCTATGGGCAGCGTGGGCCAGGAGCACGCCGGCCAGGCCGATACCGAACTCCCCCAGGGAGATGCCCACCACGGTCTGCTTGACGACGTCCTTGCCGGAGCGGTTGAAGCGCGTCATATCCGCAGTGATGATGGCTCCTGCGATCATGCCGCCCGCCACCAGGCCAGTACCGGCCCAGAGGCTCATTTCGGGGCCGGGTGCCGGCGAGGTCACGAGGTCCGCCAGTGAGTGCTTGGACAATTCTGAGGTGACGGACCAGATCACCAAGACCAGGAATAGCGGCACCGTGATATTCGCCAGCCACTGCATCCCGCCGAACCCGAAGGCCACGACCGCGGTGACGGCCAGGCCGAAGAGGAGGCTCCACAGCCATACCGGCATGACACCCGGCAGCAGTTGGTTGAAGGATTCGGCAGAGATACCCGACTGCACTCCGAACCAGCCAATCAGGCTGATGCCCAGTGCCAGACCCACCAGTGCCGCACCAACTTCACCGAAGCCGGTCCAGCGTGCCAGTAGTGAGGTGTTGAGTCCTTCCTTCTGGCCGATGATCCCGACCACGCACATGATGACCTGGAGGATGATCGATCCAAGCAGAATGGCCAGTACGGCCTTCCCGAAGCTCATCCCGTAGCCAAGCGCGGCACCGATGAGAAATTGGGAGAGCGCAGAAACCTGTCCAAACCGTTGAACAGCGATGCCGAACCAATGGCGTTGTTTGGACGGATCAACGCGACTGAAAGCAGCCTCGTCCTGTGCAGCGTGAGCCATGTTTCCACCCTTAGCAGTGGGAGCGTCTAGCGGGTCGGTTGACCTGCACCACACACCCTAAGAAGGCGAGACGCGCATTAC
>JBQDZM010000054.1:0-14324 GCA_052108535.1 Galactobacter sp. | reverse complement strand
CTAGGTAGGCCAGTCCGAATCCGTGAACTACCCCCTCTGTTGAAGACGTCCGGGTGGGATTCGCCAGCCGCGCCCCACCCCATCCGCGATAGTCGACAAGTCTGGCATAACCGCCGGGCAAGTCTGTTCGTCTGGGCCGTCCTACGGTCCCCGATGCCACCCCATGCCCGACGGCGCGTCCCCAACCTCCTTCTCTTCAACGTCACCTTGGACTGTCGAGGCCCCGCGTCCACATCAGGGCCGGGTTCTCCCATACCTAAACCCGGCTCTGACGTGGATCGCCGGCCTCTTCGAGGGACGGGGCTTCAGAGTTCTCCTCGGAAGGCTCGGTATTGGAGGGAGGCGAAAAGGGTATCCAGTACGGCCACTTGCTGGGCCAGTCGGTCCCCAACTGCGTTCAGCGTCTCGATATCCGCTGCGAAAGCGCGCTGGGCCTCAATCGGTGGAACGGGTATCGACAGCCTGCGAACGTCACTGGTGGAGATCGTGTTGAGCCCGGAAGTCGTCCGAGCTTTTGACGCCAGCCGCCGGTCATGCGGCAGTGCCGATACAGCCGCCTGCGCATACTGCGGGTCCAGCACATCTTGATCCGCACGGAACCGGATCAAGTGATTCTGATGCACCATGCCGGTCACTTCCTCAGTCCACACGGCGCAACGACCGACCTCGTCCTTGTTCCCGTGGCCCTCAACAAACAACAGATCCCCGGCGTTTAAACTCACACGATCCAGCTCCTTCGGAGTCACCCTGATCCGCTTGATTTCAGAGAGGTCGAGCCTGTTTTGAAACACGTTGGCGACACGCAGATACGGAACATCAATGGGGTTGACGCTGCGCTTACTAGTGACCTGTAGCCCGCCCTGTACCTGGCCTAGTACTTCTAGGCGACGCGTCGCTTCGCCACCAAACCGCGATCTGTGCAGCGATGCCCTGGTCGACGCAATCTTCGACATGGTGCCATCCGAGACACGCCGCAGCGCATCGGCGCGGTCGAGGACGTCAGCAATGCGGCGCTGCTCCGACAGGGGCGGGAGTGGCATCGGCAGGTTCGCAACGTCGTCTCGCTTTACTCCCTTAATGGTTGCGCCGCGTGCATGCCGAGCAAAGTAGTCGCCAGATGCTCGCAGAAAATGCACAAGGTACTGCCCATCCAGCCGATCGGCTTCAGGCCACACGGCGGTGATGTCCTGACTGAACGCTAGGACCCGATCCGCTCGTACCGCTTTCCCAACACTCGTACGCGTCACCAGCAACACCGTGCCAGTTGGAACTTCGCGAGCTGCTGAACCACGAAGAGCTGCAGCAGATATCTCCGACCTGGGGGAGATATATTCACCGACAATGTCCGCGCCAGTAATCCATGGCGTCCCATCCCCCCAGTAGTCGGGATTTTTTCTATCCGGTGTTCCGCCAGATTCGAACCGGCACACCTCACCCAGCTTCACCGTGGGCCAGGCGGTCACTTGAGCAGCTCCTTGAGCTCGGCCAGACCTTGAGCAATCTCCGCCTCGATGCCTTCAAGTTCGGCGATGATATCGAGGGGGTCGCGGTGCTCGACCTCCTCGTAGACGATCTCCTTGTACCTGTTCAGGGACAGGTCGTACTCGTTCTGCTCGATCTCTGACTTGGGGACCACGAAGGATGACTCGGTCCGGGATCGGGCACGTTCGGCGGCCGCCGCCTCGGCATCGTCACCGGTAAGGGCCTGCCACCGGGAGAGGACCTGGGGCAGGTCGTTCGTCTCAACCTTGGTGCGCTTGTCATCCAGGCTGAATCCATCGGCCTTGACGTCGAAGAACCACACATCGTCGGTGCCGCCGGAGTTGGTCTTGGTGAAGAACAGGATCGCGGTGGACACCCCGGCGTACGGCTTAAATACACCGGAGGGCAGCGACACCACGGCCTGCAACTGCTGCTCTTCCACCAAGGCGCGCCGAATGGCGCGGTGCGCCTTGCTGGAACCGAACAACACGCCGTCGGGCACAATCACGGCGGCACGGCCGCCCACCCGCAGCAACTTCAGGAACAGGCTCAGAAAAAGCAATTCCGTCTTCCTGGTGTCAGTGACCGTAAGCAGGTCCTTGGACACCGTCTCCTTGTCCAGGCTGCCGGCGAAGGGCGGATTGGCCAGGATGATGTCATACGCATCGCGGTCCTGCGCATACGACTGTGCCAGCGAATCCCGCCGTTCCATGGCCGGATTCTCAATCCCATGCACCATCAGGTTCATGGCACCAATGCGCATCATGGTTCGATCGGAATCGTAGGCATGGAACTGACCGTTGTCGAAGAAGGCCCGCTTCCCCGAGTCCGTCATCACCTCCGGGTACTGCTCGCGCAGGTACTCGCCGGCCTCCATGAGGAAGCCGCAGGTGCCACCGGCAGGGTCGCAGATGGCCTCCATGGGCTTGGGGTCAATCATCGCGACCATGGTCTCGATAATGTGCCTCGGCGTGCGGAACTGACCGTTGGTGCCAGAGGTCGCCAGCTCGGAGAGCAGCAACTCGTACAGGTCGCCAGAGGTGTCGCGATCGCTCAAGTCCAGCTTGTCGATCAGGTCCACGGCCTTCACCAGCAGATTCGGCGTAGGGATCGTGAAACGCGCGTCCTGCAACAACGCCGCATACGAGGACGCCTCGCCCTTGGCCGCGCGCGGCAACTCGTCCTTCAGGAACGGGAAAATGGACTCGTCGAAGGTGGCAAAGAGTTCATCCGGTGCGAAGTCCTTGAACCGAGACCAGCGAAGATCCTCCCAGCGCCGCCCAAACCGGTCCACACCGGCCCGGAAGATCGGGTCCTCCACGCCCGTCCCCAAACGCTTGGCCTTGCGCTCCTTACGCGTCTGTTCCTCGTCGAGCCGACGCAGAAAGAGCAGGTAGGTGATCTGCTCGATCACCTCCACCGGGTTGGCAATGCCACCCGACCAGAACGCGTTCCAAACCGCTTGCACCTGAGACTTCAACTGACCAGTGATCACAACTAAGAATCCTAATGGCGGGGTCCGACAGGTTGGTCCGTGGCGTGGCGGCGATAGCCAGGCCACGGCGTCGCGCACCATGCTGAAGATGCCTCTTCACTGACATTCCGACCAGAGAATGTCAGTGAAGTGCCCATTGACTGACATTCTCACCGGAGAATGTCAGTCAACCGCAGCTAGAGTGACGCTATGGACCTGAGCATGTTTGGCGCCTCCGCCACCGGCGATCTCGTTGCCATCAACGGCAGCCACCCACGCCGTGGCGCCTGGGAACACAAGGCCTTCGTCCCCACACCTCTCCCCAACCAGCTCGAATTGCACCCGAGCACCTACCTAAGCGTCGCCAATGCGCGAGCGGCCCTGGCCGCCCTCGATGCCACGTCCCAACAGTTGCCCAATCCCACACTGTTGAGGATGCCCTCCCTGCGTCTTGAGGCTCAAAGTACCTCCGAGCTCGAAGGGACTTATGCCCCGGTCCCGGATGTTCTCGTGGCGGACGAGGAGAATCCGACTACAGCGGAACTCACCGAAGTCCTCAACTACGTGCGCATGGCCAACTACGGGTTCCATCGCATCGTCGGGGGATGGCCCATAACCTCGTCCCTGCTCTCGGAGCTGCAGGGGCTCCTCATGGAGGGAACCCCCAAACACGCGGATTCGGGGAAGCTGCGTACCACCCAAGTGGTGATTGGCAGACGGGAAGGTATGGATCAGGGTGAGTTCCCGGTTGTAGCGGCTCGCTTCATCCCGTCCCCACCGGGAGATCAGTTGGAGGCCGGAGTCCGCTCACTCCTGGACTGGATGCAACAGGACCATGGCTCAACCCTGGACCCCGTGATCGTGGCCGGCCTGGCTCATTACCAGTTCGAGACGCTCCACCCGTTCACCGACGGTAATGGACGGCTCGGGCGCTTCCTGATCGTGGTGCAATTCCTACTCACTGGCTTGCTCAACGAACCAACGTTGACGGTATCGCCGTGGTTCGAGTCCCGACGCACCGAGTACTACCGGTGCCTGCTCCGTGTCAGCACCAATGGAGACTGGGACGGCTTCCTCCAGTTCTTTGCACAGGGGGTCGGGGCAGCCGCGACGTCAACGCGGGAGGAAATGCTGGCGCTTGTCAAGGTACAGACCGAGCTGCACGAGGCCCTCAGAGCGTCAAGGCTCCGCGCGGATACTGCGCACGCAGTGGTGGACCATGCCGTGGCCAACCCGTCCTTCACCGTGCGCCAACTGGAGAAGGCGCTGGAGATCAAGTACGGGCGCGCGAATGCGCTCGTCAAACAATTGGTGGAGCTCGGCATCTTAGACGTGGTGAATTCCCAGCCTTACAGCCGGCGCTTCTACGCGCCGCGTGTGCTGGAGGTCCTGACGCAAAGAGCGTGAACGGGCCCGGGAATGACCGAGTTCCGTTTCGTACGAATTCGGCAGACTACGGGCACGCGATCAGCAACTGACGTCCACCACAGTGCGGCCGTGCGCCGTGCCGGCTAGGAGTTCACCGCACTTGCCCGGGACGTCTGCCAGTCCGATCGTTTCCGTCATCGATTCCAAAGCGGTGAGGTCGAGCTCATCGGCCAGCAACTGCCAGGCCCGCTCACGCAGTGCCAGGGGTGCGTCCACGGAGTTGGCGCCGGTCAGGGTCACGGAGCGAAGGATGAACGGCAGCACCGACGCCGGCAGGTCCACGCCCTGCACCATGCCATAGCTGACCACCGTGCCGCCGTAGTTGGTCTGGGCCAGAATATTGGCCAGGGTCGCCGAGCCAATACCGTCCAAGGCTGCGGCCCAGCGCTGCTGCTGAAGGGGCTTGCCCGACTCGGAGAGTTCGGACCTGTCGATCAGCGTCGAGACACCAAGGCTGCGCAGGTAATCGCCTTGCTCCTCCACGCGACCGGTGGAGGCAGTCACGTTGAATCCTCGCTTGGCCAGCAGGCTGATCGCCACGGACCCCACACCGCCGGTGGAACCGGTCACCAGCACGTCCCCGTCCTCCGGTTTGATGTCAGCGTCCTCGAGTTCCAGCACGGACAGCGCTGCGGTGAATCCAGCAGTGCCGATGGCTGCAGCCTGGTGGGCGGTGAGGCCGTCCGGGAGCTTAATCAGGGCGTCGTCGCTGACACGGGCCTTCTCCGCGAGCCCACCATTCAGGGACTCACCGATGCGAGCACCATTGAGGACCACGGTGTCGCCGGGAGCGAAGCGGTCCGACGCTGAGTCGGTGACCGTTCCCACGAGGTCGATGCCGAGGACCAGCGGCCAGGCCTGCGCAATGCCCTTGCCGCTGACGGCCAGCGCATCCTTGTAGTTGAGGCTGGAGTAGGCCACGTCGATGCCGACTTCGCCGGTCAGCAGCGTGGATTCCTCGACAGTGTCCAGCGTGGCTGGCTCGCCCTTGGCGTTGGCGATGATGGCTCGCATGTGTGTCCTCCTGGGGTTGGTCCAGTGGTTCCTGGGCGTATATGCCCAATGTCGTCAGGCCGGTTTTGTGGCCGCGACGGGTTGGTCTCGACCCTACGCCGTGCGAGGGAACCAAACGCAAACAAGGCCGCCATCTTTTCCAGGCAAACAAGGTCAGTCGAGGTGCTCCTGCCTGTTGATGTAAGCGGCCATCCCGGGCACAGTAAAAGCCACTTCTCCGTGTCCTGGTACGTAAATCAATCCCTTGGTGATCAGCGAGCTACGCGCCGGTCCGAGAGAGCTGTGGGGCTTTCCGAGCCGGGCAGCAATCTGACCGGTCTTGGACGGCACCTCCGAATCCAGAGCCATAGCAGAGAGGTAATCACGTTCGGCAGGAGTGGCTCGATCCCAGCGCGATGGGAAGAAACCGGCGTCCAGTTGCTGGCGGCCCAAAGCAACAGCAACCTCGGACTCCTCCATCGTGAAGGGGTTCTTCTGAGCGACCTCCCACATAGCCGAGCCAAACTCCTGGATGAAGTATGGGTATCGTCCCGACTCGCGGGATAGCAACGAGAGCACGTCATCGGGCATGACCCCTTCCCCAGCTTCGCGTTCCGCGGGTCCCCTGAGGGCGGCCTCTGCCTCGTCTATCTCAAGCTGTCCCACTTCGCGATAGTCGAAGATTCGCTCGGCATATGACCTGGCCTCTGCCAGTCTTGACGACAAGTTCGGCAGACCGGCACCAACAAGGAAGAAGGGTAGCTCGCGCTGATTAGCGAAATGCTGGGCAGTGACAAGGGCTTCCAGTAACTCATCATCGAGGTCCTGGAGCTCGTCGATGAAGATCACCAGAGCCTTGTGCTCTCCGCGCATTACTCGGCAGATGTCCTCAACAACATCTTGAAGATCGAGTTCCAGACTGCCAGTGGAGGCTCTGCCCGGATCGCGTTCGACACCAAGTGTGACCCCCTGGACCCCTAGACCCAGACTGAACGACGTGACCGACGAGAGCATGGCTGCCACATGCGCGCTCATGCTTTTGCGCTTGTACCGTGCGGACGCCCGAAAGAAACCCGTCACGAGAGCTTGTCGGGCCGAAGCACGTCCCGTCTTGCCTGGCCTGGCTTCGAACTGCACCGTCATCCAGTCGTGATGCTCAGCAAGCGAGCGGAGGCGGTTCAGCAGAACTGTCTTACCCACTCCACGCAAGCCACTTAACATCGGGGACCGAGCCGGGCGAGACAGTTTGGTCCTGGCGATCAGGGCATCGAACGCGGCAATGTCTCCATCGCGGCCTGCCAGCACGGGCGGCGCCACGCCGGATCCCGGGGTATAGGGGTTGAGAGCAGCATCCATGAGTGCGATTCTAGCGAAGTCTAAGGTGGTCTAGTAGTTTTCACTAGACCACCTTAGACTTCACTAGATTTGCTGGAAGCGGACCCCGCTCGGGCCGCCCTTTTGGCCACGAAACGCTGGCCCAACCGATTCCGATCCGCGGCGGGACCCGGTTTTCATGAGAAGGGCGCCAAGTCGGAGCGCATCTCACGAAAAGCTGGTCCCAGTGGAAACAGGCCCACGCGGCAGGGCCTAGAGGCCGACCTCCTGCGCCGCCAGCCGCACCGCAGCGTCGCCGGGACCATAACCGGTGTACCCGCCCACACGTTCCACGACCTCCAGGAACACTCCGCCCACCGAGCGCGTGTAGAGGTGCAGGAACTCGCCCGTGGCGTCGCGGTCGTAGAGGATCCCGGCTTCCTGCCACCGCGACACCAGCTCGGCGTCCAGCCCAAAGCGCGCCCGCAGATCCGCGTAGTAGTTGGTGGGGATCGACAGCGGGGCCAGACCCCTCGCCCGCGCTGCGGCCGCAAACTCCTCCAGCGAATCGACGTGGAAGGCCAGGTGCGCCGGGTACTTCTCAGACTTGCCTGATGCGTCTTCCAGGGCTGCGGGCACCAGGTTCAGCACCCACCTCACCCCAGCTTCCGGGGACTCCAACACCTGCGACCGCACCAGCCCCCGCGGACTCGGCACATCCAAACTCGGGGTGGGCTCCAACCGCAGCATGGCCTCCAGGAACAACACGGATGCGTCGAAGTGGGTGCGCGGCTCCGGCAGATTCACGTGATCCAGTTTCAGCGAATGCCCGACGACGTGTGCCCCACCCGAGCGCCCCGCGCTCGGGTGTTCGTGCGCCCCGAATTCCTGCGGCCAGGAGACCGCAGCCGCCTGGTCCACGAACACGAGCTTCCAACCGCCCGGGGCCACGACGCCGGGCAACGGCGTCTCGTCGGCCGTGACCGGACGCGGGACGGCCGGGGCACCCAGGGCGGCGGCGCGGGAAGCCGCCACCGACGCGCTAGGCACCAAAACCGCCACAGACGCAATCCGCGTCCCCGCACCGGCCGCCACCGGGGAGAGCACCACCCGGGCTTGACCGCAGGTGAAGAGCTGAGCCTGCTTACGCCGATGAGTTCCCTGGAACGTGAACCCCAGCGTGCCCAACAGGGCCCCGAACTCCTCAGGTGCGTCGGTAGCGATCTCCACGTGGTCAACGGCCTCGACCGGGACCAACTTGTCCACGGCGGTCAGCGTCTCCCGCAGCGCGGACCCCTCAGCGAAACGCCCGCGAGCTCGTTGCTGCAACCACACCAAGGAGCGCATTGCGTCCACGGCCGTGGCGCGGGGATCCGCCTCACGGAACACGTCGTTGAAGATCTCCAGGGACAGCGGCCCGGAATAACCGGCCTCCAACAACACCTGAGTGAAGCCGGTCAGATCAAAGTTTCCTTCCCCCGGGAACACCCGGTGGTGGCGGGACCACGGGAGGATATCCATGCCCAAGGTCGGAGCGTCGGCCAGTTGCACAAAGAGGATCTTGTTTCCCGGGATCTCGGCGATCCCCGCCGGATCGTCTCCACGGGAGAGGACGTGGAAACTGTCCAAGCAGATCCCGAGGTTCGGGTGATCCGCGGCCCGGACCAGCTCCCAGGAACGGGAGTAGGTGTTGACGTACTTGCCCCAAGCCAACGCCTCGTAGGCGATCCGGATCCCGTACTGTGCAGCGAGTTCGGCGGCGGCACGCAGTTGGGACACCATCACGGCCTCGTCATCCACGCTGGCCGTACCCACGTTGGAACAGAGCAGGATCAGATCCATGCCGAGTTCCTGCATCAACCCGAACTTGGCCTCCAGCCGGCGCAGATTGTCCCGGAACTGCTCCTCCGGCACGGCTTCCAGGTCACGGAAGGGCTGGTACAGATCCAGCGTGAGCCCCAGCCGATCCGCCCGCGCGCGGATCTCCGCCGGGGACAGCGGGGAAACGACCAGGTCCTGTTCAAAGATCTCCACCCCGTCGAAGCCCGCCGCGGCGCAGGCATCGAGCTTCTCCGCCAAGGACCCGGACAGACAGACGGTAGCGATGCTGGTTTTCACGAGTTCTCCTCCTCGGCAGCGACCAGGGAACGGAAATGCTCCCGCATCCGGGTGCGGTCCGCGGTCAGCCCGGTGACCATGCTGAACGTGTCCGCGGCCTGGCCAACGGCCATGTAGCCGCCCTCCATCACCCGGCAGCCCAGGGCGGAGGCCGCCTCGATGAGTTGCGTTCGCGCCGGTCGGTACACGATGTCGGCCACCCACAACCCAGTGTGAAGCGCGGAAACCGGCAGCGGCAACCCCGGATGGGTGAACATCCCGATGGGGCTGGCGTTGACCAGCCCGGTGGCAGATCCGACCAAGGACTCGACGTCCGCGGGATCCCCGACCACCACGTCTGCCGCGGGATGGTGCTCACGCAAGTGATCCACCAGGGACCCTGCCCTGGCGACGTCCGGCTCCACAATGGTGAGTCGCGCGGGAGCCGAGGAGGCCACACCAAGTGACACCAAGGCGTCGGCCACTGCGGACCCGGCGCCACCGGCGCCCAACTGCACCACGTGCGTCAGATCCGCGCCGGGCAGGGCCTCCTGGATCGCGGAGAGGAACCCGGAACGGTCGGTGTTGTACCCAACCAGCTGCCCCTCCTGCACCAAGACGGTGTTGCAGGCGCCCAGACGCGCGGCCGCCGGGTCCACGGCATCCAGGTACTCCAACACCACCTGCTTGCACGGGTGAGTCACATTGAAGGCGTCGAATCCAAGCTTCATGCCCGAGCGCAATAGCGACCCCACAGCGGCGGGTTCCAACCCCAATTCCAGTAAATCCACGGGCCGATATACATACCCGAGCCCCTGCGCGGCGCCCTCCGCCTCATGCATGGGCGGGGTCAGCGAGGGCCGCACACCCTCACCGATGAGTCCCATCAGATACGTCATGCCTTGGTCCCATGCTGTTCCAGATCCGAACGCAGCGCCGCGGCCTCCGCCGCGGACATCTGCACGGTCTCCAGATCTGCGCGATCAAGGTGCGCGGTCTCCTTGGCCGTCAACGCCGCGATTACGGCGATGAGGCAAGCCACGGACAGGAAGACCGCGGGCCCCACCCAGTTGGTCAGGTTCTCCCCGGAGAGGGAGGAGGCGATGGCGGGAGCGAAGCCACCGGACACCGCGAAACCGATCTGGGTACCCAACGCAACACCGGTGGCGCGCACGCGGGTCGGGAACATCTCGGCGTAGAAGGACGGCCAGATCGCGTTGGACGCGGAGTAGAACAGCCCGGACATCAGGATGCCGAAGAGGAAGATCAGCGGCCAGGAGCCCACGCTGATGGCCCACAGGTACGGGTAGGCCAAAACCGCGGGGCCCACCACGCCCACAATGAACACGGACTTCCGGCCGATCTTGTCAGAGATCCTTGCGGCCAGCGGGATGGCACCGAGCGCCACCAGGTTCACGACCACCGGGACCCACAGCATCGTGGACCTGTCCAGGCCGACGCCGTTGGTGGCGAAGGAAACGGAGAAGACCGTGAACACCATGTTCACGGAGTTGACCATGGCGCAGCCGGCAATGCGCAGCACGGCGAGCTTGTGGAAGCGCAGGGTCTGCGTCAGCGGGCTCATCACCACGCCGGATGCGGCCGTCTCGTGGAAGCTCGGTGGCTCCTCCAGCTTGCGGCGGATGATGTACGCGGCCACGACCACAAAGGCAGAGAGCCAGAACGGGATGCGCCAGCCCCAGGAGTGCAGGGCCTCATCATCCAGCAAGGCCGTGAACGGGATGAACACCATGGTGGCCAGCAACGTGCCGAACTGGGTGCCCTGCAGCGTCCAGGACGTGGTGAAGCCGCGGTGGCGTTCGTCCGCGTGTTCCAGCGACATGGAGATGGCGGAGGCCTGCTCGCCAGCGGCCGAAAGCCCCTGGATCATACGGCAGAGCACCAGCAGGACGGGTGCCAGGTAGCCCACCTGGTTGTACGTGGGTAGGCAGCCGATCGCGAACGTGGCTCCACCGATCAGGAACAGGGTCAGCATCAGCACAAAGCGACGCCCCAACCTGTCCGCGAGCGGCCCCATGATGAGCGCGCCGAGCGGGCGGACCACGTAGGCCACACCCACGGTGCCCATGGCCAGCAGCACGGAGACCGCCGTCGGGGCGTCCTCGGGGAAGAAGAGCTTGTTGAGCACCAGCGCCGCCGCGGTGCCGTAGACCGCGAAGTCGTAGTACTCGAGCGCGGATCCGATCCAGGACGCTACCGCGGCGCGCCGCGGTGTGCGTTGGTGGGTTTCAGTGGTGTTCACGTTCATCTCCATCGATGTGAGTGATTAGGGGGTGATGTTGAGGTATCAATGCCCGACGGCCGGTGGCGGGGCCACGCCGACCTCGTCGCCGCCCGCGGCGGCGGACTGGGCCGCCGCGAGCACGATGCGTAGGGACTGGAGGCCGTCGCGCGCCGTGACCTGCGGCGCGGCCCGGTGCTCCACGATGTCGAGAAAATGCTCCAGCTGCGCGGTGAGCGGGTCGTTGGCTTGGGCGTCCAGACGAGAGTGCGCCGCTGGTTCCCACCAGGAGGGTTCGGCTTGTGTGGTGCCGTGTGCGGCGCCCTGTGCGGTGGAGAGACGCAGGGTCGGCACGTCCAATGAGCCCGTGGTGCCCGCAAGGTGATAGCAGTCCGCCTGCGGGTCGCGATCGTAGGAGGGGTTCTCCCCGGAGGTCTGTTCCCATGAGCGATGGGAGGCCACGGCGTCGGACAGGAGAAAGGTGCCGAGGGCTCCGTTGGCGAAGCGGAGGATGAGTGCCGCGGTGTCCTCCACCTCGAATCCCCGGGCACGGTTGGACGCCACGGCGCGGACTGAGGTGACCTCGCCGACCAACCAACGCAACGCGTCGGCGTCGTGCACAAGGTTGATCAGCAGCGGACCGCCGCCCCGGCGCGCCCGCCAGGGCGCATCGGTGAAGTAGGCACTCGGTTTGGGGAAGAGGGCGGAGGCCTGGACGGCGAGGACGTGTCCAAGCAGACCCTGGGCCACGGCTTCACGTGCCGCCCGCAGGGTGGTCGAGTGGCGGCGGTGGTGGCCGGTCAGGACCGAGACGTTCGCGGCGTCTGCGGCCCGCACGATCTCCAGCGCGGCCGCTTCGGTGTCCGCGAGGGGCTTCTCCACGAGCACCGGGAGGCCGGCGTCGATGGCGGCCAGTGCGCCGTCTCGGTGCAGGGGGTTGGGGGTGGCCAGGATGACGCCGTGGGCGGAGTCCAGGGCCGCGGCTGCGGTGGTCGGTTCCACGTGCTGTTGCAGGTGTTCTGGAAGGTCTGCGGTGGTGGCGATGACCGGGTCCACCACCAGGACGCGACCAACGCGGGGGTTGGCCACCAGCCGGGTGAGGTGTTGACGGCCGATGAGACCGGCGCCGAAGACCGCGATGTCCACGTTGTATCCGCTTTCTGACTGACCGCTACCAGCGTCGTTGCCACTATATGGCAACTAGTGTCTAATAATGATTACGGAACTACGTTGAGTGACGACGCTCACCGGTGTCAAGGAGGAATCTTGAGCATTACGCCCCGCGCTGGCGGAACCATCGGCAAGGGCCTGGAACTCCTACGGATGCTCGGCGAGTTCCCCCACGGCGCCACCGCCGCCGAGATCGCGGCGGCCTCCGACCACCCGTTCTCCACCGCCTACCGCTTGCTCGGGACCCTCGTGGAGAGCGGCTTCGTGGAATTGGACCCCGCCACCAAGCGTTATTCGCTAGGGCTGGCCGTCTTTGAACTCGGGCAGCGCGTGGCCCAGGCCCGCGGCTTCGCAGGAGTGGTGCAACCGGCCATGGAGCAACTCACCACGGCCACCCAAGAGACCAGTCTCCTGGCCGTTCTGGACGGTTCAGAGACGGTGACCGTGCACACCGTGGACGGCCCCGGCTACCGCACCACTACGGACCCGGGCGACCGAGGGCCGCTGCACACCTCCGCCATCGGGAAGATGCTCCTCGCCGGTCTCCCGCCTGCCACGCGCGAGGCAACTATCGCGGAACTGGTGCTCCAGCCCAGAACCCCGCACTCCGTGACCACGCTGGACACGCTGCGGCAGCAAATCGACACGGCTGCCGCCGCCGGCTGGGTTTACCAGGATCAGGAGCACGACCTCGGCATGAACGCCCTGGCCGCACCGGTCCGTCGGGCAGACGGACGCGTCATCGCGGCCTTGGCGTTGGCCGCGCCAGTAATCCGGGCCGACCGCGACGCCTTGATGGCGCACCTCCCACAACTGCTGGAGACTGCCACCAAATTGGGGCTGTTGCTCCCCTGAGTGGTGAGGCTTGGGTGCCGCTAAGGTTCAGCCCTGCGAAACGTCGACCAGCACCTTCATGCCGGACCCCTTGCGCAGCTGATGGATGGTCTCCTCCACCTGGTCGAGCGAGACCTTGGAGATCCATCCCCCGTCAGCCGTGTACTTTCCGGCCGCCATGCCATCCACCACGTACTGGAAGTCTTCAGGCGTGTAGATCAACGAATTGGAGATCGACTTCGATCCACCCAGGGTGCCGGGGTTGAACGTCACCGGCTTGGCATAGCCGGCGATCACCACGAGTCGCCCGCCCATCTTCATGGCGTCGATGGCCCCTTGGAAGGCAACCGGGGCACCGGCGCAGTCGATCACCACGTCGGCACCGACGCCGTCGTTGATCTGTTTCACCGCTTCGGCAAGCTCCTGGGAAAGGGGATCAACGAGGTGCTCCACACCGATGGCCTTGAGGGTTTCACGGCGGTCGGCACTGGGCTCGGAGACGATGATGTTCTTGATCCCGAGTGTTCGCAAGGCGAAGAAGGCACCCACTCCGATGGGACCTCCGCCCAGCACCACTGCACACTGAGCGTCCTGCGGCTGGGACTGCATCACACCATGGAAGGCCACGGCCATGGGTTCAACCAAGGCTCCCAGTTCCAGGGAGACGCCATCGGGCAGCACGAAGCACTGCTCTTCCTTGACGAGTTTCACCTCGGACAGGCCCCCGGTGGGGCTCTGGATGCCGTCGAAAGCCATCTTGCTACAGAGATTGGGCCTACCGGAGAGGCATGCCTCGCACTCACGACAGAAGTGATAGGGGAACACCGCGACGTTGTCACCAGGCTTCACCTTGGTGACGCCCTCCCCCACAGCGGTGACCTTGCCTGAGAACTCATGCCCAAAGATCTGCGGCCACTGCGCGCCCGTCAAGGCGGCCGGCTCATGCAGGTTCCATCCGGTGGGTGCTGCGGTCTCGTCCGGCTCGTAGTAGAAGTGCAGATCGGAGCCACAGATGCCGTTGAAGCCGCCCTCGAGCAGCACCTTGCCCGGCTCCACCTCAGGAGTGGGAACCTCTTCTATGCGCAGGTCTTCCTTGTCATAGATGACTGCAGCCTTCATGGGATTGAGCTCCTTCTTCAGCGTCCTTGCAACAAAGAATTCGAGGCACCGCAGCAGCGAGTGACTTCGACATCTGTAGATAGATTTTCATGGGCCCAATGGCGCGTCAAGGAGTCCGTGCCCGCCTAGCCCGTGCCCGCTTCCTCTGCGGGGCGGACCTGCTCGCGAGCA
>JBQDZM010000053.1:0-14651 GCA_052108535.1 Galactobacter sp. | reverse complement strand
GCGCAGCCGCTCAGGTTCGCGTACGGCGTGATCACCTGCCAGCGGCGTCGGGGCCCTCAAGCAGATCACCACAGCGCAATTGCGTGAGGAGGCGCCCGCGTAACACCGCCGCTTCGCTGGCGAACGCGCGCTGCGCCGCCACGTACGTTGCCTTTCCGTCGGCGTCCTCGATCCGGATGGGGTCGTAGCCCCAGTCGGCGAGGTCGTATGGTGAGGCCTGCATGTCCATGGTCCTGACCCGCCAGGCGAGCTCGAAACAATCCATCACCAGCTCGGAATTCACGGCCGGGGAGAGTTTGTAGGCCCACTTGTACAGGTCCATATTGGCGTGCAGGCAGCCAGGCTGTTCCAGATTCCGCTGGGTTTCCCTGGTGGGCTGCAGCTGGTTCAGCCCCACGGCTTCCGGTGCGTAGAAGCGAAAGGCATCGAAGTGGGAGCACCTGATGTTGTGGGATTCCACGACCTCATCGGTGCCGGAGCCTCCCAGCCGGAGCGGGAGATACTCGTGGCGGACACCGTGAAGGTCGGAGCGGTACGCCATGGCCCACTCGTGCAGCCCGAAACAGGCAAACTGGGCAGGACGGGACGCCGTACCCTGCAGGATGGCTGCCGCGAACGAGATCATCGAAGCACGATCAGAGGCAAAGGCCTCCAGGTCCACGGTGACGCCGGGGGTGCCGCAGCCGTCGGCGTCCTCCACCTCCGTGTAGTGCTTCCAGCCGGCCCGCTCATCCACCGCGGCCTGGCCGAGGAGCACCACTCCTGCCCCCGGATGCCAGCGTTCCAACTGGCCGGGTTTCAGGGAGTAATACGAGAAGAGGAAATCTTCCACGGGGTGCTTCTCGCCGTGCGATCGCCGTTCCCGCAGGGGAAGCGTGTAGGCCTGCGCCCGTTCACGGTGGGCGTGCTCGGCCGCGCGCCACTGGTCCTGGGACAGGAGGATCGGTGCGGTGGAGGTGGCAGGCATGCTGCTCATTCTTTCATCGGCTGGATCACCACAGGGTGCAAAGGTGGGTTACGTCCGCGAACGCCGCATCCTTGGTGACCAGTGTGAGATCCTCCAGTTCAGCCTGTGCCGCCAACATCCGGTCGAAGGGATCCCGGTGATTCCAGACCATGGTCCCGGCCCGCAAGGCGTGGTCCAGGGATACAGGAAGTGTCGACGCGCGCAGACGCCGGATGTACATGGTGAAAGAACGGAGCAAGGGCCCGGCCTGCGGGAGCTTGCCGATCCTGTGCTTCGTTGCCAGTTCCCAGCCGCTGACGGCGGAAACGGTCAGTTCCGAGGTCGGATCGGCGATGACTTTGTAGGCTGCGGGACCCAGTTGCGATGGATCGGTGAGTGCCCAGAGTACGGCATGCGTATCAAGCAGGTAGCTCAAAGGTCAGCGCTGCTTTCCCACGCCGTCAACTCCGTATCCGGGAGTTCATCGAAGAAGGTATCGGGGACCTGAAAGTCAACGAATCCGAGTTCCCGCTGAGCGGGCGCAACGGTGGGGGAGAGGCGCGCGACCTGAGTGTTGCCGCGGGCGATGATGATCTCTTCACCCTGTTCAACGCGTGCCAGGAGCGCAGAGAGATGAGTCTTGGCGTACTGGACCTTGACTGTTTCCATGAGTGCAGGCTAGGTGCCGCACCCAGGGTTGGTCAACCGACCTTGGTCAACTTGGGGATTGTGCATGGGGCGCGTAGAGCTGCATTCCCAGCCGCTGTCGAGAATCAGACCGTGCGCCGCGGGCGTAGCCTCAGCGGCCGGTGCCTCCGTAGACCGTGGCGTTCTCGGTGCCGTCCAGGCCGAAGGCCTCGTGGACTGCCTTGACGGCTGCGGCCAGCCGGTCAGCGTGGGTCACGATGGAGATGCGGATCTCCGAGGTGGAGATCATGTCCACGTTGATCCCGGCCTGGTGCAGGGCATTGAAGAACGTGCTGGAGACACCCGCAGAGGAGCGCATACCGGCACCGACCAGGGAGAGCTTGCCGATCTGCTCGTCGTACTCCACGTCGTCGAAACCGATCGCGTCCTGGTGGTCGCGTAGCGCGGCGATGGCGGCCTTGCCCTCAACGATCGGGACCGTAAAGGAGATGTCGGTGCGGCCGCTGCCTGCGGTGGACACGTTCTGGACGATCATGTCGATGTTGGCGTTGGCGCCGGCGATGACGCCGAAGATCTCGGCGGCCTTGCCCGGGATGTCGGGGACTCCGACCACGGTGACCTTGGCTTCGGAGAGGTCGTGGGCCACTCCTGCGACGATGGGCTGTTCCAAGGGTTCACCCTCCTGGAGGTGGATCTTGTCTTCGGGGCTGGGAATGATCCAGGTCCCCTCGTGATGGCTGAAGGAGCTGCGAACATGCAGCGGGACACCGAAGCGGCGGGCGTATTCCACGCAGCGAAGGTGCAGGATCTTGGCGCCATTAGCCGCCAATTCCAACATCTCCTCGGAGGAGACGCGATCCAATTTGTGGGCGGAGGGAACCAGGCGTGGGTCGGCAGAATAGACGCCGTCCACGTCCGTGTAGATCTCGCACACGTCTGCGTCCAGGGCCGCGGCCAACGCCACGGCGGTGGTGTCGGAACCGCCACGGCCCATGGTGGTGATGTTGTTGTCCTCGCGGGACATGCCTTGGAAGCCGGCCACGATGGTGACCATGCCGCGGTCCAGGGCACGGCGGACACGCGACGGAGCGACCTCGACGATACGAGCCCGCCCGTGGATCGCGTCGGTGAACATGCCGGCCTGCGAACCGGTGAAGGACACCGCGGAGCCACCCTTAGACTCGATCGCCATGGCCAGGAGGGCCATGGAGATGCGCTCACCGGAGGAGAGCAGCATATCCATCTCGCGGGCTGGTGCCGACGTGGTGACCTGGTCGGCCAGGTCCAGTAGCTCGTCGGTGGTGTCGCCCATGGCGGATACGACCACGACGACGTCGTTACCGGCGTTGCGCGTCTCGATGACGCGCGCTGCCACACGATTGATGCCCTCGGCGTCGGCGACGGAGGAACCGCCGAACTTCTGGACGATGAGGCTCATGGGATCGATGACTCCCGACACGTGAACTGGACTGGACTGTGGTGTGCGCGTGACCGCAGCACACCAACCATGAGTCTAAGCGGGCGCGAGGGTCCCTCGATGTTCTGTGACGGCGAGGTTTCAACGATGTCCCCACCGGTGAGCCGGGATCAGCGGGAGTAGTCGATTTCCTGATGTTCCACGACCCACTTGGTCAGCCGCGGGTAGACCCAGAAGCTGTAGATCCCCAGCGTGATCAAGCACAGCAACCACCATTTGATCCAGTGACCAAAAAGGCCGACGGCGGATCCGGTGAAGCGCATCCGCATCCCGTTGATGTAGGTGTGCTTGGCCTGCCAGCTGTAGATCATGGTGTACGCCCACGGGAGGCAGATGCCCAGGGTGAGCACTGTGACGAGCACGGCAAGGATGCAGGTGCCAAACCAGGTGGCGGCCCCTCCATCGAAGTGGAACTGCATGGCGGGTCGGCCAGGGATCCCGCTGGGAAGCTGGGTGGGGCTCGGGGCCTGCGCAGGGACCTGCACGGCGGGTGGGCTAGGAACCCCGCCGGGGAGCGGGGCGCGCGCCGCGCTCCGCCCAGGGAATTGCTGACCGTAGGGGTTCTGCGTCATGAGCGTCTCCTGATTCGAGTGATGTCGAGTGGTGAGCCTCAACCATGAGGTCTCACCGTCAGCGTGACAGCGACCTCTGACGGTTTGGTCATCTGCGGTGGACTATGACGCGAAAACTCTGTGGAAACACGGCTGCCGGTGGCGCCCCGAGCCGTATCGGGGCGCCACCGGCAGGCGGCGGAAGCAGGTCACTGAAGCACCGCCGTCGGGCAGCGACACGGGTGTCTGGCCACACGACGGTCACGCCACGCGGGTGCCCACACCTAGTCGTTTTGTGGGAGTCACCAGTTTGCGGCGCCCCATGATCACCACGAAGCCGGTCAGGACCAGCTGCGCGGCCAGGCCGATGGGCCACACCGGGGGCTGCTCGGCCAGATCTGCGCTGGGGCGGATCTTGCCCTCCAAACAGATGACCTGGGCCTGGGGACCGGCCTGCATACTCCTGACTTCGTAGCGGACCACGGTCAGTGGGGCGACGTCGTATTCGACGTTGTCGCTCACCCAGCCGTCCTCGATGGAACGCACGGTGTGGGTGGTGGGGGCTCCGAGGTCGGCCACGAGCACCACGGGATTGGCCGCAAGCAACCAGGTGAAGGCCTGGATGGCCGGTGCCTGGTACGTATCCACTTCCGAGGAGCAGAAATAGTCGTCTGCCCCTTCGGGCCAATCGCCCTCACCGTCCCATTCCTCCTGGATGCGTTCGGCTTCCGGGGTGGGACGCTGTTCGGACTCGCGCACCGTGGTGGTGATGGTGGTGGCCGCGATCCCGGTAGCGATCAGGGTGCCGATCCCCAGGAAAGCCACGAGCAGGTACGTGCTCAGGATGGCGAAGATGGGGCGCGAGGTCCACGCGGAGACGCCCACGCCAATCCAGGTGAGGATGGCCAACTCCAGGGCAACGGCGGCCAGCATCAGCAGGCTGGGTCCCCACTGCAACCCCGGTTGGAACGCTGCGATGGCCAGCGACGGGATCGAGACCACGAGGAAGCCCAGCGACGAGACCCAGGCCGCAAGCCATTTGCCGGTCATGATCTGGCCGGGGGTTACGAGCGTGGACTGCACCACCGCGAGGGTGCCGCCGGCGCGGTCGCCGCTGATGGAGTTGGCCGCGAAGGCCGGAGCCACGAGGGAGCCCAGGATGAGGACGGTGATGAGCACCAGCTCGAATTGCAGCTGCCCGTTGTGGTCGGTCCCGTACGCGGGGCCCATCGAGGCGCCTACCCCGAGGGTGATGGCCAGGATGACCACAAACCAGACGCCGAGGATCCAATAGAAGCCGCGGCTGCGCAGACGCTGCCGGAACTCCATGGTGAAAATAGTGCCCATTCCTGCGAGCCAGGGGAGCCGAGTGGTCTTGGTCATCGCTGCTCCTCGTGGTCGGTGCCGACGGCACGCAAATAGGTTTCTTCGAGCGCGCCGGAGGCCGGCGCGAACGTGACGACCGGGACGTCGGCCACAATCAGGCTGCGTAGCAACGCGGCGGCGGCCGCGTCGCTGCTTAAGGGCACGGTCACGGCTTCACGACGGGTGTCGGGGTCCACTCCGTAGGCCACCCCGAGCGATGTGAGCGTCGAGCGCAGCGCGGCGACGTCGAGCGCCCGTACGGACCAGGTGCGCTCGGCGGCGTCGGCCTCTGTGAGGGACTGTTCGCGCACGGTCTTCCCGTCGCGGACCACCACTACGTGGTCGGAGAACTCGTCGAGTTCACCCAGGTCGTGGGAGGAGACCAGGATGGTGCGGCCCTCCTGCGCCAACCCGCGCAGGAGCGAACGTAAGCGCAGCCTCGAATCCGGGTCCAGGCCGGAGGCCGGCTCGTCCAAGATCAGTACCGACGGGTCGTGGACCAGAGCGCGGGCCAGCGATAGTCGCTGCTGTTGGCCGCGGGAGAGCACCCGGGCGGGACGCGCCGCGAACTCTGTCAGCCCCACCAGGTCCAAGAGCTCCTGGGCCCTGGCCTCTGCGGCGTCGCGGTCCACGCCGTAGAGCCGCGCCACGGAGACCAGGATCTCGGAGGTGGTCAGGGTCTCCCAGACGCCCAGGGTGTCCGGCATCCAGCCGAGTTCACGCCGTGCTGCGCGGGGATCGTCGGAGAGTTTGACTCCGTTGATGTCGATGGACCCGGTGTCAGGTGCCAGCAGCCCGGCCAGCATGAGCATGAGGGTGGTCTTGCCGGAACCGTTGGGTCCCACCAGGGCGGTGACGGCGCCGGGAGGGGCGGACAGGGTCATACCTGATACCGCATGAACGGGCCCGAAGGAACGAGTGAGGTCGGTGGCGACGATGCCGCCTGGTGGGGAGGTCATGCACAGACTCTAGGAGCGAGGTGGTGACCACTTCGTCATACCCCGGGATGAACTCCTTGCCGCGACGGTAGGAGATGTTGCCGTTCTGGGGTCAGCCGACCAGCGAGCGGCGTCCCTCGAAGGCGCGGCCCAGGGTGACCTCGTCCGCGTACTCCAGGTCGCCGCCCACGGGCAGTCCGGAGGCCAGCCTGGTCACGGGGATGCCTAGGGTCTTCAAGGTTCGGGCCAGGTAGGTTGCGGTTGCCTCGCCCTCGAGGTTGGGGTCGGTGGCGATGATGATTTCTTGGATCCGCTCGTCGGAGAGGCGGGTGAGCAGCTCACGGATATGAAGTTGGTCCGGCCCGACCCCGGCCATCGGATTAATGGAGCCGCCCAGCACGTGGTACCTGCCGCGGTAACTGCGCGTGCGTTCGATGACCATGATGTCCTTGGACTCCTCCACGACGCAGAGGACGGAAGGGTCGCGGCGATCGTCGAGGCAGATGGGGCAGCGTTCGGCTTCGGTGATGTTGAAGCAGATCTCGCAGAAGTGGACCTTGGTCTTCACATCAGTGATGGCTTGGGCCAAGCGTTCCATGTCCGCAGGGTCCGCTTCGAGGATGTGGAAGGCGATGCGCTGAGCGGATTTGGGTCCCACTCCTGGCAAACGCCCGAGTTCGTCCATGAGGTCTTGGACCGCACCCTCGTACACGTCGTGTCCTCCTTCATGGCATCCGGTTGTCGCGTTTCACGCGTTCGCGTCGATTCTACGATCAGGGACCGACAGTTCGTTGGCGGTTCCTCTGACAGCGTTGAGTTGGGGCGCGGACGTCAGCGGTGGTGCGTGATGGGCTGACCGCTGCTGTCCAGTTCCTCGATGAGGGTGGCGTCCAGCAGTCGTTCGAAGGCGAGGCGGCCGAACGTTGTGGAGTTCTCCAGCTCCTCGTCGTCATCGCTGGGGATGAAGTCCTCGGGTTCCTCCACCGGCGCTGGCGCGGATTGAGGGGCGGCATCCCAGGGCTGCTGAGCGGACTTCGCGGAATTGGCTTGGGCTATGAGCCGTTGGTAGCGGCTCAGCTTCCCGGTGGGGGCTGGCGCAGCTGCTGTGCCCGACGGCGCTGCAGTGTCTTGCGCCGTGGTGGCAGCTTCCGCGCTGCCCGCGGACCAGCCGCGTTGTGGGGGCGTGGACCAGCCGCGTGTGGCGCCCGGTACGGGCGCCGCCGGCACCTCGGAGTCGGCGGCGGCCGCCGGGGCGCTGGTGCCCAACGGCGTTGTGCCCGACGGCGCGCTGCTGGGGCGGGGCGCAGCCGGCGCCTCGTCGGTCGCGGTCGCGGCCGAGGCCGCGGCTGGTGCCGGTTCCGGAGAAGGGGGCGTGGGTGTTGAAGACGGTACGGCGGTCAGTGCCGAGCTGGCCGGTTCTGCGGGGGCCGTCGGACTGGAAACGTGGCTCGTTGGCCGGGTAGCAGGGCTGATCGACGGGGTGACGGGGGCAGAGCGTTGGGGTTCTTGGTGCGAGGAACGGCTCGGCGCCAGGACATAGGCCGGATCCTCGGGCTCGGGGCCGTAGGAGTCCTCGTCCCAGGGCTCTTCTAGGTCCACGATCAGGCTCGGGTCGATGGGACGCCCATGGAACAGGGGGCCGTTTTCAGCTGCGGGCGCTGCTGAAGCGACGGGCTGCGCTGATACAGGTGACGGCGCTGAAACCGGCGACGGAGCTGAAACCGGCGACGGCGCGGACTCGCCCGACGGCGCTGAAACTGGCGACGGTGCAGAGTCGCCGGATGGCGCTGAAGGAGCCGAGTCAGCAGACGCAGCCGAGTCAGCAGACGCAGCCGAGTCAGCAGATGCGGCCGAGCGCGCTGAGCCCGCAGATGGTGCTGAGCCAGCCGAGGCGCTTGATCCCGCGGACGTTGCAGGCTCGGACACCGGCGCAGACTTGGGGGAGGGCGCCGGAACGTGTGCAGACGCGGGAGCCGGCGCAGGCTCAGGAACCGGCGTAGCTGCACCGGTGGGTGCCTCGGCCTTCACTGGTGCAGGGGATGCTGCCTGGGTCGGGGCGGCCGGGGTGGCCCGGCCTTCAGCTTTTGGGCCGGGTTCACCCCGCACAGGGATGGGGCCTTGGGCGCCTTCGGTGACCTCGATCTGCGGGCTCACTCCCAGGACGTCTTGGATGCTGGAACGAACCAGCTCCAGTGCGTCAGGTCGCGAGCGGAAGGCCTTCATGGGGCCTGGGTGCGCGAACGCGAGCACCAAGGTCTGCCCATCGAACCCGGCAACGGACACATGCGGCTCCACCATGGACCACACGAAGCGCCTGGCGTTCTTCAGATGATCCATGATTTGCGGCCAGGCCCTGCGGAACATCTCCACGGAACCCGAACCGCCCTCGGGATGCGGGACCTGTCCTGGACCTGGCTGCTGCGCAGGGGTGGGCTGGGCAGGAGCGAACTGCGCAGGCGCGGGCTCGGCCGGGGACGGCTGCCGCGGTGCGGTGTTCTGTGGCGCTGCGTTCTGCGGCACAGCGTTGTGCGGTGCGGCTGCCTGCGGCACCGCGTGCTGTGGGGCCGGGTCCTGCGCCGGGCCAGGTTGGACAGGATATGGCTGTGCAGGCGTGGTCGGTGCCGGGTGCTGAGGTTCCGCTGGTTGGGCCGCGGCGACCGCGGGGTCGTCCGCAGCGAGCTCCGCGGGTTCGAACTCATCGTCGTCGTCTTCGGCGGCTGCGAGCTCAGCGGCGGTGGGCACAAAATCTGCCACGACGCCGGATGCTGGCGCCGTCTCGGTTTCCTGAGTGGGCTGCGGCGTCTGCCGGGTCGTCTCGGACTGCTGCTCGGAGGACTTCTCCGAGGCCTGCTTTGCTTCCTCCGCAAGGCGACGCGCCTCGGCCTCGAGGGCGTCCAGGTCCACGGGGCCGTCCGGGACCGGATCGTCTGTGGGGTGCGGCTTGGGTGGCGGCGTGGGCAGTGCAGATGCGGAGATCATTCCGGGCATGGACGGCAGGTTGGGAACCGTGGGGCGGGGCGCCGCAGGAGCAGGTGCCGCAGGCGAGGATGCCACGGGCGAGGGCGCCGCCGCCGCGGGTGCCGCCGCTGCGGGCGAGGGCGCTGCAGGGGCAGGTGTCGCAGGCGCGGATGCCACAGTCGTTGGCGCTGCCGGGTTCGGCGCGGCAGCAGGGTTCTGCTCCCCACGGGCGGCGCGCAAGGCCTGACGGGCGGCCGCAGCACCGGTGGGGCCAGAGTTCCAGCCTTGATTGGCATTCCCGGAACTCGCTGCGGGCGCAGCCGCGGCGTCCCGCGCGGGAGCCGGGGACGCGTCGCTAGCCATTGACGACCCCGCCTCCACCGGCGCACCACCGAAACGCAGATTGCGTTCGATGCGATCCACCCGTGAGGCCAGACCGCGCTCGGTGCCGTCCGCGGAGGGCAGCAAAAGCCGCGCGCACAGCAGTTCCAAGTGCAGGCGCGGGCTCGTGGCACCAGTCATCTCGGAGAGCGCGGCGTTGGTGACGTCTCCCCAGCGTGAGAGCTCGGACGGACCGAGCGGGGCGGCCTGAGCCGCCATGCGCTCCACCTGATCCTGCGGGATTCCGTGCAGAACGGTGGCGGCATCGGGCACGGCGCGCACCACGATTAGGTCGCGGAAGCGTTCCAGGAGGTCCTCGACGAAACGGCGCGGGTCCAAGCCGGACTGGATGACACGATCCACAGCACCGAATACGGTGGCGGCGTCGCGGGCCGCCAAGGCATCCACGACGTCGTCCAGGAGCTCCCCGTGGGTATAGCCAAGCAGCGAGACGGCGAGGTCATAGGACATTCCGTCCTGGCCAGCGCCGGCCATGAGCTGATCCAGGACCGAGAGTGAGTCGCGAACCGAGCCACCGCCCGCGCGAACCACGAGTGGCAGCACGCCCGGCGCCACCTGCACGTGCTCCTCGTCGCAGAGCTTCTGCGCGTAAGCGATCATGGGCTCGGGCGGAACCAGCCGGAACGGATAGTGATGCGTACGCGAGCGGATGGTCCCGATGACCTTCTCCGGCTCCGTGGTCGCGAAGATGAATTTGATGTGCTCCGGCGGTTCCTCCACGATCTTCAGCAGGGCGTTGAAGCCTGCCGAGGTGACCATGTGGGCCTCATCGATGATGAAGATCTTGAAGCGGTCGCGGGCGGGGGCGAAGGTGGCGCGCTCACGCAGGTCGCGGGCGTCGTCCACACCACCGTGGGAGGCCGCGTCGATCTCGATGACATCCAGCGAACCAGGGCCGCCGGTGGCCAGGTCCAGACAAGACGGGCACTGGCCGCACGGGGTGGGCGTTGGCCCCTGTTCGCAGTTGAGGCAGCGGGCCAGGATGCGGGCCGAGGTGGTCTTGCCGCAGCCACGGGGGCCGGAGAAGAGGTAGGCGTGGTTGACGCGGTTCTTCTGCAAGGCCGTGCGCAGCGGGATCGTGACATGGTCCTGCCCAATGACGTCCTCGAAGGTGTCTGGACGATAACGGCGATATAGGGCGGTAGTCACCCGACCAGCCTACCGACCTGCGCCAATCGCTGCAGCCGGGTGACACCTGGCTGTGGATGACACGCTGTGGGAAATCAGTAGGCGGGGGTAGGACAATCTTGTCCATGACAGATACGTTGCCCCGGGTCCTCATCACCGACCACACCTGGCCAGACACGAGCGTGGAACGCAGCGTCCTGGCGGAGATCGGGGCCGAGGTCGTGGAAGCCGCGGCCACGGATGAAGACTCCTTGATCGAGGCGGCTCGTGGAGCCGACGCCATCATCACCTGCTTCGCCACCGTCTCGGAACGTGTGATCGAGGCGGCCGGGCCGGGTCTGCGCGTGATCGCACGCTACGGGACCGGAATCGACAACATCGATGTGGGCGCTGCTGCCGCCCGAGGCATCCCTGTGACATACGTGCCGGTGTACTGCGTGGACGAGGTGGCCGAACACACCCTCGCGCTGATCTTCGCGCTGGAACGTGCCATCACGAACTACGACAGGGCCGGTCGTGACGGCACCTCGGCGTTGGACACGACGCTGGGCACCCGCCGGATCAGCGGCCGAACCCTTGGCCTGATCGGCGGCGGCCGGATCGGTCAGGCGGTGGCGCAGCGTGCCACGGCGCTGGGCATCAACGTGCTGACGCACCACCCGTCCGGCAAGGCCGGTTCCGTCCCGCTGCCCCGGCTTCTGGCGGAGTCGGATTATGTTTCCCTCCACCTACCCCTCACCGAGGGCACCAAGCATCTCGTGGATCATGAATTCCTGGCGTCCATGCGCCCAGGATCGTTCCTGATCAACACGGCTCGAGGGCCCATCGTGGACACGGCCGCGCTGGCCCACGCCCTGAGCGAGGGAACCATTGCCGGAGCCGGCCTCGACATGCTGGACCAGGCGGAATCGGAGGCCGGCCAGCTGGTTCTCCAACACCCGAGGTCCATCGTCACTCCACACGTGGCCTTCTACTCGGACGAATCCATCGCGTCGCTGGCAGAACAGGCCTCACGCAGTGTCGTCGATGTGATCAGTGGGCGCGAACCCGCCAATATCGTGTCCTGACGTGTCCCTCGGGACCCTGATCAGGCCCACTGGCACGCAGCCGAGCGTCCGCTCAGGCGAGCCACGGATTGATCAGGCGAATGCCCGTCGCTTCGAAGTCCTTGGTGTTTCTGGTTGCCAGTGTTGCGTTGCGACTGTGGCAAATGCCCGCGATCAAGGCGTCCATCACCGGCAAGCCATTGCCGCTGGCAAGAGTCTGTGCCTGCAGCGCGGCGAACGACGACGCTGCGGCATCGTCGAAATCGAAGACCCGGCCTGCAAACGATGGCACCAGATCGGTTTCCAAGCGTGTTCCCAGGTGATCACGCCTCCGACCTGCGGGAAGGATCGCTACGCCGGTGCGTAGCTCGGCCAAAGTGATGGACGTGATGGCGAGTAGATCCTCGGGCTGCTGATCCAGCCAGGTGATGACGGCGGAAGATGGACCAGAACGTAACGGTTCCGAGATCACATTGGTGTCGAGAACGATCACGACAGATCCGGAGCTTCGTAGACGTGTGCATCGCGCGAGATATCGAGGTCCACGCCGCCGACCTCATTCCCGATCATGCTCAGGCGCGTGCCGAGTCCCACCTGCTGTGGTGGGTGTACGGCGGCTTCGAGGATGGCGCGCACTTCAGCCTCGGTGCTGCGTCCATTCTTGGCGGCGCGGTCTCGGAGCGCTTGGTGGGTGACTTCCGGCAACTTCCGGACGGTGAGTGCAGACACGGCCGCCTCCTGGTGATGTCATATTTGAACGCGATGATATCAGTCGACTGGACGTGAAAGTAAGTGATACGCAGAAAAGCAGGGTCACCATGAATCGGGTGCCGGTACCTGTGTCCACCATCCGGAACGACGGATCGCCGACGACTTCAGTATCGATCGTGTCCACGGCCTGGTTGAGTGATTTCACCCCGGCCGGAGCTGATGAGTCCAGGGAGGTTATGGCGGGGAAGTCTGGTGTCAGGAATGCGGAGATGACGTGGTCCAGGCTCGCATCGGGGGCGGAGTCTGGAAGTTAAAGACGGTCTCTTGCAGACACGCTGGGTGGCTAGTTGTAGACACCCTAAGCGGAGGGTTGCAGACTGTCTAGGCGGATGATTGCAGACACTCTAGGCGGACGATTGCAGACGTCGGCCAGCGCCGGACATAGGCGCGAGTAATGGCACCATCAGCTCCAACAACTTCCGTCGATGGGCTGGGGAAGGCAGCATTGGAGGGACGCGCGCCACCAGGAGGACAATCAATCATCATGGACAAGACGTACTCATCCGCGGCAGAAGCCGTGGCCGATATCCCTTCTGGGGCCTCACTGGCCGTCGGTGGATTCGGACTTTCCGGAAACCCCATCCAACTCATCGACGCGGTCCTGGAGTCGGGGCCAACCAACTTGAGCGTGGTCTCCAACAATTGCGGCGTGGACGGCTGGGGTCTCGGTGTCCTGCTGAACGCCGGTCGCATCGCCAAGATCTCCGCCTCCTACGTGGGAGAGAACAAGGAATTCGCCCGTCAATATCTCGAGGGCGAGCTGGAGGTGGAGCTAATGCCACAGGGAACCCTGGCGGAGAAGCTGCGTGCAGGTGGATCCGGGATCGCCGCGTTCTACACCCGGACCGGGACCGGTACCCAGGTGGCTCTGGGCGGACTGCCGCAGAGGTATGACGCGGAGGGGACCGTCGTGAAGGCCTCGGAGCCAAAGGAGGTGCGGACGTTCCACCTGGGGGCGGATCCGCACGAGTACGTGCTTGAGGAAGCCATCGTGACTGACTACGCCTTGGTGCATGCCGCGGTGGGAGACCGTCACGGCAACTTGGTGTTCAATGAGGCCGCGCGCCAGTTCTCTCCGGCGGCGGCCATGGCTGGCAAGGTCTGCATCGCGCAGGTGGAGAAGCTCGTGGAGCCCGGTGAGATCGACCCGGACCACGTGCACCTGCCCGGCGTCTTTGTCCACCGCATCATCGAGGTCGGTGCAGACATCGAGAAGCGGATTGAGAAGCGGACCGTCAGAACCCGCGAGACAGACGCCGGGACCGGGGCGGCGCAAGCCGACCACGCGTCGTCGGGCATTGACCCCAACACCGCGAAGGAGGCCTGAGACATGGCATGGAACCGCGACCAGATGGCCGCCCGCGCGGCGCTGGAACTCAACGACGGCGAATACGTGAATCTGGGCATCGGGTTGCCGACCAAGGTGCCGAACTTCCTGCCCCAGGGGCGCACCGTGGTGCTGCAGTCGGAAAACGGCATCCTCGGCGTGGGCCCGTACCCGTATGAGGAGGACGTGGATCCCGACCTCATCAACGCGGGCAAGGAGACCGTCACGGTGCTGCCCGGCGCCAGCTACTTCGACTCCTCGCTCTCGTTCGGGATGATCCGCGGAGGCAAGATCGACGCGGCGATCCTGGGTGGCATGCAGGTCTCGGCGCGTGGGGATCTGGCCAACTGGATGATCCCCGGCAAGATGGTCAAGGGTCCCGGCGGCGCCATGGACCTGGTGCACGGCGCCGGGCGCGTGATCGTGCTGATGGAGCACGTGGCCAAGGACGGCTCGCCCAAGATCCTGCCCGAGTGCACACTGCCACTGACCGGCGCAGGGGTGGTGGATCGGATCATTACCGACCTGGCCGTGATCGATGTGACGCCGGATGGGCTGAAGCTCGTTGAGACGGCACCCGGCGTCACTGAACAACAGGTACGGGAGGCCACTGCGGCGCCGCTGGTTTAGGCGGCAATCGGGCCGTGTCTCTGTGCCGACACGGCCCGGCCCCAACGTGGTTCAGTGGGCCTGTTCACCGTGACCGCTGGTGTCATTCCCGACCGAGCTTGTTCCCCGAAGCGTGGTCCGCGCGGAAAGCCGCAGCGTCTCGCAGGGTCTTCGCGCCGAGCCAGGTGAGCAACGCCCCGAACGCGCCGATCCATAACGTCATGACCCAGAGCGGCATGTTTCCGCGTTTAGTTTGGAAATGGAAACCAGGATCTCCGCCAGCACGGATCCACCCGGCGGCCACACCGGCGACACGCAGCGCGCCGAGGCAGAGGCAGATGACGCCGATGCGGATCAGCTGACGCCGTTGGGCGGGTCTGTCGAGTGGTTGTCCCAAGGAAAGCCTGTCGAGATGTGCCCCAGCTCGGAGCTACGAAGGTCGTCACGGTCAGTGTATCTGGGCCTGACTTTGGGGATTGCAGTCC
>JBQDZM010000052.1:0-14832 GCA_052108535.1 Galactobacter sp. | reverse complement strand
GGTACGTAGACCGTGCGCGCCCTCGTGAAAGAATGTCACCTGGTCGCCGGCGGATGCCGCCGGGACGGGATGGTGGCAGCTCCCGACTTGAGTCCACTGCCGCGCGCCATTTTCCGATTCCCGTCGTTTCACTAGGAAGTACCGTGACCTCCACCCCCTCCCAGCCTGCTGCGCCCACCGCGCGATTCGCGCCGGTCGGCTCCCGCTTCTACGCCGTCTTGATGGCCACGACCGCCGTGGTGGTGGTCCTCTCCAACATCGGAGCGGCCAAGGGCGTGGAGATCGGCCGCCTGGTTTTGGACGGCGGCTTCGTCCTCTTCCCCCTGGCCTACGTCTTGGGAGACGTGGTGTCGGAGGTCTACGGCTGGAAGGCCTCCCGCAACGTGGTCCTGATGTCCTTCGCCATGGCGCTGCTGGCCGTGGGCTCCTTCTGGGTGATGATCCGGCTACCCCAGGCCAGCTTCTACGAGGGGCAACAGGCCTTCTCCGACACCCTGGGGCCCGTGTGGCGGATTGTGCTTGCCTCCGTGGTGGGCTTCCTGGCCGGGCAGCTCTCCAACGCCTTGATCATGGTCGCCATGAAGAAGCGTCAGGGCGAGCGCGGCCTGGTATGGCGGATCTGGGCCTCCACCGGTGTGGGTGAATTCCTGGACACCCTGCTCTTCTGCACCATCGCCGCTGGCGTCATCGGCATCTCCACTGGCGGGGAGTTCATCAACTACGTGGTGGTCGGCTTCGTGTGGAAGACCGCGGTGGAACTGCTGCTGTCCCCGCTGACGGCCCTGGTGATCGGCTGGTTCAAGAAGCGTGAGCCCGGCTACTTCTCCGAGGTAGAGACCGCACCGGCCAAGTAAGCCTCACGGCGCCCTCAGCGGCCGGAAGGCTCGGGTGTCTCAGGGCGGATCGGTCCGGTGTCTGCCTGCGGGGTGTCTGCCTGCTCGGCGCTGGGCTGGACCTTGGGCACACCCTCCGTGTCCAGTTCCGCTTCGTGTTCCTCGGCCTTGGCCTTGGGGAGGCCACCGGCTTCCTTTACCGCAAGATAGAAGGCCCAGGCGCCGGGAACCACCACGAACGGGTTGAGCAGCTCCCCGGTCTGCTCCGAAAGCGGTTCGGGGGTAGCCGCCACGGAACCAGCGGCCGCGGGGTGCCGTTGACCCTGGGGACGCACGTCGCGGTTGGGACTCTCCTCCGTGAAGCCGAGGGCGGCCGGGTAGGCCGGCTGCCCCGGATCCACCTGGGCGTCCACGGTGGTGAAACGACCCACGGTGGGGGTGTCCGCCTCCGCGGAGGAGGCGTTCGCCGAGGCATTCAAGAGGGGGACCACGTCCTCGGCCTTCTTGGTGCTCGCGGCAGCGGCGTTACCCGCGCGCGCCACCTCGGAGGCCAGCCGGGACGAGGCCCGCTCCAGCAAAGTGAGGACCTCCCCGTGCCCCAATCGTGGCGTGGAATCTGCGCCGGGAGCGGCGCCGAGGGATTCCGTGACTCGTCGGACCGCCTGGTGTGCCTCGTCCACCGCACAGAGCACGGCCGCGGAACGGTCCGTGGCCTGGACGGACGGGGCGTCCAAGACCCGGGCCCCGGTGTTCGCATCACGTTCCAGGAGTTCGGCCTGGCGCAGCGCGGAATCCTGCCACCCCGGCAGCCCGCCCGCCATTCGGGCCACGTCCGCCAGCCCCTTGGCCCGGTCGACGAGTCCCTGAAGGTTGGTGGCGGCGTACCCCAGCTGGTCCACGGCTCCTCTGGACCTCATACGTGAGCGGGTGAAGCCATCCAACTGGGTGCTCCAATAGGTGCAGGCCGGCTGCACGTCGGCCAAGGCGGAGCGCAGCCGTTGCATGGTGATGGCCGGCGCCACCGTGCCTAGCGGAGGGGGCTCGGCTGCGGCCTCGGAACCCGCTTCATCGATCACCGCAGCTACCTGAGGGAGCAGAGCCTCCAATTGCGCGATGGCGTCCTTACCCGCTGAGAGCCCCTCCTGGGCCGCAGCGAAGCGGCTTCTGGCGAGCAAAGCGATCACGACGATGGCCACCAGCGACGCAACTCCCACCGCCCAGAGGATCCCCGTGGTGAGCGCCCCCGACGGATCCTTGCCCGCTTGGGCGTCCACGATCCGGACCAAACCGTCCACCCACTGCGCGTTCGCGAAATCCCGATCGCCCACCTCGCGGTTCTCGTCGATGTTGCCATCGTTCAAGTCCATCCCGACGTACAAGCCGGAATCGGCGTGACCGTTCGCGTCGGTGATGTTGAGGAAGAGGACGAGTTTGTGCGGGGAGAGGTGCTCGTCAGCGAGCCAACCCGGTCTCTCCTTCTTGACCTGCGACATCACCGTGGAGCGGACGTCGGAGATACTCTCGGACTCCTGGGCCATAACCCAGACGTCCACATCGGGCTGACGCAGATGCAGCCGCTCCAACCGCTTCGTCAGGGTCTCTGAGTTCACCAGCGCGGAGGACGCCGAGACGGTCACGCTCTTCGGAGTGTGCCCCTTGTCCAGGGACAGTCGGTCGGTGAGCAACGCCAGGGTGCACAGCAGCGCGATGAGGCTCAGCAGAACGTAGAAGCACCAGCGCAGCGTGGCCCCTCCAAGCCCCAATTTCCGGCGAGGCGGGAGGACGAGACCGGTACGTTTGACCGCTCTCGGCGTCTGGCTGCTCACGTCTCACCTCTTGGCTCTGGTTCCGGGCGGTACCGTGGGCCGGTGACGAGGTCAGCGTCCCTGCGGGTCTCCTGTACCAGCGTAATACTTGGTCAGGACATCCTCCTTCAGCTGGAAGAACGTCCCGTCCTCGATGGCGTGGCGGGCCCGGTCAACCAGGCGCACGGTGAACGCAATGTTGTGGATGGAGATCAGCGTGTGGCTGAGTAGCTCGTCCGCCTTGTAGAGGTGGTGAATGTAGGCCCTCGTGTAATGCGTGCAGGTGTAGCAATCGCAGCCGTCCTGCAACGCCGTGAAGTCCGTCTTGTAGCGGCGCCCGGCCAGGTTGAAACGGCCGTGGTCCGTATAGAAGGCGGAGTTCCTGGCCACCCGGGTGGGGGAGACACAGTCGAACGTGTCCGCGCCGGCTTCGATCGCGGCGAAGACGTCGTCGGGCTCGGAGATGCCAAGGAGGTGCCGTGGTTTGTTTTCTGGCAGGACCTCGGCGCACCATCCCACGATGGTGCCCAGGTTCTCCTTCTCCAGCGCCCCGCCGATGCCGAAGCCGTCGAAGGGCATCTCGGAGAGGTCGGCACAGGCCTTGCGGCGCAGGTCCTCGTACTGGGCGCCCTGGATGACGCCGAAGAGCGCCTGGTAGGGCTTGCCCTCGCGCTCGTCGGTGAGTCGGAAGTGCTCCAGGATGCAACGTTCGGCCCAGCGCCGGGTGCGTTCCAGTGCTTCTTCCTGGTAACCGCGGGAGTTGTAGAGCGTGGTCAGCTCGTCGAAGGCGAACATGATGTCCGCCCCGATCTTGTGCTGAACACCCATGGAGACCTCGGGGCTGAAGCGGTGCTTGTCTCCGTTCAGGTGGGATTTGAACCAGACCCCGTCGTCGTCCACGTTGGCCAGGCGCTCCTTGCCCGGGGCCACCGCGTCGTCCCCGCCGGCGTGGCCGTCCGCTCCGGGGGCGCTCGGCCCGTTCATGTCGATGACCTTCTTGAAGCCGGAACCCAGGCTCATGACCTGGAAGCCGCCGGAATCGGTGAAGGTGGGGCCGTGCCAGCCCATGAAGGATCCCAGGCCGCCCGCCGTGTCCAGCAGGTCGGGGCCGGGCTGGAGGTAGAGGTGGTAGGCGTTGGCCAGGACGGCCTGAGCCCCGGTGCCTGCCACCTGTTCGGGGGTGACGGCCTTGACCGTGGCCTTGGTCCCCACCGTGATGAAGGCCGGTGTGGCGATGTCCCCGTGGGGTGTGCGGATGGTGCCGGTGCGGGCGTGCGTCCCGTCCAAGCGGGTACCGACCTCGAAGGAGAACTCGCGCTGGCGCGGGTGGCTTTCCGGCAATTCCGGTTTCACGTACGGGGCGGGTTTGGGCTGGTTCTGGGCGCGACGGCGGCGCTTGGCATCAGTTGGCACGTGTCCAGTCTGCCGTATGGCAGGCGCCAGCGGTGCCCCGCGGCCACCCGCCGTCGGCCCTAACCCCCAACGACCGGGAAGGTGGGTGGGGGAGGACACCAGTGCGTGTGGTGCCGACCGCTGACGCAGACCCGTTCAACGGAATAGATTGGCACAGACATGACTTCTGCCCCCGCACCCTCACCCGACGGCCCCAACGCAAGCACCAACTCGATGGACAGCGCCCCCACCCACGCCGCGGCCACAGAGGGTGTCCCGGACGACGGAACCCGCTACCGGCTCTCTCAACTCTTCAGGCTCGGCCCCTTCGGCAACGACCACTTCGTGGGACTCCGGGTGGGGGTCGGGGTGCTGCTCCCGCTGCTGATCCTGATCGGGCTGGACCGCATCGACCTGACCGTCTACGCCGTGTTCGGTTCCTTCGTGGGGATCTACTCCCGCGCGCCCCTGCACACCGACCGGCTCGCGACGCAGGTGAAGGCTGCAGCGCTGACGTGGCTGATCATCCTGGCCGCCTGGTTCACCGGAAACGCCCTGGTCCACGGAGCCGACAGCAGTTCCACGCGGTGGTGGCTCGTCGGCGTCACGGCCGTGGTCGCTTCGCTCTCCTCCGTCCTCACGGCCTATCTGCGCCTGCGTCCCGCCGGTTCGCTTTTCCAGGTCTTCGCTTTCGCCGCCGTGGCATCCGTCCCCGACGGTGCTCCTCTGAGCGACGCCATGTTCACGGTCACGGCGACCATGTTCTTGGGCCTGGTGCTTGGACAGATCGGCAGGGTGGTGCCCAAGTACCGCACGGAGCACGTGCTGACCCCGGTCCGTCCCTTTTCGCCCCGGATGCGCAGGGCCATCCTGCAGGAGGGGCTGGCCAACCTGGTGGCTGCGGGACTGGCCGGCGCGGTGGCCGCCCTCGTGGCCGACCCCCTGAACATGGGCCACATCTACTGGGCCATGGTCGCGGGCGTGGTGCCTTTGGCCGGGCACACCACGGGTAAGCGCATGGTTCGTGCCGTCCACCGGGTGCTCGGCACCGCCGTGGGTCTGGGGCTCATGGCCCTGGTCATCGTGCTGCAGCCGGAACCATGGCTTGCCGTGATCATGCTCGGCTGCATCCAGTTCGCTGTGGAGTGCTTTGTGATCCGCAATTATTTCTGGGGCATGGTCTTCGTGACCCCGTTGGCGCTCATCGGCACTTCCTTGGGCGGGGACTGGAACTTCGCGGTCCTCTACGACCGGGCCGTGGAAACCGTCATCGGCTTGGTGGTCGGCCTGATCGTCGTGGAGACCATGGACCGGGTCGGAGCCATGAGGCTACGCCGGGAGGAGAAGGTCGGGTGAGCACCACCGATACGGACCGGTTCAGCCTGCGAGCTCTCTTCACGCTGGCCCCTCTGAACGGGGACCACTTCGTTGGACTGAGGGCCGGTATCGGGGTGATGCTGCCCCTGCTGTTCCTCATCGCCATCGATCGGCTTGACCTGGCCCCCTACGTGGTGTTCGGCTCCTTCGTGGGTGTCTATTCCCGGGCGCCCATGCACCTGGACCGATTCCTGGTGCAGGTCAAGGCCGCGGCACTCATGTGGTTGGTGGTCCTGGTGGCATGGCTCTGCGGGGACCAGTTCATCCATGGTGCCCACACGCCGCAGGGTCAATGGTGGCTCGTGGCCTGCACGTCGGTGGTCTCGGTGGTGGGCGCCATGGCCGTTGGATTGCTGAGAGTCCGTCCCGCCGGGTCGCTTTTTCACGTCTTCGCTTTCGCGGTGGTGGCCTCCATCCCGGACGCCCCGCGGCTCGGCGACGCCATGTTCGCCGCGACCGCCACCATGGTCTTCTCCCTGGTCGTGGGACAACTCGGCCGGATTCTGCCGCGCTATCGGACGCCCTGGCAGGTCACCGTCCCCTCCCCGATGCCTACCCACGTCAAGCGGGCGGTGTTCCAGGAGCTGCCCGCCTATTTCGTGGCTCCGGCCCTCGCAGGAAGCATCGCAGCGCTGTTGGCCGCACCGCTCGGCATGGGACACGTGTACTGGGCCATGGTGGCCGCGGTGGTCCCCTTAGTGGGCCAGTCCACTAGGCACCGGGTGATCCGTGGTGTGCATAGGGTGCTGGGAACCGTGGCCGGCCTAGTGGTGATGGCCCTGATCGTGGCCCTCCAACCGGAGCCGTGGCTCGCGATTCTCCTGATCGGCCTGACCCAGTTCCTGGCCGAGTACTTCGTGGTGCGCAACTATTTCTGGGCCATGGTCTTCATCACGCCGCTCGCGTTGGTGGGATCCACCCTGGGGCACGCATTGTCCTGGCACGTGCTCTACGACAGAGCCATCGAGACCGGCATCGGCGTGGTCATCGGTATGGCCGTGGTGGAGGGGATGTCCTGGTGCGGCCGCAGGATCCTGGCCCACCGGGAGCCCCCAACACGGCCCTAACATCCTCACTCGGAGGCCGGTGCCTCAAGCTCCTTCAGGACCTCGACGTCCGAGGCGATGGTGGCCAGTACCTCGTCCTGCTCCCAACCGGCCCAGCCAGTGGCCAACTGCGTCAGGGATTGATCCAGCCTGGCCCAACGCAGGCGGGCCTCGTCGGCGTGGCGGCCCAGTTCGCTGGCCCGCTGGATCTCCCGGTCGAAGGACGCGGGTCGGGTCATCTCGTGCCGTCGGATCTTCGCTGCGGGTCCTCGCATCTCCGTGAGGACCTCGTCCTCACCGGCGCGTAGCGCGGTGCCGTAGGCGGCGGCCGCCGCCGTGTCGTCGTGCACTATGGCCAACCACGACGCCAAGGCGAGGCCATGGCGGACCGGCCACCAGCGGTTCTCGTTCCCGTCGAATCCGCGGTCCGTGAGGTGGGCCAGCAGCGGCCGTGCCGCCTCCGTGTCAGAGTGCACCACCACCAAACGATCCACGGCCGTGGCCAGATCCGTCAGGTGCGCGCCCGCCCGGACGTTGATGCCCGGGACCAGATTCAGGGCGATCCTGACGAGCTCCTCGTCCTCCCGGTGGGACTCGGTGGCGGCCAACAACGCGGCCTCCGGTCCCGTCTCCGGCACCGTCATGGTCAGCAGATCCTTCAACCCGGGCGGGGGCGTGCGGTCCGTGTAGACACGCACGGTGGAGCCGACCGCGATCCGCACCCGGGTGCGGTCCTCCAGAACGGCCTCGACGCACATGTCGGTCCCGAACGAGTCCGTCACCACGCGGGTCGAGACCACCGCGGCGCTGGGCAGGCCGTCGCGCCGCATGAAGCGATCGCCCGCGGCGATCTCCCGGGCCTTGGCCTGGCGTCGCGAACGCGGACCGGAGAAGCGCCCGGAGAATCTGCCCTCGGCGTCCTGACTCATGCTCTCACCCTCATCGATCGGTTACCGACCCCAGCCCACGTGGGCCAAGGCGGCCTGGACGATGTGACCGCGTCCGCCCAGGAATTCGTTCTGCACGGCCTCGCTCAGGGCTTCCTCCGGCGTCATCCACGTCAGTTCAAGGGCATCCTGGCGGGGCAGGCATTCGCCCTGCACCGGGACCACGTACTCCAACGCCACGGCGTGTTGGCGCTCGTCCACCAGGCCGGTCTGTGACGGCGCCGGGAAGTACTCTCCCACCGTGAACGGGGTGATGGACGGCGGCAACTGCGGCATGGCGAGCGGACCAAGGTCCTTCTCCAAGTGGCGCAGCAGCGCCGCGCGGATGGTCTCGCGGTACATCACGCGGCCGGAGACGAACATGCGCTGCATGTGCCCCTCGGCGTCTGACGTGAACAGCAACCCGACGTGGGACACGTACCCCATGGGGTCCAGCCGGACTGGGACTGCCTCGACGTAGACCATGGGCAGGCGTTCGCGGGCCTCGTGGAGGTCCGCCTCGTTGAGCCAACCGGGGTACGGGTCAGGGGTGCGTACGTTCATGTCTCATTCCTACCCGAGAACCGGTGCCCGTTGGGGTTCACGCGCCGATGTTCACTCTTCGCTCACCCGTTCCGGTGGCTCACCAGCCGCCGCGGAGCAGCGGTTCCGCGACGGGATTGCGTGCGGCGGGCACGCGAAGGGCCTTGGCCGCAGTGGCCGCCCAGTGGGGATTACGCAGGGCGGCGCGGCCGATGCTGACCGCATCGGAGGTTCCGAGGGTCAGGAGGGATTCGGCCTGCTCGGCTTCCTCGATGTGCCCGACGGCGGAAACCACCGCGCGCGGTGCGGTCGCCTTTGTTTGGTGCCCGACGTCGTCCTGCCCGACGGCCGCGCGCACGCGCGCCGCGAGCGGCGCTTGGTAGGCGGGGCCCACGGGGATGTTCACCGTGCCATCGGGACCCACGAAGCCACCGGAGGAGACGTCGATCCACGTGACGCCGTGGTGGGCCACCAGGTCGTGGCTCAGGCGGGCGCTGGCCTCCACGTCCCAGCCGTTGTTGATCCAGTCGGTACCGGAGATACGGATGCCCAGCGGCTTGGAGGCGGGCCAGACCTCCCGGATGGCGTCGGCGATCTCGCGGACCAGCCGGGTGCGGTTCTCCTCGCTGCCTCCGTAGGCGTCCGTGCGGTCGTTGGCCAGGGGAGAGAGGAACTGGTGGATGAGGTAACCGTGGGCGGCGTGGATCTGGACTGCGTCGTAGCCGGCCTCATCCGCGCGGGCTGCGGCGTGCGCAAAGGAGCGGACCACGTCGTGGATCTCCTGGGCGGTCAGCGCACGCGGGGTGCTTAGGCCCGGCACGGTGGGCCGGGCGCTCGACGACACGGTCTCCCAGCCGCCCTCGTCCTCGGTGAGGCTGCCTGTTCCGGTCCCGCCGAAGCCGGATCCCGTTGAGGCCTTACCGCCGGCATGGGCCAACTGCACCGCGGCGACGGAGCCCTGGGAGTGGATGAAGTCGGTGATCCGGCGATGCGCCTCAACCTGGGACTGATCCCACAACCCCACGTCCTCCGGGGAGATCCGGCCCCTAGCCTCCACCGCGGTCGCCTCGATGGTCACTAGCCCGAAGCCACCTTGGGCAAAGCTGCCCAGATGGGCCAAGTGCCAATCGGTGGGGATGCCGTCACGCGCGGACACCGAGTACTGGCACATCGGCGCGATGAAGGCGCGATTGCGGACCTCCAGGCCATGGCCGTTTGCGGTGGGGATGCTGATCGGGGAGAAGAGTGTGCTCACGATGGGTGCCAACTGCGCTGCGGTCCAGGTTGTTCCCGAAGGTGTCGCCGCGTGACGTTCGGTGCCGTTTCCCATAGAGCCGGGTTCTCACCACAGAGCTGGCCAAATCCCGGCTCCACGGTGAAACCGCGGCTCTGCGGCGGAGCGGACCGCACCCGATTGTGAGCGCGTCCTACGAGGACACAAGATGAACGTTTCAGCGACCGTAACGGCGCACGAAATTGGACAGCACCACGCGGGCGTGGGACACGTCCGTGGTGAGGGCGATCTCCGTCAGAGTGGAGGCCTCCGAGGGGTCAAAATACCCGTGGTGCTTGTACGCATCGATGCGTTGGGCCAACCCCCGTCCGTCCAACTCCGGGTGGAATTGCGTGGCGTAGACGTTGGCGCCCAGCCTGAACATCTGCACGGGTGCGGGCCCGGAGGTGGCCAATAGGGTGGCTCCGGCGGGCAGCGCACTCATGGCCTCTTTGTGACCCACGAACGCCGTGAAGGTCTGGGGCATCCCGGCCAACATCGGATCGGTTTTGCCCTCGTCCGTGACCGAGATCGTTGAGGGGCCAACGGGTTCCGGGTACTGCCGGTCCACCACACCACCTGCTGCGCGACCGAGAATGCCCACGCCGTAGCAGAGGCCAAGGAACGGAAGATCGTGTTCCAGCACGGTGGAGATCAACTCCATGAGCTGCGCCTCGACCCGAACCTGCACGTCGGACGGAGCGGGGTCCGTGGAGGTGAAGGGCGACCCGCCCAGGATCACGCCCGAGTACTGCTGCAGCGAGGCCAGATCGGGTACGGGAGCGAACGGGTCCCGCTCCAGTCGATGCTGCACCACATTGTGTGGTGCCAGCCCGGCCAACTCGATGACGCCGCGCAATTCCCCTGCGACGACGTCGTCCTCCGGGCGGGTGGAAATGAGCAGGAAGGGCTTGGGAATCCCGGTTGAGGTCAACGTAAGTCAGGCCTTTCGTTCGGCGGAGACGATGGCCTGACGGCGGGACAAGGCGGCCAGGAATGCGGCCACGACACCGACGATGGCGAGCACCATCAACAGCACCTGCCCGGAGAGAATGGCGGCCGGGATCAACCACAGCACACCGAAGGCGAAACCGACGGACGGGAGGATCCGGCCTCGTTCGCTGGAGCCCGCCACGAACACGGGGACCAGGGCGGCGACCAGGAAGATGGTTCCGAGGACGGCGGGCGGTCCGGCGTCGATCTGCAGCCCGGCGAGCAGTGCCGTCGCTGACCAGCAGAAGGCGAACGCGCCCCAGCCCAACGCCAACTCCAGAGGGGCATCGGTGAGCCAGCGTTCCCTCCGATTGCGGGCGGTGAGGAGATTGAGCGCATGGATCCCGTAACCGGCACCCGCCATCAGTGCCAGCGCTGCGATCAGGGCGATCCACGCCAACCCGTTCGCGGCGGCGATGATCCAACCGATCCCGGCCAGTGACACCACGGCTGTGGCTAGACCCGTGGCCCGCTGGCGGCGGGCGGAACGTTGGTCGGGGAACCAGGAGTGAACCGCGGAGGCGGTCATGATCAGGCCAAGGACGGGCCAGGCGAAGGCCGCCACCAGCAGCGGCGCCAAGGACGCCTGGTGCCGGGAAAACTCGTTGGCCAGGGGCAGGTTCCCCGCCGCGGTCATGTAACCGATCACCACGAATGCGGCCGCTGCCAGCGTCACCACGCTGCGGCGCACCACGTCCAGGAATGTCGGTGCGGGAGCAGGGGAGAACTCGGGCAGGTTGTACGGGGCTACGTACACGGAACCAGGGGGAGCAGGCCGGTTCGCCTCAGGCATGTGCTTGGGCGAGGCCGCGATGGGAACGTAGTTGGGGCGTTCCTCCTGATCCTCCGACAAGGACGTCTGGATGGCCTCGCGCGCATCCCACACCATGGCATCTAGCTGGTTGGCCTTGCGGTTCTCCGCTAGTGCGGCGCGGGCCTCCAGGATGGCGCGGGTGCGGTCGGCCTTCTCGCGGATGCGTTCGGCTTCCAGGTTTCGCTGGGCGCGTTCCTGGGCCCTCGCGTCGCGGTCGCGTTCGGTACGTTCCAGGTCGAACGGCTCCTGCTGGGGCGTCCTCCGGCGGGTGCTGGCCCGCTCGCGAGGGGGGAAACGAAGGGTCTCGGGCGCATCAGGTTTGGAGGCGCCGGACTCTTCCGGATCCTCCTGTCGACGTGCCTGATTCTTCATCCCGACTCCCATCATGGGGTTGGTACGTGACGGACCGGGCGGGCACAGCCCACCTATGGGCCAAGGCTATCCAGCAGATAGCACGGGATCACGGAGGCTGGCCGGGTATCGCCCGGTGTGTTGCCCAGCGTCGGTGGGCTGGCCCACGGCGGTGAGATGCCCGACGGCGGTGGCCACCGTCGTCGGGCATGGCAAGGATGCCTCGCGGCACCTACCCGCCTCAGGCGGGTGCTTCCAGCAGGGTGCGGCGGGAGGAGAAGCGGCGCTGCGCGCCGCTCAGGGGGTCGGTGAACGAGATTTGCCGGGCCAGGAGCTGCAGGGGTTTGGAATGGTCGTCGGGGACGTCCTCAAGTAGGTCGGGGTAGAAGGCGTCGTTGAGGATCCCGGCGCCGAGCCTGGCCAAGTGGACGCGGAGTTGGTGCGTGCGGCCGGTGCGCGGACGGAGTCGGGTGTGGAGGACGGGCAGGCCGGCGTGGGTGCCGCGGGAGACGCCGGTGGCCAGGGTTTCGATGATGGTCTCCGCGTTGGGTGGCGCGTCGTCGTCCACCACCACGCGGATGACGCCCTTGTCCTTGTCGATGTGGTTGCGATAGGTCAGGGGGAGCGGGACTCCCTGGAGGCTCGGATGGTCGGGATCGGTCTGCGGAGGCAACGCCGAGACCGCCTCGTAGACCTTGGAGATGCCGCGACGTTCGAAGAGAGTCTGGTACGCGCCGCGGGTCTCGGGACGTACGGAGAACAGGAGTACGCCGGCGGTGGCGCGGTCCAGTCGATGCATGGGGATGAGGTCCGGCAGGCCCAAGCGATTACGGAGGCGGACCAGGGCCGATTCCTGCACGTAGCGGCCGCCTGGGGTGGTCGGCAGGAAGTGGGGTTTGTCCACCACCAGCAGGTCGCGGTCCAGGTGCAGAAGTGACTCGTGGAACGGGACCGGCTCCTCTTTCGGGAGGTCGCGGTAGTACCAGAGGAACTCGTGCGTACCCAGGGGTGCGTGGGCGTCGATGATGGTGCCACCCACGCCCTGGACCTCACCGGTGGCGAAGCGTCGTTTGAGGCCCTCGGCATCGATGTGGCCAAATCTGGCGAGCACGTAGTCCTGGATGGTGAGCCAGGGGCCAGCCAGCGGCAGATGCAGGCGGGTGGCGTTCACCCCGTTGCGGACGGGAAGGGGGGAACGCAGCGACATAGGTCCATTGTCCCGTATGGGGAGGGGTGTGGCTCGAGGGGTGTGGCCGTGTGTTACTACCCTGCGGTAACTTTGTTCTGGTCGGCACGAACCGGCCTTGACCGGATCCGCGCCTGCGGCCGCCCGTCCCCAGTAGGAGCACACTCTCCAATGAACCTTTACATCCGTCTCCTCATCCTCCAGCTGCGTGCCCTGCGTACGCGCCGCCGCGGATTCGGCAGCGTTCCGGGTGGTGCTCCGACGGCATGGTCCATCTTCCGTACCCCCTTCCGCGTCACGCCGCTGGACCTGGACCAGCTGGGGCACATGAATAACGGGCGCTACCTGACCATCCTGGATCTGGGCCGCATGGATCTGATGCTCACCTCCGGGCTATGGCGACGGTGCACGTCACGCGGGTGGTATCCCGTGGTGGCGGCGCAGACCATCAGCTACCGCAAGTCGCTGCATCCCGGTGAGCGCTTCGACGTGGTGACGCGACTGCTCGGTATCGATGAACGTTGGGTGTTCATGGAGCAGAGTTTCTGCGTGGGGGACGAGGTCTATGCACACGCGATCGTGAAGGCCCGATTCCTGAAGCGCTCCGGCGGCGGGGTTTCGGCTGAGGAGCTGCTGGCCGAGGCGGGGCCGAACCCTGACGGGCGCGAGGTCCCAGCGTGGGTTCACGCTTGGTCGGATGCGTCGAAGCCCCTAAGACCTTGTGAATAGTCGCTGGTTTGGGTTGATGCGCCGTCTGCTGATGGGCTGATGGCGATGTGTTGATGTGTTGATGTGTTGATGCGTTGACGAGCTGACGAGCGATGAGTGATGTGCTGATGGCGATGTGTTGATGAGTGATGTGCCTTGGCTTTTTGAATCTCCCCACGTTCTCGGATTAGCATCACCGGTTCGGTGGTGTTAATCCGAAACCGGGGTGTGTATCGGAAACTTGGGTGAATATCCGAAACTGCGGTGTATATCCGAACGGATCATGTGAACGCCGCCAGCTGGCCGACGCATAGAGCAGAGTCGAGCAGAGCAAACCCAGACTGAATTGAGCAGAGTCGAGCCGTGCCGAGTCAAACAGCGTCGAGACGACCTGTACGGATGAGGTGGCCGCGATTCTCGGCGGGTGTCTCAGGCGGGATCCATGCTCGGCATCGGCGTCCAACTAGGGAACCAAGGTCCCGGCCTCGTGGACGTCGTGATCCGCTCCTCTTTCCTGTACCGGCTAAAGGTCGTGGACGAGCCTGCCGTGAACGGGGTGCTGTAGCTGGTGACCCGCTTGCGCCGCTCAGTCTTCAGGCTTGCGGTGAGCGATCCGTCCAGCAGTGGAATGAGGCTCTGGTCTAGCGCCTCGATGAGCTCTGCTGATCCGCCGTCACAGGCGTCGCAGCCGCAATCGGGAAGCTGTCCCAGTGGCGTCATCAGAGGGTTTCCGGTGGCGACGATGATGCCCGGCGGAACGTCGCCGGTCGAGGCGCCCGTGAATGCCAGGGCCAGGACGCCCCCACCCGGCTGAAGCGGTTCGAGGATGGTGACCTGACGCGTGGCGTCGGGTGCCTCGTCCGCCCAAGGCAGTTCATTTACGTGATGTTCGGAGCGATGGGCCCAGCCATGTTCGGTGATCACTTGCTCCCAGGCTTGAGCCCTGGCCCAGAGGATCTCGTAGCGTTCGGGGTGTGTGACGCGCTCATACCAGTCCTCGGGGACGTCCTGGTCTTCGGGAATCTGGTCGTGCGGACTATCCCATGGCGGGGTATTGGCGCCGGTCTCTGAGAAGGCCTGCTCGACCTCTGCCATGATCCGTTGCCATGCGGGTGTCAGGTCGTCAGATTCGACCCACCAGGCGGAGTGGGAGCTGGGGGTGGGGCTTTCGGCTCTCATGTCCGTAGTCTACTGCGGCACCGCTGGCCCGGGTCCATTTGGCTCTCGATTCGCGCCGCCTTGCTCCCCGGCGGTCGCGCGATCACGCCGGCCGATCACTTTTGCCCGGCCACGGCCTTGTGGTGTGGTGCTCGCCCAGCCGCCGCGGCCTGCTTGGTCGGTCCTGGGCGGTTGCCTCTGCCTGATCGGCCTCGGACGACTGCCCCTGCTTCGTTGACCCTGGACGGTTACCACTGCGCCGCTGGCCGTCCCTGGTTCGGATGCTTGCCTTGCTCGAGCCGACGTACGCCCCACTACCTGCCGTCCTGCTGGCGGGGGACTACGGAGTGCACCGCGCCGCCTCGCCCGAGGCCGGTTACCGCACCGAGAAATGCCATTTCTCGTCCAGTGATTGTTATTGGGTGCA
>JBQDZM010000051.1:7578-15824 GCA_052108535.1 Galactobacter sp. | reverse complement strand
TTCACCGCCATCGCCACCGGCCGCGCAGCCACCCTCAAACTCACCCCACCCACCACCTAGAACCCGCCGATGTTCCAGGACCGTGGATACCATGGCACCATCCACGCAGGACCGGCATTGACGCACGGGAACGCAGGGCCCAGACGGCGCCCCTGCCACCGTCCCAGACACCACCACCGCCCCGAACGCGGCAACCCTCTCGTTCCACCACAACCGTTGCCGGACGCCACAACGATTCCCGGTCGCTGCAACCACGGAGGAAGGACCCCGATGTCCCACGTACCCCACCCGCAGTTCGACCCAGAACTCGCTGCTGCGTTGGCCGGACTCGACGGAATCATGACGGGTACCGTGACCGCAGACATGATCCCTGAGTACAGGGCACTACCGCATTCGTCGTCCAGCCGAGAAGAGCTCGAGGCCGAAGGTGTCGCCACTCGGGACGTGACGATCCCGACTTTTGACGGCGCGAGCATCGTCCTGAGCATCGTGGAACGCCCGGGACGCAGTGGCGTGGGTGCGTGCATCTTCTTCATTCATGGCGGCGGCATGATCAGTGGCAACCGATGGCTGGGCGCGCACGAATTTCCTCCCCAGGTCCTCCACGACGACGCAGTGCTGGTTTTGGTGGAGTACCGCCTAGCACCGGAGCATCCCGACCCCGTGCCGGTTGAGGACTGCTACGCGGCGCTGATCTGGACCGCCGCCCACGCCGAAGACCTCAGCTTTGACCCTGAAAGACTGCTCCTGGCCGGTAGCAGCGCCGGCGGCGGACTTGCGGCCGGCGTGGCACTGATGGCTCGGGATCGGTCCGGCCCCACCGTGTGCGCTCAGTTGCTGATCTGCCCCATGTTGGATGATCGCGACAAGACGGTTTCCACACGCCAGTTCGCGGACCACGGGCTATGGACCCGGGGCACCAACACGACCGCTTGGCAAGCGCTGCTTGGCACCCGGAAGGGCACCGATGACGTCTCCAGCTATGCCGCACCGGCACGTGCCACGGACCTGTCCGGCCTGCCGCCTGCCTACATCGATTGCGGTTCCGCCGAACTGTTCCGCGACGAGGACGTCGCCTACGCTCACGGCATCTGGGCGGCCGGAGGGAAAGCAGATCTGCACGTGTGGACGGGCGGATATCACTCGTTCGACGAGTTCGCGCCTCACGCTCAGATCTCCCGCCAGTCCCGCAGCACCCGCCAAGCTTGGATCAACAAAATCCTGGCGCGCTGATGCTCCTGTGCCCGGCTCCGATGCCCGGAAGTAACGGGATCGTGTTCAAACCTCGCCCCGTCATTGCAAGCGGTCTTCTCGTCGCGCCAGGCGATCCGCCCTCGCCTATAGTTTCCGGAAGGTTCCGTGGCACTTCGGCCGCGCCCCAAGCTGGGCCGTCGTGTCGGCTCGTCGCTTGCTACTCGTCCTCGGCAACCGTGTACACGGTATTGCGTGCGCCGAGTCCCCCGTGCATCAGGACGCGATCATCGGCAATGAGCTTCTCGAGCGCATAGCGCGTCTGTGACCGCGTCAGTCCCGTGCGCTCGGAGATCGAAGTCCGGTCGAGCGGCCCTTGCGTGAGCACCGTCAGGATCCGGGTTCGAGGGTCACCCCTCTCTCCTTGTGGCGCGGACACGGACGAGCTTGATTCGATGCCTGGCCTCACGACGACCGCTGTGAAGCTCACGGCTTGGTCGATGAAGATCGGCGGGTCAGCTGGCCATGCTTCCAGCGCTCGCTGCACCTCACCAATACCGCCGCCCTCTCCTTCGATGACGCGCGCTCCCCTGGGCGTTCTGAGGTGGGTGCAGATGCTGTAGAGGTGCTCATTGACAGCAGACTTTCCGGTAGCGGTGCCGAGCTGTTCCCGGCTCACGCCCCACAACCCACCCGGACTGGTGATGACCAACCGGCCCGGCAGGAGTCGAAGTTCGACGCGCTTGGTTTGCGTGTGCGGTCCGAGGTCGCGATGCACGAGAGCGTTCGCAACGAGCTCGCGCACGGCTCCCAGTGGCAGTTCAGGATGATCGTAGTTGTTGCCGTCGCCGCCGACGCGAACACCGGTGCGGAGATTGCGCCGTACCCAGTCCATGCTCGCGTCAAGCAGGTCAGGGATCGGGCCGTCGAGATGCACGAGGTCAACAAGACGGTCAGTAGACCCCGGGCTGGTGATGACTGCAGCAGTCACCGAAAGGCTCGGCGCGAACTGCTGCGGATACTCCCCCAGCGCGTAAAGTCCCGCAAGCGACACCCGGTCGCTGTCCGGGGCCAACACTCCCCGGCGCCGAAGCAGGGTCGCTTCATCCACGTCGCGGAGGCGGCGCGAGCTCGCCCGAACTTCAGAGACGAACCCACGGACAAGTTGCGGATCGAGGTCGCCGATCGTCGCGCGCTCGACCGGCGTCGTGTCGTAGCGCGGCCGGTCACGCACCCCGAGGAGCTGTTGCTCCTCCGCCGCGCTCATCGCATAGTCACCGTCAGCCTGTCGCAAGTACGCGCGGCCACCGGTCTTGCACGGCCGCTGGTGCGCGCTGAGCCCCTGCACCTCGGCGACGACAACGTGCTTACCAACGATCGTGAGGGTCTCAAAGGTCACGGCGACCGGCGGCGTCACCGCCTGACGGGCTTGCGAAGCGATCGACTGCTCGATCATCGCGGGATCTGTCACACCGGTGACGATGAATCCGGTGCGCTCGTCAACCCCGACGATGATGGTGCCGCCGTCGGGCATGTTCCCGAAGGCGCACAGAGTCGCCGCTAGATCAGGCGCACCACCCGCGCCACGCTTGACCTCCACGTTTGTGAAGTCACCTCGGTGCGTCCGCATCCTCTCGATGAGGGTCAGCACATCCGCGGCGGTCGGATTCATAGCGATCATCATACCGCTAGCGTGCGACTTTCACGCTCTAGAGTGTGAGTTTCACGAGGTAGAGTGCGAATCTGAAGAACTGACAGAGCAGCCCGGAAACGCAGTGTTCTCACCATGGCCATACTGGTCAGGGTGACTCGATCACTGCGCTCGGTTCGACCGGTTCGTATGCCTATCTCACCCCCGAAGAGCGCGCCCACGTCGCCCATCTCGCCGTCGAGCACGCGGGCGAGACGCCGTGGAACTCTCGATCGACAGCCGCCGCCGTCTATCCCGGCGCACACAACGAAAGAACCTTGCCCCGCAGTGATGCGGGGCAAGGTTCGAGCGTTCATTTTTATGTGGACCCGACGCCATACCCCAGTCTGCGTGACGTCATCCGTGACCGGGAGGCCCAGACGCGACTAACGTTGTGCCTATGGCTTCTCCTTTGGATCCCACGACCACGTCCGCCTGGGCTCAGCTCACCTCAGCGAAGGAGGGCTTCTCCCCTGACCTTCGCGGCTGGTTCGCAGCAGACGGCGAGCGCGTGGACAAGCTCACCTTCCAGTTGGCCGACCTCCACGTCGACCTCTCCAAGAACCTCATCACCGATGACATCCTGGCCTCCCTCGTGGACCTGGCCAAGGAGAGCGGTGTCGCGGAACGCTACGCAGCGATGCTCGCGGGCGAGCACATCAACACCACCGAGGACCGTGCGGTGCTGCACACGGCGCTGCGTCGGCCCGGTGGCGCAGAGCCGACGCTGGTCGTGGACGGGCAGGACGTGGACCATGATGTCCACGAGGTCCTGGACCGCCTGACGGCCTTCGCTGACAAGGTTCGCTCCGGTGAGTGGAAGGGCATTACCGGCAGGACGGTCAAGACCGTGGTGAACATCGGTATCGGTGGATCCGACCTGGGCCCGGTCATGATCTATGAGGCGCTCGCCCCGTACGCGGATGCAGGGCCCACGCGCCCCGAGGCTCCGAGCAGCGCGGCAGCGATGCTCGGAGAGGGCGTGGGGAGGATTGAAGCGCGTTACATCTCCAACATCGACCCCACGGACCTGGCTCGCACCACGGCGGACCTGGACCCGGAGACCACGCTTTTCGTGGTGGCGTCCAAGACGTTCAGCACGCTGGAGACCCTGACCAACGCGCGCTTGGCGCGCGACTGGCTGTGGTCCGGCCTTGCCGACCACGGCGTTTCCCTGCCCGACGACGCGGCGCGGGCCGACGCCGTCGCCCACCACTTCGTGGCGGTCTCCACCGCTCTCGACAAGGTCGAGGCATTCGGCATCAATCCGAGCAACGCCTTCGGTTTCTGGGATTGGGTGGGTGGCCGCTACTCGGTGGACTCAGCCATCGGTCTGTCGCTGGCGATCGCGCTGGGGTCCGATACCTTCCGGGAACTGCTGGCGGGCTTCCACGCCGTGGATGAGCATGTGGCGACCACTCCGCTGGAGCGCAACGTTCCGGTGCTGATGGGCCTGCTCAACGTCTGGTACTCCAATTTCCTGGGTTCGCAGACCCACGCGGTGCTGCCGTACGCGCAGTTGCTACACCGTTTCCCCGCATATCTGCAGCAGCTGACCATGGAATCCAACGGGAAGTCCGTGCGCTGGGACGGCTCCCCCGTCACCACAGACACCGGCGAGGTCTTCTGGGGTGAGCCGGGCACCAACGGCCAGCATGCGTTCTATCAGCTGATCCACCAGGGCACGCGACTGATCCCGGCCGATTTCATTGCGTTCGTGAACCCCGCCTATCCGCTGAAGGATTCCGGACGGGACGTGCACGGTCTGTTCCTGGCCAACTTCCTGGCCCAGACCAAGGCGCTGGCCTTCGGCAAGACTGCTGAGGAAGTGGAAGCAGAGGGCACCACGGGTGCGCTGGTGGCGGCGCGAACGTTCTCTGGCAACCGACCCACCACCTCGATCTTCGCTCCGTCGCTGACCCCGTCGGTCCTGGGTCAGCTCATCGCCTTGTACGAGCACATCACCTTCACTCAGGGCACCATCTGGGGCATCAACTCCTTTGACCAGTGGGGTGTGGAACTGGGCAAGCAGTTGGCCCTGCAGATCGCGCCCGCCATCGAGGGTGACGAGGCGGCCGCAGCCGACCAGGACGCCTCCACCCAGGCACTCTTGGAGTATTACAAGGCACATCGTCAGGGCTGACCCGAAGCCGAGCGACATCCTGCGGTGCGTTGACACGTCCGTCGGTATGGATCAGTGGATCCGTACCGACGGACGTGCTGTCACGCCGCGTGGTGTTCCGGGCGACTTCCTGAGAGGACCGCACAGCCCGGCCTGACAAGATCGAGGGCATGGAGAGCAGTGAGATCTGGCCGCGACTGATGGACACCCTGACCGTGTCCAACCCCGTCCCGGTGGCAGGACAGAGCGCGGCGATCACCCTGCTCGTGGCTGCCGCTCTGGTGTTCGTTCCGGGCGCGTGGCGGTTCTCCGGCCTGGTGGTCACGGTGGTGCACGAGCTGGGCCACGGTTTCGCCGGGCTGTTGCGTGGCCGACGCTCCGTGGCCATCAGCGTCCGTTCCGACCACTCGGGGCAGACCGTCTCCAGAGGGACCGCGGGCAGTGCCCCGTTCTCTACGTTCTGCGGGTACCCGGCTCCAGCGTTGTACGGCTTACTTCTGGTGTGGGCGGCCTTGGAGCAACGGGCCGGGCTGGCGCTGGTGATCTCGGGTGCCGTGTTGTTGGTCTCGCTGATCTTCATGCGCGGCTGGTTGGCCTGGCTGCTCAGCATCGCTGTCGTGGCTCTCTCAGCGTGGTTGGCGCTGTTCACGCCGGATGAGTGGCTTGGCTATGTGGTGTGCGGCCTCGGAGTGTTCTTCCTCCTGGGCGGCCTGCGCGGCTTCGGGAACCTGACCCGAGCCCACACTAGAGGTGATCGTTCTCAGTCCGACGCCGCGATCCTGGCCTCCATCACCCGCGCACCCGCCGGCGTGTGGTTGTTCCTGATGGGTGTGGTGATCCTGGGCTGCGCTGCTACTGCCGGTTGGCTGCTGTGGGCGACGATGGGGCGCCCCTGAGCCACTAGCGTTTGGTCCGCACCACCGTGACGGACATCTCCGCCGCATCCGTCAATGAAGCTGCCAGAATCATGAATGATGGGTTTACTCAAACCCACAACATCATTTCGTCACCTCTGCCCTGACCTCACCCTGCCCAAACGGTGCCTGGAGAGGTCTCGAAAGTCGCTCATGCCCTTCTCACTTCGCCCTGGTCGAGCCACGCTCAAATCCGCCCGCGCCGCAGCATCCGCGGGTGTCCTGTCCCTCGCCCTGGTGGGCGCCTCCCTCGCCACCCCGGCCATCGCCGCAGACCCGGCTTCCGGTACCCCGGACACCACGACGACGGATACCGGAGTGACCGCCCCGTCGGCCAACTCACCGATCTCTGCCGGAATGGCAGACATCGAACAGGTCCCGGTGGTTCCGAAGCAAACCGCCTCAGCCAGCGCGCAAGCCTCCGATGCTCCGCTGACCACGCCCACCGTGGTCGGCGAAGACACGTTCACCGCAGCAGGCGTGACCTGGCAGAGCTCTGAGCGCACCATCGACCGGGTGGAGCTCCGTGTCCGCAAAAACGGGGTCTGGACCGCGTGGAGCGACCAGGAAATCGTCGAGGGTCCCATCGGTCTGCGCGGCACCGAGCCGCTGCTGCTCAATGACGCCGAGGCGGCACAGGCACGGGTCTTCACCGACGACGCCGCTCCCCAGGACATGAAGTTGGCCTTGGTGGGAGACGACACCGTGGCAGCCCCTGCCTCGGCCAGGTCAGCGGCCGGCGCGAAGGGTACGGATTCCCCGGCCTTCGTCAGAGCCACAGCCAAGCAGAGTGCCGGGTCCAAGCCGCTGCGTACCGCTCCGGCTTCGGCCATCCCGAAGGTCAACCCGCGGGCCGCCTGGGGTCCCGACGAGAAGAAGACCATCACAGCAACGCAGAACGCCAAGATCGACGCGTTCTACATTCACCACACCGCCGGATCCAATTCCTACAAGAACAAGGCGCAGGCCGAGGCGCAGATCCGCGCCGACTGGAGTTACCACACCAATGCCCTGAACTGGGGCGACATGGCCTACCACATCCTGATCGACAAGTTCGGGAACATCTACGAGGGCCGTCGTGGGTCCATCGATTCGTTGCCCTTGGGAACTCACGCGAAAGCGTTCAACATGAACACGTATGCGATCTCCCTATTGGGCAACTACGAGGACGCCAAACCCTCGGCCGCAATGTTGAAGTCCCTGCGTGAGGTGCTGGTGTGGAAGGCCTACGAATACAACGTGGACACCACCCAAACCGTCACGCTGACGTCTCGTGCGGATCCGGGTGGCACCAACCAGCACAAGAAGGGCACCAAGGTTTCGGTGCCTCGCATCGCCGGTCACATCGCCACCAACGCCACCAAGTGCCCCGGCCAGTACGTGATCCCGAAGCTGCCCGCGTTGCAGACGGATGTGGCCAGCGACGTCAAGAAGATCGCGGCGTCCGCGCCTAAGCCGACGCCTAAGCCCGCGCCCACGCAGAAACCCACACCCAAGCCCACACCCACGCCCAAGCCCACGTTCAAGTGGACCGACAAGAACGTGCGTGACCTCTACGCGCAGACTAAACAGTCCGCGCCGATCTACACCCAGCCCAGGTCCGCGTCTGCCAAACTGGCGACCGCGCCCAAGGGCGCCAGGGTCACCATCACCCACCACACCACGTTGTCCGGCTGGTACAAGGTCAAGTACGGAACCAAGGTGGGCTACATGGGGGTGGGCCATTTGTCCTCGGCCCCCAGATTCGCCATCCAGAACGTCACCGATTACTACAAGAAAACGAAACGAGCCGCCCCCGTCTACAAGGGCGCAGGTGCGGCGTGGGGACGTGCCACGACGATCAAGCCCGGAACCCGCATCACCGTCACCCACAAGACGACCAGAAGCGGCTGGCTGCGCGTCAAGTACTCCGGCGGCACCGGATACATCGCGGCGGGCCATCTGCACTCCGCGCCGGGCTTCCGCATCATCAACGTGGCGGACTACAAGAAGACCCTGAAGAACGCCTCTCCGATCTACAAGGGCGCGGGCAGCTCCTGGGGACGCGCTGACACCCGGAAGAAGGGGCAGAAGGTCACGATCACGCACAAGACCTCACGTGCAGGGTGGTACCGGATCAAGTACAGCGTGAAGAGCGGAAACAGGACGGTCACCCGGACCGGCTACATCTGGCGTTCGCATATCTGACTCCGTCCGGGTGACATAACGCCGCTGTAGTGCTTACGCTATAGACACCTGTAGAGGAAGTGTCATCGCGGCCGCCTCGCCAGGTCAATCACCGCAAGCATGATCACCACAACGAAGTGGAAGGAACCCATGTCTCGTTTCG
>JBQDZM010000051.1:0-7478 GCA_052108535.1 Galactobacter sp. | reverse complement strand
ATCACCGCAAGCATGATCACCACAACGAAGTGGAAGGAACCCATGTCTCGTTTCGAGAACAAAGTCATCCTCATCACCGGCGGCGGCTCCGGCCTGGGCCAGGCCACGGCGACGCGCGTAGCGTCCGAAGGCGCCTCGCTGTCCCTGGTTGATGTGTCAGAGAAGGGCCTGGAAGCCGCCAAGGCCGCCATCGCGGAGGTCGCCCCCGACGCCAAGGTGCTCACGACCGTCGCCGACGTCACCGACCCCGCCGCTGTGCAGGGGTATGTGGATGCCACGGTCAGCGAGTTCGGCCGCATCGACGGCTTCTTCAACAACGCCGGGATCGAAGGCAGGCAAAACCTGACCGAGAACTTCGGCGCAGACGAGTTCAACAAGGTCATCGCCGTCAACCTGCAGGGCGTTTTCCTGGGCCTCGAGGCCGTGCTCAAGGTCATGCACGCTCAGGGTTCCGGCTACATCGTGAACACCGCCTCGGTGGGCGGCATCCGCGGCGTCGGGAACCAGTCCGGTTACGCAGCGGCCAAGCATGGCGTTGTGGGCCTGACCCGCAACTCCGCCATTGAGTATGGCCAGTTCGGGGTCCGCATCAACGCGATCGCCCCAGGCGCCATCTGGACGCCGATGGTGGAGAACTCCATGAAGCAGATCGACCCGGACAACCCCCGCAAGGCCGCCGAGGAGTTCATCCAGGTCAACCCGACCAAACGCTACGGCGAGGCCCCGGAGATCGCGTCCGTGGTCGCCTTCCTGCTCTCCGAGGACGCCAGCTACATCAACGCCGCCGTGATCCCGATCGACGGGGGCCAGTCCGCCAAGTACTGACGGCGCCCGGCGGGCGCCTGCGCCCTCGCGAAGGTGAGAATGCCCGACGACGCAACACGCGTCGTCGGGCATTCTCACCTTGGGTCCACGGCCAGAGCCGCGGGATCAGGGGCGCACAGGGATGGTTGCGCTCGGACTACTTCGCGATGAAGTGCAGGCGCTTGTTCACGAACTCACCCATGCCGATGGGGCCCATCTCGCGGCCGAAACCGGAGCGCTTCACGCCACCGAACGGGATCTCCGCGGCCTCGGCAGCGATGATGTTCACGTGCGTCATCCCGGTCTCCAGCTTGGAGGCGATGGCCTCGGCACGCGCCGGATCGGTGGAGAACACGGACCCGCCCAGGCCCAGATCGCAATCGTTGGCCAGCTCCAGCGCCTCGGCATCGGAGGACACCTTGTAGACGGTGGCGACCGGGCCGAAGATCTCCTGGCGGTAGGACGCGGAATCGCGGGGAACATCCACCAGGACGGTCGGTGCGTAGTAGGCGGCGGGAGCTTCAGAAATCTCGCCACCCACCAACACGCGACCGCCCTCTTCAACGGCCTTGCGGACCTGAGCGTCCACGGTCTCCGCGGCAGCGCGGGAGGACAGCGGCACGTACTGGCCCTCCTGCAGATCCAGCTGGTCGCCAGGCGTGAGGCCGGTACCGAGCTTGACCAGTTCCGCCACGAACTCGTCGTAGATGTCGTCCATGACGATCAGGCGCTTGTTTGAGTTGCAGACCTGGCCGGCGTTGTAGACGCGGAAGTCCCAGGCGTCCTTGGCCACGGCGGCGACATCGTCGGCGTCCAGGACCACCATGGGGTCGATCCCACCCAGTTCCAGCACGGCCTTCTTCAGATTGGCGCCGGCCTGGGCACCGATGATGGCGCCGGCCCGCTCGGAACCGGTCAAGGAGACACCCTGCACACGGGGATCGGCCACCATCGTGGCAATCTGGTCGTGGTTGGCGTAGAGCGCCTGGTAGCCACCGACCGGCACGCCAGCGGCGACCATGATGTCCTCGATCAGCTGCGCGGAACGGCCGCAGACGTCGGCATGCTTGAGCATGATCGTGTTGCCGAGCACCAGGTTCGGGGCCGCGAAACGGGCCACCTGGTAGTAGGGGAAGTTCCACGGCATGACGCCCAGCAGCGCACCGATGGGCAGCGCCTCGATCCGAGCCACACCGGGAATGGTGGAGGGGATCTGGTAATCGCCGGCCAGGCTGGGCCCGTGCACACCGTAGTAGTCGATGATGTCCGCTGCGAACTGGACTTCGTCCAGGGACTCCTGGACGGACTTCCCCATTTCGGTGGCGATGGTGCGGGCCAACTCGTCTGCACGCTCCACGAACAGCTCAGCGACGCGGCGGACAATCGCCGCGCGCTCCTGGATGTCGCGGTCCTTCCACTCCACGTACACGCCGTGGGCTGCGGCAAGGGCGTCCTCGATCTGAGCGTCGGTGGCCTCCGCGAAGGTCTCCACGACCTCACCGGTGGCCGGATTCTGAACCCTGTACTTGGACATGCGCGTTCCGCTCCTCATGATCTCCGTAGCGAATACCCGTGTGTACCCACCATATTCGTTGCCTTCATTGCATCACACCACGGATTCCGTTGCAAAGGCCTGTGAGGTCTGCGGGATCAATCATCCTGCTGATCCGTGTCCTGCCCACCCCACGCCTGCTGGTAGAAATCCTTGGACCTGGCGTCCAGCACCTTCACGTAGGTCTCCGGATTCAGCGCCTGCGCGGAATTCTTGGGCAGCGTCGGGGAGAACACGGACACGCCGAGCCCTGCCTGACGGTCCTTCACCTGCACACCTGCCGCCTCCAGCAGGGTCGGGAACAGGTTCAGCTGATCCACGCCGTCCCGCACCTGCAACCGGTCGCGGTCCTGTCCCGCCACCCAGATGCGGTTGAAGATGGAACGATCCGGATTCTCCTCCAGTTCGTCGTGGAACTTATCCGCCACCCCCATGTGCTTCAGGTGATCCCCCATGATCACCACGGACGTGTCCTCCAGGTAACCCTGCTCATCCATGTAGTCCACGAAGTCCGCCACCTGCTGCACGGAGCACTGGAAGACCGAGGTCAAAGGCTCCTCGGTGTCCACGTCGCAGTAGTCGTAGATGTGCACGGGCTCGTGCGTGTCCAGCGTGAGCATGGAGAGATTGAACGGCTGCCCGGTTATCTGCGCTTGAGCGTGGAGACGATCCACCTCATCGCGAGCGTTGGCCATCAACCGCTTGTCACTCAACCCCCAGTCGGACCGGTACTGGTCCGCGGGCTCGCCCTTGTTCCGCCACGTGTCCAGGTCATATTCCGTGTCGTAGCCATGGTCGTGGAGGTAGATCCCCTTCCCCGCAAAGGCCCCCTTGGCCCCGCCCATGAACACGTTGTCGTAGCCCTGTTCCTTCAGCACGTTCCCGAGGCAGTCCTGCCCACTTAGATAGGTGGCCACCCCGTCCACCTTGTTCAACCCGATCTGCCCGGTCAGGGTCCCATTGGACTTCAGGGGAATGCCGCACTGGGTGGAGACGATGCCGGACATGGTCCAGCCACCGCCCTCGTACTGCTGAAAATTCTCGATGCTCTTCCACCCCTTATCCAACGAGGCGGAGGTCTCCAAGGGGGTAAAAGGGTCCTTCTCAAACAAGGTGGTGTCGGAGAGCGTCGCCTCACCGGATTCGATGTAGATCAACACCAAGTTCTTGTGCTCCGCGGTCGCACCGGGATTCGTCACCACGGGGGCACGGTAGTAATCGGCAATGTCGTATTCGGAATTGGCCGACTGAATGTACTGCCCCACCCGAACCGTAGAGACGAACGCCGTGGCACCGCCCACCACTACCAGCGCCACCAGCAACCCGCTGAGCGAGCGCCTCCAGACGGAAGGGCTTCGAGGCTGAGTGGCCCCGGTGTCGCGTTCGCGTCGACGTCTCCGCCTAAAACGGAAGAACCACACGCCTAAGGTGATGAGCACAGGGAGCAGACCAAAGCCCAGAACGGCGATCCAGACGACGATGCCGCCACCGCCGTCAGCGTTGATCGTCACGATGTTCAGCATCATTTGGTCAACAGAGATGTCGCCCCACATCAGCCGGATGCCGATCCCCGCCAACAACAGCGTGATTCCAGCCCAGAGCAGGATATAAACCAGGACGCCACCGACCGCCTTGGCCGCTCTCCTGAACCTGCCGACCGTAGCTGAACTCACCCGCGTCACCTCACGTGTTTCTCACCGGCACCCGGCACCCCCGGATGAACATCCTGCCTATTTTAATCCATCACGTGGGGTCAGCCCCTGAAGGGACCGAGAGGAATCGGTCACGCCCGAGCATCGGCTAGTCTCCTCACCATGCGGATCTGCGTTCTAGACGACTACCAATCAGTGGCCTCAATGTGCGCCGACTGGGACCGGCTCACCTCTGCGGGGCATCGCGTCGACTTCCTCCACCGCCGCGTGGAGGACACCGAAGCGCTCGTGGCGGCCGTTGGAGACGCGGAGATCCTCGTCGCGATGCGGGAACGCACCCACTTCGACGCGGAACGCCTGGGCGCCCTCAACCACCTGAAATTGTTGGTGACCACGGGCCGGGCCAACGCGAGCATCGACCTGGAGGCGTCCGCCGACCACGGCATCATGGTCTGCAATACCGACTCCCCCGCCTCAGCCACCGTGGAACTGACGTGGTCGTTGATCCTGGGCCTGATGCGTCACCTGCCGCAGGAGGTCGCCGCGCTACGCCGCGGCCGCTGGCAATCCACACTGGGCGCCGACCTGGAGGGAGCAACCCTCGGTGTGGTGGGCCTGGGACGGATCGGTTCTAGGGTGGCGCAGGTGGGCCAAGCCTTCGGTATGAACGTGGTGGCCTGGAGCCAGAACCTCACGGCGGAAGCCGCCGCAGCCGTCCCCGGCGTACGTCGGGTGGACCAGGCCGAACTCCTCGCAACAGCTGACGTGGTCACCGTGCATTACAAGCTGTCCGACCGCAGCCGCGGGCTGATCGGCACGGACCAGCTCCGTGCCATGAAGTCGTCGGCGTTCCTGATCAACACCGCCCGCGGCCCCTTGGTAGACACCCATGCCCTGACCCGCGCCCTAGAGGCCGGAGAGATCGCCGGAGCCGGATTGGATGTCTACGACCACGAGCCGCTCCCCGTGGACCACCCGCTGCGGGATGCCCCGAACCTGCTCATGACCCCACATCTGGGCTACGTCACCCACAACACCTACCGCACCTTCTATGGGCAGGCCCTCGAAGACATCGAAGCCTGGCTGAACGGCAGCCCCATCCGCGTCCTCGCCTGAGTGCTGCTCACACTTCGACGCGAAACGTACCGACCACACCTAACGTCCGACGGCCGGTGGCCGGCTTCAAAAGCCGGCCACCGGCCGTCGCGCATTGGTGAACTCAGCGGATCACTGGTGCCCTGTGGCGCCCTGTTCCTCGGGTGAGTCGCCGTCCTCCGGGTCCTCCGCGGCGTCCCGACCCTTCAGGTTCACTTCCTTGTCGATCTTCACGCCCTTATCCAGGGCGGCTTCGTCGCCCCAGGTCAGGTTGAAGAAGTCCGACGAGCGAGAATCCAGCAACTCCTTGGACGTCTTCTCGTCCAGGGCCTGAGCGGAATCCGCAGGGATCTCGGACTCCGGCGCAAAGGCGGAGACGCCGAGGCCGGCTTCCCGGTTCTTCACCTCGAAGCCGGTGGCCTCAAGGATGGTCGGGAGCATGTTGAGCTGATCGATCCCGGACCGAGTCTGCAGCTTGTTGTCCTGGTCGCCCGGAACCCAGATGCGGTTGTAGATGGTGCGATCGTCGTTGTCATCCAGCTGCTCGTGGAACTGGTAGTTGGGGCTCATGTGCTTGTAGTGATCGCCCATGATGACCACGGTGGTGTCGTCCAGGTAACCCTTGTCCTTCATGTGGGTCACCAGGGAGGCCACCTGATCGTTGGAGCAGCGGTACACGGAGGTCAGTGTGTTCTCCGTGGTGTCCTCGCAGTAGGGGTAGATATGCGAGGGCTCGTGGGTGTCCAGCGTCAGCATGGAGAGGTTGAACGGCTGGCCGGTCTTCTTAGCGGTGGCGTGCAGTTCATCCATCTCCTGCATACCGCGCTCCATCAGCTGGCGGTCGCTCAGACCCCAGTCGGAACGGAACTCGTCAGAGGGGATGTCTTCCTCGTCCTGCCACGTCTTCAAGTCGTACTCGGTGTCGTAGCCGTGGGTCTTCAGGAAGACGTCCTTCGAGGCGAAGGAGGCGTTGGCGCCACCCATGAACACGCTGTTGTAGCCGTTGTCCTTCAGAATGTCGCCCAGGCAGGTGAGGCCGCCGAGGTAGGAGGACACTCCCCCGACCTCATTGAGGCCGGACTTACCGGAGAGCAGACCGTTGGACTTCAGCGGGGTAGCGCACTGGGTGGAGGTGATACCGGCCATGGTCCAGCCGCCACCCTCGAACTGCTTGTAATCCTCGATGGTCTTCCAGCCGTCTTCCGGCTTGGTCACGGCGTTGAGGGGCTCGTAGGGGTTCTCGTCGAAGAGATCCGTGTCCTCGAGAGTGCCCTCACCGGACTCCAGGTAGATCATCACCAGGTTGCGCTTCTTCTCCGGCGCCGTGACGACGGGCTGCTTGTAGTACTGGCTGATGCTGTAGGACGAGGTGGAGGCCTTCACGTAGGAGGGCAGGGAGACCGTGGTGCTGAAGGTGGTGAACCCAGCCACCAACAGGGCGGTGACCAGCGTGGTGCCGATGGCACGCGGGATCCAGCGAGCGCGACGCGGGCGCAAACGGGAGCCGTTGTTGCGCAGCTTGCGGTAGTGACGCACGTGGAAGAACGCGATGAGCAGCGTCAGCAGGATCGGGAGCACACCGAGTCCGATCACACCGATCCACACGACGATTCCGCCGGAATCGAAGTTGATCGGGAACATGTTGAACAGGACCTGATCCACCGGGGTGGGTCCGTAGATCACCAGGATGCCGATACCTGCCACAAGCAGGAAGATGCCCAACCAGATCGTCAGGTAGACCAGGAACCAGCCAAGGCCCTTCCCTGAGCGCCTCAGCGCTTTCATCAGCGTTGCCGCCATACGTTCACCTACTCTTTCCGACCCACTCATCCCGTTGCTCATTCCTCCGCCGGTCCAAGACCTATACGTTGATTGCCAACCGGTCCTGGGTCTGGATCCGGGGCGCGCTACGGGAGAGGGAAGCCAATTTCTTCCAATATTATGACGTCGTTAACCTCCACACCACGGTGACGACCCGCACATCCGCGAGGATTGTTAGCCTTGTCACCGACTCTTCCCAGGGCCTGTTCAGGTCTGGTTTGACGCCCGAGTGTATCCGGGGGCACGGGATTACGCCATGGTTTGGGGCGTCGACGTCACGCCTGGGTGGGCGGGGCTATCGGCGTGGAAGAGCTCTAGTGGGGCCGGATCACGTGTGCCTGGCTTGCAGGAGGCCTTCCACCTCCAAATCTCCACACGCAGGCCAGCCCATGGGGCGCACTGGGGCGTACCGGGATAGCGCGACGGCTAAGTCACAATGGGGCACGCTCAAGTGCAATTTCTATGACCGCCGAGCCCTCGCCACCCGAGCTAAAGCTAAGTGAGGTTACCCTCGTTTCGTGGACACCTGATGTGGCGGGTTTCCCGCCTGGAAG
>JBQDZM010000050.1:0-16732 GCA_052108535.1 Galactobacter sp. | reverse complement strand
CAGCGCCTCGGTAGGATTCGCCCATGGGTGAAGTTCATGGGTGAAGCTCTTGGGGTCGGCGTGGTCATCGCAGGACAAGCGATCGTCTGGTTCATCTACCGGGCGGCAGGTCGCCGCGGCGAACGGGTGCGGTCCCAACGGCGAGCCCTGAAGCAGGACGCGAAATGGCTGGCGAGTCACCATCAACTTCGCTGGCGCTATTCCCCTTCCTCGCTGGCGAAAATGCCGGAAGGGTGGGCTCTGGCCGCAGGCTCCATCCACACTCTCTGCCGCGGCGAGTGCATTGACGTGTTCCCCTTCGAGGACCCTCAGGCGGAGCAGGACATGCTGGCTAGCTCATGGGGAGTCACGGACGGCAGGCAGTTGCGTGGCCAACTGCTCAGCCTGCTTCAGAACGGGCACCGCGAGCGTTTCGACGCGGAGCGCAACCACTGGGCGACCCTGTCCGCCAAGGACGCCCGCGAGCTGTACCAGGAGTTGAAGGAGGCCGCGAGCCGCTACTCCGACGCCGCCGAGGAATTCCTGCGTTTTCAGTGGGTCCGCAAGAACACCGAATCCTGCAAGAGCATCGACTTTCTGGCCTGGGATATGGTCCGCGTGATCATGTTGTGCCGAGCCGGGCAGGCCGCCGGCTACCTTCGGCCCGAAGAGGCGCTGGACACCGCTTTCATCGCGGCGCACGCACTCCAGGAGCGCTACTCCTCGTAGGAAGAGATGGGCCGGAGCTTCTACAAGGGTCGCTGGTACTGGGCGAGTCAAGACGGCCTGGGCCGGCTGCTGCAGGATCAGCATCAACTGAAACTCCTGCTCAAGAACTCCGAGTCCCCGTGGAAGGCCGTGGCCTGGCGAACCCCGATCCCTGCTGCGCGGAACCTGCTCCTCCACCGCTCTGGTGAGGGGAACTAGCCCTTTGCTGAGTCGGGCGCGGCCGCAGCCGCGCCGTCCTGCGGCGTGGAATGCCCGACGTCTGGCGCCGGGTGGCGAGGTTCGTCGCCTGCCGCGACGGACCGTCGGGCATTGGGAGTTGCCGTGGCGGGCGTGGAGAAGATCCCGCCAGGGAAACGGTCCGCGCCGGCGAATAGCCCACCCAACGGGTCATCCATCCCCACCCGCCTGACGGGGTCGGTGTTCGGGTTCAGGCAGGTGCGCACCACCAGGACGCTGACCCACACGAGCGCCACCATGTGGCCCAAGACCATCAGGACGAAGAGGCCATCGGGGAAGGCCACGGTGATGTCTTCCTCGCCCGAGCGCGCGTAGAGGAAGAGCCAGATGCCGATGAAATGGGCGATCTCGATGGCTTGCCACACCAACATGGTGCGCCAGCGAGGCAGGGCCAGGGCCGCCAACGGGATGAGCCACAGAATGAACTGGGGCGAGTAGACCTTCCCGAAGAGCACGAATGCGGCGACCACCAGGAAGGCCAGGCTCGCGACTCGCGGCGGACGCGGGGCCACGAGGCCCAGGATGAGGATGCCGAGGCAGCTCAGGGCAAAGAGCCCTGTCCCCAGCACGGAGATCATTCCGGGGGTGGTGTGCAGGGCTGGGTTCCACGAACCGAAGGTGAGGTCCCAGGCCTGCCACAGTGAGGAGTTACCCGCTCCCCGGTCCGCGCTGAACGTATAGAAGGTCCACCAGCGTTCGGTGGCGGCGAGCGCGAAGGGCAGGTTCACCACCAACCAGGAGCCGGCGGCGCCCGCGGTGACCTTGAGGAACCCGGACCAACGCCCGGTCCTGATCGCCAGGACCAGCAAGGCGCCCAGGACCAGTACCGGGTAGAGCTTCGTCGCGGCGCCGAGGCCTATGAGGACGCCGGCCAGCCAGGGATGCTCGCGTCCAAGGGCCAGCAGGCCTAGGGCCAGGAACGCCACGGCCCACATGTCCCAGTTGACCGTGGCTGCGAAGACGATGGCGGGACTGGCCGCCACGAGCGCGGCGTCCCATGGCCTACGCCCGGCAGATTTAGCCACGGCGATCACCACGACGGCCCAGAGCACCACCACCAAGAACGTGTTGATGTCGAAGTAGCTGAGGGTCTGCAGCGAAATGTTCTCTGAGCGTGGCACCAGCAGGGAGGTCACGGAGGCGATGAAGGACATCAGGACCGGGTATTCGAAGGGTGCATCCCCTCCCCCGGTTCCCCCGGTGAACGGCGCCCACGGGTCCTCGGCAAAGCCGCGAGCACCGTAGAGCGCCGCCCAGTCGGAGTAGCAGAGGCCACGGTAGACGTTGGGCATACCCCAGCCGTGCGTTCGGCACGCACTCTTGGACACCACCGCCAGCATCCCGAAGATGAAGACGATGACCAGCAGCACCCGTTCGACCCGCCAGAAACCTGGCGAGACGATACCCGGCTCCGTCCGGCGACCCAGTGGCCCGCCGATGGCTCCAACCAGGGAACGAAGGAAGGGGTCGTTACGGCTGGGCACCGTGATGCGGAGAGGTCCCTTGCGCGGTTTACGCTTCTGGGAGTCGTGCTGACTGGGCATGTGACCACCCTACGGTGGCTAGCCGTCGCGATGGTTCGCAGCCGCGATCCAGGCTAGTCGCGATCCAGAACCTTTTCTCCGCGCCCGTCGGCTTCAGGCAGGTCAAGTTCCGACAGGGCTTCCGTATAGGTGGTGACCTTGTGCTTGCGGCCCACGTACACGCCGATCGCCACCACGACGCCCGTCAGGATGGCGGTGGAGTAGAGCTCCACCTTCATATCTGACCAGACTGCCATGTAGATCAGGACTGCGGGGATGAAGATGATGACGGCCCAGGTCACGTACGGGTAGCCCCACATTCTCACCAGGCCCTGCCGGCGGTTGCCCACGCGCTTGCGGGTGATCAGCTGGGTCACGGCGATGCACAGGTACACCAGCAAGGCGACGGCGCCGGAGGTGGCCAGCAGCATGGTGAAGAGCTTGTCTGGCATCAGGTAGTTGCCCACCACCGCGGCGAAACCGATCAGGGTGGAGATCAGCACCGCGGCCACGGGAACGTTCTTCTTGGAGGTCTTGGCGAAGACCTTCGGGGCGTCACCGCGACCGGCCAGGGAGTACATCATGCGGGATGCCGTGTAGAGCGCTGAGTTCATGCAGGAGGCCACTGCCACCAGGATCACGAAGTCGACGATGAACTTGGCTCCGGGGACGTTAAGCACGTTGAGTGCCGCGAGGAACGAGCCCTCCTCCTGGAGCCCCGGGTAGCTCAGGGGCACGATGCACACGATGAAGAAGATGGACACGATGTAGAACAGGCCGAGGCGCCAAATCACCGAGTTGGTCGCCTTCCGGATCTGCCCGGCGGGGTTATTGGACTCGGAAGCCGCGATGGTGACGATCTCGGTTCCCATAAAGGAGAACATGGTGGTCAGCAGTGCGGCTGGGATCGCACCCCAGCCGTTGGGGGCAAAACCGCCCTGGCTCCAGAGATTGGAGGCACCCGCATGTTCCGAGCCGAACATCCCGGTGAAGGCCATGGCGCCCACGGCGATGAAGAGGATGATGGCAGCGACCTTCAACAGGGCGAACCAGTACTCGAACTCACCGTAGTTCTTCACGCTGAAGAGGTTGGTGGCGGTCAGGGCGATGGTCACCAGGAGGGCGAAGACCCACAGGGGAACGCCTGGGACCCATGAGTTCAGGATGGCGGCGGCTGTGGCCTCGACCGGGATGACCAGTACCCAGAACCACCAGTAGAGCCAGCCGATGCTGAACCCTGCCCAGTGGCCGATGGCGCGGTCGGCGTAGGTGGAGAAGGAACCGGAGTCCGGGTTGGCCGTGGCCATCTCTCCCAGCATGCCCATCACCAGCACCACACCACCAGGAGCGCGGCGCAGACGTAGGCGACCAGGACGGCCGGTCCGGCCAGCTTGATCGCCGTGGCTGAACCCACAAAGAGGCCGGCGCCAATGGCGCCGGCGATCGAAAGCATGGTGACGTGGCGTGGTTTAAGCCCTTGCCCCAGCTGCGATTCCATCCCTGACAATGTGCCCCCTTTATCTGATCGGCAACTGATATAGCAGCACCGTACCAGCAGTGTGTCGCCCAACACACTCCCCAGATTCTGCAGTCGTATAAACAGTCAAACCGGGAGGCAGGGAACCCCAGAAACGCCGCATGGGGCCGAGCGTTCGTCGCTCGGCCCCATGCGGCCTTCATCAAACCAAACCATCAGTCCGGATCACCGGCCAGACTGCCGGGACGGGTGAAACCGCAGGTTCACCGGTAGGGGTTGTGCATCCTGAGTTTGGCCTCCGCCTCCATGCGCAAGCGCTCCAGCGCTTCCGCGCGGGATTCGCGTTGCCCGGGGGCGTTCTCGTCGGTTCCGGGCATGAAGACCCGGCCGCTGTGTCGCGGCAGGCCGCGAGACTTCGAGTGACGCTTCATAGGTTCTCACCCCCTTGATGACTGGGGGTGACGACCCGGACGGTCCTGGCTGCCTGGCGGGGAACCAGAACCGCTGGCCCGGCGAAGATCAGTTCTCCGCTGCGTACCGAACGCACGGGCGTGGCTTGCTGGGGGTGAGTTTTGTGGTCCGAACGGACGGAGCGGGACATAATGCTTGGCTTCCTTGGAAGTTCGAGGTGTTGCAGGGGGCGTCCCCCACCTCAACTTCGAAGGACCAAGCAGGTCCCGCGCGCTCTACCGGGTCGTTACCGGGAGCTGGACACGGAAGTGAGGTGGGAGGGATGAGCTGAACGCAGGCGCGGTGCGGCGAGCAGGTAGCCTGCCGGCGCGGTAAACACGGGCAGATTGCCGCCGGTGCTCAGGCCTGTTCCATTCGTCAGAATCAGGTTGTTCATCATTTTTCCCACCTCCTTAGCGTGTGGATATCGGGATTCTTGCCGTGGTGCCGCGAGGCGCCACACCGAAGAATCGGGCTGAAATTGTCGGTCGCGACCACTCATTCCCATTGGGAACTCTCGATCACACAAGTGAGCGTAACAGAGCTACACACAACGGACAACCCCGTTCGCGCCCAAAAAATCAGAGTGCCGTCCGCCGTGGATCATCCCGATTCCACGGCAGACGGCACTCAGAGCCCTACAGGATCCGCCTCAGCCCTCCTGGGCCTCCGGCTGCTCCGCCCACCAAGCACGCAGCTCGGCAACCGCCTCGTCACGCTCCACCGGACCGCGATCAAGCCGTCGCTCCAACAGATAGGAGTACGCCCGTCCCACCAACGGCCCCGGCGCGATGCGGAGCTCGTCCATGATCTCCTTGCCGTCGAGATCCGGCCGGATGGAGTCCAGCTCCTCCTTGGCCATGAGGTCGGCAATGCGCTGTTCCAGGTCGTCGTAGGCGAAGTCCAGACGATCGGCCTTGCGCTTGTTGCGCGTGGTGACGTCCGACCGGGTGAGCAGATGCAACCGGGACAGCAGCGGGCCCGCGTCGGTGATGTAGCGCCGCACGGCCGAGTCGGACCACCCGGCATCCGCATATCCGTAAAACCGCATATGCAGTTCCACGAGCCGAGCCACCGCCTTAACGGTGTCGTTGTCGTAGCGCAGCGCCCGCAGCCGCTTGCGCGCCAGCTTGGCTCCCACGGCCTCGTGATGCCGGAACGTGACAGAGCCGCCGCCCTCGAAGCGCCGTGTGGCCGGCTTGCCGATGTCATGCAGCAGGGCAGCCCACCGCAGCACAAGGTCCGGTCCCACCACGGGCTCGGAGACGTTCTCAGTGCCCGACGACGCGTCCCCAGCTTCCGCCTCCGGCGTCGCCTCGATCGGCGCGGACTCCCGCCCCACGGCCTGCCGCAGGACGGTGAGTGAGTGCTCATAGACGTCCTTGTGCCGGTGATGTTCATCGACTTCCAGGCGCAGTTGAGCCACTTCCGGAAGGATCAGTGCAGCCAGGCCGGTCCGCACCAACACATCGATTCCTCGCGCTGGGTCGTCCCCGAGCATCAGCTTGGTCAGCTCGTCACGGACCCGTTCGGCGGAGACGATCTCGATGCGTGAGGCCATGGCCTCCATCGCCGCCCATTCCTCCGGCGCCACGTCAAAACCCAGCTGGGAGACAAAGCGGGCGGCGCGCATCATGCGCAGTGGGTCGTCGGAGAAGGAGATCTCCGGACCGGACGGCGTCCGCAACACCCCCGCGGCGAGGTCCTCTCTGCCACCGTGCGGATCCACCAGTTCTCCGGAGGGCAGACGCACAGCCATCGCGTTGACCGTGAAATCCCGACGGGCCAGGTCCGCCGGAAGTTCCGTACCGAAACGCACGTGCGGCTTACGGGATTCCTCGTCATAGACATCGGCCCGGTAGGTGGTGATCTCGATCTGGTCGTCCCCACGACGCAGCGCGATGGTTCCGAAGTCTCGTCCCACATCCCACGTGGCTTCCGCCCACCCCTTGACCACGTCCAGGATCTGGTCCGGAGAGGCCGAGGTCGTGAAGTCCAGGTCTAAGGCGGGGCGTCCCAGGAACAGATCTCGCACAGGGCCGCCCACCAGGCTCAGCTCGTATCCATGCTCCTGGAACCGTGTTCCCAGTTCGAGTGCAACCGGGGGCAGGTCCCCGGGCAGAGCGGGCGCATGGATGACGGGAGAGTTCACGGGGTTCATCATCCCAGATGACCGCCCCCACGTGGGCTTTCCGGTGGTCGCCGTCTCACCGACTACAGTTGAACGCATGAGTCAGGCCGCCCCCGATCCGCGTAAACGCACACCGCTGACAGCGGCGCTTGCGTGGCAGCGATCACGCGCGGCCGGACGCCAGTCCTCCACCAGCAGATCGGGCCCATCGTCCCAACTGCCCTCCGTCCCCACCGTGGACGAGGTCTCGGCCGGCGGGATCGTCATTGACCCGGACTCGGATGACGCTGCTGTGGCGATCATTGCCCGTTACAACCGGGGTGGCCGGTTGGAATGGTGCCTACCCAAGGGTCATCCGGAGGGCCAGGAGAACCACAACGAGGCCGCCATCCGTGAGGTGGAGGAAGAAACCGGAATCCGCGGCCAGATCGTCGCGAAGCTCGGCAGCATCGACTACTGGTTCAGCGTGCCGCAGTACCGCGTCCACAAGACCGTCCACCACTTCCTGATGATCGCCACCGGAGGCGAGCTGACCACGGAGAAGGACCCGGACCACGAGGCGGTGGATGTGGCCTGGGTGCCGCTGGCCCAATTGCCCAAGCGGCTCTCCTTCCCCAATGAACGACGTATCGCGAACCTGGCCCGGGAGGTCATCGTCACGCATGGCATCTGACCGGTCCAACGGCGCCCCGCGCAAGATCAACCCCTGGACAGGGAAGCGGGTGACCTCAGACCCGGCTACCGGGGAGGTCCCCCGCCCCGGCGCGTGGCCAGCGGCGCCCAGCGCCGCGTCGTCGGGCACCACGTCGTCGGGCACTGGCGAAACCCCTGCACCGCAGGCACCCACCTCCCGCCCTATCCCCCGCGTGCCGCGCGGACGCGCCGGGCAACGGGCCCCACGAGTCCTGTTGGACACGGCAGCGGCGCCAGAGAACTTCTTCCTGGCGGCAGACCCCGCCACCTCGTCCAACCCTGCCCTGGAAGTCCTGCTGGAGGACACCGCATCCGCGGAGGCGGAACAGGCGGCTGCCACTCCGAACCAATCCGCTCGTCGGTCCAAGGCCGTGGCCCTCATGGCCTCAGGCACCATGGTCTCCCGCGTGCTCGGCTTCCTGCGCACATTCCTGCTGGCCATCGCCATCGGCGCGACCTCCAGCGTGGGTGACGCCTTCGACAAGGCCAACACGATCCCCAACATCATCTTCATGTTGCTGGCCGGCGGCATCTTCAACGTGATCCTGATCCCGCAGCTGATCAAGGCGTCCAAGAACGCGGACAAGGGCCGGGATTACACGTCGAAGTTGATGACCCTCACCATCACCGTGATGGCGGTCCTGACGGCCATCCTGACGCTCCTGGCCCCCGTCATCATGCGGCTACTGGCCTCCAACAAGTGGTCAGACGAACTCCTCACCCTCGCCACGGTGTTCAGTTACTGGTGTCTTCCCCAGATCTTCTTCTACGGCGTGTACGCCGTGGCCGGGCAGGTCCTCAACGCCCATGGCCGCTTCGGCGCCTACATGTGGGCGCCCGTGGCGAACAACCTGATCCAGTTGCTCACCATTGGCCTGTACCTGGTCATGTTTGACGCCTACCGCAACGACCACGAACTGCAGCTGAGCACCTGGACAACCACGCAGACCGTGGTGCTGGCTGGCGGTGCCACGCTGGGCATCGTGGTGCAGGCGCTGGTGCTTTTCATCCCGCTGCGCCGCATGGGACTGGGTCTCCGCCCGGACTTCAAGTGGCGCGGCATGGGACTGCGCAAGGTCGGCACCATGGCGTTGTGGACGCTGGCGGCCATGGTGGTCGGCAACCTCACGTCCCTCTACTTTGGCCGTGTGGTCTCCACCGCCACCGCCTACCGCAACGACGCCGGCCTCTCCTTGGCCGAGGCTGCGAAGGTTCCCGGCGAGGCCGCGCTGAACCAGTCTCAGCTGATCACGGTGCTGCCGCACTCGATCTTTGCCCTGTCCCTCGCCACCGTCATGTTCAACGAGCTCTCCAAGGCCTTCGCGGACGGGCGCCGCCAAGACGTTGGGCCGCTGGTCTCCCGGGGTCTTCGCACCACAGCGATCCCAATCATGTTCTTCACGGTCGGGTTCGTGGTCCTGGCCGGCCCCATCGGCAGGCTCTTCGGCGGAACGGGACCGTACTCCAACGAGGCGGGAGCAGCGATCGCCACGCTGATCGTGCTGACTGCGTTGGGGCTGCCCGCCAAGTCGTACTCCTTCTACCTCCTGCGAGTTTTCTACGCCCAGGAGGACACCAAGACCCCCATGTTCTTGCAGATCGCCTTTGCCCTCTTCGGTCTGATCACCGCCATGATCGTGTCCTTCACGGCCCCGCCCGCGATGCTGGCTCCGTGCATCGCGCTGCTCTACGCTGCAGCGAACATCTTCCAAGCCCTCACGGTCCACGCCAGCGTCAAACGTCGCTTCGGCGACTACGGAGCCCCGAGCGTCATGGACACCTACATCAGGGTCGGGTGGCTCGCCGCGGTTTCCGGATTGGTCGGAGCCGGCATCCTCTGGCTCATGGGTGGTTACACATACGGCTTCGCGTGGAGCGGCTACGCCCCAGCCATCCTGTCCATCCTGGTGGCCGGTGGAGCCATGGGTGTCTGCTTCCTGGTGCTGCTGCGGATGGCCCGGGTCAGTGAACTCGCAGACTTCCTTGGCCCGTTGGCTCGCCGCATCCCGGGCGGACGCCGGTAGCATGGATCCGGGCCCACGCACCTTTGGGTCCAAACACTGTCTCTAGGAGTCTCCCCTTGTCACACGAGATCACCACCGGTTCCATCCTGGGGGGTCGTTACCTCGTCACCGGCGAAGTCGTCTCCACCGCCGAGGGTGATGTCGTCTTCGACGGCACCGACCAGGTCCTCAACCGCGCCGTGAGCATTCTCGTGGCCGCACCCGCCAATGCCACCCGTGTCGCCGTTTCCGCGCGCGAGGTAGCTATGGGAACGCGCCCGTCCGCCGCACAGGTGCTGGACCTTGGGCTGCAGGGGGACTCCACCTACCTGATCACCAACACCGTCGATGCGCCCGATCTGCTTGACCTGGCCGTCGAGTCCGATGCTCCCTACATCGAGCCGTTCCAGACGGACACGCTGGGCCAGGAGATCTTCGGCGAGCCGCGCCCCATGGAACCCCAGGTCTACGGCGACGACGCCGAGTACTACGAGGAGTTGGCTCAGGAGTCGTCCAAGCGCCGCTTGTTCGGCCGCCGTAAGCGCCAGCAGGAGGAGACGGCCCCCACCGGCGAACAGGATCACGTCCTGCCTCCCGCCGTGAGCCCGGACCAGGCTCAGGCGGATCTCGGCCCGACGACCGGGCCGTTTGCCGCGCAGCCCATGGCGGCCTCGGAGGCCGCCAAGTCCTACCCGAGCCCCACCGCGTCCAATGACGATGGGGGCCCTGTGCCCGACGACGCGGAACCGTCCCAGCCGGCCGTCACCGAGCTGCCCGCCGCTGGCGCCGCTGCCGGTGCTGGTTCCGGTTCCGGTTCCGGTTCCGGAGACGATGGCGCCCCGCGCACGGCCGAAACCGAGACGGCCGCTGCTGCGGCTCCCTTGGCCCCGGCAACCGCTTCCGCTGGAGGATCCGGCTCTTCCGGCGGGTCCCGCTTCCCCCGCGAGGCTGCTGCTGCAGCAAGTGCCCGCCCGGCCAGCACCGAGTTCATTGCGGCTTCCGGAAACGAAGAAGGCAGTAACCGTGTGGTGCGCCTGATCGTGGGTCTGGTCCTGGTGCTCGTGCTCGTGGTCGGCGTCGTATTCGCCGTTCAATTCCTGACCAAGTCCGGTGACAAGAACCCGACTGCGGACCCGAAGCCGACCCAGAGCCAACCGGCTCAGACGGACAAGGATGATGAGGGCAAGGGATCGGACAAACCCACTGAAGCTCCCAAGGCGAAGCCGTCGGTTGAGGGCATCACCAAGGCTGCACCCGACGTCGTCATGAACACCAACAACGACGCGGACCTCTCCAACGCCGTGGACGGTCAAGCCTCCACGATCTACAAGACGTTCTCCTACAAGTCCGCTGTGTTCGGCGGTCTGACCGACCGGCTGGTGCTGCAGGTCAAGCTCAAGGAAGAGGCGGATATCAGTTCCGTGGACTTGAGCGGCCTCAACGGTACCGGTGGCAAGGTGCAGGTTCTGGTCGGTGACTCCGAGGACCCCGAGGCCGCCGATGAGCGATTCTCCGGTTCCTTCTCCGGCCCCACCCTCTCCGCGGATCTCGGTTCCGGTTCTGACGCAGCCAAGGGTCAGTACGTGTTCATCTCCATCACGGAGCTGCCGCGCCTGGCCAGCGGTGGGTCCACCTACCCCTACGGTTTCCAGGTCGCTGAGATCAAGGTCAACTGACCTTCGCCTCGCGGCTGCCTACTCCCCTACAACCCTGTCCAACCCAACCGACCACAGGTCGCGAATCGCGGGATCGTGGCGGTTGGGCGGGAATACTCCACCAGGCACCACCGTTGTGCCTGGTGGATTCCATAGACAACCCCAGACCGCCGCAAGCGGCCCATTCGAGACAAAGGTTCCAACGTGACCAAGCCAAGTGCAGACGCCGTCCGCGACGTCATCATCATCGGTTCAGGACCAGCCGGATACACCGCCGCCATCTACACGGCCCGCGCCAACCTGACCCCTCTGGTCATCGCAGGCTCCGTTGACGCCGGTGGGGAACTCATGAAGACCACGGAGGTGGAGAACTTCCCTGGTTTCCCCGAGGGCATTCAGGGTCCGGACCTCATGAGCAACCTGCAGCAGCAGGCGGAAAAGTTCGGCGCAGAGGTCCTCTACGACGACGTCACCGCTGTGGAGCTGCAGGGAGACGTGAAGAAGGTCGTCCTCATGGATGGCAGCATCCACCTGGGCAAGACCGTGATCCTCTCGACCGGTTCCGCCTATCGCGAGCTGGGTCTGGATAGCGAACAGCGCCTCTCCGGCCACGGTGTGAGCTGGTGCGCCACCTGCGATGGTTTCTTCTTCCGCGAACAGGAAATCGCCGTGATCGGCGGAGGTGACTCCGCAATGGAAGAGGCACTGTTCCTCACCAAGTTCGCGTCCAAGGTCACCGTGGTTCACCGTCGCGACTCCCTGCGCGCCTCCAAGATCATGGCCGCCCGCGCACTGGCACACCCCAAGATCGACTTCGCGTGGAACAGCGGCGTCGAGGAGATCCTCGGAGACGAGAAGGTCACCGGTCTGCGCCTCAAGGACCTGGTGACCGGTGAGACGCGCGACCTGAGCGTCACCGGCGTCTTCGTCGCCATCGGCAACGATCCCCGCACCGCCCTGATCAAGGACCAGCTGGAACTCACCGATGCCGGCACCATCGCAGTGGACGGCCGCTCGTCGCGGACCAATCTCCCCGGCGTCTTCGCAGCCGGCGACGTCCTGGATCCCACCTATCGTCAGGCCGTAACCGCGGCAGCATCCGGCTGCGTGGCAGCACTGGACGTAGAACACCATCTCGCGGACCTCGAGGCCACGCTGGAGCCGGCACAGGCCTAAGAGCGGTACGCAGGCGGCTGAGAGGCACCGAACTCTTAAGTCCGCTCGGGCTGACGCCTCGGTCCCAAGATCGGCCCAACATCTTCTGAACAGGTATCGACGAGATACCTGAACCCGTACAACAAGGAGTGAACACATGAGCAACGTAGAAGCAGTCACCGACGCATCCTTCGACGCGGACGTCCTTCAGTCGGACAAGCCGGTCATCGTCGACTTCTGGGCAGAGTGGTGCGGCCCGTGCCGCATGCTGAGCCCGATCCTGGATCAGATCGCCGACGAGCACGAGTCCGTCAAGGTCGTGAAGGTCAACGTGGACGAGAACCAGGGCATCGCCGCCAAGTACGGCATCACGTCCATTCCCGCCGTGTTCGTGTTCAAGGGTGGCGAGAAGGTTGCCGCCTCCATCGGTGCAAAGCCCAAGCAGGTCATCGAGAAGGAGTTCGCCGACTACCTCGGCTGATCCGACTGCAACCTCCCCCGGGCCGCGTACGGAACGCGTTCCAGGTCCGGGCCGTGAGGTTCACCACCGCTTCCGGGCAAGCGTAGAGAGCCGCGTCCAGCACTTCCTGGGCGCGGCTCTTGTCGTAGGTTTGTCGGAGACGCGGGACGGACACTCACCACAGCAGCTCATCCCGATAGAAGTCTGTTCGCTGCAGATTGTGTTGCGTTCGGCGTCTGTTACGTTCGGCGTCTGTTGCTTTCAGCCTCTATTGCTTGCAGCGGTTCCGCTGCCAAGTCTGGCCTAGGGAGACTGAACCAGGTCACGATAAAGCAAAGGCAGACACTTGAATAACGTCTTCCAGTGAATGTGTGACTCGGTCAACGGTGACGTCGTTTGGGCCCTACCCACGACCACATACCCGCGGCCGTACTACACGCTTGGGACCCCACCGCACGCTCAGGACCACAACTCAGGACCACAGGTCAGGTCCGCTCACCCAGGCCCTCACACGGAGACGCGAGGCCGCACCAATACTCGCAAACACGATGCCGCCTACGCAGTGGTCAGCCGGCCGTGATGCCGTGCATGGAGCAGACGGCCTTCCGCGACGATGTTTCACGTGATACGTACGTCGCTACGCAGAACTATCTGGCGTCGTCCTGACCGATCAGATTCATGATCCGGTCCAGGTCGTCCACCGAGGCAAACTCGATCTGGACCTTTCCCTTACGCGCACCCAGCGTGATCTTCACGTTGGTGTCCAGGCGATCCTGCAGACTGCTAGCCAGGTGATCGAGTCGCTCATGACGCTGGGGCTCCTGCCGCCTGCGGTGCTTGGACTGCGGCGTCTCGCCCCGCAGAAGCGAAGCTGCCTCTTCGGTTGCCCGAACCGACAGCCCCTCGTTGACGACCCTCTGCGCGAGCTTCTCCAGTGCCTCAGCATCCTCCACAGTCAGCAGCGCACGTGCATGGCCAGCCGAAAGGACCCCTGCGGCCACCCGACGCTGCACCAGGGCCGGCAAACGCAGCAGACGAATGGTGTTGCTGATCTGGGGGCGGCTTCGACCGATCCGAGACGAGAGCTCATCCTGGGTGCACGCGAACTCATCCATCAGCTGCTGATATGCAGCGGCTTCTTCAAGTGGATTCAATTGAGACCTGTGCAGATTCTCCAGCAGCGCGTCCCGCAGCAGATCGCCGTCTTCAGTCTCTCTGATGATGGCAGGAATCCGGGTCAGACCAGCGGCCTGAGTGGCTCGCCAACGGCGTTCACCCATCACTAGCTCATACTTGGGGCCGGCCGGCTCGTGTGAACTCCTCACCACGATCGGCTGAAGGAGGCCCACTTCCTTGATGGAAGTCACCAACTCGTCGAGCTCGTCCTCATCGAAGACCTGACGGGGCTGCTTGCGGTTGGGGTGAATCTGGTTCGTGTCGATCTCGGCGAAACTCGTCCCCGGGACCGCGATGAGTCCATCCGCAGAAGCCACCTGGGGCGATACGTGCTCTTGCTGCGCAGGTGTTGCAGCCGACGGAGAGGAAGCGGCAGAGGTTGAACTCATGGCCGATGCCCCTGAGCGCATCCGTGCAGACGCCCCGAGAACATCAGGTACCGATCGACGATGATTCGCTTCGGCCTTCTTGCTCTTCTTGGGAGTGGCTGCGGAAGCTGCCTCTTGGCGTTCGTCCTGTGGCACCGTCGAGGTGAAGAACATGTCAGATGGCCGAGCAGGCCTGACCGAGGTGGCGGTGCGGTTCTCGCCTTCAGCTCCCACCTTCGCGCGAGCAGCTTCGCGTGCCGTTGCAGCACCGTCAGGGCCGCTGCTCGGCTTGTCAGCGGCCTTCGTGGTGACAGGCTTCCTGGACGTGGTCCTGGGCCGCTCAGCAGCCCTCTGTGGCGCTTTCGAGGTCTTTGCGGGCGAGGCCTTCACCTTGGTCTTGGGAGCGGTCTCCTCGGGGGCTACGCTCTCCGTCTGTTCCTTTGGAGGATCTACCGGGCCACTCGCAATGAGCGCACCCAATCCCCTGCCGAGACCGCGTCGCTTCTCTGCCATGTGAAACCTTCCCCAATGTCCTCGTTCTGTCTCCATCGTAGTCGCCAACTGCCACTAAAATCACCACTTCCAGCAGTAGCGGAGCCCGTCACGTTTCACGTGAAACATCGCCCCTGAGGAGTGGACACTGTTTCACGTGAAGCTATGCCTCGCGTGGCTGGCTCGTGTTTCACGTGAAACACGTCTTCTACAGGGCCATCGATGCTTCACGTGGATCTGCGCTTCCGTTGTTAACGATGTTTCACGTGAAACTTCCTTGCACAGCACCGAACGTGTGCTGCCCATAGCCGCGTACCAACTACTAGGCCGTTTGCCCGCGCCTGAAGCCATTGGTGAGCAACCAAGAGACCCCATCTGTCGGCGTCTCTCGCGTCAGTCAGGCTACCAGCGACGCGGCCAGCACTGCCCCGTCCTCGTCTCCGCGTCCGGCGCAGGAACGAGTACGGGCACAGGCACAGGCACAGTACGACCACGAGCAGCTGGGACAGACGCGGGGCGAGTCGTCGACATGATGTATCCAATGACGCACCCGTCCAATCGTCGTTAGGTCGTTTAATCCCCCCAGGAGTATCGGGAGCGAGGAAAGCAGCTGGCCTGCCAACCAGGAGCGAGAGAAGTGCCTGGGTGAAACTTCCCGCCTCACCGGGAAAGGAGCCGGTCGAACAGACGACCTGGTCCGGGCAGATGACCTAGGCCGGACAGAGTTGGAGACGCTGCACGTGAGTCGACCAACCCAAACTGCCTGGGATACCAAGCGCCCGCCTACGGGCATGTTTCACGTGAAACACTGCGACGAGCCGGCCTCGTCGTCTCGCCGATGGAGACCCGGAATGTTTCACGCGAAACACCATTTGCCGCCCACAAGATTTCCAAGAGGACCAATCTCAGACTTGTTGCAAGTGAAACACTGCGTCCGGCACTGGACCTTGCAGGCGATCACACTCTGAGCTGTTTCACGTGAAACACTGCATGCTGCGCACTGGTTTTCTCAGAGATGCACGCGATGGCTTGTTTCACGTGAAACGAACTTCTCGCCGAAGCTCTACTACGCCAAGGTGATCCTAGCGTCGAAGCCAATCGCGGCGCGGATGGGAGACCTCGATACAGCAAGACCACTGCACCTGGTGCTGGAGCTCGTCCAGCCCGCAGATACGGGATCACAGGACGCCACATCATGAACCCCGCGCACTGAACTCAGGTCCCCCCGCTCGTGCCGACTCTTTTTTCCCTGTGGACAAAGACCGCCCAAGGCGTCCTCCGTGAACAACCTATCCACAGACGGCACGACAATGTCCACAATAGGGATCGACAGCCAAACGTCGCATTTGCCCCGTGATTACGGCCTTCCCTGCACCAGTGCCAGCCGACTGTCCCCAGACTATCCACACTTATCCACACCAGCGGCACAAGTTGTGCACATCCCTGGCAAGCAGCGCGTTCCTGCACCTTCAAGCACGGTCCACAACACCCCCCAGGGCACGTGGCAGCGGCAAGCACCACCATGCACAACACCAACAGACACGCACTGGCAGCACCCAACTTCGGCACATACCGGCGTGCGCTGGCCCTGGCGCGCACCAACGCCCAGCGGCACTTCTAGATCACACCGTGGTGTCCGTGCCTCCCCAGACCCCCACATCTGCATCGCCTCGAACCGCGCGTCGACATCCCTCGGACAAAGCACATCTGACCGTGCATCCACTCCGCTCCCCCAGTAGACACGCACTCTCCTCCATTCGCCCGGACCGGGAAGCCACACATCAGATGTGCCGCAGACTGCAGTTCGTCGCCGAAGAGACTCACACATCCACAAAGAGGCTCGCGCTTCGGCAGCCCGACGAGCGGTTCGCCAGCCTGACTCGCGCTCCGCCAGCCTGACTCGCGCTTGGCCAGCTCAGCACACCTACTCACAGTGGCTCCCAGCATCAGGTGAAGCTACGCGATTCTCTGACGGAACCCGCCTCCATCACTGAACGGGCCCACAACTTCCGCCGCACCGAAGACGCAGCGCACCCGCACCACGGACGCACCACGGACGCACCGACGATGGGCCGCTGAGAGGAAGACCGGTGAGAGCTGGTGAGTCGAACAGGCGGGGTGTAGTGAGGAGATCCGGGAAACAGCATCTGCACGGAACGGAGCAAGCCCGAACGGAGCCAGCCCACAAGCACACCTAAGGAAAA
>JBQDZM010000049.1:8637-17016 GCA_052108535.1 Galactobacter sp. | reverse complement strand
CGCATCACCCAGGCGCTGCTCCAGCTGGCGAGCAACGCCGTGCGCTATTCCTCCACCGGGGACGCGATCAGTATCGGTGGGGCCATCCATGACGACGGGCTGCAGCTGTGGGTGGCGGACTCGGGCATCGGGATCGCGGAAGAAGACCAGTCCGGTATCTTCCAGCGCTTCACGCGCGGCGCCCGTACCGGGAACACGCCCGGACGCGGATTGGGGCTGGCGATCGTGTCCCGGATCGCACAGGCCCATGGTGGAACCGTGTCCGTGGAGTCAGCACTCGGCGAGGGATCCGTCTTCACCCTGGACCTGCCGTTGCGTACCGAGGCGCCGCGCGGCTGAGCCGGGCGGGTACCCCGCGGAGGCGTCTCGCCCCGCGATCGGGCCGTCACCCGCGGAAGGGTGACCACACGCCGTCGGGCATCACTGCACCAGCCGGTACCCGGCTCCACGCACGGTCTTGATCCGCTGAGCGCCGACCTTGGCCCGCAGATACCGGACGTAGACGTCCACCACGTTGGAACCCGGGTCGAATTCGAAACCCCAGACCTGCGAGAGCAGCTGCTGTCGGGAAAGCACCTGGCCCGGATGTCGCATGAAGGCCGCTAGCAAGGAGAACTCACGCGAGGAGAGCTCCAGGCTGCGCCCGTCCACCTGAGCCACACGGGTCCGCAGATCCAGTTCGATCCCTGCGGCATTCAGGGTGGTGGGTTCGGATGCTGCGGGCTTCTCACGCAGGCGAAGTCGTACCCGCGCCAGCAATTCCTCGAAGCGGAAGGGCTTGGCCATGTAGTCATCCGCCCCGCCCTCCAGCCCGGTCACTGTGTCGGTGACGGAATCGCGGGCGGTGAGGATGATGACAGGGAGGTCCTGACCTTGGCCACGGACGGCCTCCAAGACCTGGAACCCGTCCATGCCAGGGAGACCGATGTCGAGGATCATCAGGTGGAATTCCCCCGAGCAGGCCGCCTCCAGCGCCGCCGGCCCGGTATGGGCTATGGCGGTGGTGTGCCCGGCCGCGCGGAGGCCCTTCTCCACGAACGCGGCGATGCGTTCTTCGTCCTCGGCGATCAGGATGCTGGCCAACCTACCTCCTCGTGTCCCCGCAGGGCCCTCCCCCGTGGTGCTGCCGCTCTCGATTCTGCCACCGTTCCAGGTATATCCCGGCGCCTTGCGTCCGGATCCGGTGTCCATCATGAGGCCAGTTCCGCATTCCGCAGCGAGTACACGGCCTGCAGTCGCTGCCTGGCCGCCTCACGGTAGGCGGGCAGCGCGCGCATCACTACGGGGGACGGCCGGTACCCCTCCAGGACGGCGCGTTCAGCGGTGTCGACGTCGATCCTCATCAGCCCCTGTTCGTGACGCAGTTCCAGGTGGGCCAGAAGATTCCCCACGTCCAAGGCCGGGTGTCCCACCGCCATCAGGTCCAGGTCCAGGATGCCGTCATGATCCGTATCGAAGATCATCTGCCCGTCATGCAGGTCTCGGTGCAACAGGCACGCCTGCGTGGCCTCCGGGTCAGGCAGGTCCGGTGCAGGTTCGTGGAAGGTTCTGGCGGTGAAGTGCGTGGCCCGCCGTTTCCAGGTGTTCAGGACCTGGGCCTCCTGCGCCGCCCCGTGGACGGGCAACTCGATGTCCTCCGGGATCGACACGGCGTGGAGCCTGGCCGCGGTCTCTCCTGCCCGGAAGCAGGAGCTTTCGGCGGCGTCCGTTCCCAGAAGCTCGGCAAGGGGCACCCCGGGCAGGGTCCGGGTCTCCAGGATCCCGACGGCCGGGTCCTCATGCAGGACCTCGGGCGCCCCGATCCCCAGTCCGTGGGCCAACCGCGCCCCTGCCGCGACGGCCGCGAACTTCTCCGGCCGCATGATCTTGACGTAGCCACGCTCCCCCTCGACGACGGCCCGACGTTCCGGACGGTGAGCCACCAACCTGTGCCCCGGCTCCGCCACCAGGGACGCCAGAGGATGCAGTTTTCGGTCTGCGCCGTGCGGTTGCAGTACCACCTGCCCCACCAGGGTGGCGCCGGTCGTACGGCCCACGATGTGCCGGGCCCGTTCCTGGTCCCCGAACCACTGTCCGGCGACACGCTCGCCGTGGGGAGTCACGACCTCCAGGAGCAGATGGTCCATACCTCGCGGCCACGCGCGCCGCAGCCGGTACCCGGACGCCGCCAGGGGATCCAGCCAGCGCGGGGCAAAACTCTCGCCGAGAATGGGTGAGGTGGTGGAGGTCGTCATCCGAGTAGCTCCTCGATGTGGTCAAGTCGGTCTTCGATGTGGTGAGCCCAGTGCGGATCCGCCTGCCGGAAGGGATCCACCGCCCGCGACCAGCAGGCCAGCGCGCGCGCTGCAGTGAGGTCGCTCGGCAGCGGCGCCAGTTGCGTGTATCCGGTCAGAAGGGCGTTGTAGGCCTCCGGGTCCATCCCGGCCGCGTCCGCCACGGCCAGATCCGTGGAACGTGGGCCGGCTCCGCTACGGTCCCAGTCGATCAACGAAATGTCGCCGTGGCGGTCCACGAGGACCTGGTCGGCGGAGAAGTCGCCGTGACACCACACCACGTGCTGGCTGGGGGCCGGGGGTAGCGCAAGCAGTCGCGCCTCCAGCTCATCCACCCGCTGGTGCAGGTCAGGGAGCAGGCGGCGCAGCGACCGGCCCGTGTCCATCCCGATCCCCGGCGTCGTCGTGTGTGGCGGTGCCGGAAGCCGGTGCCAGGCGGCGAGCGCGCGTCCGACTCGCTCCATGATCTCGATCCGACCGCCGCCGTCTGCCGCGAGCGCGGTGCCCGGGACACGTGAGGTGGTCAGGGTGCCCCATTTGCGGGAGCTTGTCAGCACCGTGGGGAGACGAAGTCGTTCCCCGGTGACGTCGCTGACCAGGTCTGCGTTGGTCGCGTCCGGCCACCGGGCACTGATGGCCTCCAGCTCTGCCTTGCGATAGCAACGCACGATCTGGCCCGCGCCTTCGTCGCCCCCACCGTCCGCGCGGGTGCCGACCCAGCGCCGCTGCGGTTTGTACGTCAGCGGTTCATAGGCTGACGGTTCATGGGCCGACGATTCATCCGCCGGCGTCCGTGCGCCGGTCAGCCGAGCGATCCCGGGCAGGTCCCTGTCGGCTTCGGGACGCACCAGCGCCCACCGCCGCACCGGATCGTGGTGCAGCAGCGTTCCGGGTGGGGCCTTGAGCACCAGCTTCTCCAGTTTCGCCGCAGCCCCCTCCGCCACGGCGTAGGCCATTGCCAGACCCTGCGAGGTGCGCACGGCGGCCGTCAGGCTGACAGAGGGTTTCGGGCGAAGGTACGTCACCGAGATGGGTCCCGGTGCGCCTTCGACGCCCGAGGCCAACACCTCGGGGGAAAACAGTGCAGCCGCCCCGGGTAGGTCAGCCCCGAAGACGTCCGCGTCGAACGGGGTCTCGGCGGTGGTGTGGGGTGAGGCGCTCATGCCGCTCCTGTGATCAGTCCTGTGGGCGGGCCGTCGGAGACCACCCGGCCGTGTTCCATCCGCACCACCCGATCCGCATCTGCTGCGGTCTCCGGGTCGTGCGTGATGATCAGCGTGGTTCGTCCCTCGGTCAGGCGGTACAGGGCCTCGGTGACCTCCGTCTGAGTCGCCGGATCCAGGCCGGTCAGGGCCTCGTCCAGGATCACGATCGGCGCGTCACGAATCGCGGCTCGGGCGATCGCGATGCGTTGGCGTTGGCCTCCCGAGAGCCCCGTTCCGCGGTCGGAGAGCACCGTGTCGTAGCCGTCAGGCAGGGCGGAGATGAACTCGTGAGCGCCGGCGATCTGGGCCGCGCGTTCGATCTGCTCCTGAGTCACCTCACGCGTGGTCCCCAGCGCGATGTTCGCCGCAATGGACTCGGCGAACAGGGGCGAATCCTGCAGCACCACCGCGATCTGGTTTCGTACGGAGTTCAGCGTCAGGTCGCGCAGGTCGTGGCCGTCCACGCGCACGCTTCCCACGTCCGGATCATGCAGGCGCAGCAGCAGATTCGACAGCGAGGACTTCCCCGCTCCCGACGTTCCGACCACGGCGACCCGCTGACCTGCGAGGATCTGCAGGTTGATGCCCTTGAGCACCGGACGGTCCGCGCTGTAGCCGAAGCGCACGTCCTGAAACTCCACGTAGCCTCGCAGCCGTGGAGCCTCTCTGCTGTAGCGGCTGTCGGTGATCTCCGGGATCTCGTCCAGCAGATCCACGATCCTCTCCCCCGATGCCGCCGCCTTGGAGATCCGGCCGGTGTACTTGGCGACGTCACGCAGGGGCCGGAAAGCGGTCTTCAGATACGTCAGGAAGACGGTGAGCTCGCCCAGCGTCAGGTGCCCGTTGAGGACCCGGTGGGCACCGGCCACCAACACGATGGCCGTGGCCAGGCCCACCAATACGTCGGTGGCACGTTCAAGCCCCGCGGAGAGCCGCTTGGCCTTCACCCCGTCCTTGAGCGCGCGGTTGTTGCCCTTCGCGAAACGGTCGTGGAGCCGGCCCTGCAGCTGGTAGGCGTGCACCACGGGCATGGCGCCCAGGGTCTCGGTACTCAGGGAGGCCAGGCCTCCCTCCGCCGTACGTTGTTGTCTGGCCACTCCCGCGATCTTTCTGGTGGAGCGCTTGCCCAACAGTAGGAAGGCGGGCAGCACCACCACGGCGACCAGGGCCAATTGCCAGTCCATGATGAAGATGACCACCAGCATCCCTGCCAGGGTCACGATGTTGCCGATCAGCGGCAGCATGGCCGTGACCACCGCGTCTTGCATCCTCCCCACGTCACCGGTGAGTCTGGTGACCAGGTCCCCGGTCCTGCGCGAATGGTGGAAGCGCATCGAGAGCGAGTTCAGGTGGTCGTACAGCTCGGAGCGTACCCGGGTGAGCACCCTGTTCCCGGCCAGGGCGAACATCACGGTCATGCCGTACGAGGCGGCCGCGCGGCCCGCCACCACCAATAGCAGCACGCCACCGGCCACCAACAGCAGTGTGGTCAGCGACATGCCCGTTGCGGTGCCGGTGTAGTTGGCACCTGCGGCGCGGGCGAGTTCATCCAGCACGAACGCCAACGGCCAGGGTTCCAACAGCCGCAGGCCCACCTCCAACAGCAGGAAGATCATGCCGAGCGCCAGCAGCAGCTTCTGTGCAGCCAGGTGAGATTTCACGTGGCGGGCCAGCTGCAGCAGCGACGGCACAGCCTGCCGCATGGTCGGTGTCTTGCGACTCATGCCGGCTCCAATTCCAGCCCGACGGATGCCAGGGCCTGCTCGACCACGGCGCGCCATGTATGGCGCTCGAGAACGGTCTGCCGACCGGCACGGCCCAGCGCCGCGCGACGTGGGGGATCGTTGCGCAGCCGGGTCACGGCGGCGGCGAGCGCCGCCGGATCGCTCGGCGGCACCAGCACGCCCAACTCGGCGTCGCCCGCGTTGTTCGTGTCCCCGTTGCTGCCGAGGATCTCGGGGATCTGCCCGACGTCGCTGGCCACGACGGGCAGGCCAGCCGCCAAGTATTCGTAGACCTTCAACGGGGAGAAGTAGTCGTCGTCTTGAACCGGGTACGGGGCGCACGCCACATCCATGCGGTGCAGCTGGCTGGCGACCTTGCTTGCCGCGAGTGCTCCGGTGAATTCGGTGTCGATCCCGAGGCGGGCGGCGGAGGCTTCCAGGTCCGCGCGCAGCGGGCCGTCTCCCACCATGAGTACATGCCAAGGGTTGCCTGCAGCTGCGGCCAAGGCCGCCGCGTCGAGCAACGTGTCGACACCGTGCCAAGGCTTCAGCGTGCCGAGGAACCCGACGGTGAAGGGGCCGTCGGGGCGGCCTTCGGCCGGCGCGATGCGCTCCGGGTCCACCCCGTTGGGCAGGACCACGACGTTGGCCTCGGGCGCCACCGACCTGGCCCATCGGGCCACAGGTTCGCTGACGCAGGTGACCAGTCGTGCAGCGTGCAGGGCGTCATGAGCCACGGATTCGGCACCGGCCACGTCCACCAACTCGCGGTGGCGCAGCTGCTCCTGCACCAAGGGTGCGTTGACCTCGAGGATGCTCGGGACTCGTTCACCGGCCCACCGAGTGGCGGTGCGACCCCACAGGGAATACCGCTCGTAGACCAGGTCCGGGAGCAGCCGGTCAAGCACGTCAGCGATAGCGGCGTCGGAACGCTGGATGGAGCGTTCACGTTCCGCGGCGTCCTCACCCTTGACGGCAGGAAGCGGATGCAGTTGAACTCGACCGGCCAGCGGATGGCTCAGCGGTCCCGGCCGCGGAGTCAGGACGTGCACTTGGTGCCCTACGTCCAGCAGAACCTTGAGCACGGATTGCAGGTGGATGGACGCCCCCTTGGTCCCGAAGAACGGGATGCCGGGGTCTGTGCAGACCATGGCGATACGCAGGCTCATCCGGCCACCGCCTTTGCGGCCACCGGGGCGACCGGGGCGGCCGGGACGGGCAGGGTGGACGGGTCCATACCTGCCGCGATGGTCTTGATGAGGTCATACACCTGACCTGCCTGCCGTGCTGCATCGAACTGGGCCTCGATCAGGGAGCGGGCGGAGGTGGCGTAGCCCGCGCGCAGCTGCCGATCCGAGAGCAGCGACTGCAGCGCATCCGCCAGCGCCTCCGCGTCGTCCGGCTCCACCAGGACCCCAGTGTCCCCAGGGATGACGGCCTCGGGGATCCCGGTGACCGGGGTGGAGACGCACGGCGTGCCCAAGGCCATGGCTTCAAGCAGTACCGTGGGCAACCCGTCACGATTGCCGTCCTGGCCCACGCGGCAAGGGGCGGCGAAGACCGTGGCGGCCGCGACCTTCTCCCGCATCCGGTCCTGCGGCAGGGCACCGATCAAGTCCACCCTGTCCTCCAGACCCAGTGCTCCGATCTGGGCCGCAAGTGCGTCCCGCAGAGCGCCGCTGCCCACGATCTCGAAGCGGGCGCGGACTCCGCGTTCCCGCAGGATCGCCGCGGCGTCGATCAGGGTGTCGAAACCCTTCTTCTCCACGAGCCGCCCCACGGAGATCACCACCGGGTCGCTGCTGTCGGTGTCCGCCTTCAGCTCCGGTGCGGTGAACGGGAAACGTTCCAAGGCGATGCCATTGTAGATCCGCACGGTGGATTCGGCTGCTTCCCCGTAGGTGGAGTGCAGGAAGTCCAGGTTGAAGTCAGAAACCGTGACCACAGCCCCGGCGTCGCGGAGCTTGGCACGCAGATCCTCGGGGTCCACCTCCTCGTGGAAGATGTCCTTGGCATGGGCCGTGAAGCTGTAGCGGATTCCGGCCAGGGCCGCGGCCATCCTGGCCACCGAGGTGGCCACGGACCCGAAGTGGGCGTGCAGGTGCGTGATGCAACGAACCCGTGCCTCCCGTGCCAGGTCCAAGGACTGCGCCGCGTCGCGGGGCGTCAGCTTCACCAACTCGCGTTGATGTTCCGGGCTCAGCGGTCCCACCTTCGCCACATACTCGGCCACCGCGGACCACAGCTGCTCCGCGCGCAGGGAACCGGGCTGCAGGTAGGTCACCGGTGCACTGATCGCGGCCAGGTCGGGATGGAAGCGGCCGTCAACGGGCAGGCTCAGGGAGAAGATCTCCAGGTCTGCTCCGGCGGCCTCCAGCTGCAACATCTCCGTGACGATGAAGGTCTCGGAGAAACGTGGGTACATCTTCAGGACGTAGCCGATCCGGGGTGTGGTGGTCTCAGGCAGCATGGTGGCTGACTCCGATCAAGTTGTCGGTGCGATGGGCAAGGGTTTCAAGGCCGTTCAGGTCGAGGCCAGCGCGGGCGCGAAGCATGCGGTCCCGGATCGATCCGTGACCGGTCTCCGGTTTGGGAGCGGGTTGCGGCGTGGGGGTGGGCTGCCGTTGCGGGCGGGGTGTGTTCAGGACTGCGGCCAGCCAGTCCCCGATCCGTGCAGGGGAAAGTTCGCCAGGCACCAGCACGTCAAGCGCGCCGGTCGCGGCGAGGGATTGTGCCCGGATGAGTTGCTCCGTGCGTGGATAGATGCGGGGCACCACGAGTGCGGGCACCTCCCCGGAGAGGATCTCCACGGTGGAGTTGTACCCGCCCATGGACACCACAGCGGAGGCGGATACCAGCCAGTCCTCGGCCTGGTCGGTGAAACCGATCACCCGACGATGTCCACCTGCCGCGGCGAGGGACTCCAACCTGAGCCGGTCGTGAGCCGGTAGGTACGCACCGGTCAGCACCACGCCCTCGTAGCCGTCCGGAAGCGACGCGTTCAGGAACGCCTCGGCCAGGGCCAGACCGTCCGCACCCCCACCCATCTGGCACAGGACGTAGCGGGCCGAAAGGTCACAGAGCCGAGCTGAGCCGGTGGGAGTCTGCGTGACCAAGCCTGCGGGAGTCTGCGTGACCAAGCCTGCGGGAGTCTGCGTGACCAAGCCTGCGGGAGTC
>JBQDZM010000049.1:0-8537 GCA_052108535.1 Galactobacter sp. | reverse complement strand
GGGAGTCTGCGTGACCAAGCCTGCGGGAGTCTGCGTGACCAAGCCTGCGGGAGTCTGCCGAGCCAGTCCGGCTGGGGCCGACCGGCCGAGGTATCCCAATTGCACAGTCTTGGCGACGGTATCGCCGCCCCACCCGTACTCCTTGGTCGGGTCGAAGACGCTGGGGTCCCCATAGACCCAGACCTCGTCGTAGTACTCACGGATCACGTCCTCGGTGCCGCCGGTGAGCCACTCTGCGCGGGTCGTGGCGGTGTCGTCGAGGACCTCTCTCAGGCCGAGCACCATCCGGGTGCTGCCCCGCAGTACCTCCAAGCTCTGGAGCAGTTCCCCGCACAGTCCCTGAGGCACCTTGTCCACGATCAGCAGGTCGGGAGAGAAACTCGTCAGCGCTGCCGTGAGGATGGCGCGACGCAGACCCACCACGGCATCCAGGTCGGTACCCAGCCGACGGGGAACGTAGCTGCCGTCCACGGCCTTGGTCACGGTGGGCAAGGTGACGACGTCGGTGCGATCCGGTGCAGGCAGCAGGGCGGCCTCCGGGTTGCCGGTGAGGAGCAGCAGATCGGCTCCGGCATGGTGTTTGGCCAGCTCGTGGGCCAGAGCCAATTGGCGTCTGGTGTGTCCCAGTCCCACGGTGTCGTGGCAGTACAGGGCAATGCGTGGGCGTGACGTCGTCGCGTTCATGCCGTGTGCCGCCTCCTTGTGTTCTCATTGTCCGTCCGACCGTCGCCCCGCCCGTCGCCCCGGCCGACGGCGGGGTCCGGGCAGGGCTGTGCTGTGGCCTCGTCAACCATTCTGGTGTCCCGGAGTGAAGCGTGAATGAGCCGAAAATGAGGAAGCTTTCATGCCGCTGGAATCCTGTCGATCCGTCGGATTTCCTAGTGGAGAACGGTGGGTGACATCGCCTCGATACGGGGCCGTGACCCACCCCAACCATCACCAGCTTTGACCCGAACGGGGGCCCCCTCATGAACATCAGCGTGATCGGATGCGGATACCTCGGAGCCGTCCATGCCGCGTGCATGGCGGCCCTGGGCCACCACGTCATCGGCGTGGAGAAGGACCTGGACCGCATCACTGCCCTGCGCAACGGTGAACCCCCGTTCTACGAGCCCGGTCTGGCGCAGTTGTTGCTCGAGGGGCGCGCCTCCGGTCGCCTCCGCTTCTCCGACGACACCGACGCCGTCCGCGACTGCGACGTCCACTTCGTCTGCGTCGGGACGCCGCAGCGCCCCGACAGCGATGCCGCCGATCTGCGTGCGCTCGACGCCGTGGTGACATCATTGCTGCCGCTATTGCGTCCCGGTCAGCTGGTGGTGGGCAAGTCCACGGTTCCCGTCGGCACGGCCGCCCGCCTGGCCCAACGCATCACGGACGCGTGCCATGGCGCCGACCTCGTGTGGAACCCCGAGTTCCTGCGGGAGAGCACCGCGGTGGAGGACACCATGCGGCCCGACCGCCTGGTCTACGGCATGGACTCCCTGGCCACGTCGGACCGCAGGGACCGCGCAACCCGCGTGCTGGACGAGGTCTATGCGCCGCTGCTGCGCAACGATGTCCCGCGGATGGTGACGGACCACGCCACCGCAGAGTTGGTGAAGGTCGCAGCCAACTCCTTCCTTGCCACCAAGATCTCCTTCATTAACTCGATGGCCGAGATCTGTCATGCCACGGGCGGCGATGTCGACGTGCTGGCCGACGCCATCGGTATGGATGCACGCATCGGCCGCAAGTTCCTCGACGCCGGGCTGGGGTTCGGCGGTGGCTGCCTCCCGAAGGACATCCGCGCTTTCCGGGCCCGCTCCCGTGAACTGGGCGTGACCTCGGCGGCCGACCTGCTCGACGCCGTGGATGAGGCCAACGCCACGGCACGCGCCAATGCGGTGGAGGCCGTACGATCGCAGCTGGGCGGGCGACTCGAGGGCGCCAGGGTGGCCGTGCTCGGGGCCACCTTCAAGCCCAATAGCGACGACATCCGGGACGCCCCCGGGCTGGACATCGCGACGCGGCTCTACATCGCTGGCGCCGAGGTGAACGTGACGGATCCGTACGGGTGCGACAACGCACGCAGGGCCCGTCCCGCCCTGAACATCGTAGAAGATCTGGAGGTGGCCGTCGCTGACGCTGATGTGGTGCTGCTGGCCACCGGGTGGGACGAGTACCTGGGCCTCGATCCCGAGTGGCTCGGAACCCGAGTGGCAGGTCGTCGGGTGGTGGACGGGCGCGGGGTGCTCGACGCTCAGCGGTGGCGAGCAGCGGGCTGGACGCTGACCTCGGTGGGTCGCCCGTCCGCACCGGCATCGGCATCGACCTCCGCACCGACCAAGCGGCTCCCCGGTCGGCGGCGTGAGGCCACGACGGTGAGCACCAACGCGAAACGACTCAGGCGAGACGACGCTCGCGGTGCGAACCGGTCAGCGGCGTCGGAACAGCGTTCGGTCGGAGCAGTTTCCGGTCAGAACAGGCGACGCTCGTAGATCGAGCCGCGCACCAGGGTCTGATGCCACTCGAGCGCAGATGAATCGGTGAGCGAGGCCACCTGGTCGATGATGACCCGGTGCCTCGCCGCATCGCTGGGAGCCATCTTCCAGTCCTCGGCGAAGAGGGGTTCAAGGTACTCCTGCCCTGTGGCGTCCAGCAGCTGCACCAATTCGGAGAGAACCTCCTCCTGACGTGCATACACGGGCTGACGTTCCTCGCTGGTCATCACGTACGCCGTGGCGAGACCCTTCATGACCGCGATCTCGAAGCGGGTCTGTCGCGGCACCACCAAGGAGGCGTGATAGCGGGTGAGCGGGTCGGGACCATACTTCTCACGAGTGGCCTTCAGCGCCGACGTGCAGAATCGGCCGATCAGCTGCGAGGTCATGTCCTTCAGCGCCGCCAACGTGCGGCGGGTGCCATCCACGATCGGGACCCACTCGTCCAAGGCCTCCAACCGCGCCAGGGCGGCGTCGATCTCGTCGTCCGCCGCGTCGTGGAGGTACCAACGGCGGGTGTAGTCGATGACTCGCTGTCGCTGAGAACCTTCCCGCACCCAGTACAGCTGGAAACGTCCGGCGTTGATGGCGTCCTCGACGTCATGCACCGAGTAGGAGATGTCATCGGCCAGGTCCATGACCTGAGCCTCGAGGCAGGTCTGATGGGGAGCGGGACGCTCGCCCTCAGGGGCGTCTAGAGACACCTCGCCTGCTTGGGTGAGGCCCCTGACCCAGCGGAAGACCGGCTCGTCGTCCGCATAGACGCCGAACTTCCTGGTTGGTTTACCCTCACCGGTGTCCGGAGCCTCGGCCCGCGGCCACGGATACTTACACGCGGCGTCGAGGCTGGCGCGAGTCAGGTTGAGGCCGGCGGAGGAACCGTTGGCGCGGAAGGTCTTGGTCTCCAGCCGGGTGAGCAGACGCAGGGTCTGGGCGTTGCCTTCGAACCCACCGCAGGATTCGGCCAGCGCGTCCAGGGTCTTCTCCCCGTTGTGACCAAACGGGGGGTGGCCCAGGTCGTGGGCCAGACACGCGGTATCCACGACGTCCGGGTCGCAGCCCAACAGGGCGCCGAGTTCGCGTCCCACCTGCGCCACCTCAAGGGAGTGGGTCAGGCGGGTGCGGACGAAGTCGTCCGTGGAGGGCGCCACGACCTGGGTCTTGGCGCCCAGACGTCGTAGGCCTGCGGAGTGCAGGATGCGGGCGCGGTCGCGTTCGAACGCGGAGCGGTAGGCCTTCTTGGGCGGTTCCGGGACCCAGCGCTGCTGGTCCCACTCCGAGTAGCCAGGGTTGAGCGCTGCTGGTTGCTGCAACGTCCCCCGACGGGTGCGGGCGGCGGCCGCCTGACCTGAGAACGTGGTCACTGCTTCAGTTTCTGCACTCACCTTCCGCATTCTTCCACGGCTGAGGAATCAGAGGCCCAAGACCTCGCGGGCATGGGCATACTTGGCCGCGAGCCGCTCCCGCGTCGGGGCGTCCAACTGGGCAACGCGTTCCGGGTCCGTGTTGTCCTCCAGGTCCGCCTGCTTGACCTGCAGGGCCAGCGGATTCGCCTTGACGCGTGCGTAGTAGGTGTCCGGGTCCTCGCCGGGAATGCGGCTGATCGCCAGAACGGCAGCGGTGATGTCGGCACCGAAGCGTTCCTGCAGATCGCTTTCGGCGATATCCCCGTCTTCCACCACGTCATGCAGCAGCGCCACGATCACGGCAGGATGGTCCCCTCCCAGGCGTGCGGCGACCCGCTGCGCCACGCGGCGAGGGTGTTCGATGTAGTCGTGGCCGCTCTTGTCGAGCTGGCCCGCGTGGGCCCACTCGGCCACTGTGTCAGCGGCGTCGGCCAGAGGATGGGTGAGTTCCGTATTCATGGCATCTCCCTTAGGCGTTGTTCTAGGAGTCTGTCTCCTCATGAGGAAGTCCACGTGTTGAGACTGCCTTGAGGGAGCACTCGTGACGAGACTTCAGCTCTTGTGAACCTACCTTCAGGCTAAAACGCACCCCCGACACTTTGCCCACCCGCACCCTGGACACCGGGGTCAGCCGCCCGAAATATCCAGTTCCGCGTGGGAGATCATGGCCTTATGGGCGTCATTCATGTAGCGCGAGTCCAGCCAGTCCTGCGGCAGGTGCGGGCGCTTGGGCGACCCCGCACGGCCACGCGATCCCTCCGCCGCCGCACCCGGGTAGGGCGCGTTGGCGTCCAGCTGACCCAGCAGGTCATCCAACTCTGTCATCGAGGACACCCGAGCCAGGCCGGAGCGGACCTCTCCCCCGACCTCGTAGCCCTTGAAGTACCAGGCCACGTGCTTGCGCAGATCCTGCAACCCGCGGAACTCGTCCTCGAAGTGCTCAATCAACAGTTCAGCGTGGCGGCGGAACGCTACCCCCACCTGTCCCAGCGTGGGATGCACCCGCACGGGCGAACCCGTCAACGCAGCCTCCAGGTCGGCAAAAAGCCACGGCTTGCCCTGGCAACCACGGCCGATCTGCACGCCGTCCACACCAGTGTGTTCCACCATGGCCACGGCGTCCTCCGCGGAGAAGATGTCGCCGTTGCCGATCACGGGGATCTCCGGAATCAGCTGCCGCAATTCGGCGATGGCGTCCCAGTCCGCCTTACCCGAATAGTGCTGTGCGGTGGTGCGCCCGTGCAGGGCGATCCCGTCCACGCCAAGGTCGCGCGCCACCACGGCGGCGTCGCGGAAGGTCAAGTGATTGTCATCCACGCCCTTGCGGATCTTCACGGTCAGCGGGATGCCGCCGCGGTGGGCTTCCTCCACTGCGGAGGTGAGCAGATCCTTGAAGAGGTCGATCTTCCAGGGCAGGGCCGAGCCGCCGCCCTTGCGGGTCACCTTGGGCGCGGGGCAACCGAAGTTGAGGTCAACGTGATCTGCCCGGTCCTCTTCGACGAGCATCCGCACCGCGGCGCGGACCGTGTTCGGCTCCACCCCGTAGAGCTGGATGGAGCGGGTCTTCTCCTCCGGGGCATGCTTGATGATGCGCATGGATTCCGGAGTGCGTTCCACCAACGCACGAGACGTCACCATTTCGCAGACGTAGATCCCGCGGCCGTATTCGGCGCACAAGCGGCGGAACGCGGAATTGGTGATGCCAGCCATGGGGCTGAGCACCACGGGCACGTCGAAGGTCAGGTTCCCGAACCGGATGGCGGGAAGGTTCAGGGTGGCACCCGAGCCGCTCGCGTCGGTGTGCAGGCCGCCCGCGGCGGACTCCCGTCCGGGCGCAGAGATATCAGGTGCAGTCAAAGTCACGGATCCATTGTCCCACTTTCGTGGCCTCCGGGCACGGCCATGAGACGCATATCTAGTTGCCTTAGGCCGGCGCTGCCTTGAACTGGGTCAGTGCCCCTTGAACGCCTCCGCGAGCCACCAGGATCCGCCGTCGGCGGCGATCCGGGCGTCCACGACCATCGGACCCACTGGCTCCCCCGCTTCGCGACGCTCAAGCCAAGCCCGCACTGGTTCCAGGTCCTCCACCCCGCGCACAGTCACCCCACCGGCGCCGAACCCACGGGCGATCGACGCGATGTCCACCCGGGGAAAGGTCACGGTGGAGAAGTCCGGCAAGGCACCGGCGGAATCCGGTCCAAAGTGGTGGATCTCAGCTCCGTAGGCATCATCGTCATAGACCAGTACCAAGAGATCCAGCCCCAGCCGCACGGCGGTCTCCAGCTCCGAGATCGCCATCAGGAAGCCGCCGTCGCCCGTACCAAGAACCGGCAGCCGATCCGGCTGTGCCAGCCCCGCGCCGATGGCGGTGGCCAAACCCAGGCCAATGGATTGGAAGGCCTGAGTGAAGCAGAACCCGTACTGGTCCGGCACCGACAGATACGTGCTGGGGTAGCCCATGAAGTTGCCGGAGTCGATCGACACGATCTTCTGGTCCGGCAGTAGTTCCTCCACCGCGGCGGAGAAGACTCGCGGGTCGATGCGCTGCTCCCCATCCGCGCCGGGGCCGGAGAGGTCCTCGGTGCGCACCTGGCCCCAGCGACCCTGTGCGGCGATCCGCGCGTACGTGTCCGCGTTGCGGTACTTACGACGGATGATCCCGTGCGGGCCTTCCTTAGGGCCGTCCTCCTCGCGTCCCGCGGCGACGAACGCCGCCAGCATCCCTGCGGTAGCACCTGCATCGCCCACCACGCCCAGGTCGATGGGTCGTTGCGCGCCCAGCGCCAGCGGGTCCAGGTCCACCTGGGCCACGCATGCATCCGGGCCGATCAGTGCTCCCTGCCGCATGGTCCACATGTTCAGGGCGCAGCCGAAGCCCACGATCAGGTCGGCGTCAGAGATCAACTCCGCGGCCAGCGGCGTGGAGAAGCCGCCGGAGATCCCCAAGCTGAACGGGTCGTCGGCAAACAGACCGTTGGCGACCGCAGACGTGGCGGTCAGCGCGCCGCTGATCTCGGCGAGCGCGCGCAGTTCGACTCCGGCGTGGCGGGCTCCACGGCCGGCCACGAAGACGGGTCGCTTGGCGACCAGAATGGCCTGGGACAGCGCATCGATGGCGTCGTCCGAGGCCTGTGGTGGCGTGGGCGCCATAGGCGCCACGAGCGTGGCCAGCTGGGCCACCACGTCGTCGGCCACAGTCTGCCCCTGCACGTCCAGCGGCAGGTTGAGGACCACGGCACGGCGGTCGTCGCGCGCTACGCGGAAGGCGCGCACGACGTCGGACAGGACGGACGACGGCGAGTTCACGCGCAGGCTCTCGGCGAGCACGGAGTGGGCCAGGCCCGGCTGGTCCATGGCGAAGTTGGAGCCCACCGACGCAGCAGTCGCCTCAGCTGCCAGCACGATCAGTGGAGTGCGCGACTTGGCCGCCTCCCCCAGGCCCGTGGCGGTGTTGGTCAGCCCGCAGCCCTGGTGCACTGAGACCAACGCGACCGTGTCGGACATGCGCGCGTAGGCGTCGGCCATGGTGACCGCGCCGCCCTCGTGGCGGGTGGCCGTGAACTCCACGCCTGCGGCGCGCAGCGCGTTGGTCACTGCGAAATTGCCTGAGCCCACCACGCCGAAGCAATGCCGGGCGCCAAGCTTGGCCAGCGCCTGTCCTACGACGTCGGCAACGGTCAGGGCGCTCACTTGGCCGAGGCCTCTTCCTCCACGAGCGCGAGCACGCGGGTGGGCGAGCCGGTGCCGCCCACGATCGGCAGCGGCGACACCACGATCATGGCGCCGCGGGTCGGGAGGGTCTGGAGGTTTTGCAGGGAGGTGATGCCGTACTTGTCGTGGCCCAGCAGGTGATAGTGCATGGGGAAGGGCGGGTCCAGCTCCGCGCCGCGGCCGGCGTCGATGCCCACGGTCTCCACGCCAACGCCGGAGATCTCCTCGCGGTTGGCCAGCCACTGCGCGGCCTCGGCGGTGAAACCGGGCGTGTGGGAGCCGTTCTCGTCCGCGTTGCGGAAGGCCTCAGCATCGTCACCGTACTGGTCCCAACCGGTGCGGAACAGGGCCCAAGTGTTGGGCTCAAACGCGCCGTGTTCGGTCTCCCATGCCTGAATGTCCGCGACGTCGATCAGGAAGTCCGCGTCAGCGGACGACTGCGCCACGAAGTCCAGGACCACGGCGGGACCCACCAGGCGTGCGGGCGGGATGGACGCCACGTCGTGCCCCTCGCGGCCGGAGATCCAGTGGATCGGCGCGTCCAGGTGCGTTCCGATGTGCTCGCCCGTGTGGATGTTTGCGTGACGCCAGAACGGGCCGGGCTCGTTGTACTCGGAGACCGTTTCCAGGGAGAAGTCGATCAGGTTCACGAACGGGTCTGGGAGCACCAGGGCCGGGGTGTCCGCGGAGAGGGTGTGGGTCAGGTCCACGACCTTCAGGCTGCCGTTGGAGAGGCCGGCGAGGACTGCGGGGAGGATGGGCACGGTGGCACGGCCTTTCGTTTGGGTCCGCCGATGGGGGTCCGTTCGTAGACATCCACAATGGCCGACGCATGGGCTGCCGCGCTCCCGCTGGAACGCGGCGGAGGGCGCCCCTTCGGGGCACCGGTGTTAGACAGAACACTAATAGGACTGGTGGCTTGGTGAGGAGTCGGTGACGG
>JBQDZM010000048.1:15362-17178 GCA_052108535.1 Galactobacter sp. | reverse complement strand
TAGTACACCGCCCTCTCACGGCGGTAACACCGGTTCAAATCCGGTTGGGGTCACGGTCGCGGAAGAATTACCTCCCTTGCGGATGATTGTTTCGTGACAACGCGGCCCCATCGTATAGCGGCCTAGTACACCGCCCTCTCACGGCGGTAACACCGGTTCAAATCCGGTTGGGGTCACGAGAAAAGCTCAAGAGCTAGAACCTGGAAACGGGTTCTAGCTCTTTTGCCTTTAACCCCGCTGTGCCGACCGCAGAGCCGGGGAATCACCGTGGAGCTGGGCAAGGCATGGCTCTGTGGTGAAGGCCCGGCTCTGTGTGGAGCGGGGTGTTGGGTCTGGTCGTGGATGAGGCTGCGCGGTTCTTGCATAGGCTTCAAAAGCTATGCAACCGGCCTACATCCCAACGCAGACAAGGGACATAGTCCGATCCCAGACACACATTTTGGGACGTAGCCTCAGGTCTCGTTGAGCGTTGGCGAGGATCCGGACGGTATAGGTCACGCGGAACGACGCTCGCTGCGTCGCGCCTTCCACTCATCGAGAGTGATGTAATCATCCGGGTTCGCATCCGCCGCGGCGACTCGCTGCTCTAGGATCGCCCACTGATCGGCGGGGACATCATCATCGAGCTTGGCCTGGATGACATCACGAAGCTCGAGCAGCTCGGACGGACTCAGCCGCGCGACCTGTTCCAGGAGCATTGTGTTGACCTAGCCCGATGATACGCGGTCTGCCCAGTATTGGGCACGGAAACGCAGCGAGTCACAGACGCGGGAGAATGGGGACCGTGAATTGCCCTCAAACCGTCTCTGACGTGGACGAATCCGTCATCATCGCACTTCTCGATCGCCACTACCCTCAGCCAACTGGGCAAGGCGTGGAACACGGGATCGGGGACGACGCCGCCGTATTGCCCCCCAGCGAGGGGCGGTCATTGGTCACCGTAGACACCTTGGTCCACGGTCGCGATTTCCTGGACACCTGGCCCTGCGGCTACCGCGCGTCGGGGGAGGATGTGGGCTGGAAGTCCGCGGCACAGAATCTCTCTGACATCAATGCCATGGGTGGCGTCCCGACGGCTGGCTTCGTGACACTCTCCCTGCCGCCGCAGACACCTTTGGCCTGGGTGGAGGGGTATGCCAAGGGCGTCGCGGCCGCGGCTCGCCACCTCGGTGCGCAGAGTTTCGGCGTCGCCGGGGGCGACTTGTCCTCCTCCGGAGAGTTACAAGTGGGGATGACCGTGGTGGGGCAGGCCGTGCGTCCCGTCCGTCGCGACGGGGCCAGCCCGGGCGACCGGGTGGTCCTGGCGGGCGTCACCCCCGGGATGGCGCATGTGGGCTTGTCCTTGTTGCTCAGCTCGGATCCGGACGATGCTGCGGATGCCTGGAACAGTAGCGATGCCGCCGTGGCGGCAGCGCAGCTGCGCGCGCGGCCGCCGCTCGGGGCGGGGCCCGCGGCGGCGGGTTTGCTGACGTCGCTCATGGATGTGTCCGACGGCCTGGTTCGGGATCTTGCCCGCCTCGCCGCCGCGTCCGCGGTCGATATGTGCCTGAATCGTGAGGCGGCGGAACGCGAAGCCGCGGACCTTCTCGCATGGGGTGGCCGTCACGTTGGCGATCCGCTGAACGCCGTGCTGTACGGGGGAGAGGACTTCGGCCTGCTTGGGACGTCACCGGCGGATCTACCGGTGCCAGCGGGGTTCAGGCAGATCGGTGTCGTGGCTGCGGCGGGAACTTCGCAGGATCTGACGGACCGTGGCGGCGGGGTGTGGCTCGGAGATCGGCAACTCAGCAGCACGACGGGTTTCGATCATTTCCAA
>JBQDZM010000048.1:12106-15262 GCA_052108535.1 Galactobacter sp. | reverse complement strand
TCAGCTGCGCAACGCGGCCGCGAGCTGTCCCGCCACGCGACAGATGGCCTCGGCGTGGAGTTTGCCCGGGTGCCGGGTGACGCGTTCGATGGGGCCGGACATGGACAGTGCGGCGATGACGCGACCGGAGGGGCTACGAACGGGAGCGGACACCGAGGCGACCCCCTGCTCACGTTCGCCGAGGGACTGTGCCCAGCCGCGCCGTCGGACACCAGCCAGGACCGTGGCGGTGAAGCGGGAGTTTTCCAGTCCGTTGACCAGGCGCGCGTGGTCCTCCCAGGCGAGGAGGACCTGGGCGGCGGAGCCGGCCTTCATAGTCAGTTGCGTTCCAACGGGGATGGTGTCGCGAAGACCCACCGGGCGTTCCGCCGAGGCGACGCACACACGGTGATCTCCTTGGCGACGGAAGACCTGCGTGGATTCGCCAGTGAGATCGCGTAGGTGCAGGAGCAACGGACCTGCGGCGGTGACCAGCCGGTCTTCCCCGGCAGCGGAGGAGAGCTCCACCAAGCGTGGGCCAAGCATGAAACGTCCGTGCACGTCCTTGGCGACCAGCCGATGATGGACCAGTGCCTGCGCCAACCGATGGACGGTGGGGCGGGCCAGGTGGGTGCTCTCCACGAGTTCGGCTAGGTTGGCAGGACCGGCTTCGAGGGCATCCAATACCTGCGCGGCCTTATCGATGACGCCGACTCCGCTTCCGTTTTCCATGGCACCCATCGTCGCATCTCATATTGTGAGATGCAAGACCGCATTGTGGACACTCGACGCAGGTGCTGCCAAAGTGGTATGTGACGGGAACGCCCACACATCCCGTGGGGGACCGAGGTATCAAGGAGTGACGATGGAGACGACATCGCGGCCGCGCACGCTGGCCGAGAAGGTCTGGGAGGACCACGTGGTGGTCCGAGGGGAAGGCGAAGGTCTCGACCGTCGCCCCGATCTGCTCTACATCGACCTCCAGCTTCTGCACGAGGTGACCTCCCCGCAGGCCTTCGAGGGATTGCGCCTGGCCGGCCGTCCGCTTCGCCGTGTGGATCAGACCATCGCCACGGAGGACCACAACACCCCCACGCTGGACATCGACAAGCCCATCGCGGACCCGATCAGCGCCAAGCAGATCAACACCCTGCGCTCCAACTGCAAGGAGTTCGGCGTTCGCCTGCACTCGCTGGGCGACAAGGAACAGGGCATCGTCCACGTGGTGGGCCCGCAGCTGGGGATCACTCAGCCCGGCATGACCATCGTCTGCGGCGACTCCCACACCTCCACTCACGGTGCCTTCGGTGCGTTGGCCTTCGGCATCGGTACGTCAGAGGTGGAGCACGTCATGGCCACCCAGACGCTGCCGCTGAAGCCGTTCAAGACCATGGCCATCAACGTCGAGGGCACCCTGAAGCCCGGCGTGACCTCCAAAGACATCATCCTGGCCGTCATCGCCAAGATCAGCACGGGCGGCGGCCAGGGCTACGTGCTTGAGTACCGTGGCTCAGCCATTCGCTCGCTGTCCATGGAAGCACGCATGACCATGTGCAACATGTCCATCGAGGCGGGCGCCCGCGCCGGCATGGTGGCCCCGGATGAGACCACGTTCGAGTTCCTCAAGGGTCGCCCCCACGCCCCGCAGGGTCAGGACTGGGAGGACGCAGTGGAGTACTGGCGCTCCCTGCCTACCGATGAGGGCGCAACCTATGACGCCGAGGTGTTCCTGGACGCCGACGAACTGGAACCGTTCGTCACCTGGGGTACCAACCCCGGGCAGGGTGTTTCCCTGTCTCAGACGGTTCCCGATCCGGAAGCCATGAAGGACGAGAACGAGAAGGTCAACGCCGCCAAGGCGCTGGACTACATGGGTCTCACCGCCGGCACGCCCATGAAGGACATCCGCGTTGACACGGTCTTCCTGGGCTCCTGCACCAACTCCCGCGTCGAGGACCTCCGCTCTGCCGCGGAGATCCTCAAGGGTCGCTCCAAGGACCCGAACGTGCGCATGATCGTGGTGCCCGGCTCCGCCCGCGTTCGGCTGGAGGCCGAGGCCGAGGGGATCGACCAGGTCTTCAAGGACTTCGGTGCCGAGTGGCGCTTTGCCGGCTGCTCCATGTGCCTTGGTATGAACCCGGACCAATTGGAGCCAGGGGAGCGCTGCGCCTCCACCTCGAATCGAAACTTCGAGGGACGTCAGGGCAAGGGCGGACGTACTCACCTAGTCTCGCCGCTGGTCGCGGCGGCCACCGCCGTGCGTGGAACCCTGTCCTCGCCCTCCGACCTGCCCGCTCTGGTCCCCGTCGGCTGAGACCGCGTACACCAAGGCCACACGGCGGCCCGCAGTCGCCCCCACGTTCTCACCTGTCAAGGAAGCATCCACATCATGGAGAAGTTCACCACCCATACCGGCATCGGCGTGCCACTGCATGCCTCGAATGTCGACACCGATCAGATCATCCCTGCGGTGTACTTGAAGCGCATCACCAAAACCGGGTTCGACGACGCCCTCTTTGCCCGCTGGCGGCAGGACCCCGAATTCATCCTCAACCAGGAGCCCTACGACCGAGGCACCGTCCTGGTGGCCGGCCCCGATTTCGGCACCGGATCCTCCCGCGAACACGCCGTGTGGGCGTTGCGTGACTACGGATTCAAGGCTGTAATTTCCTCGCGTTTCGCAGATATCTTCCGTGGGAACTCCGGCAAGCAGGGCCTGCTCGCCGCGCAGGTGGACCAGGCCGACGTGGAGCTGATCTGGAAGGAACTGGACAACAATCCGGGCACCGAGGTCACCGTGGATCTCCCGTCCCGCACCGTGTCCGTCGGTTCGCTGACGGTGCCGTTCCAGGTGGACCCCGACACCGCGTGGCGGCTCACCGAGGGCCTGGATGACATCGACCTGACCCTGCAGAAGATCGACGCGATCGAGGCCTACGAGGCCAAGCGCCCCGCCTTTAAGCCCAAGACGCTTCCGGCGAAGTTCGAGGAACCGTTCATCCCGGTTCGTCGCCCCCGCTGACCAACCCCTCCCTTCCCGCCGTTAGACATTCGAGCGGTCGTCTGGACACTCCGACGTCCGTTGGACATTTGAGCGGCCGTCTGGACACCCCACGTCCAACGGCCGTTAGACAAAAACCTGTCCAAAACACCGCTCGAATGTCTAACGGAGGGGAG
>JBQDZM010000048.1:7399-12006 GCA_052108535.1 Galactobacter sp. | reverse complement strand
GGGGAGGTGGGGTGAGGTGGGGTGGGAGAGGGTGGCGGGTCGAGTAGGAATCCGCTGTCAGGGAACTCTCGCGCGCCGGACGTCGGCGGCGGAGTGCCCTGGGTATGATGAATCCGGTCCACGGACACTCGTGGGTGAACCAATCTTCAGGCGAGGTGCGTGCAAGCGTGTTGAACAAGGTGCTGACGATCAACGGCGGGCAGCCACTGAGCGGATCCGTCAAGGTTCGTGGAGCCAAGAACCTGGTTCCCAAGGCCATGGTCGCGGCACTGTTGGGGGATGGCCCCTCGGTGCTGCGAAATGTGCCAGAGATCAAGGACGTCGACGTCGTCACGGGCTTGCTGGACCTCCACGGTGTCACCGTGGAGAAGGACCCCGTCACCGGTGATCTCACCATGGACCCGTCGGCAGCGAAGACGGCATCCAGCAACGAGATCAATGCCTTCGCAGGCGACTCGCGCATCCCGATCCTCTTGTGCGGCCCCCTGATGCACACCATCGGTGAGGCCTACATCCCGGATCTGGGCGGATGCAAGATCGGCGACCGCCCCATCGACTACCACCTGGAAGTGCTGCGCAACTTCGGGGCGGACGTCTCCAAGACCAGCAACAGCACCATCATCTCCGGCAAGAACGGACTGCACGGGGCCAAGGTCCACCTTCCGTACCCCAGCGTCGGCGCCACCGAACAGGTGCTGCTCACCGCCGTGAAGGCTCGGGGCGTCACTGAGCTGAAGAACGCCGCTCAGGAGCCGGAGATCATGGATCTGATCGCGGTGCTGCAGAAGATGGGCGGCATCATCAACGTCCAGGATTCCCGCACCATCGTGATCGAAGGCGTCGAGTCCCTCCGAGGCTACGATCACACCGCCCTGCCTGACCGCAACGAAGCAGCGTCCTGGGCCTCCGCCGCACTGGCGACTGAGGGCGACATCCTGGTGCAGGGCGCTGACCAGAAGGATCTCTCGGCCTTCCTGAACACCTACCGCAAGCTCGGTGGCGAATTCGACGTGCTGCAGGAAGGCATCCGTTTCTACCATCCCGGTGGCGATCTGCGGCCGCTGGTGGTGGAGACCGACACCCACCCGGGGTTCATGACCGACTGGCAGCAGCCGTTGGTCGTCGCCATGACGCAGGCTAAGGGCGTCTCGATCGTTCACGAGACCGTGTACGAGAACCGATTCGGCTTCACCGACGCCTTGGAACGGATGGGTGCCACCGTCCAGCTGCACCGGCACTGCCTGGGTTCGGCCCCGTGCCGATTCAATAACCGGGATTTCAAGCACTCCGCAGTGATCACGGGAAAGACCCCCCTTCACGGCGCGGACTTCACGATCCCGGATCTGCGTGGCGGCTTCTCCCACGTCATCGCCGCACTGGGAGCCAAGGGCCGTTCCAACGCCTCCGGTATCGGCATCATCTCCCGCGGCTACGAGCACTTTGTCGACAAGCTGCACGGCCTAGGCGCCGATGTCGAGGAGATCGGCGGTCAGGCCTGATGCGTCGCCCAACCCTGATCGGTCAGGACAAGGAACCGCTGGCGTCCCGGATCGGGTTCGCGGCCTTGGCCAACGGCGCCCGTCCGATTGTTGACCTCCTGATCGGTCATACCTGGCGGGGGATCGACAAGATCCCGGCAGGATCCATCCTGGTGGTCAATCACGTCACCGAACTGGACCCGGTCACCGTGGGCCTGGCGCTCTACGACAACGGGATCAACCCGCGGTTCCTGGCGAAGGAGTCCTTGTTCAAGCTTCCCGTCGTGGGGAAGCTGCTGACGCAGTCCGGACAGATCCCGGTCGATCGCGGCGGCGCCGGTGCAGGGATGTCCTTGCACACTGCCCGTGAGGTCCTTGACCGAGGCGGCTGCATCGTGGTCTACCCGGACGGGACTCTGACCCGAGACCCGGATCTGTGGCCTCAGAAGGCCCGCACGGGTGCGGCTAGGCTGGCGTTGAAGACTGGCGCGCCGGTGATTCCGGTGGCGCACTGGGGCGACCAGGAGTTGCTGCCGCCCTATGCCAAGCGCATCCATCCGTTCCCCCGCAAGCACGTCACGGTGCGTGCCGGTGATCCGGTTGACCTGGATGACCTGCGGGGGGGTAGGACCACCCGGACCGTGCTGAACGAGGCCACGGATCGGATCGTCGCAGCCCTCACGGCGGAAGTCGCGCGTTTGCGTCCCCGCGACACCCCTCCGGAAACCCCTTGGGATCCCGAGGCCCACGGGCAGAGTCTGACCGGCCATCCTCGTGAGGCGGCCCAGCCGGCCGCTGGAAGGACCAAGAACTGATGACGAGCGCGCCACATCGCATCGCCGTGATGGGCTCTGGATCGTGGGGAACCACGTTTGCCAAGGTCCTGGCCGATTCCGACTCCAACGCCTCCGTGGTGCTGTGGGCCCGCCGTGACGCGGTGGCCCAGGAGATCAACGAGGAACACACCAACTCCACGTACCTGGGTGCCACCGCGCTGCCGTCCAACATCTGCGCGACGACGGATCCTCGCGTCGCGCTCGACGGCGCGCCTTTGGTGATCCTCGCCGTGCCGGCTCAGTCCTTGCGCTCCCAGCTCGAGGAATGGGGGGACGCGATCGCACCGGATGCCGTGGTGGTCTCCCTCATGAAGGGTCTGGAGCGCGGCACCGACCTGCGTATGTCCCAGGTGGTCACCGAGGTGGCCGGAATCCCTGAGGAACGGGTGCTGGTGCTTTCTGGCCCCAATTTGGCCAGAGAGATCGCCCGCAACGAGCCCACCGCCTCGGTGGTGGCTGGCACGGATGAGGAGACTGCGGCGTGGGTGGCCCAGGCCTGCACGCCGAGTTATTTCCGCCCGTACACCAACACGGACCTCATCGGGGTGGAACTGGGTGGCCTCGTTAAGAACGTGATCGCCCTGGCCGTGGGGATCTGTGACGGTCTCGGCATGGGAGACAACACCAAGGCCACCGTCATCACCCGTGGACTTGCCGAGACCACCCGGCTGGTGCTGGCCATGGGAGGTAAGGCGGAGACCATGGCCGGGCTGGCCGGTATGGGCGATCTGGTGGCGACGTGTTCGTCGCCGCTATCCCGTAACCACACGGCCGGCCGCCTGATCGGTGAGGGCAACACTCTCGATGAGGTCGGCAGGCTGATGACTCAGACCGCGGAGGGAATCAAGTCGGGTGCAGCCGTGGCTCACCTGGCGTCTGCCCACGGTGTGGAGATGCCCATCACCGAGGCCGTGGTGGCCGTGGTGGAGGGGAAGGCCCCTGTGTCAGAGATGGCACGGAAGTTGCTTGATCGTGAATTGAAGTCCGAGGAGAAGCGTCGATGACCGCTCAACGTCCCAGGGTCCTGCTGCTCTTCGGGGGACGCTCCTCGGAACACGCCGTCTCCTGCGTGACTGCGGCAGGCGTGCTGGGTGCGCTGGATCCGACAGCCTACGACGTGATTCCCGTCGGCATTACGCGTAGCGGCGCGTGGCAGCTTGTGGACCCGACCTCCAAGGTGTTGGACCCGGATGCGTTGGCCTCCGGCCACACTCCGGAGATCACGGACAACGGGGAGCACGTGCGGCTGGGTGAGACCGGAACCGAGGGTGCCTCAACCGTTCAGCGCGTGAATCCCAGCGGAGTCTTGGCGGAACTGGGACGCGTGGACGTGGTTCTCCCGTTGTTGCATGGGCCGTACGGCGAAGACGGAACCTTGCAGGGAATGCTGGAACTGACCGGTATCCCTTACGTGGGTTGTGGGGTCGCCGCGAGCGCTTTAGGTATGGACAAGCATCTGTCCAAGCTGGCCTTCGAAGCGGCTGGGCTGACGGTGGGCCCGTACGAGGTCATCACCGACCGTGACTGGTTGCGTGATCCGCAGGCAGCTGTGCGTCGGTGCGAGCATCTGCAGCGGCCGGTGTTCGTGAAGCCGGCACGCGCAGGCTCCTCGGTGGGGATCACCCGTGTGGATGTGGGCGACGACCTGGTGGCGGCCATCGAGACGGCCCGTGCGGAAGACCCCAAGGTGCTGGTGGAACAGGGGATCACCGGGCGCGAGATCGAATGCGGTGTGCTGGACGGGCGTGCTGCGACCTCGCCGCGGTCCTCCTACCCGGGCGAGATCGTGGTGGATGCTGAACTCCAGGGTTTCTACGACTTCGACACCAAGTACGTGCACACTGCTGCCGCGCAGACGGTGTGCCCTGCTGACCTGACGGCGGAACAGACGGAGGGGATCCGCGAGCAGGCGGTGCGTGCCTTCGAAGCCGTGGGTGGCGAGGGGTTGTCCCGAGTGGACTTCTTTCTTGACCGGGAGGGGAACTGGGTCATCAACGAGATCAACACCATGCCTGGATTTACTCCGCACAGCATGTACCCGCAAATGTGGGCGGCCACTGGAGTGCCTTACACCGAATTGGTGGATGAGCTGCTGCAGCTGGCCTTGAACCGTAAAACCGGCCTGCGCTGAGGATCCGGCGACTCGCTGACTCAGCAGGGGACAGCATCTGAGGGGCGCGTAGCGCCCAAAACACCTAGTGCCCGACGGTGGTGGCCGGCTCCCAAGCCGTCCCTCACCGTCGGGCATTGCTTTAGTTTTTGGGTGCCTCCTGGCACGTCTTCTGGGCTGGTA
>JBQDZM010000048.1:0-7299 GCA_052108535.1 Galactobacter sp. | reverse complement strand
CTGGTGGTGGTGCGTTTCTCCAACCCGTCCAGTTCCCGCGGCAGATCGAGCATCACCTGGGCGCAGCCCGGATCCGTGGCGGACGGGGCAGGCTGCACGGTTTCCGCCGTGGTGCACGCGGCCAGGAACGGCGCCACAGCGGCGGCCGCACCGAGCACCACCACCCCCCGGGCTCCAACCCGGACCCGGCGCCTGCCGGGCCGTGAGGAACGAGGTGCGGCGGGGGAGGCAGGGAAACTGACACGCATGTCTGCCACCCTAGCTTCTTCGGGGGAGGTGGCCCACGCACCTAGACTGGGCAGTGGTATGCGAGACACGTCAGAACAACCTAGGGGTCGCGGAATCGCCATGAGTACAGATGCACAGACCAGCCCGCGTCCCACCACCGGTGAGGCCGCTCTGCGGGGCTGGCTGGATCTGGCCGTCTCCGAACTGGGAAATCACTCCGACCGCCTCAACGCGATCAATGTCTTCCCCGTCGCAGACGGTGATACCGGTTCCAACCTCTACCGGACGGCGCGTTCCATCCAGCAGGCGCTCCGAGGCGTTGCCCCGTCGCGGGGTGGAACCGCTGATTTGGGCCAGGTGCTGGGCCAGGCGGCCAGGGCCGGTTTGGAGTCGGCTCAAGGCAACTCTGGCACGCTGCTCGCGGTGGCGTTGTGTGGTTTCGCAGAGGGCCTGGACGGCGTCACGAATCTGACGGGAACAGTTGTGGCCCGGGCCCTTGATGTGGCCCGTGTCCGGGCCTGGTCGGCTTTGTCGGAACCGGTGGAAGGCACGCTGCTCTCCACGCTGTCCGTGGCGGCGTGGGCAGCCGGGCGCAGCGCGTCGCTGTGCGCTCCGGAGGAACCCGCACGCCAGGTGCTGCTCAAGGTGTTCACTGCGATGGTGGGCGCCTCTGCCGAGGCGGTCACGCAAACCCGCCATCAGTTGGCCTCGGTCAAGGAAGCTCGGGTCGTGGACGCCGGTGCCGTGGGACTGCATCTGGTGCTGGAATGCCTGGTCTGCTCGGTGATGGGCACCGCCCCGGACGAGGATTTCTATGACGCGCTTCCCGGGTATGCCACGGACGCCCCGGACGTGAGCGGGGAGGCGGAACAAGCCCAGGGGGTGGAGGTGATGTGCACCGTTGCCATGGAACCCCTCGCGGCGGCCACCCTGCGCGCGGAATTGGACTCGGTGGGTGACTCGGTCCTGATGACGCCGCTCCCCTCGGAGGAGTCCGCCGGAGAGGCCGCCGAAGGGGAAGCCCAGGAGCGGCAGGGGTTCGTGTGGCGAGTTCATGTCCACGTGCCAGAGGCAGAGTTGGCCTTGGCTGCCGTCCGGGCTCAGGGGGAGCCCACCGGCATCAGTATCACCTCACTTAGCCATGATGACGTTGGCCGCGAGAACGCTGGCCACGACCACGACCACGACACCGACGAGCACAGCGGTACCTCCGAGTCCTCGGACGGGGGCGCTTCTTGACGGGCCAGAGTTCCCGGCCGGGTGCGCCCCGCGTCACCGACCCCACCGCGGTGGGACCTGATACGGACCTGACCCGGGTGATCGGCGCCAAGAGCGCCAACGTGATCCAGCAGGCGTTCGGCTACACCACGGTCGAGGAACTGCTCGATCACCTCCCCAGGCGTTACGTGGACGTGGGGGAGATCACGCCGATCGTCGAGCTGCCCTACGGCGAGGATGTCACCGTGGTAGCCAGCGTGGTGCACGCCTCCCAGCGGCGGATGCATTCCAGGCGTGGGTTCCTGCTGGAAGTGGAGGTCATGGATGAGGCTCCCAGCCAGGGCCGGTTGCGGATGACCTTCTTCAACGGCTACCAGGCGGCCAAGGACCTGCTGCCTGGCACGCGGGCGGTGTTCTCAGGCGTGGTGGATTCCTACCGCGGCCAACCCCAGCTCACCCATCCCGAATACACGTTGCTGGGCCAGGATGACGACGCCGAGGCCCGTCCGTTCCCGGTGTATCCCAGTTCCGGGAAGCTCTCTCAGGTGCGGCTGCGTCGCACCATGGCCACCGTTCTGGACAGCCTTACTGTGGAGGCCTTCCCTGACCCTGTACCCGAGGGGATCCGCGCCGCACGGAATCTCCCGGGGCGGGTGCAGGCGCTCGAATCCGTGCACCGCCCAGCCACTGTGGCGCAGGGGTACGCCGCGCGCCGCCGTTTCGCCTACGACGAGGCCTTCCAACTGCAGGTGGTGCTCGCGGAACGACGGCTCGCTAACGCGGAGCGCTCCGCTACACCGCGCCCCAGAACCACTGGCGGCATGTTGGAGATCTTCGACTCCCGGCTGCCCTTCACCCTCACCGACGGCCAGGTCGACGTGGGGTCCACTCTGGAGAGGGAATTGGCCACCGCGCATCCCATGAACGTGCTGGTCCAAGGTGAGGTGGGTTCCGGAAAGACCTTGGTGGCCCTGCGGGCCATGCTGCAGGTGCTCGACGCCGGTGGCCAGGCGGCCATGTTGGCCCCCACTGAGGTGCTCGCGGCCCAGCACGCGGCCACGCTGCGCTCGCTCCTGGGTGACCTGGCCAGCGGCGGCATGTTGGGCGGGAATGAACACGGCACCCAAGTGGAGCTCCTGACCGGCTCGTTGCCTGCTGCGCAGCGCAAGAACGTGCTGCTGAAGGCCGCCAGCGGCGAGGCCGGCATCGTGGTCGGAACCCATGCCCTCTTGTCAGACAACGTGATCTTCGCCGACTTGGGGCTGGTAGTCGTGGACGAACAGCACCGATTCGGCGTGGAACAACGCGACAAACTCCGCTCCGGAGACGGGCCCACCCCACACCTGCTCGTCATGACGGCCACCCCGATCCCACGCACCGTCGCCATGACCGTCTTCGGTGACGTAGAGGTCGCCACCCTGAAAGGCCTGCCCGGCAACCGGGCCGAGGTGCGCACGTTCGTGGTGCCCCTGCAACTTCCTGCGTGGAGGGAGAGGCTCTTCGCGCTGCTGCGAGACGAGGCCAACGCGGGCCACCAGGCCTACGTGGTGGTGCCCCGCATCAGTGAGGACGAGACGGAGGCGGACGACGGCCCTGGCCCCACGCCGTCGGACATAGTCACCGGTGCCGTCGGCGCCGAAACCGGCCACGAACCGCGCAGAACCCCTCTGGAAACCATGGAAACCGTCCTGCGTGAACACCCTGCGCTGCAGGGGATCACCATCGGCACGTTGCACGGGAGAATGCCCGCGGATCAGAAGGCGGCTGCTATGGCTGCCTTCGAGGACGGTAGCACCCAAATTTTGCTCGCCACCACCGTGGTGGAGGTCGGCGTGGACGTCCCCAACGCCACCGTCATGGCGATCATCGACGCCGACGCCTTCGGGATCTCCCAGCTCCACCAGCTGCGCGGCCGCATCGGCCGTGGAGGCTTACCCGGAACGTGCCTCTTGGTCACGGATCTGGATCACGACCACCCCGCCGTGGAACGACTCGAGGCCGTGGCCGCCACTCGCGACGGGTTCGTCCTTGCGGAGAAGGACCTGGAGACCAGACGAGAAGGCGACATCCTGGGAGCCATGCAATCCGGTGGTCGCTCCACCCTGAAGCACCTGCGCGTGATGCGGGATGCCAAGCTGATCGAGGCCGCCCGCGAGGACGCGACCCAGATCGTGCTCCCCGGCTGGCGTGAGCACTACTCCACGCTCGCGGCAGCTGTACAGTCCCGCCTGGAAGAATTGGGCAGCGACGACGCCTACTTGGAAAGGGGCTGACGAGCAACGATGAGTCGCATCATCTCAGGTACTGCGGGCGGGCAACGCCTCACACCCGTCCCCACGGACGCCACCCGCCCCACCACAGATCGGGTTAAGGAGGCCCTGTTTTCCAGGCTCGAGAGCTGGGACGTGCTCCGCGGTGCCGTGGTCCTTGACCTCTTCGCTGGCTCTGGTGCACTGGGCGTCGAAGCCGTCAGCCGCGGGGCCACCACCGCCACCCTGGTGGACCAGGCCAACGCAGCCCAGCGGGCGCTCAAGGCCAACGCCGCACTGGTGTCCACCAAGCACACCAGGGTGGAGGTCAGCCGCCGATCCGTGAACTCGTTCCTGAGCACGTACTCCGGTCCGGAGATCACGTTGGCCTTCCTGGACCCGCCGTACCCCCTGAGTGAGGAGGGTCTCACGGAAACCCTGGCCCACCTTGACCCGCATCTGGCCGAGGACGCCGTGATCGTGGTGGAACGCTCGTCGCGGTCGCCGCAACCCGGTGTCCCCGCCCGCTGGCACGCGCTGAAGGAACGCGGCTACGGCGAGACCACGCTGTGGTTCTACGAAATCCCGGTCCAAGCCGAAGGTGCGGAGAACTGACGCTGTTGGGGTAGTGGCTCAGATTCCCAAAAACTCCAGCTCCGCCCCGGACACCACCGAAGCAGGGTGCGGCCCCGCGGCGACAACGCGCTCGAGACGGGCTGACGGCCAGGCCTGGCGCGAAGCGACCAGGATCACATTGCCCGTGTAGTCCCCGGAAAGGACGTCGCTCGGTGCGGTGACGAACACCGAAGCGCCCGCCGCGCGGCACGCGGCCACGAGGGCGCGGGTGGCGGGTAGGCCGCCGTCGTCCCCGATGTTCACGAGCACGGCGCCGTCAGCGGCGGTCAAGGACAGCAGTCTGCCCATGTACTCGGCGGAGAGTAGCCGCGCGGGGGAGTGCTGATCCAGGGCGATGTCTAGGATCACTGCGGAGAACGGTGCGTCGGGCTCCACCGAACCCAGGGCACGTTCCACGTCCCCGGCCACGATCCTGGTGAGCGAGGGGGCCGCCAGCGGGTAGGACGAGGTCACGAAGTCCATGAGTTCCTGATCAAGGTCAACGACCACCTGCCTGATCCCTGGATGGCTGACCTCGAGCCGCCTGGTCAGAGATAGGGCGCCGCCACCGAGTTGTGCAACGGTAACTGGTGCGTCCGGGCTGTGGCCGGACATCGCAGGAACCAGGTCCAAAATATTCGCGACCCGTTGAAGGTACTCGTACACCAGTGTGGTGGGGGAGCCCGGGACCAAAGTGGATTGCTCCGCGCCGCCGACCGTGAGGACCACGGCGTCGGGCCGGTACGGATCCCGCGCCCAACCGGCCACCGTGCCCGAGGTGGGCAGGTAGAGGGTGCGTTCAAGGCCTTGCGGCGTGTTTTCGCTCATGCGGCGCCTCCGGCGCTGTTGCCCTCCGACGCGCCGGCCGCCGACGCGTTAGCAAGTGCTTCGGCGATGCGGGGCAACCCCTGGGCCAGGCGCTCGGCTGCGGCGGAAATGACGTCGTCGCGCTTGCAATGGGCAAAGCGCAACAAGGACGAATACGTTCCCTCGTGCTCCGGCACACAGAACACGCCCACGGGAATGCCGACTACACCGACGGCGTCTGGAAGCAGCCGTGCAGCTGCCGTGGCGTTGGAGATCCCCAACGGTGCTAGGTCGGCCACCACAAAGTAGCCACCTTGAGGATGGAACACGTGGGCGCCGGTGGCTTCGAGGCCCTCGGCGAGCAATTGAGCTCTGCGCCCCAGATCCGCGGCACGGGAGCTGAAGAACTCGTCCGGATACCCCAGTCCCCGGGCCACCGCGGGTTGATAGGCGGGGCCGGACGAATACGTCAGGAACTGCTTGACCGTCCGAATGGCCGTGATCAGGTCGGCAGGCCCGGTGGCCCATCCCACCTTCCAGCCCGTGAGGGAGAAGGTCTTGCCAGCGGAGGAGGCCGTGACCGTGCGTTCTGCCGCGCCCGGCAGCGTCGCGATGGGGCTGTGACCACCGCCAAAGACCAGGTGTTCATAGACTTCATCGGCCAAGATCACGGCATCGTGTCGGCGTGCGAGGTCAACGATGAGCTGCCGCGTGGCCTGCGTGAACCTGGTTCCAGTGGGGTTATGCGGGTCATTGACGATGATCACCGCGGTGTTCCCGTCCACCGCGGCGCGCAGAGCCTCAGGATCGGGTTGGAAGTCCGGGGCCAGCAGCGGCACGGGATGCAGTTCGGCGCCGGCCAAGGAGGCGATGGCCCCATACGAGTCGTAGAACGGCTCCAACACCACCACATTGGAGCCGGGGGTGCAGAAGGCCAGCAGCGTGGCCGCAATGGCCTCCGTGGCGCCGGTGGTCGCGACCACCTGGGTGTCAGGGTCCAGATCCAGGCCATAGAAACGATTTTGATGTTCGCTGACCGCGCTCCGCAGCACGGCGCTGCCGGACCCCGGAGCGTACTGGTGGGGGCTCGCGGCCCCGGGTTTCGGCGGCTGGAGCATCGTCTCCGCCGCGTAGCGGATCATGTCTTGGGGTCCGTCGGTGTCCGGGAAGCCCTGGCCCAGATTCAATGCGCCAGTGCGGTTCGCCGCCGCCGTCATCTCCTCGAAAATGGTGGGGGCAGCCGTGCCGTCTACCTTCAGCAGCCTGGCGCCTTGGGCGGTACGGACCCACGGGCGGGCGGACAGATCGATGTGCGGAAAAGAACTCACGAACGTCATTGTCTCGCGTTCTGGGGAGGACGCCGAAGCCCAACAATTATTACTACGTCCGAATTTGATCTGGGCGGGTCGCGATTTCTGGACCGTCCCCTAGGTAGGGTGGTGCCATGCGACGCGTAGTTTGCCCGGGCTCCTTCGACCCGGTCCACAAAGGCCACCTCGAGATCATCATGCGAGCTGCAGTGCTCTTCGACGAAGTGATCGTTGCAGTGTCCACCAACCCTGACAAGGCCTATCGCTTCTCCGAGGAGGAGCGCGTGGAGATGGTCAAGGAATCTGTGGCGGGGTTCTCAGGAATCAAGGTGGAGCCCATGGGTGGAGGGCTGCTGGCGTCCTACGTCAAGAGCATCGGGGCAGACGCCATCTTGAAGGGGCTTCGCAGCTCCGCTGACTTCGAGTTCGAATCACCGATGGCGACCATGAACCGGCACCTGACCGGCGTGGAAACCATCTTTTTGCAGGGGGACGGCGCCTACGCCCAGGTGTCCTCCAGCCTCATCAAGCAGGTGTCAGGGCTGGGTGGGGACATCTCGGCTTTCGTTCCCAAAGCCGTCATCTCACGGCTGAACTGAACTGGGAAAAGCCCCCGCCGACGGACTTTGTCGTGCGGCGGGAACACGACTACCAGCAGTTTTCCAGGGCTGATTAGGTACTCTGGACCAAGTCATGCCGCCGTCCGGGTGGCTTTGTGTGTCCAAGGAGCTTCTATGAGCAGTCAGACTGTGGGTGCGGAGTATGTGCCCCGCCGTATGCATCGGAAGCCCCGCAGAGTGGGGCGGACCGTGCTGCTCTCGGTGGTCATGGCTCTGGTCTGCAGCCTGGCTGTTGGCGGCACTTACGCCGAC
>JBQDZM010000047.1:11785-17490 GCA_052108535.1 Galactobacter sp. | reverse complement strand
GGTCACACGTGATCCACGCATCCCAAGCGAAGTAACCTTGGTACATGATCTTCAAGTCCGTGGGTGATTCGCGTCCGTATCCGGACCACGGGCTGACCAGCACCCGGGACTGGGCTGCGGTACCTCCACGACAGGTGAGCCTCGAGGACCTGACCACCACAAAGTCCACCTTGGATCTGGCCGCGTTGCTAGCTGAGGACTCCACCTTCTTCGGGGACCTGTTCCCGCACGTGGTCCGATTCAACGGGGAGATGTACTTGGAGGACGGCCTGCACCGTGCGGTGAGAACGGCGCTTCATCACCGCTCCATCATGCACGCGCGGGTCCTTGACCTGGACGCTGAGGCCACCGCGCCGTGAACCAGGAAGAGGTCACGCCCGAGGCCAAGGCGATCGCCGTGCGCACCAGGAGAATCATCCTGGTGGTCCTGGCCGTCGTCGCCATGGTCACCGTCTCCCTGGGGATTCGCTGGCATCAGACCGGGCAGTGGACGCCGCATTGGCAGACGGATCGTGGCGCCGTGTGCCCGGTGCAGATGATGGCACCGGCCGCTCCGGGGGACACCAGGGTCAACGTGTACAACGGAACGTCTCGCGAGGGCGAGGCCACCGATGTCGCTGATACGTTGACGCGTCGCGGGTACCAGATCGGGCAGGTTGGCAACGGACGCCCGCAGCGGGGCAATCAGGATGGCACGGCGTTGGTCATCACCGGCCCAGGCACAGTGGCCCAGGCCCTGAGTGTGCAGCGCCAGGTGCCGCGGTCGCTCGTGGTGATCCAGCCTCGAAGGTCGGATGGCAGGGTGGACCTGATGCTGACGGAGGGTTTCCGCTCGCTCAGCACTAACCCGAATCTGGGGCCGGGTCGGATGCAGTGCACGCAGCTGGTCTTCGCCGGCTGACTCTTCTACCTGGTTGCGGGGTCAGTTGCGAGGATCAATGCCCGACGACGCGCGGCCCGGGTCCTCGTGGTCCGGCGCCTCATCGCCGGGAGCCGCATCGCTCGGAGCCGGGGCGCGGTGGCGCCCGGCACCTTGTGCGGGTTCCGCACGTTCGGCCGCCCGTGACTGCTTGTGCCTCTCGACCTCTGCCGGTTCCAGGGAATCCATGACGCCGGTGGGGACGTAGCGGTCGTAGTGGTCAATGAGATCCGGCCGTTCCGTGGCGGAGTTCTCCGCGGTTCCTGCGACCTCGGCCAGCCGCAGCTGCCGGTTGTGCTCGCGTTCAGCGCGGGACAACTCGCGCAGTTCGGCTCCGTGCAGCGCCGGGATGCGGATCAGGGCTCCGTCGGATTCGCGGACCTTGAGGCCGTGCGCGGCCAGGATCTCCTTCTCCTCGCGTTGGTTCTTGCGGCCGGAAGCGCGTTGGGCGTCGTGGAACATGGTGGTCTTGCCCTTGAGGATCCGCCGCACCCGCTTCCCTTCCCAGTAGGGCTTACCGACCCAGGTCAGTAGAACGCCGGCCACCAGGTAGCAGCCCAGCATGATCCATCCCCGCAGGTACCCCGGCCCGACTCCGTAGACCAGGTGCTTGAGCATCTCGCTGATCCCGGATCCCACCACCACGTTTTCCATCCATTGGAAGAAGTCCGGCATCATCCAGGCCGGCATCGCCGCACCTGAGGAGGGGATGGACAGGAAGATGAACAGGGTCATGGCGGGTGCTGCGATGAAGCGTCCCAGGAAGTAGGAGAGTCCGTTGACGGCCACGCCGATGGCCACACTCCAGGCGAAGCCGAGGCCCCAGAGTGCCCAGAAATGCCCGGTGATGGCGCCAAGGGCGAGGTCGACCAGGCTCGCGGAGAGCAGGCTCAGGAAGCCGGAGATACCAAGGATGATGCCGTAGCGGGTCCGCCTGGACAGGGGGCCACCCATGAGCCCAATGAACATGGCGGCCAGGTAGCCGCTGATGCACCAGGTGAGCATGAGGTACATGGGCGTCATGCCGATGTCGTGCGAGCCAAGGGGTGCCACATCGTCAGTGGTTGGTGCCTCGTCCTGTCCAAGGGCGGGCAGGAGTGGGTCGATCAGCTTGGGGATGATGCTGGCCGCTTGCGCCTGGTGGGCGGTGGCGACCACCAGTTGGTTCTTCTCCGGGTCGTAGGCCAGGGCGAGTTCGCCGGTGCGGACGGTTTCGCGGGCCTCGGCGTGGTCGGAGACGGTGGTGAAGTCCATGCTGCCCGGCGCGTTCTGATCAGCGACGGACTGCAGCGTCTGGGTGGCGGTGGTGTCGCCGATGATCCCGATGGGGACGTGGCGTGGGGCCACATGCTGGAAGGACCCCACGTAGCAGAGCGTGAACATGATGCACATGAACACCGGCATCCAGAGCTGGGACAGCACCAGTTGGACGGAGGGGTTCAGGCTTCCGAACCAGCGTCGGTATGCGGACTTCTTCTGCGGAGGGGTGTGCACCACCATCTCGTGGTCGCGTTGCGGCTCGTCCGCTTCTCCGGGCAGTCGCCTGCCGGCCGGTTGCGGGGCAGGGACGTGGTCTTGGGGCTGGTTTTCAGATGAGGGCATGTCTGATCAGGCTATCAAAATTATATTACCGGGTAATGAATTTCAGGATCCCGCGAACAAGCCGAGCGCGGGTTTCAGGACGTCGGCCGGGATCTGCCCGGGCGCGGAGGCCGCGCCGACCATGGCGAACGTGGCGCAGGAGCCAAACGTTTCCGCGGCAACACGGGACACGAGTCCCAGCTGCCCCATCGAAATGGTCAAGAGTGGATCCGTCAATTCCTCTGCTGCCTGGGCCGTCGCGGACAGCAACGTCGCCACATCGGCGGGGGAGTGCGGCGTTACCGCGATCTTCAGGATGTCGGCGCCCTGTTGCGCCTGGGCGCGCAGGTGGCCAACGATCTCCTCCCGGCTCGGTGTGCCACCGAAATCATGGAAAGAGCCGACGACGGCGATCCCGGCGCCGTGCGCCGCGTCGACGATGCGGCGCACAGCGGCGCCGTCACGGCGGTACTCGACATCCACGGCGTCGGCCATTCCTGCCTCGATCAGCCCGACGACGAGGTCTGCGTACGCCGCGTCGTCCAGGCGACCCTCTCCTCCCTCGCGGTCCGTGCGATAGGTGGCAAGCAGCGGGGTGGACGTACCGTCTGGCCGCTGCAGGCCCGCCCGCAGAGCGGTTCCGACCTCGGCTGCGGATCCGGGATGGGCCAGGTGATCCACCCGCCATTCGACCAGGTCAACCGGCTGCCCCCCGAGGGCGTTCACCGCTGCGGGTACCTCGTCGATAGAGGCGGGCATGACCGGAACGATGATCTTGGGCCGCCCCACCCCGAGGTCGATCCCGGGCGCGGTTCCGAGATGGACGGGGGTGCGCTCTTGTGCGGACACTGGTGCTCCTTCGCTTGGGCGTGTGGTGTCCATTGTGCAGGACCAGCCCGCAGCGAGAAGGTCATAGGACGAGCACTCTGTTTTATGAGAAACTGAGTTACTCATAAAACGGGAGCGGTTCATTATGACTTCATCGATGCCGTCGGCATGGCCAGCGGTGGGCGCAGAGCCACACACCTGGGTTCCGCGCGCTGGGTGGGGAGTCAGTGCATCCTCGGGGTCCGTGGCGGAAACTTATTCGGCGTCTCTAGTGCCCTCGATCGCAGGCTTGCGTCCTTCGACCGGCGCACAGCTGGAGGCAGACGCTGCTGCAGCGGCCGTGGAGCTGGTGGAACTTGACCGCAGTTTGGGACACAGGGTGGCGTCGTTCGCTCCGGTGCTCCTGAGATCGGAGGCGGCATCCTCGTCTCAGATCGAGCATCTGACGGCTAGCGCAAGGGCTATCTTCTCCGTTGAAGCAGGCGTCAAGAGTAATAACAACGCTCTGATGATCGCTGCCAATGCGGATGCGATGACCGCGGCTCTGGACCTGGCCGGGGACCTGTCGGTGGAGGCTCTACAGCAGATGCACTCAGTGCTGATGCGCACGCAGCCGCGGCACACTCCCGGCGAATTTCGGACGGAGGCCGTGTGGATCGGCTCCAGTTCAGCTTCGCCGCGTGGCGCCGAGTTCGTAGCCCCTTGGCATGAACATGTCCCCGGTCTGCTCAACGATCTCCTACGATTCATCGGTGACATCGGGGTGCCGCCCCTCGTCTCGGCTGCGGTGGCGCATGCTCAGTTCGAGACGATCCACCCGTTCACCGACGGGAACGGACGCACGGGCCGTGCGCTGACCCAAGCCATGCTGCGCTGGAGGGGGATCACCCGCAGCGTCGTGGTGCCGGTGTCCGCCGGGCTGTTGGCCGATGTGGAGGGCTATCACTCTGCGTTGACCGCATACCGCAACGGCGACGTGGAACCGATCGTGGGCGAGTTCGTGGCGGCTACCCGCAGGGCGGTGGCGACCACTAGGGACCTCGTGGACGAGCTGGATGGACTGCGGAAGAACTGGGAGACTCGGCTGACGGTGCGGCGGAGTAGCAACGTGTGGAAGCTGTTGGATGTCATCCTGGAGAAGCCAGTCCTGACGGCCAAGATGGCGGCCGCCGCGATCGGCATCAACTCCATCCCAAATATCTACCCGCCGCTGCGGGTGCTGACCGATGCCGGAATCCTGAAGGATAAGAGCGAGTACCAAGTGGGTCCGGTCTGGAGAAGCCAAGACGTGTTGGACGCCGTTGATCGCTTTGCGGCCAAGGCCGGGCGCCGCGAGTAGAGACACGTGGGGCACGATTGAATCGCAACAGCGGGGCAGCGGTAGCGTTGGGAACCATGAGCCCTCACCTCGCAGCCCCTCGCGTCGCGGTTCATGGCGACGTCCTCGACTTCATGACCCAAGCCTTGCAAGCCGGCGGTGCCGAACTCGTGGGGCTCGATGAGTCCCCTCAGATTCTGGCACTGGACCACGGGAACGACGCCACCCAGCTGGTCGACATCCTCGACAAGACCCCCAGTATCGAGTGGGTCCAACTGCCCAGCGCCGGCATCGACAAGTACCTCGACGCCCTTGCCGCTTATCCCGACAAGATCTGGACCTCCGCCAAGGGCGCCTACGCGGAACCCGTGGCAGAGCATGCCCTCATGTTGACCCTCGGCGTGGCTCGCCTGATCAGACAGCGAGCCCAGGCCACCTCATGGCAGGAGATGGGTGGCATCTCCCTCTTCGACGCCCATGCGGTGGTGGTGGGGGCGGGCGGAGTAGGCCTCGAGATCGTGCGGCTTCTCAAGACCTTCCGCTGCAGCGTGGACGTGGTTCGTCGCACGGACGCCCCCGCTCCTGGCGCAGACCGCACCTTCTCCGCCGAGCATCTCGATGAACTCCTGCCGCAGGCGGATGTGGTGGTCCTGGCCGCTGCTCTCACTGGGCAGACGACCCACCTCATCGGCGAGGCGCAGTTGGCCTCCATGAAGCAGGACGCAATCCTCGTCAACATCGCCCGCGGCCCCATGGTGGACTGCGAGGCGCTGGCGGCGTCACTCAAGAGTGGGCACCTCTATGGCGCAGGCCTCGACGTGACCGAGCCAGAACCGCTGACCGAAGGGCACCCGCTCTGGGAGGAGCCCCGCTGCCTGATCACGCCGCACACGGCGGACACCTTGCCCATGATCCGTGCGTTGTTGGGGCAGCGTTTCGCTGCAAACCTGTCCCATTGGCGGGCCGACGAGGACCTCGACGGAGTCGTGGATCCGGTTCAGGGCTACTGAAGCACGTTCCCGGGCCGAGGTCTGATGCGTCGGTTCGACTTTGATGCCT
>JBQDZM010000047.1:0-11685 GCA_052108535.1 Galactobacter sp. | reverse complement strand
TCGACTTTGATGCCTCGAAACGACGCGTGTAAACGCGGTTCGAGGCATCAAAGCCGCAAAGGGCATGGGGGAGCTCAGACCAACTCTGGGTAGTGGCGCTTGGCCACCTCGGGGTGAGCGCGCAGGAAACCTTTGAGCATGTTGGCGCCGTACACGGAGAGCATGGGGTTGTTTGGGTCGTCGCTCTTGCCGCGGGCGTTGGCCGCTAGATCAGCTGGGAGATCCACCGCGTCCACGGTGGCGTCCAGACGGGGTGACCAGAAGAAGGGAACGGAGTAGCGGTCAACGCCGGCCGGGGGAGCGGTGACCCGGTGGATGGTGGCCATGAGGTATCCGTCTGTGGCGACCTCCAGCATCTCGCCAAGATTCACGACGAGGGCGCCCGGGATCGGATCCACGTCGATCCACTCTTCCTGGCCGTGCGGCTGGACCTCGAGCCCACCGATCTGGTCCTGCAACAGCAGGGTCACGAAGCCGTAGTCGGCGTGAGCACCAACGCCCTGCTTGCCCGCCCCGGGGACCAGGTCCCCTCCCACGTAGTGCACCAGCTTGCCCATCCAGGCCGGCTTATCCGCGAAAGCGTCGGCGAAGTGCTCGGGGTCCACGCCGATGGAGGTCAGTAGGGCGGAGAGCAGCTCGGCACCGGTTGCTGACATGAGCTCCGCCCAGGCCATGGCGCGCTCCTCCAACACGGGGTACTCCGAGGGGAAGAGGTTATGGCCCTGAAGCCGCAGGTACTCCTGCCCCGCGGGGACGTTGGCTTCCGGCTCACGATCCGGCCCGTAGTCGATCTGTTCGCGGGAGTCTGCGCGACCCTGGGTGCGCTCGGCACCCAACCGGGTGTAGCCACGGAAGGTGGAGGTCAGCCGATTGTCCAGTTCCAGCCGCTCCTCGACGGGGCGGGAGAAGAATTCGGCGAGGGTATCCAGCAACTCCTGCGCCTGGTTGGAACGGGCGCCGTAGCCGATCAGCTGGAAGAAGCCCACGTTGTGGGCGGCGTCCCGGAGCTTCTCCAGGAACTCAGGGTTGAACGAGCCATCTACGTTGCGCGCGGTGGAGAGGTCCAGGACCGGAAGCTCGCGACGCGGAGCGGTTTCGGTCGGGGTCGGGAAATCAGTCGTGGCGGTCATGGCCACCATGGTGATACTGCGAGGGGGTCCGCGTCGAGGCAATGTGGCGCCATGTGTGCTTGTGTGGCGCCGAATATGACGAAACCTTGACAACTGGGTAGAAAGGTCAGCATGAAGACGGTATCCAGGGCAGGGTTCGGCGGTTCATTGGTGCTGGCCGGGTTGGCCGGATTCGTGGACGCCGTCGGGTTCATTCTGTCCGGCGGACTCTTCGTGTCCTTTATGAGCGGGAACTCCACGCAGGCCGGCGTCGAGGCGACCTCCGGGCAGCCTCAGGTGGCAGCCATCGCCCTGTGCCTGGTCGGCGGCTTTGTGCTTGGCGTGATGTCCGGCCGGCTGCTTGGCCTGTTTCTGCCGTCGGTGAGGATGGGCGGGCGGATCCTCGGCCTGGGTGTGGGCCTGATCGGGGCCACCTGCCTGGTGTGGGTCTGGCCGCAACCCGGGTTCTCCCTGGCGGCTCTGGCCGCCGTGATGGGAGCCATGAACACGCTCTTCGTCGTGGACGGTCGGGCCCGGATCGCCATCACGTACGCAACGGGAACTCTGGTCAGTGTGGGGTTGGGGATCGCTGACCACATGGCAGGGGTCCGCCGTGGTGGTTGGGCCAGGCCGGCCCTGTTGTGGGCCGCCATCACGGTCGGCGCGTTGGTCGGTGCACTGACGTGGGCGGCCGTTGGCCTGTTGGCGTTGGTCGCGGCTGCCACCGCCCTGTTGCTCCTGGGCGTGGTGCAGATGATCCGCGAGGCGCGGCGTCGACAGTGATGCAAGGCCGTGATGCGAGACCGAGACGCAAGGAGGGACCCCAGTCAACACTGGGGTCCCTCCTTGCTCTGGTGCTCACGCCAGAGCCAGTGCTCGGGCCAGATCAGGCCAGCTGCAGCGACTTCGCGTCCGTGTCCGTCAGGTAGCGGTCGTAGGCGGGCAGGGTGATGAAGGTCGGGAACTCGTCCTTCAGCGCAGAGGCCTCGAAGATCTCGCGGGCATCCACGTAGCGGTCGTCGTCGAAACGGGCCAGCTTGGAGAACTCTTCCTCCACCAGTTCCGCCACCCATTCCGGGGTGATGACCTCGCCCTGATCGGTGATGGCCTTGTGGTGCAGCCACTGCCACACCTGGGAACGGGAGATCTCCGCTGTGGCGGCGTCCTCCATCAGGTTGTGGATCGCCACGGCACCGGAACCACGCAGCCAGGACTCCAGGTAGCGGATGCCCACCTCGATGTTCAGTCGCAGACCGGTCTCGGTGATGTGGCCCTCGGTGCCGTTGACGGCCAGCAATTCGGAATCGGAGGGGGTCACGTCCTCACGCGACCTGCCGAGCTGGTTCGGGGACTCGCCCAACACGGCGTCGAACACCCCCATCGCCACCGGCACCAGGTCCGGGTGAGCCACCCAGGAACCATCGAAGCCATCGTTGGCCTCACGCGTCTTGTCCACCTTCACTGCTTCAAGGGCCCGCGCGTTGGCCTCAGGGTCGCGGCGAGACGGGATGAATGCGCTCATACCGCCAATGGCATGGGCACCGTGACGGTGGCAGGCACGCACCAACTGCTCCGTGTAGGCCCGCATGAACGGGGCCGTCATGGTCACCTGGGAACGGTCCGGCAGCACGAAGCGGGGGCCACGGGCACGGAAGTTCTTGATAATGGAGAAGATGTAGTCCCAGCGTCCGGCGTTCAGGCCGGCCGCGTGGTCGCGCAGTTCGTAGAGGATCTCCTCCATCTCGAACGCCGCCGTGATGGTCTCGATCAGCACGGTGGCGCGGATGGTGCCGTGGTCCAGTCCGATGTACTCCTCGGAGAAGGTGAAGATCTCCTCCCACAGACGTGCCTCGAGGTGGTTCTCCGTCTTGGGCAGGTAGAAGTAGGGACCGCGGCCCAGCTGGATCAGCTTGGCGGCATTGTTGAAGAAGTACAGCCCGAAGTCCACGAAGGAACCGGCCAGCGGTTCACCGCCAACGAGCAGGTGCTTCTCCGTCATGTGCAGTCCGCGCGGGCGCACCACGATGGTGGGAAGGTCAGTCAGGGTGGTGGAGTGCAGTTTGTACTCCTTGCCCTCATCCGTAGTGAAGTCGATGCGGCCGGCGAACACGTCCGACAGGTTCAACTGCCCGTTGATCACGTTGGCCCAGGACGGGGTGTGGGCGTCCTCCATGTCTGCCAGCCACACCTTGGCCCCGGAGTTCAGGGCGTTGATGGTCATCTTCTTCTCCACCGGACCGGTGATCTCCACGCGGCGATCCTCGAGGCCGGGCGCCACTGGCGCCACTTTCCAGGTCTCATCGTCGCGGATGTGCTTGGTCTCCGGCAGGAACGTGGGGTCCTGGCCATTGGCGATCTTGGCGCGGATGCGGTGGCGGCGGGTCATCAGCTCGCGGCGGCGGGGTTCAAAACGGTCGTGGAGGGCCTTCAGGAACTCCAGGGCGTCCGCGGTGAGCACTTCCTCTTGGCGCCGGATGCGTGGCGGGGTGATGGTGATGCCGTTGAGGGTGATGGGTGTGGTGGTCATGACGTGCTCCTTAAGAAAATATGTGGGTTTGGTTGGGGCCCGGAGGGCCCCTTGTTGGAAGGTGCCCGACGGCGGGTGCTTGGGATCCGCCGTCGGGCACCTGGTGCGGGGGCATCTGGTGGCTGCCGACCGCAGTGTGGATCAGTGGAACTGGCCTTCCTCGGTGGAACCGACCAGCGCCAGGGTGGAGGCGTCGGGGTTCAGGGCCGTGGAGACGGCGTCGAAGTAGCCGGTGCCGACCTCGCGCTGGTGCTTGGTGGCGGTGTAGCCGTTGACCTCGTCGGCGAACTCGCGTTCCTGGAGTTCGACGTAGGCGCTCATGCCGTCGGTGGCATATCCGCGGGCCAGGTCGAACATCGAGTGGTTCAGGGCGTGGAAGCCGGCCAGGGTGATGAACTGGAAGGTGAAGCCCATGGCGCCGAGTTCGCGCTGGAACTTGGCGATGGTGGCGTCATCCAGGTGCTTGCGCCAGTTGAAGCTTGGGGAGCAGTTGTAGGCCAGCATCTGGTCGGGGAACTCGGACTTGACGCCTTCTGCGAAGCGCTTGGCGAGCTCCAGGTCCGGGGTTCCGGTCTCCATCCAGATCAGGTCGGCGTACGGCGCGTAGGCGTGCGCGCGGGCGATGCAGGGCTCCAGGCCGTTGCGGACCTTGTAGAAGCCTTCCTTGGTGCGCTCGCCGGTGACGAAGGGCTTGTCCCGATCGTCGACGTCGGAGGTGATGAGGGTGGCGGCCTCGGCGTCGGTCCGGGCGATGATGACGCTCGGGACGTTCTCGACGTCGGCTGCCAGGCGGGCGGCGTTGAGGGTTCGGATGTGCTGCTGGGTGGGGATGAGGACCTTGCCGCCCAGGTGGCCACACTTCTTCTCGGAGGCCAGCTGGTCTTCCCAGTGCACGCCTGCAGCGCCGGAGTCGATCATGTTCTTCATGAGTTCGTAGGCGTTGAGCGGGCCACCGAAGCCGGCCTCTGCGTCTGCCACGATCGGGGCGAACCAGTCCTCCACGGAGCTGGTGCCTTCGCTGGTCTCGATCTGGTCTGCGCGCTTCAGCGCGTTGTTGATGCGGCGGACCACCTGCGGCACCGAGTTGGCCGGGTACAGGGACTGGTCGGGGTAGGTCTGGCCGGAGAGGTTGGCGTCGCCTGCGACCTGCCAGCCGGAGAGGTAGATGGCGCGCAGGCCGGCCTTGACCTGCTGCACGGCCTGGTTGCCGGTGAGGGCGCCGAGGGCGTTGGTGTAGTCGCCGCGGGAGTTCTCGTCGGTCAGCTGGCTCCAGAGACGCTCGGAACCACGGCGGGCCAGGGTGTGTTCCTCGGTCACGGATCCCTGCAGGCGGATGACATCCTCTGCTGAGTAGTCGCGGGTGACCTGCTCCCAGCGGGTGTTGGCGTTCCATTCGAGGTTCAGGGCCTCGGCGCGCTGTTCGGGGGTCTGGTTCTGGGGAGTCGGGGTGCTCATCGTTGTTCACTCCTGGTAGTCGGTGGCTCGGAAGCTGTTCGTAGAACCATCTTTGGGCCTGTTCAACCGCTTTCGGTGACGAATTTGCTGAAAAGATTTGAAGTTCTTCGCGAAAAAGGAAGTTTTGGGAGCTCGCGACGGTGGTGGGGTCGGGGTTGGCTGGCGGGATGTCGACGTCGAAAGCGTGGCCGCCGTTGCCGGTCGCGGGGTTTTGTGACAGCGCTCACAGTGCAGTAATCTCACCGTTACGTTTCATTCGTGATCGTTTGAAGTCGCAAACAGTCAGAATCCGTCACATTCGGAGGTGGGCCACGTGCCTGCAAGCCAACGACCACTCCGCCTGTCTCTCGCCGCCCTGGCCGCGGTGGGAGCTCTGGGCCTCTCATCCCTCTGCACGGCAGGGCCCGCGCTGGCCCAGGCCCCCACATCTCAGCCGGGAGCCGCAACGGCCGCGAAGATCGGCGCGGACAAGACAGACAAGGACCCCGAAGTCGGCGCCACCGGCCTGAAAGCCACCGGCAAGGATTCCGCCGCAGACCCGAGCGTGGCTCGGGCCGACGCGAAACAGGCCGCCACCGCCAAGAGTGCTTTCACTCCCACCACCCCCACACGGTTCACCCCGGAGGTTCCGGTGGAGAAGGGGAACACCCTGGGGTCCATCGAGAAGGTGACCAAGGACGGCAGCGACGTCACGTTCACCACCTCAACCGGCGGCATCATCAAGATCTCCTTCTTGGACGCAGACACGGTCCGCGTTCAGGCCGACCCCACCGGCAAACTCACGGATCCGGCCAACACGGATGAGGGGGACGCAGAGAAGACGGCCAACATCATCGTGGGACTCAGCGAGTTCAAGGGCGCCAAACCATCCGTGCGCAACGGTGACGTCACGGTCCTGACCACCAAGGGCCTGCGCCTGGAGATCGACAAGGCCACAACGCGCATGAGCCTGAAGAACGCCAAGGGTGACATCCTCTGGCAGGAGCGCTCACCGTTGAGCTTCGGATCCAAGTCCACGACCCAGCACCTGGAATCACAGGTGGGCGAGGAGTTTCTGGGTGGCGGCATGCAGAACGGCCGCAGCGTCCACACCGGCGGGCTGATCAACATCTCCCGCAGTTATGACTGGGACGACGAGGGCAACCCGAATGCGGTGCCGTACTACATGTCCTCGCGCGGTTACGGGGTTTTGCGAGACACGTTCGATCGCGGTAGCTACGACTTCGGAGACGAGCCCAGCACCACCCACGAGGAGAAGCGTTTCGACGCGGTCTACTTCGCCGGAGATTACAAGGGCGCCCTCGATTCCTACACCAAGCTGACCGGGCGCCCCATGCTGCCGCCCATCTACGCGCTCGAGTACGGTGATGCAGACTGCTACAACCGGTCCAACCCGGACTACTCCTCCAGTGGCTTCGGCGACCCGGAAGGGATCAAGCAGAAGACCCCGCAGGCGGCCGTCACCGCGGCCCGCTTCAAGGAGAACAACATGCCGGCGGGCTGGATGCTCGTCAACGACGGCTATGGCTGTGAATACCAAGACCTGCCCAAGGCGGTGCAGGACATCGCCAAGGTGGCCAACCTCAAGACCGGCCTGTGGACCGAGCGTTCCCTGACCAACCAGGAGTCGGAGGTGGATGGGGCCGGAATCCGGCTGCGGAAACTGGACGTGGCCTGGGTCGGCACCGGCTACCGCAAGGCCCTCACCGGCTGCGAGGCCGCCCACAACGGCATCGAGGAGTATTCGGACGCTCGAAGCACGTCGCTGATGGTGGAGGGCTGGGCCGGTTCCCAGCGGTGTGGCATGCAGTGGACCGGTGACCACTCCGGGAACCTGGATGCCGTGCGGTGGCAGATCTCGGCACTGACCGGTTCCGGTAACTCGGGACAGGCCTTCACCACGGTGACGTGGACGGGATCTTCGGCGGTTCCACGGATTCCTACGTGCGTGACCTGCAGTGGAAGTCGTTAGCACCGGCGCTGTACTCCATGTCCGGTTGGGCCAAGACGGACAAGCGTCCGTGGCTCTATGGGGAGGAAGCCACCAAGATCAACCGTTCCTACCTGCAGCTGCGTCAGCGTCTGCTTCCCTACATCTACTCGCTCTCGGTCGACGCCCACGAGACTGGCACTCCCGCGATGCGTTCACTGCCGCTGGAGTTCCCGAATGATCCGGGCTCGTACTCGGCCAACGCCAACACGCAGTTCATGCTGGGCGATTCCTACCTGGCGGCGCCCGTTTACACCGACACCACGGTGCGCAACGGCATCTGGCTGCCGGAGGGCGAGGACTGGATCGACTACTGGACCGGCGAGCTCTATCACGGTGGTCAGGTCGTCAATGGGTACAAGGCCCCGCTGAAGACGTTGCCGTTGTTCGTGAAGGCAGGCTCCGCTGTTCCGCAGGGCATCACCGCCCGGAACTCTGAGGTCACGCCGGAGGACTCGGCGATCACCCTGCACGCCTACCCACAGGGGAAGAGCACCGCGGCATTGACCGAGGACGACAAGGTCACTCGCGCCCGGTCCACTGGGGCCAAGTCGGATCAGACGTTCACGGTGACCGCGCCCAAGACGGGCAAGGGCAACGTCAGCGTCAAGGTTTCCAAGCGCACGGGGTCCTACAACGGTATGGCGACCTCCCGTCCGTACGGGGTGGCGATCCACGCGGTGTCAGAACCCACTGCGGTGAAGGTCGGCGGGAAGAAGCTCCCTGAGGCAGACAGCTTGGCTGCGTACAACCGGGCCTCTACCGGCTGGTTCTACAACCCCAAGGATGCGGGCGGCACCATCCTCGCGAAGACCGGCAATACGGCCAACAACAAGGCGCTCACCTTCACCGCGACCAACACGTCCGCGGTGGGTGGTGTGGACAAGCTGGCCAACGCGCTCACCACGCAGGCCACACTGCCTGACACGCTCACGCCTGGTTCCAATGTCACCGCAACGGTGACCGTGAAGAACACCTCAAGTAAGGTGGCGAAGAATCTCTCCATCACGCCAGCCAAGGGCAGCGGGTTGACCCTCAACCAGCCGGCGCAGATCGCCAAGCTGAAGGCGGGGGGAGACTGCCACCGCGAAGGTCAACCTCAAGGTCGGCGCCAAGATCGCCTCCGGTGAACAGGCGCTGCGCTTCGACGTCGCTGGAACCGTGGGAACCACTGCGGTCACTTCGCACGCCTCCGCCGTGGCGTAGGTGTTGATCGCCTCCGTGGCCGGAGCGCTGGACAAGGTCTCGACCTCCAGTCTCGACACCGTGGCGGCAGCGGACTTTGACGGTTCCGGTAACTCGTTCTCCCGTGAACGCCTGGCGGAACTCGGCGCGGAACCGGGCGAGACCGTGAGCTCGGACGGGTTCACGTTCGCCTGGCCAGACGCGGCGGCCGGGGATGCGGACTCCTTCGCCCCCGCTGGACAGCGCATCGCGCTCAAGGGCAGCGGAACCCAGATCGGTGTGCTGGGGTCAGCCGCGTCGACCGCAGGCGGCAAGGTGAACCTGGAGGTCGCCTACACCGACGGGTCCACGTCCACCGTCGCGGTGACCCTGCCCAACTGGCTGCCGCAGTCTTCCGGGCTCGGGGATGCCAAGATCGCCCTGAGTACCAAGGGTCGCAATACGCCTGACGGCTATGCGAACGAGACGTACACGTACAACGTGTACTCGGCCGCAGGATCGCTGGAACAAGGCAAGACCCTGGCCTCTGTGAAGGTCACGGGAGACGCCTCCGCCAAGGTCTTTGCGCTTAGCCTGAAGTGACCCATACAGACGGCCCCGTCCACTCCCGCATCAGGGAGCGGACGGGGCCGTCTGCCTTGTCGCCACCTGTATGCCGCACACGCTTCATCAGCTCCCTGCACACTCATGTCGTTGCACACTCACGTCGTTTCCATCGTTAAGAAAGGTCCACGTCATGGCCGCCGTCCATGCCCGACGGCGCGTACCCGCCGTCCGCCTGATCGCTCCCCTCTCACTGGCGGTGCTGACGCTGACAGCGCTGCCGTTTGCGGCCGTCCCGGCCGCGAACGGCACCCAAGCCCGCCACACGTCGTCGGGCACAGAGGAAACCATCCTCAGCGAGACCTTCGATTCCGAGGCCTCCATGACGAAGCATGGGTGGTCGGTGGCCAAGACCGACGTGGTCGGGATGCGGGAGGGGTGGCAGGGGTGGAGCAACCACACCCTGGATGACGTGGTGCAGACCTGGGGTGCCGACGGGAACCGCGGCGACTTCAGCCGTGCGGACGGAGGCATCGCCGTGGTGGCGTCTGACGGGAACCGGCCCGCGGCCGCGACGTTCTCCTCCGCACTGGTTTCACCCTCGACGCCCATCCCGAACGGGACCGAGGCGCTGGAAGCACGCTTCGACAGTCACTACCGGCAGGGCCAGGCGCCGCAGACCGCTCGACTCGTCGCCGTCTTCGACCGCGGGGGAGAGCAGGTGGCTCGGAACTTCTCCAAGGATGACCTGGATGCGGAGATCACCTCGAACGTCGACGTGCCGAAGGGTGCCACGAGCGTGCAGTGGCGTTGGGAGTACAAGGACAGCTCCAACAATTGGTACTGGATGGTGGACAACGTCTCGGTGCGAACCGCCCAACCGCAGCCGCGGGAGATCACGGTGACCTCCGGCGCCAAGCCCGTGGCAGCGCCCAGTGAGAAGGTCACCCTGAAGCTGTCCGGGTTGCGCCAAGGGACCAGGATCACGGCGGAATTCGACCAGAAGGGTGTCGGTTCCAAGGTCACGTCGGCGCGGGCTGCGGCCGACGGCACCACGCAGGTCACCACCCGGATTTCTTCCCGGGCCGGTACGGGGCAGCACACCCTGCGGCTCAGCGGCGACGGGGCTGTGGCCCGCGATGTCCCGGTCACGGTGCTGACCCGTGTGGACGTTGACCGACTGACCTCCACACAACCCCTCGTCGCCTCGGAGACCTTCGAATCCGGCAGGGCCCCGGCGTCCAGCCGCCCCTGGGAGTACCTGAGCGTTCCGGAGATTTATGCAGAGTACGGGCTGGAGAGGCGGCAGGCGTTCACCCGCGGCAGCGGGCGGGTGGCCCACATCGACGCAGGCGCCGCACCGGCTCGGGCCCGCCTGAACCTGCGCAACGTCACCCTGCCCAAGGATCATGACGGGCTCGAACTGCGCTTCGACAGTCACTTCCTGGCAGGTCAGCAGGCCGGCCGGGCCGAAGTGGTGCTGGACTACGGGGCCGCGGGGACGGAAGTCCTGTCACCCTTCGACGCATCGACGTCGCACGAGTCCTCCCAGATGAGCCTCCCGTTGGATATCCCTGCCAAGGCCAAGCGGGTCAAGATCGGCTTCAGCTTCTCTGCGCAGGCCGGCGGAGGCAGCTGGTCTGTGGACAACGTCGAGCTCGCCAAGGGGCTGCCCGCGCTCGCCGATGACGCGGAACCCACGGATGTTGTGGACATCATCAGTGATGTTCAGGGCGACGGGCCCAACCTCACCATGAGGGATACCGTGCTGCCTGGTCTGGCCTCGATGCGGCCCACGGCCAGCACCTTGGTGGCCAATGGTGATCTCGTCAACTCCGGGGACGAGGCTGCCTACACCAAGTACTTCGATGCGCTGAAGGCCGGGCAGGGAGAGTACAAGCAGGTGATCTCCGTGATCGGCAACCACGAGTACCACGGGTCCTCTGGCCCGGAGTATTACCAGAATCTGTGGCTGCGCATGACTCGTATGGGCGGCATCGGTGGGCAGGGTGGTCTCTGCGGTGAGCAGGTTCTTCCCGGCGGTGTGCCCGTGTTGTGGATCGGGTCTGAAGGGTACGACTATCGCGAGCACCATGGCGACGGTCCGTTTGTGAAGATCTCGGACCGTCAGTTCAATTGGCTCGCCTCGCGGCTGGAGTATTACCGGGAGTCGGGCACCCCGGTGATGTTGTTCTCTCACCATCCGTTCCTGAACACGGTCTCGGGGACCTACGCGGAGTTCTATGCCGACGACTATGGGGACGACGCAGCCAGGATGACGCGGCTGCTGAGCCAGAACCCCAATGTCTCCCTGTTCACGGCTCACACGCATTGGGATGTGTGTGATGCGGATTGGGACGGGAACCTGCGCGACGACCCGTCGGCGACTTTGGCGCCCACCGTGTTCAACACCGGCTCCATCACCACGGCCTACGGTCCCTCCGGGGACTGGGGAGATGCTCCGAAGGGCAGCGGAAACCCGGTGGCAGTGCGCGCCGACGTGTACCAGGACCGAGTGAGGGTCGTGGCGTACGAATTCGTTGACGGGGCCCCGAAGGAGATCAAGCACCGAGACGTGCCGCTGGTTACTGCCGAGCGCTGAAGCTCCGCCAAGCGCTGACGTTCGGGCGTCGGGTGGTCTGAGTCGGGTTCATCGACACGGTGAACCCGGCTCAGAGAACCCGACGCACAGAACCCGACGCAGAGAAACTGGCTCAGGTCGTTGTGCCTGTCAGCCGATCTGATCATCCGGTCCGCGGGGTCGTTCTCGGTAGGGCGCCACGGGGAAGCGAATTTCGAGCGGCAGCAAGCGATGATAAGGAGATCGCTTCCAACGATGTCGCGCTTTCGTGGGGTTGTTCTGGCGGTCGGGACGG
>JBQDZM010000046.1:17280-19136 GCA_052108535.1 Galactobacter sp. | reverse complement strand
TCATCACGACGATCGTCGCGACGCCCACGGGAACCGCCCTGATAACCACCACGGCTGCCGCGACGATCGTCACGGGAATCGAAGTCACGATCGCCCTGGCGTTCACGGTTGGGACGCCGGCCCGTGTCCTTCTCCAGGTGGATCGGACGGCCGCCGATACGGGTCGATGCGAGCTTATCCAGGGCACCTGAAGGCAGGTTCTCCGGCAACTCCACCAGAGAGTGATCACCGCGGATGTCGATGGAACCGATATCGCGCGAGGACAAGCCGCCCTCGTTAGCCAGTGCGCCAACGATGGACCCGGGGAGCACACGCTGGTTACGGCCAACGCTGATCCGGTAGGTCGCGTTGCCGACGGCCACCGGCTTGGACGGGCCGCGGGAGCCGAACTCGTCGCCTCCACGCTTGCCGCCGCGGGCGTCGCGTCCCTCTCGCTGCTTCTTGGCGGGAAGCGTCGGGATCTCCTCGGTCAGCAGCGGGCGACCGCCCTGGGCCAAGTGAGCAAAAGCAGCTGCGACCTCGACGGCGTCGACATCGTGGTCAGCCAGGTAGGACGACACGAGATCGCGGTACGGGGCCAGGTCCGCAGTGGCAACGGTCTTGTCCACCTTCGCGGCCAGACGACCGAGTCGTGAATTGTTCACGGCTTCGACGCCGGGGATCTGCGCCTCGACCACGGCACCGCCGGTGGCGCGCTCAATGTGCTTGAGCAGGTAACGCTCGCGCGGGGTGATGAACAGCACGGCATCGCCCTTGCGACCGGCACGGCCGGTACGACCGATCCGGTGCACGTAGGACTCGGTGTCGTGCGGGATGTCGTAGTTGAACACGTGGGAGATGCGTTCCACGTCGAGACCGCGGGCGGCCACGTCGGTGGCGACCAGGATGTCCACATTTCCGGAACGCAGCTGGTCAACGGTGCGCTCGCGCTGGACCTGGTTGATGTCGCCGTGGATGGCGACGGCGCGGAAGCCACGGGCCTTGAGCTTGGTTGCCACCTCTTCAGAGGCCACCTTGGTGCGAACGAACGCGATGACGCCGTCGTGTTCCTCGGTCTCGAGGATGCGTGCCATGGCATCGAGCTTGTAGGAGTGCATCACCTGGATGTAGCGCTGGCGAATGTTCTCACCGGGGGTGGAGGCCTGGTCCACCGCGACCTGCTCCGGGTTGTTCAGGTACTTGTCGGCGATGCGGCGGATCTGGCGCGGCATGGTCGCGGAGAACAGGGCCACCTGCTTCTCGGCCGGGGTGGCCTCGAGGATGTGGTCCACCTCCTCCGCGAAGCCCATACGCAGCATTTCGTCTGCCTCGTCCAGCACCAGGTAGGAGAGCTGGGAGAGGTCAAGGGCACCACGGTCCAGGTGGTCGATCACACGACCGGGGGTGCCCACCACGACCTGAGCGCCGCGACGCAGCGCGGAGAGCTGCGGGCCGTACGGGGAACCGCCGTAGATCGGCAGGATGGTGAGGTTGTCCAGGTACTTGGCGTAGGAGGAGAAGGCCTCGGCGACCTGTAGTGCGAGCTCACGGGTCGGTGCGAGCACGAGCACCTGGGGGTGATCCGCGCGGCCGTTGATGTCAGCCAGTTCGGCGACCTTGGACAGGGCAGGCACGGCGAACGCGGCGGTCTTGCCGGTACCGGTCTGCGCCAGGCCCACGACGTCGCGGCCTTCCAGGAGCAACGGGATGGTGGCGGCCTGAATGGGCGACGGGCGCTCGTAGCCCAGGTCGTTCACGGCCGCGAGGACGCGGCCGTCGATGCCGAGGTCGTTGAAGGTGGGGCCCTGAGGCTCCTCGACCTTCGCCTGCTCGACGGTGGTGGTCACCTCGTCTGCGGACGGCGCCGAGGGCGCCGA
>JBQDZM010000046.1:0-17180 GCA_052108535.1 Galactobacter sp. | reverse complement strand
GAAGCGGACTGGGCGGAGGCGGCTGATGCGGCGGAATCGGAAGAAGACAAGAATGTGCTCCTGGAAACTTGAGGGACGAAAGGCAGCCAGGCCAAGGATCCTCGTGGGGGTTCCTTGGGTCTACGGCGGCACTGGACAAAGTGCCCGTGACCGGCCCTGTCCCTCCACGACACATTGCGCATATTGAAGCGCTCACAACCAGGGGCTTACCACGTTGAACACGCGGAGCTCTCATGAGGGGAAAGCCGGATATCGGCAGGACCGAGTCTAGCCAAGTCGGTCGCAGCTGTGGGGTTTTGGTGAGCGATCTCTCCAACCGCAAGCTCTAGGGTTGGTGGCAGCCTGCCCGTCCAGTCCCGAGGAGTTCCCTTGCCTAGTGCCGTGGTCAACGCCCACGTGGTGCCGATCGACGCCCCCGAATTCGATGGCACCGTGCTCGTCTCCGACGGACGCATCGTGGCTCTGGGGCCTGATCTACACATCCCGGACGGCGCCGAGGTCGTGGATGCACAGGGCGGCTGGCTCCTCCCCGGTCTTGTGGACGCTCACGTCCATGTTGGGATGCACGAGGAGGGAGAGACCCCCGGATCCGATGACGTGAACGAGCGCACCGAGCCCGTGACCGCCGCGGTCAGGGCCATCGACGGCATCAACCCGTTCGATCCAGGTTTCGACGACGCGTTGCGTGGCGGGATCACCACTGTGAACGTGAACCCAGGCTCCGCGAACCCGATCGGTGGCCAGGCTGCTGCGCTGCACACCTTCGGTCGCAGCGTGGATGAGATGGTGCTGCGCTCCCCCTCCGGGATGAAGTCTGCACTCGGAGAGAATCCGAAGCGTGCGGATCCGAACAAACCCAAGCATCCGCGCACCAGGCTCGGAACCGCACGGGTGATCCGTGAGGCCTTTGTCGCCGCCCAGAATTGGATCGAGGCGGGCCGTACGCCGCGTGACCTCACCCACGAGGCCCTGGCGCTGGTCCTGGACCGGAAGATCCCCTGGCGCCAGCACTGCCACCGCATCGACGATGTCGCCACAGCGATGCGCCTGGCCCAGGAGTTCGGCTACGACCTGGTCCTGGACCACGGCACAGAAGCACATCCCCTGGCCGACGTCCTGGCGGCACAGGGCATCCCGGTGTTGATCGGTCCCCTCTTCACCACGAAGTCCAAGCCGGAGTTGCGCGGGCGTTCCATCGCCAATCCTGGAAAACTCGCGGCAGCCGGCGTGGAGATCAGCATCATCACGGATCACCCGGTGGTTCCCATCGACTTCCTGATCCACCAGGCAGCCTTCGCGGTGAGGGAGGGCTTGGACCGGGAGACTGCCCTGAGGGCGGTGACCCTCAACCCGGCCCGTGTGTTGGGCCTCGAGGACTCCATCGGGTCCATCACTGTGGGCAAATCCGCCGACCTAGCCCTGTTCAGCGGCGATCCGTTGGACCCCATGAACCGCGTGCTCCAGGTCTGGATCCAAGGCAAGAGCGTTGGCCGCCACAACGGCACCGAGTTCGAGGTCGCCCAACGCGGCTGAGGTCACAGACCCTGGAACGCACGCTCCAGGTCTGCCAGCAGATCCTCGGCGTCCTCAAGGCCAACGGAGAGCCGCAGCAGGTCCACGGGTACGGCCAGTTCCGTCCCCTTCACCGAGGCGTGCGTCATCTCCGACGGGTAGTTCATGAGCGACTCGACGCCGCCCAGGGATTCGGCCAGGGTGAACACGCGGGTGGATTCCGCCACCTTGCGGGCCGCCGCCTCGCCGCCCTTCAGCCGCACGGAGACCATGCCGCCAAAGCGACGCATCTGGCGTGCGGCGACGTCGTGTCCCGGGTGGTCCTCGAGCCCCGGGTAGAGCACGTGGGAAACCTCGGGGCGCCCCAGCAGCCACGAGGCCACAGCCTCGGCATTGTCGCAGTGCCGATCCATCCGCACGGCCAGCGTCTTGGCGCCGCGCGTGGTCAGGTAGGCGTCGAACGGGGAGGACTGGTTGCCTGCCGCGAACTGGATGAATCGCACGGCATCGTCGATCTCCTCGGAGTTGGTGATGACCGCACCGCCCACCACATCCGAGTGACCGCCCAGGTACTTGGTGGTGGAGTGCACCACCAGGTCCGCGCCCAGGGACAGCGGCTGCTGCAGGTACGGGGAGGCGAAGGTGTTGTCCACCAGCGCGTACGCCCCAGCCTCGTGGGCCACGGCCACGAGCGCCTCCACATCCGCGATGCGCATCATCGGATTTGAAGGCGTCTCGATCCACAACAGCTTGGCACCCGTGGCCGCCAGAGCACCGCGCACGGCATCCACGTCCGTGAGGTCCACGGGGGTGTGGCCGATCCCCACGGCCCCGTGGATCCGGTTGATGAGGCGGAAGGTCCCGCCGTAGACGTCATTGCCCATGACCACGTGATCCCCCGGCTTCAGGAGCCCGCGCAGCACCGCGTCCTCGGCGCCGAGCCCGGAGGCGTAGGAGATACCGAAGCGCCCACCCTCCAGCGCGGCCAGCTGCTCCTGAAGGGAATCCCTGGTGGGATTGGTACCGCGGGAGTAGTCGTAGCCGCCACGCAGCTGCCCGATGGAGTACGGGTGGTAGGTGGTGGACAGATGCAGCGGCGGGATGACCGCGCCCGTGGACTCCTCGAAGGGCTGCCCGGCGTGGATGGCCCGGGTGGAGAAGCCGGGCGTGGAGTTCGTCATGGAGATCAATCCTTAATGGGGAGTAGGTGAGGTCTCCCTGGAAAGGCGCAGGGAGGAGAAGAGGCGGGGTTTCAGTTCAGGATTCAGTTCAGAATGAGGTCGGACGCCGCCACGACGTCCACCAGTTCGCCGTCGCGCAGAACGGCCACGGCGGGGGCAGACCCCCACAGTTCGAACAGGGAGGACAACGGCGCGTCCACGCCCACGGTGGGCAGCGCGGGCGCAAGGACGTCTGCCAACGGGCTGTCCAGGGTGATGGCCCCGGTCTCGCGCGCGGCGGCCAGCCCAGCGGCCGACACGGAGCCCCTGACCTCGCCCTCGCGAGCGGGCCAGATCGCTGCAGCCAGGACCGGAAGGGCCTCGACCTCGAATTGCGACAACGCCTCCAGGGCCACGCTCACCGGCGTGGAAAGCGGCAGGCCTACGCGCGGCGAGCGCCGCGCCTTCAGCGCGAAACCCACGCTGCCTGGCACGGCGGGACGGTGCCGGTCGGCGGAAGCCGGTACCGCGCCGTCGGGCATTAGGGACCCGCCGTCTGGTACAGGTGACGAACCGGCGAATCCGTGGGCACGCATCCACTCGGGGTCAAAGATCTTGCCGAGGTAGCCGCGACCGGAATCCGGCAGCAGGACCACGACCACGGCGGAAGCCGGCAGCTCGCGGGCCACCCGCAGCGCCGCCACGACGGCCATGCCGGAGGAACCGCCCACGAGCAGGCCCTCCTCACGAGCCAGGCGCTGCGTCATCGCGAAGGCTTCTGCGTCGGTGACGGCCTCGATGCGGTCGGGCACGGACGAATCGTAATTGCCCGGCCACATGTCCTCCCCCACGCCCTCGGTGAAGTAGGGGCGGCCGGTGCCGCCGGAATAGACGGAGCCGTCAGGGTCTGCCGCGATGACCTGCACGGGTCCGGACTCGCGCCCTGCGGAGATGTCGTGGAGGTAGCGTCCGGTGCCCGTGATGGTGCCACCGGTCCCGGCGGCGAGCACCGCATGGGTGACGAGGCCGTCGGTGTCCTCCCAGATCTCCGGGCCGGTGGTCTCGTAGTGGGAATCCGGGGCGCCAGGGTTTGCGAACTGGTCCGGCTTGTAGGCCCCAGGGGTCTCCGCGACGATACGATCCGCGACCGAGTAGTAGGACTCGGGCGAATCGGGGGCCACTGACGTGGGCGTGACCACGACGCGGGCGCCGTAGGCGGCCAACACGTCGCGCTTTTCCTTACCGACCTTGTCCGGTGTCACGAAGACCGTGTCGTAGCCGCGCAGGGCACCCACCAGCGCCAGCCCCACGCCCGTGTTGCCGGAGGTGGGCTCCACGATGGTGCCGCCGGGGGTCAGCTCACCGTTTTCCTCGGCGCGCTGGATCATCTTCACCGCGATCCGGTCCTTGACCGATCCCCCGGGATTGACGAATTCGACCTTGGCGAGCACCGTCGCTTCGATCCCCTCCGTGACGGAGTTGAGTCGTACCAACGGTGTGTGACCGATCAGGTCCAGGACGGATTCCGCAAAACGCATGGGACCAAAGATAATCGCGTTACGTCACAGAGCCGAGTGGGAGGAAACATGCCGTCATGACCTTGACGCCGCTCACAGTTGCGGTGGTGGCAACATGGGAAGCATGACCATCCCGGACGCCCGCGCTCGCTTCTCCCCCAGCGGGGTCGTGGACCTCGGCGCCACGTTGGCGCCGCTACCGCACGGGCCGCAGGATCCCACCTGTGTGCTGGTGCCCGACGGTCTGTGGCGAGCCGTCCGTCTCGCGTCGGGTCCCGCCGTGGTTCGGGTGCGTGGGGTGCGGGGCGAGGCCGTCGCGGCGCGCGGCGGGGCCGCAGCTGCCCCTTCCGGCGTTCGCCTCTCCGATCCCCGGGATCGCCGCTCCGGCGGCACCACTCGGGGAATGCTGCTGGATCCTGCGCGTGGGGATGTCGTGGAGGCGCTCGCCTGGGGCCCCGGAGCCGATCAGGCCGTGGCGCAGGCGCCGCTGTGGGTCGGGGAGCACGATGATTGGTCCGGCTTCGACGCCCCAGACTTCGCCGCGACGCTGCCGGAGTTCGTGGCAACGACTCGCCGGGCACGCCCTGGACTGAGGCTGCCGGCGGCGGGGTCGTTGATGGACACTGTAGCGGCGGTGGTGCTGGAACAGAGGGTCACGGGGCTTGAGGCGCACGGCGCGTGGAAGCTGCTGGTGCGCGAGTTCGGAGATGTGGCCCCAACGGTGCCGGGAGCGCCGAGGGCGCTGCACCTGCCTCCCACGGGTGAGGCGTGGCAGGCCGTCCCCTCGTGGCGCTGGCACGCCGCCCGCGTGGACGCCTCACGGCGCAACACCATCGTCAATGTGGCCCGCCGGACCTCGGCATGGGAGCGGTTGGAACGCGATGTGGCCCCGGGAACGGCGGACTCGGCCGGCCTGGCTCGCCTGGAGACGGCCCTGCGTTCCATCCACGGGATCGGCGTCTGGACCGCGGCGGAAACCCTGCAGCGCACCCACGGCTCCCCCGACCATGTCTCCTTCGGCGACTTCCACGTGGCCCATCTGGTGGGGCAGGCCCTGACAGGGAGACGCACCGACGATGCCGGCATGGCGCGACTGCTGTCCCCATGGCACGGGCACCGGCAGCGTGTGGTCCGCCTCATCGCCGCGTCAGGGGCCAAGAACCCCTCCTACGGCCCCCGGTTGGCGCCGCACGATCATCGCGGACACTGAACCCCACTGACGACGCGGGTGGGCCCCGGTACCGATCTCGGTACCGGGGCCCACCCGCGTTCCTTCCCTACGAAGCGATCACCTCAGGGTCATGTCTTCCAAACACCCCTGTTGCGTCCACGTTCGTAGAGGAGTCGATCGCTGTCAGCTCAGTGCTGGCGGCGGCGGCTGCCCCAGAAGGCCAGCCCACCGATGGCAACGGCTGCCGCACCGATCAGGCCGATGATGGAGGCCGCGAAACCGGTGTTGCTCAGCTTGTCGGAGGAGCCGGACTTGGAGGCGTTGGCCTTGTCCTTGCCGTCCTTGGAGGAATCCTTACCGTCCTTGGAACCCTGGCTGTCCTTACCACCCTGGTCACCCTTGGCGTCGCCCGCTGCCGCGGAGCCACCATTTGCGCCGGAGTCGCCCTCTGCGCCCTTGTCACCGCTGGCGTTGCCCGCAGCGTTGTCGCCACCGTTGGCGCCGGTGTTCGCGTTGCCCGCAGCGTTGTCGCCACCGTTGGCGCCGTTGTCGGCGTTGCCTTCGTCGTCATCGCCCGGGTTCGGTTCCTCGGTCACGGCGCTGAGCTTGAACACGCGGTCGGTGGGGTAGCCCACGCGGTCGCCGCCCTTGTTCACTGCGTAGACGTTGCCCTTGCCATCGGCCTCGACGTGGTTGATCTTGCCGCCGTTGAGCTCAGCGGTGGTCTTGACGTTGCCGTCCAGATCCGTGACGGTCACGTCGCCACCGGCGAAGTTGGCCACGTAGACCAGGCCGTTGACACGGTCCACGGCCACGTTCAGTGCCTGGGAGTCGGAGTTCACGGTCGGAGCTGCGGCCTTGGCAGCCACTGCTGCGGGCTTGTCGTCACCGGTGTTCACGTCAGCGACGGTCTCACCGGTCTTGGTGTCCACGATCAGCAGGTTGCCGGTGGTCTGGGAGACCACGTAGAGGTAGCCGTTGTCCGGATTGTAGTCCACACCGGAGGCTCCCACGGCACGGTCGGCGGGAAGCTCGAGGTACTTAACCTCACCCGTCTTGGTGTCGATCATCGCGGCCTTGGGAGCACCCATGGTCACGGTGAAGAGCTTGTGGTTCTCGGCGTCCAGGGCCAGGGACATCGGGGAGAAGGGGATGTCCTTGCCCTTGTCGTCCTGGCCGAGGGGAGCGAGCTGGATCGGCTCCAGCTTCTCCAGCGTCGTGGTGTCGAACACCTCGATGTTGGCGGTGCCGTTGGCGGAGACGTAGGCCCGACCAGCGGCCTCGTCCACGACCACGTCGCGGGAGTGGTTCACGGTACCGGCCGGGAACTGCTTCACCAGGGAGAGGTCGGACTGCTTGTACACGGCCACGGTGTTCTGGCGGGTGTTGGTGGTCCACACGGTGCCCTTGGCGTCATCCACGCCGATGCCGTAGACGCCGTAGCGGGATGCGTTGTTCTCGCCGTCCACCTTGGCGGGGCTCACGGAGGCCGTGACCTGCAGGGTCTGCGGATCCAGCTTCACCAGCTGGGACAGGCGGATCGGCGGGCGTCCCACCGAGGCCGCGGCGAAGACCGCGCCGTCCTTCTTGGAGATGGCGGTCTGGTACAGGCCCTGGGCCACGGGGGCCTCGGAACCGGTGACGACCTTGTTCTTGTCGGCCGCGATGGCGACGGCCTTGGAGGACTGCGCAGGAATGGCCTGGAAGCGCTGCAGCAGGCCCATGGTCTTGGACGCGCCCTCGCGGTCGCCGCCGCGGGTGGCGACGAACACGTTGCCGTTGGCGTCGGCTTCGACGTGGTTCGGGGCCTTGACGGCATCCAGGGTGGTGACCAGGCTGCCCAGATCGGTGTGCATCGTCACCGTGGTGGAGGCGAAGTTGCTCACGTAGACCACACGGTTCTTCCGATCGAAGGCGACGTTCAGGGCGCCGGAAGCGGACTTGCCGGTGCCCTTGCCGTTCTCGTCCTTGATCTCTTCACCGGTCAGGGCGACGTTGATGATGTCGTTCTTCTTGGGGTCAACGACGGTGAGGTCGCCGGTGCCCTGGGAAGCAACGTAGAGGTATCCGGTGACGGGGTCGATATCCACGCCGGAGGCGGACTGTGCCTTACCCAGATCCACCTTGGTGCGCTTGTTGCCGTTCTTCAGGTCCCAGGTGTAGGCGTTCGGGGAACCCATGTCCACGGTGGCGAGCACACCGTTCTTCTCATCCACGGCCAACGACAGAGCGGAGGGCTTGTCGCCGTCCAGCTTCAGTTCGTCGACGACCTTCATGGACTTGATGTCGATGACCTGCACGGCGGAACCACCGGAGACGTAGGCCTTTCCGCCGTAGAAGACGATGTCGCGGTTGTGGCCCTTGACGTCGACCTCGCCGACCTTGGAGAGGTCGGACTGCTTGTAGGCGGTGACCTTGTTCTCGTTGGTGTTGGTGACCCACACGTAGCCGTTGGCGTCATCCACACCCAGGCCGAAGCCCTGCTCCGAGACCTTGGCGGCATCGCCCTCACCGGTGTGTACGGAGATCTCGGCCTCCTGCTCCACCTTCAACGAGGAGGCATCCACGCGGTAGAGCTTGGAACCCTTGGTCGCCGGGGCCGCGCCGCGTCCACCGTAGGAGGAGGAGACGAAGACCTTACCGGACTTGGAGACGCCGGACTGGTACAGGCCGTCGCCGAGCTTGAGCTCCTTACCCGGAGACAGCGCCTTCTGGCCCTTGATGACCGGGACGTCCTTGACGGTGTGGTCAACGGCCGGGGCCGTGGGCTCCTCGGTGGGAGGAGTCGTAGGAGGCGTGGTGGGAGGAGTCGTGGGAGGCGTGGTCGGCTCCTCGGTGGCGTCCTTGGAGACGGTGAACTTCGCGTGCTTGGACACAACGGGGGCGGATCCCAGAATGCGCAACCAGTGCTCGCCCTCGGTCACCTCGGCAGGAAGCTTGAGAGCGCCGGAGATCGTTCCATCGGCGTTGACCGAAGTCGTGGTCCACACGTCGTCGTCATCCTCGGTGCGGTACTTACCGTCGTCGATCTTGATCGACAAAGTCTGCAGCTCCGAGGCGTCGAATCCGGTTCCGGAGAACTTCACCGTGCCCTCAGGCTTCACGGAGCTGGTATCCACCTTGAAGACGCCATCACCGTTGTCGGGGCGGGGATCGGCGGCCAAGACGTTGATCAGAGCGGACGGCACCTTGGCGGCACCGGCGGGGTCGGCCATCGCCGCACCGGAGGTGACGACGATGGAGCCGGCGCCGAGGGTGACGGCGAGGACGAGGGCACCGGCGCGGCGGGACCGCTTGGGCACACGGGTGGGCTGGGACTGCACTGGGACCTCCAGGACGCGGTTAAGAATGTACGGCTGCGTCCGGATGACTTCAGGACGTCTATTAGAAAACACGAGCGTGCGTATTCAGCCGAGCCTCAGCCTACACACAACATGATCCGATGAAAACATCCGATCTCCCTATTTGAACCAAGCAAGCCCTTATGTGTGGTAGGTCACCACGACCCACGGGGTCAGTGGGACCCAGCGCGGGCCGTCAGCGAGCGCGTCTCAACGGCACCACGAGCGGCGATCCGGTCTCCGGATCCGCGAGAATCCGGGCCTGCACGTCGAAGGCTCGGGAGATGAGTTCACTCGACACGATCTCTGAGGGTGCCCCCTCCGCCAGCACGGCGCCGTCCCTCATGACCACCAGATTGGTCGCGTAACGGAAGGCGAGATTCAGGTCATGGAGTACTGCGACCACGGTGCTCCCCTTGCGGTGCAGGTCCTCCGCCAGGTTCAGGACTTCCAGTTGATGAGCAATATCCAGGTACGTGGTGGGCTCGTCCAGGAGCAGCAGGTCCGTCTCCTGTGCCAACACCATCGCGATCCAGACCCGCTGACGCTGACCACCCGACAGGTCGGAGACGGGTCGGTCCGCCAGGTCCGTCACCCGTGCCGCGGCCATGGCTGCGGCGATGGCCTCGCTGTCGCGTGGCGTGGCCCGCCCAAAGACACCCCGGTGGGGGTAGCGCCCGCGGGCCACCAGGTCGTGAACCCGCAGCTCGGGAGGGGCGGTGGGAGTCTGCGGCAGTAAGCCGAGTTTCCGGGCCACGGTCTTGGAGGCCATGGCGGAGATGTCCTCTCCGTCCAGCCAGACGGTCCCGGCGTCCACCGTGAGCACGCGGGCCAGCGATCTCAGCAGGGTGGACTTACCGCAGGCATTGGGACCGATGATCACGGTGAAGCTGCCGGGAATCACCTCGAGGTCCACGCCGTCCAGGATGGGAGCGGCACCGTAACCGGCCTGCAGCCCGGTGGCCTTCAGCTCGACGCCGGGACGAGTGGTGGTGCGGGCGTTCATACGCGCCTCCTGTTGAAACGTAGGGCGAGCAGGATCACCAGGTAGATGCCTCCCAGGCTGCCCGTGATGACACCGACGGCGAGTTCTCGCGGCGCGAAGAGACGTTGTGCAACGAGATCTGAGACCACCACGAGTGCGGCCCCCACCAGCGCGGACGTACCCAAGTTAGCCCCGGCACCGCGCGTCAAGCGTTTGGCCAGATGCGGGGCGGCAAGAGCCACGAAGGCGACCGGACCGGCCACCGCCGTGGCCAACGCCACCAGGACCACGGCGGTCACCACCGCCACCGCTCGGACGCGGGTGGCCCGGACCCCGATCCCCACCGCCAGATCCTCCCCCAACGGCAGCATGGACAAGGGAGTGGAGAGCCACATCAGCACCGGGATCGTGACCAGGACCGCCGGCGCCAGCCAGGCCAATTGCCTGAATCCGACACCGTACAACGAGCCCGCGTTCCACTGCTCCGCCGCCTGAGCGGCGGTCAGCGGCGCCTTGACCAACAGCAACGTATTGATCGCCTTCAACGCCGCGGAGATGCCGATACCGATCAGCACCAGCCGCATGCCATTCGTTCCCAGCCCTCCGGCGAAGAACGCGATCAAGGCAGCAGCCAGAACGCCACCCAGGACGGCTCCGCCCGCCGTGGCGGACGGGGAGGCCCCGAAGACGATGATGGCCATCAGCGCTCCGGTGGCGGAGCCGGTGGTGAAACCGACGATGTCCGGCGAACCCAGGGGGTTGCCGGAGATGATCTGGAACAGGGCGCCCGACAATCCCAAGGCGGCGCCGACCAAGACCGCACCAAGGGCGCGGGGCAGCCTGATCTCCTGGACAAAGTAGACGCCCAGCCGGTTTCCATCCCCCAGGAGCGCACGGAGAGATTCAAGCGGCGAGAGCCCGTACTCCCCCACCATGAGGCTGAGCAGCACCCCGACGAGCACCACGATGGTGGCCACGCCGACCACCACGGCTACACGTCTTTTGCCACGGGCGGTGGCCCGTTGCGCTGCAGCAAGACTCATGACCCCACCCCCGAGAGCAGCCGACGCTTACGGCGCCTGGCTCCGGGTTCCGCTCCCCGGACCAAAGCCACGAAGACAGGAGCACCCGCCAGGGCGGCGATGACGCCAACAGGGACCTCCTCGGGTGCCACGATCACTCGGGCGATCACGTCGGAGAAAAGCAACCAGGCCGCGCCAAGCGGTACGGCCAGAGCGGCGGTCCAGCGAAGGTCGTCGCCCACCAACTTCCGCGCAACGTATGGAACAGCGAGGCCCACGAAGGACAGCGGGCCCGCGATCGCGGTGGCGGACGCACACAACAGCGCGACGGCCGCCAGCGAGATCACGCGCGTGGTGCCCACGCGAACGCCGAGTCCCACGGCGGCGTCGGACCCCAAGGACAGCGCGTCCAGCCCTGGCGAGATCACAATGGCGAGCACAAGACCGAGCAGGGCCGCGGGCGCCGCCATGGCCACGACGTCGAACCCACGCCCCTCGAGCGAGCCGGAAACCCAGAAGCGGAACTCGTCGAAGGCCTGGGCGTTGCCCAGGATGATGGCCTGCGTCAGCGCCGATAACGCGGCGGAGACCGCCACACCGGCGAGCGCCAGCCGTACCGGCGAACCATGATCGTTGTCCTTACCGGCCAGGAGCTGGACCCCCACCACCGCGATCGCCGCCCCGATGAAGGAGAACAATAGCGTGCGGGAATGGGAACTGGCCCCCGTGATCGCCACGGCCGAGACCACGGCCAGTCCGGCGCCGGCGTTGACGCCGAGGATGCCGGGATCGGCCAAGGGATTACGCGCCAGGCACTGCATGAGGGCGCCGGCCAGACCCAGCGCGGCGCCGGCCACGATGCCGGCCACGGTCCGTGGGACACGCAGGCCCACCACGGCCGATGACTCCGGCGTGGCATCGGGGTGCAGGAGGACCTCCACGATGCGGGCGGGCGCCACCGCGCGGGACCCGAAGGCCAGGGCGGCGATGACGGCCAGGATCAACAGGATCCAGGCGGCGAGCACCCAGGCGGGACGCGCGCGGTGCAAACCCGAGGATCGCAGAGATCCTCTGGGGTTGGCGCGGCGTCCCGCCTGGTGCGGGGACGTGATCGGGTTCAGGAGCTTCAGGCCCCGTGCGAGCCGCGGCTGCCGCGGCGGGCCACGAGCCAGGTCAGAACCACCAAGGCCAGGACCACCACGAACATCGCGATGGCGCCGATCCAGGGGAAGCCCTGTTCAAGGTCGGCGTTCTGCGCCTTCACGGCCTTGAGCGACGCCCTGGTGTCTGCCAGTTCCTGGGCCGACGACGAGGCCGCGGCGGCCTTCGCGGCCTCCTGGGCTTCGGCTTCCTTCTTGGCCTCGGCCTTCTGGGACTCCGCCGCGGGATCCTCCGCCGGCTGGATCGTGGCGGCAGGGGCGGAGGCAGGAGCGACCTTGGCCGCGTCTGCTACAGAGGTGCCCTGCTGGGCGCCCTGAGCCGCGTTGACCTGGGCCCCTTGGGCGGTGGTGGTCGTGGTGCTCGTGCTTCCGGGACGCTGCACCGTGATCACGCGCTGGGAAGTAGTGCTGCCATTCGAGGAGGTGCTATTCGAGGAGGAACCGGGCACCGCGACGGAGCCACCCGCCGAATTTCCGCCTGCGGAAGCTCCGCCGGACGTACCACCGGCGGAGCCGCCCACCATGAAGGCCGGGGACTTGTTGGTGTAGCCCTTGGTGCCCTTACCGGGAACCACCGTGGAGGCCAGGAATCGCAACGTGTGATTGCCGTTGCTCAAGGAAGGAAGCACGAAGGAGCCCGAGACCGTGCCGGAGGAGGGAATCTTCTGGGTGTGCACCACACCCTGGCCCTGGACCGATTGATCGCCGGAGGAGGCATTACCATCATCGATCTTGATGCTGACCACCTCGCCTGCGGGGAAGCCCCGCAACGTGAAGTGTAAGGTGCCCCCGGATTGAATGGTGGAGGGAGACACCGAGGAACTGGTACCCGGGGTGTTGCTGCCTGCACCACTCGGCGGCAACGCCGAGGCAGGCCCTGCCACACCCAGCATGAGCGCCACAGCCGCGCCGAGCGTCACCAACCAGGTCGCGATCTTCCGGGCCACGCCGAAACCGACGGGTGCTGTCATGGTGCTCTCCTTCACGAGGATGCTCGGTGTCTTGTTCAAAGTTGGCGTCTTGGTCAAGATCGCGGTAGTGATGTGCTTCTTGCTGCGCATGGCTCAGGCGCCCTTCGGTTTGCGAGAGGCCAACAGGCCGAGGCCTGCCGCTCCGAGGACCAGGACGGATCCCGCGCCGATCAGCAGCCAGGTGTTCAGACTCAACCCGCTGGGTTCCTGCAGCCGTACGGCAGCTGCTTGAGGTGCCGCGCCACCGTTGCCGGCTGCGGGCGGGATGACCTGCCCCTCACCGTCATCGGGTACCAGCAGGTTGGCCCAGCCGATCAGGTACCCGTCGCGGTCGGCGATGGCGATCTTGTACGTCCCCACCTGCAACTTGGACACATCCAGGCGAATCTTGCCCGCCTTGTCCACTTGCGTCCAGCCGGGTGAGATGGGGCCGGGGTAGATGATCGCTGCGACCCACGAACCTGCGGGAACCGAGAGCGGCATGGTCAATGTGACCACGGAACCCTCCTGCGTTCCCTGCAGTGCTCCGCTGTTGGCGTCCGTCAGATCGGACTCGCTCGCCACAGGGGCCAGGATGTCACCGGTCGGTGCCGCGGTGTTCACCATGGCGGCCGGTGCCAGCGCTGCTGGGGCCGCGACCGGGGCTTGCACGGACCGCGGACCGTAGGTGTAGACGTAGCGCACCGTGGTGGTGTGACGGATGACCTTCGTCTCGGGCGAAGCGGTCCGCTGCGTCGTCTTCTTGGGCTTGCTCTTCTTCTTCACAGTGGTGGCGCCGGGCTTCACCTTGGAGCCGGTGAGATCGGCCCAGCCGATCACGGAGTTGTCCGGACGCTGCGCAACGATCTTGAAGGTTCCCTCCGGGAGATACCGGCTGTCGTATTTGCCAGTGACCGAACCCTTGGCAGAGGCCCGGAACCAGGTGTCGTTGAACAGGTACCGGACGGATCCGTCCTTGGTGTAGGCGCTCAGGAAGACCCAGTCCTGATGCTTCAGCTTGGAGGAAGAGACGGTGATGGTCTTCTTGGTCTTGTTGATGCTTGCCTTCAGGCCACCCTTGTTCTTGGGCGTGAGCTGGGTCTTGGCCTCCAGCAGGTCCGTCCGCCCGTTGGGACGGTAGGCACCCACGGTGAACGGCGAGATCTTCTGGGTCCGCGTCACGTCCCCGGCCTTAGTGGAGCCCGTGAGCAGCCGCAGGGAATGCACACCGTTCTTCAACGCCGGGGTGGAGGAACCCTTGCCAGCCGCCTTGCCGTTGGGCAGCTTGATCTTCTGAGAGAAACTGCCGTCCGCCGAGTTGACCTTGACCAGGTCCCATGTGGTGAGGTTGGCCTGTGGGCCCTCCCCCGGCTGATGAGAAATGGTTCCCTCATCGATCTTGACGCCGAGCACGGAACCGCCCAGCTCCGGCTTGGAGGCGCACCATCCGGACCCCGTCAGGGTGAGCTCTTCGCCGAAGCCGAAGATGGGTCCTGTGGTCTTGTTGGTGGACTGCCCGTTGGGGTATTCGATCCAGGCCTTGGCGGAGTTCGGATCGGCCGTGCATTTCACGGTGCCCTTGTCCACGTCCCCCGCGTAAGCCTTGCCGTCAACAGTCAGGGAGTTGGAACTGATCGAGTGCTGCGTGTCGGTTGCGGTCAGGCCCGTCTGGAAGTGCACCAGGAGTTTGGAGCCGGCCTTCAAGGTTCCCTGCTTCTGGTCCAGCTGCGACGGTACGTTCGCGGTTGCGGGAACCGGGATGGTGGTGTCGAAGCTGCCCTTGGCATCGATCTGGTCCCCGGAGATCAGGGCCCACATGGTGGGGTCTTCCTTGCCGTTACCGGGGTGCTTGAGGACGTTCTTGCCGGTCTGGACGAACTGGAAGTCGTCGCCGGTGTTGCCCACGCGGGAGGCCAGCTTCAGCACGATGTTCTGGGCGCCGGCCTTATTGTCCTTGGTCTTCCATCCCGTACCGCGGACGCTGATCCGGGAACCGGCCTTGGCGGACACGGCCTTCTGGATGCACGCCGTGGCGGTCTGCCCACCGGCCTTGTGCTGCACCCGGACCTCGTCCGCCTCGCACACGGAGGCGTCGCGGGCCACGATCTCGACCTCGAGATCCTTGGACTGCACCTTGTCCTTGGGGTCTTTCAGCAACGAGCCGGACAGCAGGGTCAGCTTGTGCTTCTCGCCCACTTTGAACTCGGTGTCGGAGTTCTTGCCGTCCGGAAGGTCCAGCTTCAGGGTCAGCTCACCGTTCTTGTTGGCTTGCCCTACGGCCCAGATGCCTCGCCCCGCTGGGACCTTGCCGCCGGCCGGATTGTCCAGGTTCTCGTTCTTGAGGCTCGCCGCACCGTCATCCCACTTCGCGGCAACCACGGAACCGGTGGTGTAGTCCTCGGAGATCCAGCCCTCACCGGCGACCTCGTACTGCTTGCCGACCACGGCCGTGTCGGGGCCGGTAACCGTGGCAGTGTCCGGAATGTTCGGCTTGACGACGGTGGATTCCAAAGCGATGGAACGGACCGGATCCTGGCCCGCAGGTTTGCCGGAACCGGTCAGGAGAGTGAACGTGTACTTGGTCCCGATCGCCAGCGGATGCGGATCACCCTTGCTGGTCTTGGAGTTCTTGGCATCCGGCATATCGAACGTCAGATCCAGGTTGCCCTGGTCATCTGCCCGGTCGAAGACCCAGATATTGTCCACGGTTCCGAACGTGGACCCCGGAGGAGGCGTGACCGGTGTGACCGGGTAGAAACTGCCGTCACCGCGGCGGACACCGATCTTCACGGCGACCACGGACCCGGACTTCTTGTCGGTAGACAGCAACCCCGTTCCCTTGATGCGAATCTGCGAGCCGAGGGTGATCTTGTCATCCATGGAGGCACTCGAGCCGTCGGCTGGGTTGGGCTCACCGCTGGTAGCCGGCATCACCGCCGTCGGGCTCTGAACACCTGCGGCGAGCGCCGGGACGGCCCCGCCACCCACCAGCGCGGCTGAGGCCAGGAGGGCGATGGCTGCGTTTCTGATCCTCATGTTCACTTCTCCAGCAGGTTCGCTTCGATGTCGCTCACGATGCGCTGCATCAGGAGCGGGCCGCCGGTGGAGGTCCAGACGGATCCGTCCACCGGGATGACCTGGTTGTTCTTCACGGAGTTCAGCTCGCTGAAGCCGGGGACCTTCTTGGCGTCGGCCAGGGCCTGCTTGGCTGCATCGTCATCGGCGGCTCCGCCTGCGGCCGGGTTGTTCACCGAGGAACCGCCCAAGGAACCGAAGAACATGTAGTCGGCGTCGATGGTGTCGATGTTCTCCAGCGACACCGGCTCGGAGTGTCCGCGGCCGTCCTTGTCCTGCGCCGCGGGGCGCTTCATGCCCAGCTGGGTCAGCGCCTGTCCCGGCGGCAATTCCTTCAGGATCAGGGCGGGAGCATTGCCCTGCCAGCGCACGATCGAGTACGTCTTGGCGTCGAGACCCTTCTCTGCCAGCCCAGCTTTGACCTCGTCGACCTTGGCATCGAAGTCGGAGAGGACCTTTTTGCCTTCGCTTTTCATGTTCATGGCGTCAGCCGTGATCTCGAAGTTCTTGCGCCAGTCCCCGCCCGCATACCCGGTGTAGACCACGGGGGCGATGTGCGTGAGCGTGTCGATGGCCTGCTGATTGTTGTTGATGGACGTGCCGTCCACCAGGATCAGGTCCGGGTCGGCCTTGCCGATGGCCTCGTAATTCGGGGCGGCGACGGCACCCATGATCGGGATGCCCTTGGCCTTGTCAGCCAGGTAGTTCGCTGCGCCGTCCTGGCCACGCCCGGCCACGATGCCCACGGGCTTCACCCCGAGCGCCAGAACGGCGTCGGTGGTGGGTTCCGAGAGGGTCACGACCTTGGTGGGTTTGGTCGGCACCTCAATCGAGTTGTCGTCGATGTCGATGACCTGCCGGGTGCCACCGTCGCCCGCTCCGGAATCCCCGGATCCGGACGAGGAACAGCCGGTCGTTGCCGCGCCCAGCGCCGCGGCCACGAGTACAGCGCTAAGGACACGCGCGCGCTTCCAGAACATATTGGGTGCGACTCCAGACAATAGGTCATGCAAGATGAGTTATTACAGACTGGTCCACCTTAAACTTGATCCGACCATGGCGGCAAAGTATGTCTTGTGACGTTGCACACTCGTGCAACGCTGAATCCGCCCCGAACGCGAGCACCATGTGCCCGGGCCGGGGCATACGAAAGGGCCCACACGGTGGTCCAACCGTGTGAGCCCTATGTTTCTGAGCCGACGTCCCCTCGGCTTGTGGGATGGCTTGTGGAGTGGCTTAAACGCTCAGCGCTTCTCCACCAGGTCCACGTCGATGTGACGCCCCATC
>JBQDZM010000045.1:0-19246 GCA_052108535.1 Galactobacter sp. | reverse complement strand
ACTCATAATCGTGAGGTCCCGGGATCGAGTCCCGGCACCGCTACCAACGAACTCCCCCGGAACGCCGGGGGAGTTCTTTTTTTCTCAGGCGCGGCGTTGGCGTGCAGGTCACTGTGCCGATCGCAGAGCCGGGGATCCACCCTGGAGCTGGGCAGAGTCAGGCTCTGTGGTGAAAACCCGGCTCTGTGGGGAGCGGTGGGTTGGGCCAGTTCGGCAATCCACCTCTGGCGCACAAGAGTGAAGCATCTCATGATGAAGAAGTCAGTCCGCCCGCTAGAATCGCGACGAGCAGTGTTCATCCCGTGCATTTCTGAAGAGAGCAGCAAGAAGCCCATGAAACCTGTAGCCACTAAAGCCGTGAGGACGCTGGCCCTGGCCGCCATCGTCGCCGTTGGTCCAGCCACGCTGGTGACGCCTGCAGCATCCGCCGCAACCGCACCGGTTGCAGCGTCCCAGAGTGTCACCGTCCTGACTGCAGCAGGGTCCTCCAAGGCGATGGTGACCACGGCAGCCCTGAATCTGCGCAAGGGTGCCTCCACCAAGTACAAGTCCTTGGGTGTGATGAAGAAGGGTGCTGCTGTCACGTGGACGGGGAAGACGTCTAACGGGTGGAAGCAGGTCAAGTGGGGTAAGAAGACCGGCTGGGCGTCGGGCTCCTACCTGAAGGTGAAGCTCGCAGCGAAGAAGCCTGCTCCGGCCAAGAAGCCCGCGGCAGCCAAGCCGACGACGTCCACACAGCTCGTGACGACGTCGGCCCTGAACCTGCGTGCGGGTGCCTCCACCAAGTACAAGTCCTTGGGTGTGATGAAGAAGGGTGCTGCTGTCACGTGGACGGGGAAGACGTCTAACGGGTGGAAGCAGGTCAAGTGGGGTAAGAAGACCGGCTGGGCGTCGGGCTCCTACCTGAAGGCAAAGCCCGCAGCGAAGAAGCCCGCGCCAGCCAAGAAGCCGGCTGCGCAGTCATCGCCTGGCCGCGCTGGCATCCCGGCGTACTCGCAGACTGCAGCGTCGGTGAAGAACAAGACGTTCGGCGGAGTGACCTTCGGGCGGTCCGGCTGTGTCCCGACGTCGTTTGCCATGGTCGCGAAGTCCTACGGGAAGAACGTGACCCCGCTCAGCGTGGGTGCCAAGATGTATGAGGTCGGAGATTTCAACCGGACACGGACCGCCGGCGCTGGCGGCAAATCCATCGTCGCCGCGGGCAAGGCCTACGGCCTCAAGGTCACCCCGCTGCACAGCCCTACAGAAATCAAGAACGCCCTGTTGAAGAACAAGCCCGTGCTGGCCGCATTGCGGGGACCGTCCTCCGTCATCAACCCGGGCTACACGCATGAGGTGGTCCTCAACGGGTACAGCAACGGCACCACGATGGTGACCAATCCTCTGGGTGCGCGTAAAGCTCGCTACAACGTGAACAGCCTCTACGAATGGCGCTCATTCGACAAGCTTGATCTCAATGCCGGTAACGGTGCCACGTTCTGGCAAATCGGCTGAACCACCTCTGACGAGGTAGTCGAAAGGGGTCCGCCAGCTTGTGCTGACGGACCCCTTTCGTGGCTTTTCACCAGCGGTCCCTATTGCGCATGAAGGGTGGCTTAACAGGTTCCGATTCACGTGCTTCCCCTCAACCTCGGTTCGTCCAGGGAGCTGGCTCGTCCAACGAAACCCCAAACCTTTCGTCCCTGGAGGCACCCGGCCCTAAGACCTGGTTAAGGATCTCAACACTGCGTTGATCTTCAACGACGTTCACCGACAACCCCATGGCTTCCACCGCCTTCAAAGCAAGATCCAATCGCGGAGACGAACGCCCCGACTCAAAATCTGCGACCCAACGCCGGTTTGTGCCAATAATCCGGGCCAGATCCTCCTGGCGCATGCCAAGCTCACTCCGTCGCTCCCGCAACCGCGCAGCCAGGTCCGAAACCGTCCTGATTGCCACAACACCACCCCAAATCATGTGAGTAGTTCCTCTCACCCGGATCGCATGGGACGAACTACTCACACGCATCCAAGCCCCTCCGCGACAGACTTTCTGGCCTACAACTCCACGGCGGGGCAACCTGCGGTGAATACCGTAGAGCTACGGTAGCCGGATGGTTCGGAAAGCCCGCCAAGAGCGATTTTCCCTGGCTACCCTCGAACCATGCCACTTCTTCGTTCTCGAGCGCGCACGCGCACGAACACTCTGGCTCAGGACGATCATGAACCCCTGTTGGTGGTGGAAGATCTCAATCTGAGCTTCGGAAACACCCGGGCTCTGGACCACGTTAGCCTGGAACTGCGGCGAGGAGAGATCACCGGCGTCGTGGGGCAGAACGGCGCCGGCAAGTCATCTCTCGTGTCGGTCCTCTCCGGCGCTCGAATGCCGGATTCCGGCGCCATGACGCTGGACGGAGAGCACTACAACCCGTCCGATGCTGACGAGGCACGTTCCGCCGGGGTGGGTTACGTCCCGCAATCCATTCGGATGCCCCACGGGATCACGGTTGCCCAAGCGATCTTTCGGACCTCCTTCCGCTCCACGTTGCCGCTGGAGGAGTAGACGGAGCAGGTTCGGCAACTGCTCGCGGATTACGGCGTCGACATCGACGCGACCGCGATGGTGGATGACCTCTACCCGGCCGAGCACGCCAGCCTTGAGCTGTTGCGGATGACCTGCGAGGAAACCCAGGTAATCCTGTTGGACGAGGTTTCCGCAGCCTTTGACGATCACGAAATCTCCTTGTTCCATGCGTTGGCCTCGCGGCTTGCGGCAGAAGGACGCAGCTTGCTCTTCGTCTCTCACCGACTGGACGAGATCCAATCCCTCTCTGACCGGATCGTGGTGATGCGGGAGGGTGTGGTTCGGCGGATCCTGATCCCGCGTGAGACCCGGAAGGAAGAGGTCGTCAGCCACATCTTCGACGCCTCGTTCGACATTCGGGACCGCCCCGATCCTGCGCCCGTGGGGGTCCTCCCTGTGGCGATGAAGTTGCAGGGCGCCGGAGCTGGCGAGCTGCTGCATGATATTGACCTCGAGGTCTTCCGGGGAGAGGTTCTAGGGATCACGGGCTCGCGACGATCCGGGATCTCGGACCTGGCAGAACTGCTGGGCGGCCGGCTCCCCGTCTCTGTCGGGACCATGGAAGTGGACGGCAACACCGCCCGGCTCGCCGGTGACGGTGACGCCAAGGCACAGGGGATCGCCTACGTGCCGGAGGCAGATCTCGACCGAGACGTGGATGACGACGCTGAGCTCAAGAATGCCTTGCGGAAGGCCGGCGGAAACGGCGGCTCGGGGAGCTTCGCCGAGGAATCGGGTGAACTCCAGCGCGTCATCAGGCTGATCCAGCGGCTAGGGATTCGGACCAAGTCCATGCATCAGTTGGTCGGAACCCTCTCCGGCGGCGATCGCAACAAGGTGGCTCTGGCTCGAGTGCTGGCCAAGGACGCGCAGATCTTCATCCTGAACCAGCCCACCAGGGGTATCGATGTCCGGTCCAAGGCGGACCTCTACGGGTTGATCGATCAGATGTGCGCGCAGGGGAGCGCCGTGGTTCTGGTCTCGTCCGACCTGAGCGAGCTCATGGGGTATTGCCAACGCATCGCGGTGATGCGTCAGGGCGAGCTCGTGGACGTCTATCGCAACGAGGACGTCACCGAGGACAGCATCATGCTCGCTGCCCTGGGTTGGGATCGCTTCGATTCGGAAGCCGATGCCTCCTAGCTTGTGGCGGCGTGAACGCAGGCGGCCGCAAGAGGACTACGACGAGGCGTCCACGGAAGGGAACCAATTGCCCTTCTCGGTGCCGTCCTTTGACGAGGTGGTGTTCCGCCCCGCCGGTGTGGCTTTCGAAGAATCCCCACCAGTCCCAGAACCTGAGCCTCAAACGGACCCAGTACCGGTACCAGCAGAACCTCAACAGCAAAATCGTGAAGAAACTTCGAAAGGAACCATCATGAGCAGTCTTGACCAATCCATCCAGGATCTCTTGGCCATCGACGGCGCCACCGGTGCCGCCATCGTGGACCTGTCCTCCGGCATGGCCCTGGCCCACGGCGGTGCCCCCGGCTTTGACCTGGAGGTGGCGGCCGCGGGCAACTCCAATGTGGTTCGTGCCAAGCTCAGCACCATGCGTGACATCGGGCTGGACGGGAGCATCGAGGACATCATGATTACCCTCGACTCGCAGTACCACCTGATCAACATCCTGAATTCCGGCGGGAACGATGGCCTCTTCATCTACCTGGTCCTGGACCGGACCAAGGCCAATCTGGCGCTGGCCCGGCACAAGCTCAATCGTGTAGCGGCCGCGACCTCCGTCTGAGCTGATCTCCCGCGCCAACGAGGACCCGTCCATGCCTAGCGTGGGCCGACGATCTGACCACACGATGTGCCCTGTGACGGACGCCCGTCGCAGGGCACATCGTGCGTCCATGACGTCTTCAGCGGGCGTCCAGGTGGTCCGAGGATGATGACGGGTGGACAATAGGAGTAGAAGCGCAACAGTTGCGCCCTAAATTCGTTGGCCCGTGCCCGGGCCCTGAGACAGAGAGCGACACCCTCGAGGACATGACCACCGGTTCCATGAGCCTGCCCCACGCCGCGACAGAGCGCCAGAACGGCCCCGCGCGTCGTCGTGCGTTCGAAGGTGTCGGCGCGGCTCACGGCAAGGTCATCCTGACCGGCGAGCACGCCGTGGTGTACGGACAGCCCGCCGTGGCCGTCCCGCTGTCGGAGGTCAATCTGGTCGCCACGGTGAGGGCGGACGGGCGGGGAACGCTCACGTCCACCCCCTACACCGGTCCGCTCGAGGACGCGCCGGCCGCGCTGGATCCCGTCCTCACCGCGCTGGGTGGCGCCGCCGGATTGGTGGGGCTGCCCACCGATGGGCTGAGTCTCACCATCGAAGGCGACGTGCCCATGGGCCGCGGCCTCGGCTCGTCGGCCGCAGCGGCCACCGCGGTGGTTCGCGCCGTCGTGGACCTCGGAGCGCGGCGCGGCCTGAGCGTCCAGGGCCATGATGGCCCCCAAATGCCCGACGGCGGTGCGCGCCAGGGCGCGCATGCCGGGTCCGCGGTCGCGGACCCCAGCGGCCGCAGCAGCGCGGACCGCGCGTTGCACGCGCTGGTGCAGCAGGCGGAGACGATCGCCCACGGTAAGTCCTCCGGCCTTGACCCCTATGCCGTGGCGGCTTCTGGGCCCATCCTCTTCCGCGGTGGACGCCCCACGCTGCTGGACCTCTCCGAGCCGTTGACCCTGGTGGTCGGCGATTCCGGGTCGCACGGCTCCACGGCAGAGGCCGTGGGTGCGGTCAGGACGCTGATGGCTGACGACCCGCTGCCCACCCGTGAGCGGATCGAGTCCCTCGGCCGGATCAGTGAGGCCGCCGTCCGGGTGCTCTCCGGTGACGCGCCCAGGGAGGGGCTCGGTGACTTGTTGAACCAGACTCATCGGGTCCTCTCGGACCTGGGCGTGAGCACCCCAGAACTCGACGCACTGGCCGCCGCAGCGCGCGCTGCTGGCGCCGATGGGGCCAAACTCACGGGGTCCGGACTCGGTGGCTGCGTGGTTGCGCTGGTATCTTCGAGCGAGTCCGCCTCTGCGGTGAGCCGCGCTCTCACCACGGCCGGTGCGGCGCGGGTGTGGACCTCCACACTCGAGTCCCCGACTACCCAGGGTGGGCTCCAGTCCGTTCGTCAGGAAGAGGCCTTGTGACAGCGATCGCTCGCGCTCACCCGAACATCGCGTTGGTGAAGTATTGGGGTAAGCGGGACGAGGAGCTGATCCTCCCCGAAACCGGCAGCCTGTCCATGACCTTGGATGCCTTCCCCACTACGACCTCCGTGACGCTGACGCCTGCGGCCGATCGGGACGAGTTCCTGCTGGGCGGGCAGACGGTTGCAGGTAAACCGCTGGAACGGGTGGTGACCTTTCTAGAGCATGTGCGCTCCTTGGCCGGTTCCACCGTCAAGGCCCGGGTGGAGTCCAGTAACGAGGTCCCCACCGCGGCTGGTCTGGCGTCGTCCGCTGCAGGCTTCGCCGCTCTGGCCGTAGCCGCCGCAGCAGAGTACGGCCTGGAACTCTCCGAACGCGATCTCTCCCGTCTGGCCCGCCGCGGCTCTGGATCCGCATGCCGCTCCATCCCGGGCGGTACCGGCTTCGCCATCTGGCGGGCGGGCAGCGATGACGAATCCTCCTACGCCGAGGCCGTGCCTGCACCCGAAATGCGCATGGTCGTGTTGACCCTGGACGCGGGTTCAAAGTCCGTGTCCTCACGTGAGGCCATGCGTCGTTGTGCCGCCACCAGCCCCTTCCACGATGCCTGGGTTTCGTCGACCGCTCAGACGCTGGTGGAGGCCGAAGCTGCGGCCGCTGCAGGGGACTTCACCACGCTGGGGGAGCTGACCGAATCCAACGCGCTGCGCATGCACGCCCATATCAACGGCGCCTTCCCACCCATCAGGTACCTGGCCCCGGCCTCCATCGCGGCCTTCGACGCCATTGCGGGCCTGCGCGCCGCAGGAGTTGAGGTCTATGGGACGGCGGACGCCGGACCCAACGTGGTGGCCGTCTGCCGCCCAGCCGATGCGGAGGCCGTCGCTGCCGCGCTGGGGGAGATCGGTCCCACTACGGTCGTGGCACCCGGTCCCGGAGCCACTTTGGTGAGCACCACGTCCGTGAGCGCCTCATGAGCGGCGTCGTCGAAACCGGTACGCCCATCGAGACTAAGGCGCCGGGCAAGCTCTTCATCGTGGGCGAGTATGCCGTGGTGGAACCCGGCGAACCCGCCGTCCTGGTGGCCGTGGATCGCTTCCTGACCGTCCGCCTGACCCGCAGCGAGGGCGCAGGCAGGGTTCACTCCCCGGAGTACGGGAACCTGCCCCTAGTGTGGCGCCGGGACGGAACCCAGATCGTGGCGGACCACCATCCCTACGATTACGTCATGTCTGCCATCTCCACCGTGGATCGACTGCGCGCAGAACGCGGCCTGGCCCCGGCGTACTTCGATCTGAACATCACCTCGGAACTGGACGACCCCTCCGGCCGAAAGTTCGGACTCGGATCCTCCGCCGCCGTGGTGGTGGCCACCATCCAGGCCCTGGACGCCTTCTACGGGCTGGGACTCAGCATCGAGGAGCGTTTCAAGCTCTCCCTGCTCACCGCCATCCAAGTAGCTCCCAAGTCATCGGGCGGAGACATCGCGGCGTCCACCTATGGGGGCTGGATCCGGTACACGGCACCGGACCGGTTCGCGTTGCGCACATACCTGAGCGAGCATCTGGTCTCCGAAACCCTGCAGGCGCCGGCCTGGGACGACTTCTCTGTGCGGGCCTTACCCGCACCGGCTGAGGCCACGTTGTTGGTGGGCTGGACCGGCTCCCCGGCCTCCACCGAGGCACTCGTGGACGGGATGACGCATCGGTCCCCGTCCTCCCACCCGGACTTCCAGGAGTTCCTTGCGGCCTCGCGCACCAGCGTGGAGCGTTTCGTGGAAGCACTTGAGACCGGCGATTCCGAAACCCAGCTGGAGGTGCTGCGTCGCGTCCGACGCCTGCTGCAGCGGCTCGGAGAGGCCTCCGGAACCGTGATCGAAACGGAGACACTGCGGCTGCTCTGCGCATCAGCGGAGTCCGTGGGAGCGGCTGCGAAACCCTCCGGGGCCGGCGGCGGCGACTGCGGCATCGTGCTGGTGCCGCATCACGTGGACCCGGCCACGATCACCGACGTGTGGGCCCGGAACGAGATCCGGCCCTTGGACCTGCGTGTGCACGGAGCCCGCCCTGGTGTTGGCTCGGAGGTGGCTTAAGTGAACAACGAGCGACCTGGACTCTCCGCGGCCGCGACGCGCAAGGAGGACCACATCCGTCTTGCCGCGCAGCAGCAGGCTGCCGGTCCCCGCCGGAACGACTTCGACGACCTCGAGTTCCTCCACCATGCGCTGGCAGGGATCGACGCCGAGCAGGTGGATCTCTCCACCGATCTTGGCCCCTTCACCTGGCCCGTCCCCGTGTACGTCAATGGGATGACCGGCGGCACCGACCACGCTCGCGAACTCAACCGCGTCCTGGCCATCGCCGCACGCGAGAGCGGCGCACCCATCGCCTCGGGTTCCCTCGGCATCGCCGTGGACGCACCCGAGACCGCCTCCACCTTCACCGTGCTGCGCGAGGAGAATCCGGACGGATTCGTCATGGCGAATCTCGGCGCCGGTCGCCCGGCTGAGCACGCCAAGATCGCGGTGGACCTGCTCGCGGCAGACGCCCTGCAACTGCACCTGAATGCGGTCCAGGAGACGGTCATGCCGGAGGGGTCACGGGAGTTCTCGTCCTGGCTGGCTGGGGTGGAAGCCACCGTGGCAGCCAGTCCAGTCCCCGTCATCGTGAAGGAGGTGGGGTTCGGGCTCTCCCGCTCCACCCTCATCACTCTGCGGGATCTCGGCGTTCAGGTCGCAGACGTTGCCGGTGTGGGCGGCACCGATTTCGCCAAGATTGAGGCCGGCCGGCGCAACGACCCGTACGCGCACCTGATCGGGTTTGGGCAATCCGCAGCAGCCTGCCTGCTGGATGCACCGGAGGGCATCACCGTGCTCTCCTCCGGAGGCGTCCGAACACCGCTGGACGTAGCCAAATCGCTGGCGCTTGGGGCCGCAGCGGCCGGGGCCGCAGGCCCCATGCTGGCCGCGGCCATGGAAGGTGAGGAAGCCGCCGTCGGGCATTTGAAAACCTGGATAGCTAGGGTGGGTGACCTGCTCGCACTGCTCGGGGCCCAGACCCCGCAGGACCTGACGGCCACGGATGTCCTGATCCGAGGAAACTTGAGAGAATTCGCGCAGCTGCGAGGAATCGATCCCCGCACCTACGCCCGCAGAAGTGAAGCGGGTTACAGAACAGGAGAGACGCAGTGAGCGTTCACGATTCGGCAGTGACGCCGATCCCCACTTCTTGGGTGGGACCCATCCGCATCAGCGGGAACGCGGCAGAGGGCGAGGTCGAGGTGCCGCTGGCCACCTACGAATCCCCCCTGTGGCCGTCCGTGGGACGTGGCGCCAAGATCTCTCGCATGATCGAGGGCGGCATCCGTGTCACCCACCTGGACCAGCGCATGACGCGTTCGGTCCTCTTCGTGGCCCCCACTGCGGCGGACGCCGCGGCAGCGACCGCCGTCATCGAGGCGCGCTACGACGAACTCGTGTCCGTGGTGACCGGGCAGTCCCGTTTCGCCAAACTCATCGAACTGCACCCGGAACAGGTCGGGAACCTGCTCTTTGTGCGCTTCGCCCTCCGTACCGGGGACGCTTCTGGGCACAACATGGTCACCGCGGCAGCCGACCGGCTGATGGAGACCATCCTGTCCTGGGGGCTCGCCCTGGAATACGGATCCGTGTCGGGGAACTTCTGCTCCGACAAGAAGGCCACCGGCGTGAACGGCGTGCTGGGGCGGGGCCACAGCGTCATCGCCGAGATCCTCATCCCGCACGCGTTGGTGCATGAGCGGCTGCGCTCCACGGCCACCAAGATCACCGACTTGGTGGTCCGCAAGGACCTGGTCGGGTCCATCGCCGCAGGTGCCCTGCGCAGCGCCAACGCCCACTTCGCCAACATGCTGCTCGGCATCTACCTGGCCACCGGCCAGGACGCGGCCAACATCGTGGAGGGCTCTCAGGGCACCACCTACGCCGAGGCGCGCGAGGACGGACTCTACTTCTCCACCACCCTGCCCAACGTCATCGTGGGTACCGTGGGTAACGGCAAGGACCTGCCACATGTCGAGGAAGCCCTGACCCGCATCGGGTGCCGCGAAGACCGCGAACCCGGTGCCAACTCGGCGCGACTGGCAGCGTTGACGGCAGCCATCGTGCTGTGTGGGGAACTCTCCCTGCTCGCAGCACAAACCAATCCCGGGGAACTGATGAGTACCCACACGCTCATGGAACGGAAACGAGCATGACCACCAGCATCGGAATCCACGACATCGCCTTCGCCACCACACACCACGTGTTGGCGCTGGACGACCTCGCCAACGCCACCGGCGTGGACCCCAACAAGTTCAAGTTCGGTCTGGGGCAGGAACAGATGAGCATCCCCGCGGCGGACGAGGACGCCGTGACCTTGGGAGCCGCCGCAGCCAAGCAGGTGCTTGACCGCCGCGGTGCCGAGGACATTCGCACGGTCTTCTTCGCCACGGAGTCCGGTGTGGACCAGTCCAAGGCGGCGGGCGTCTTTGCGCACGGTCTCCTCGGATTGCACCGTGGCGTCCGAGTCGTGGAGTTCAAGCAGGCCTGCTACTCCGGCACCGCGGCGCTGCAGGCCGCCGTGGGACTCGTAGCTCGCAACCCGAAGGAACGGGTTCTGGTGATCGCCTCCGACGTGGCCCGCTATGCCATCGACACCCCGGCGGAACCCACCCAGGGCGCAGGCGCCGTAGCCATGCTGATCTCCGCTGATCCGGCCATCGCCGTCGTGGAACCCACCAATGGTGTCGCCACGATCGACGTGAACGATTTCTGGCGTCCCAACGACTCCGCCACCCCGTTGGTGGCCGGTGCGCTGTCGGTGTCCGCCTACCTCGACGCCTGCATTGCGGCCTGGGACGATTTCGCCGCCCAGGGCGGCGTCGGCATCGCTGAGATCGACCGCTTTGTGCACCACCAGCCCTACACCAAGATGGCGCGTAAGGCCCACAAGGCGATCTCTGAGCACGTCGGGGTGGACCTGGGGGAGGACCTCATCGAGGATTCCTTCATCTACAACCGCAAGATCGGCAACACCTATACCGCCTCCGCGTGGATCGGGCTGATCTCCCTCCTGCACCACGACCAGGATCTGGCCGGTAAGCGGATCGGGCTCTTCTCCTACGGGTCCGGTTCGGTCGGCGAGTTCCTCACCCTGGCCGTCCAGGACGGCTACCGCGCGGCCCTGGACGTCAACGCTGCCCAGAACGCCTTGGACTCCCGCGTGCAGTTGGACTTCGAGGACTACCGTGCCGTGTACGCGTCCAACGTGCAGGGATCCGCTGACACCACCACCGAGATCTCCGGTGCCGCACCGTTCCGGCTCGCCGGAGTCACCGAGGGCGCTCGGCAGTACGCGCGCGTCTGAGGCGGATTGCGATTCAAGGTCTTGAGACGCTGGCGTATAGCTGGCGTCCTGGAAACCTGAACCAGGATATTCTGCAGCCAACTGCCAGAGATGGAAGACCGCTAGGTCATCAAATTCAAATCGTCGGTTCTCGAGGTCGGAGGACTACTGTTTGCATAGTGTCTGAAATGGTAGGCGGTGATCATCGTGTGGAAGAGGAAGCGCGAACCCGGCGGAAACGATGAGGCGGAACAATTTCTGGCTGACAGGTTTCGGGACAGAATATTTCAGATAAGCGCTCGTGAAACGGCGACGGGAACCCGAGGGCCCCTGCCTTGGTCTATAGGCATGGGGCAAACCGAATTTGTCGGTCGGTCCGGAACGGGTAGATTTGCTGGCGATTTTATCGTTGTGGAAGTACAGGGAACCTCCACTCAGGACCCAGCGCGGATTCAGTCGCCGCAGTGGCTGGAGCTGGAGCCCTCGGATATTCTGCGGCAGGTAACCGGCTATTGGCTCACGGTGCTTCGCTTTGACTGGGACGCACCGTTCCGTGGCAGTTCGGAGGATGAGTTCAATTTTAAAACGTATAATGAACTTACGTCCTTTCTGGAATTGCTTGACATCGAGTGGCTGACTGCAAGCGATTCCTTATTTCACGTAGAACATGCCGGGTGGTCTCCCGATTGGCTCGGTTAAATTAGCGCAGCTCTTCTATAATCCGCGCCTTTTGTGAATTATCCGCAATTGGGCCCCCAATGAGGCCGCAGCCGGCCTTGCCAGTGCCTACGAATCCGTCGTCACGACAGCTCAAGAGCTAGTTCAAGAGATCCCTGGTGTCATGTTGCAACGGGCCGGAGCAGTCCGTGACGCAACCGAAGCCTTCGTGGATGCGGACCAGACCATGGCTGCCACCACTTGGAGCTCCGCGTCGCGTGTCGGAGTTGAGTGAGTCCACCGTGCGGTGCCGTGTGTCCGTGCGGAACCCGGGATGGGACGTCGTGCTTAGGGGTTGACATAGAATCGTGGTGATTACTGTCACCGGTGGGTGTGTCCCGGGCGACGACCACGAGGGAAAGGGCGTTAAGCCAGTGTCCACAGGATTCAGTCGCCGTGTCACTGCCACCGCGCTTGTAGCCGGGGTCGTCTCCCTGGCGCTGGCGGCCTGTTCAAGTGGTGGGGGTAAGACGTCGTCCGGGAAGACAGATGACGGCTGCACCACCGTCACCGTGGCCACCTCCTCAGAGAAGGTCAACCTGATGGAGGAGCTAGGCAAGAAGTTCAAGGACTCCTCGCTGCACAAGGATTTGAAGACCTGCGCAACCGTGCAGCCGTTCAACGTGGCCTCCGGCAAGGCGGCAGACTACCTCTCCGCATCCACCAAAACCTGGGCCCTCGGAGACGACCAAGCCCCAGCGGTCTGGTCCCCAGCGTCTACGGTGTGGACCGACCGTGTGGCGTCGATAGCCGGGGACAAGGTCTTCGGCGATGTCAAGAGTTTCACCAAGACCCCGGTGGTGCTTGGCATGCCAGAATCCATGGCCAAGGCGCTTGGCTACCCAGGTAAAGCTGTGACGATGAAGCAGGTACACGATCTGATCAAGAACCCTGATGGCTGGGGAAGCGTTGGCAAGCCGATCTGGGGATCGTTCAAGATCGCGAAGACCAACCCGAACTCCTCCACCACCGGACTGTCCACGTTGCTGATGCAGGCCTATGCCGCTGCGGGTAAGGACAAGAACCTGACCGCCGGAGACGTGGCCAAAGCCAAGGACTTCTCCCAGGTCTTTGAATCCGGAGCGATCCACTACGGTGACACGACAGGCAAGGTGCTGCAGAACCTAGCGGATAAGAGTTCCGGCGCGGGGTCGTCCTACGTCAGTGCCATTGCGCTGGAGGAGACCTCGCTCTACAACTACAACATCGGCAACCCGGACTCCCACACGGTCCAGCCAGGCGAGAAGCTGACGCCACCGACTGAAAAGCTGGTGGCCGTCTACCCCAGCGATGGGACCATGTTCAGCGACAATCCGGCAGTGGCCGTCAACGCTGACTGGGTCGACCCGCAGCAGAAAACTGCTGCGGAGGCCTTCGTGGAGTTCCTGCACACGGAGCCGGCGCAAAAGCTGCTGCCAAAATACGGTTTCCGCCCCCTTGATGACAGCGTTGATGTGTCCAAGACGCTGAACTCCGATGTCGGGATCGACCCGAAGCAGCCGAAGAAGACACTGCCTCAGCCGGATCCGCAGGTGGTCTCCGCAGCGCTGGACCAATGGGCACAAATTCGTAAACCCTCCGCGATCCTGGAACTGATCGACATCTCAGGATCTATGGACGAGGGCATCGGTGGCGGCAAGACCCGGCTGGACGGCGCTATAGAAGGCGCCTCGACCACGCTGGGTGCGGTGCGTCCCACCGACGAGATCGGGGTCTGGGCCTTCACTACCGGCTTGAGCTCCAAGATCGACAATTCCACGGTGGATGGGATCGGCGTGATCCGTGACTTCGGGAAGCTTGGCTCAGACAAGGAAACGCTGCAGTCCGATGTGGCGGATCTGGCCAACGCCCGCAGGGGAGGTACCCCGCTCTATGATTCGATGTCCGTCGCCTACGACTACTTGAAGAAACACGCGGAATCCGGTCGCATCAACGCGATGGTGGTGCTCTCCGACGGTGAGGATGCGGACTCCAAGATTCGGCTGGAGTCATTGGTGCAGAAAATTAACGCTGACCAGAAGGAAGGCGGAAACGAGAAGCCCGTGCGGATCTTCGCGATCGCCTACTCAAAAAATGCGGACCTGAGTTCGTTGGAGAAGGTAGCTAAGGCCTCCGGTGGCCAGGTCTTCGATGCCACAGACCCCACGAAGATCACCGAGACCTTCCAGTCTGTGATGAACAATTTCTAGGAGAACGTGTTGAACGAGGTTGACCAGATCATCAAGGCCTGCGGCGAAGAACCCGTTTGCCTCTTTGACGGCGCCTCGATCTCCAACGCCCCCGCGCTGCGGAAGGAACTGCCGGACGGCGTTCAGGTGGTGGTCATTCCTCAGCCGGATCAGGCGCAGAGCGTGGATTCGTCCCAGATTGCCTCCAGCCTGCACCGCGAGGGACACGCGGAGACGGTGATCGTGATCGAGGATCGGTCTCAGGACCGTTTCGCTGTCTCTTCCAGCCACGATGCGGCACGCATCAGCGAGGATCTCTACGCACAGGGGGAGCCAGACGGCGGTGTTGCCGTGGCAGCCGTAGCCTCCAGCCTGGCTTCGTCAGAAGGCTCCGCGGATAGCGGGGGTGGCGTCCCCGTTGGTGGTGTCCTCTCCGCAGCTGTGGCCGTCGTTGTGGTGGCCGGAGGCGCAGTCGGGCTCGTTGGTTGGCTGAAATCACGCAAGCGGAAACGGTCCGAGAATGCGGATATCGCCAACAAGCGGTTGCACAAGGACTTGGCCGATGCGTTGGACGGGCCGGACGGAGAATACGTTGAGGAGGCGGTGGAATCCCTCGGAGAGCGGGCGAGGGCGCTGCCGGACCTTGGACCGCTCCTGCTGGGTCTGCAAGGCCACGTTTCCGAGTTGTTTGTGCGGGTGCGCAAACGCGGCACAGACCAGCAGGTGCGGCTGCTGATCTCCAAGTACAAGGACACGCTCACAAAACTGTTGAAGGCCTTGGAAGACGACTACTACGCCGACATTCAGGACAACCCCCACTACTGGAGCAACGCTGAGGCCCGCCTGGACGAGGTGCGCAAGGCAGTGGACTCGGTGGACAAGCAGGCCGTGGAGAATATTCGCCAGGTCAATGAGTCACGAGACCTGGAGTTCAAGGTCGCCCTAGATTCCCTGATCAGAGCGGTGGATGAAGCCAAACTCTCTGACGTTTACACCGATCGCGACCACTAGTTTTTGCCGTTAGGTCCCAAGGAGGACAGCATGACAGAGGAAACCGTCGCGGTGGATTTCGCCGCGTTGATGGACCCTGAGGATACGCAGAGTACGGAAGTGCCCGGTTCCAAGTTGGAGGCCGAGATTGCCGAGGTAGCCGGGGCAGACGTCGCGGCTGCCCGTCCGCGCGATGCCGCCTTCACCTTCCGTTCACTGCTGACTCAGAAGCAGCGTGAGGACCTGGAAAAGGGCGCTCCGAAGCTGGCGCAAAAGTTCGTGGCGGATGTGAACCAGGTGGTCACGTTCGGCAAACCCGTGATGGACAAGATGAATGCTGCCTCCACCGAGTTGCTGGAGGCTCAACGCCACATCAAGGTCCCTGAAGCGGATCAGATCGTTAACGACATGCTTCGAGAGATGGACGGCTTCGAGAAGAAGTGGCGCTCCGTGAAGCTGGAAAACGCGGTCGAAAACGTGAAGAGCTGGTTCCGCAAGTCCAAGTACACGCTGAAAACGATGGTGCGGGAATCTAAGCCCATCATCGACAAGATCGACCTGGCAGAGGTGAAGCTGCAGGAGATGGAATCCGCACTCGCGGACAACGTCTCACGGGGCCAGTTGCTGCACAAGCAAACTCTGTCTCACATGGACGATGTGGTGGCGGTGCTGGCCGCTTTGGAACAGGTGATCGATGAGTTGCGCGGCGAGTTCGATGAGGCCGACACCGTGCTGCGGGCAGCAGAGTCCTCGGGGGAGGACTCGGTGCAATACAAGGGAGAAACCGTTTCCACCTCGAAGGTGCGCGAGATCCACGCGAATCTTTCATTTGTGCTCTCAGAGACGGAAAAGACGTGGTCGGATTGGCGTTCCCAGTTTTTCCTCGGTTTTGCGCACGCTCCCGCAACGCGGAATCTGGTGGTCACCACTTTCTCGCTCAGGCGGCGGTTGGCTGCCTTCAGAACCATGGGTCTGCCCTCCGCCAGGCAGTCCCTGGCGCTGTGGCAGCAGGCAGCTTTCGCCCGTCAGGGCGCCGAACTGGGGGAGGCGGTTCAGGACGGAACCAACAAGCTGATCCAGGGCGCCTTCAAGGAAACCGCGAAGTCGGTCGAGCAGGTCGCCAATGCCGCACAGGCTCCCGTGATCACGGAGGAGACCATCTGGACGGTGATCGATTCCGTGAAGTCCCAGTGCGACTCGATCGTGGCGGCTGACAAGGCCGGCAGGGCCCTTCGGGCACGCAACCTGGAGGCCCTCGAACGCGGCGAACACCAGATCGAGGATGCGGTGGTCGCGTCCCAGCGGCAGGTGGCCGACGCGAGTCGGTCAGGGGCGGCGTCCGGCGCCGCCACGCCGTCGGGCACCGCTGGCGCACAGGACGACGGCGATGACCTGCTGGGCAAGTTGATCGACTGAGTTAGCTGCCCAGGTGCAGCCCTAGGTACCGCCCGGTGACCGAGTTCGGGTTCTGCGCCACCTGCTCCGGAGTTCCGGTGGCCACGATGCGTCCGCCGTCCTCGCCGCCGCCCGGCCCCATGTCGATGATCCAGTCTGCGTTCGCCACCAGATCGAGGTCGTGCTCCACCACGATCACCGTGGCACCTCGCTGCGTGAGCCGATCCAGGACCTGCACCAGCGTGCGAACATCCAATGGATGCAAACCGACGCTGGGTTCGTCGAGGACGAAAACGGCGTCGTGCTGGTCGCGGTGGAGCTGATTGACGAGTTTCAGCCGCTGGGCCTCGCCACCGGAGAGCTCTGGGGTGGCCTCACCGAGGGTGAGGTAGCCCAAGCCCAGTTCGGTGAAGGCCTGCAGACGCTTGGCGACCTTCGGCAGCCCCCGTACCGCTTCTACGGCCTCCGCGATGGTCATCTCCAGGACGTCTGATAGGGAGATGCCGTCGCGTAGGTGCTCACGGGCTGCGGGCGCAAAGCGGCTGCCACCACATTCCACGCACGGGATGTCGATGTCCGGAAGGAACTGCACATCCAGGCTGATCCGCCCCGTGCCCTCACACCGGGGGCAGGCCAAGGAGCCGGTGTTGTAGGAAAAGTCGGAGGCTGTCAGGCCGGCGGCCACCGCAGAATCCGTTGCAGCCCAGGCCTTGCGCAGCTCATCCATGACCTTGGAGTACGTGGCCACGGTGGAGCGCACGTTGATCCCGATTGGTGTCGCATCCACGACATGGACGCGGGTGTTTTCGGGGGCGTCGACCGCATGGACGTGGGGAACGGGATTGGCCTCCAGCGCGGGGACCAACGAATCGAGGACCAGCGTGGTCTTGCCGGAACCCGACATGCCCGTGACGGCGGTGAGCTGACCCACCGGGAAGGCTGCGTCCAGCGCATGGACGGTGTGGAGCGGAACTGTAGCGATGGTGATGGAACCGTTCGCGAACGGCTCGGCGGCTCGGTCCCGGACTACGACGGCTTCCTCACCGGTGAGGAAGCCTGCAAGTTTGGAGTTCCTCTGACGGCCGATGTCAACCGCTGAACCTTGGGCCACGACCGTACCGCCGCCGCGGCCGGAGTCGGGGCCGATCTCGATCAGATGATCGGCCGCCCGGAGGACCTGGACGTCGTGGTCCACGAAGACCACCGAGTTGCCGTCCGCTAGCAGATCCTCCATGACACCAAGCAGGCCGTCGACATTGGCCGGATGCAGCCCGATGGAGGGTTCATCCAAGACGTAGAGCACACCGGTGGTCGCATTACGGACGGCCCGCGCCAGCTGACTTCTTTGACGTTCTCCGGTGGACAGGGTGGAACCGGCTCGGTCCAGCGTCAGATAGCCGAGCCCGAGTTGGATCAGTCGGTGGCCCATCTGGAGGAACGTGCTGACCAGGCCCAGGGCGAGCGGCCGCATCCGCTCATCCAGTCCGTCGGGAACCTTCTGCGCCCATGACAGGACGCTGTCGAGACTCAAGGCGGTGACCTCAGCTAGGTTCAGTCCGCCGCTGGCCGTGCCATCAGCGGCCACCGTGGCGCCGATCCGTGGTGTCAACGCGGCTTTCGAGAGCCTACTGCCGTGGCAGTCGGGGCACGTACCCGTGGTCAAGAAACGGTCAACCCGCTTCAGGCGCTTCTCGTCTGTGGCACGTTTGAGCTCTTCCAGGACGGTGAGTCGAGCATTGCGGAAGGTGAAATCGAGATCATGCACACCCTTCTTGGAGGTGACGAAGATGTGCTTCTTCTCCTCCGGCCCGTTGAGCACAATCTCCCGTTCCCAATCCTCGAGGGCCGAGTAGGGGACATCCGTCCTGACCCCGAATTCACGGGCGATGTCGGGTTGGACGTTGAACCCAAACATATTCCAGGGGACCACGGCTCCCTGGTCCAGGGTCTTGGACGGGTCCGGGACCAGGGACGCGTCGTCCACGGTCCGGGTGACGCCAGTGCCTAGACAGGTGGGGCAGGCGCCCTCCGCGTTGAACGCCAGGGCCTCCGCGCCCGGGGCGTCGATCTGTGCACCGCACACGGGGCACGGAAACGCGGCTTCAGCTGCGACCGCGAGCGACGGCGGCGCACGGTGACCGTTGGGGCATAGGTGAGAGCCCAGCCGCGAGAACATCAGTCGCAGGACATTGAGCAGCTCGGTGGAGGTGCCAAAGGTGGAACGCACACCGGGAACACCCGGTCGCTGACGCAGCGCCAAGGCGGCAGGGACGTGCTCTACGGAGTCCACCGCGGCGCGAGGGGCCTGGGCCATACGACGGCGGCTATAGGTGGAGAGCGCCTCGATGTACCGGCGTGACCCCTCCGCGTACAGCACGCCCAAGGCCAGGGAGGACTTCCCGGAGCCCGAGACACCCGAGACACCGACCAGCTGCTGTAGGGGGACTTCGATGTCCACGTTCTTCAGATTGTTGACCCGGGCGCCGCGGACGCTGATGTGGGTGGGGAGGGCGTGCCCATTCCGCGTTGTTCGCTTTGCTCGGTGTGGTGCTGATCCCATACGGCCATGCTACGTACGTTGGCCCTCAGCGGGTTCGCGCGGAGCCGGGTGCCGTGTGTCGGATGCCTTCCCGGCCTGTGGATAGTCCCTCCCGGCTTGGGTGGTTTTGGTCTATGGTTGCCTGACCTTTGGTCGGTTGGCTGCTGTGCTCGCAGGTGTTTGCGCGGTGTTGTGGCCGGCCCCGGATTATCTCGGGAGTGGCTCATGGTCGGATTTGGGCTTGGTTTTGGTGCTGGTACTGGTGCTGGTGCTGGTGCTCGTTCTTGTGCTGGTGCAGGCCTTCGCCGTGTCGTCACGGAGGGTCACACGGTGCGGCGGGCTGGGGGCGCTGTGTGGCTGGCACCGGCGCTGGGGT
>JBQDZM010000044.1:0-20781 GCA_052108535.1 Galactobacter sp. | reverse complement strand
GGAAATGGACTTTTCCCGTGTTGCAATCGACAATGGGCGATCGGCTTGGACCTCACCAGTCACAGGCGCCAGCCTCCCTAGCCTCTCCCCCACCGGCGGTCTCCGCAGCGGGTTCGCTCGCGTCCAAGGTTTCTGCGACGCCACCGATCACAGCGGCGGCCAACGCCATCCACGGTCTTGGGCGACGCACCCCGCGCTTGCGCAGCCAGTTCTCCTCGTGACGATCAATGGTGCAGGTCAACCAGAGTCCAGCCCCGGTCGCAGCCCCGGCGACGGTCGCGACGCAGAGCCGGGCGGGAAGCGAACCCGAGTCCGCTTCCGTGGGCGCGCCGGCTTCTCTGCGTGCGCCAAATTCTTTGCGTGCACCGGCAACCGCGGCCAGACCACCCACACCCACCCCGAGGCCTGCGCAGGTGAGAGCCAATGGTTTCCCCTTGACCTTGCCGACAGGAATCATGGTGAAGAGCCCCATGACCAGCCCGAATTTCGCTCCGCTGACAAGACGATGTGTTGTCTTCATGGCCCCACGCTAACAATCCTCGGCCGAGGTGAGAGGCTGGTGGCATGTCAGCACCCGCCCACGACCCGCGCCTGCTCGTCCAGCTGCCTGACGGCACCATCACCTTGGGAGACCTCTGGCCAGGACCGGACGATGCCCCTCTATGGGCTTGCATCGTTGGCGGCAAAACCTCCCCCGGCGCCATCGCCAACGGCCACTATTACCACGGACCCATCGGTCGCAGGCAGTTGAACCGGCTCAGCACGGCCGGGCTGTTCGACGAGATTCCGGGTGAGGAGTTCCAGGACCTGCAAGCGGCAGCCCAAGGGATCGGCTTCGTGAACCTCTCGCAGGTGCCTCGCTCCAAGGACGACCCGGAAACCATGGCGCTGATGCGCGAAGGCAGCGTTCGCATCGAGCGGGAACTTGCGGTCAGGGACGTCGGCCTGGTGATCAGCATGTGGCGTCACGGTACCCGCGAGCTGCTGGGGCACGAGGGCCGCCCCGGATTCCAGCCCACGGACACCTCCTGGGGCGCCGAGGTCTTCCGCATGCCCTCGCCCTACGCCCGTGCTATTGAGGCCGTGGCCGTCATGGATGAACTCTCCGACTGGCTCAGCGAACGGCGGGTGCGGGGCACCCTCCGTCGGGCATAACTGTGCCCGACGGCGGTGGGCGCCTCAGGCGCCCACCCTCACCACCCGGCCCTCACGGGCAGAGATGCGTGCCGCATCCAGGATCCGCATGACCGCAAGTCCTTGTTCGCCGGTCACGGGGAGCTCGGTGCCAGCTTCCAGTGCCTGCGCAACGAGCCGGTAGTAATCGGTGGCACTCGTGCCAGCGCCGGGGACCTCACGGACGCCGCCCGCCGTATGCACAGCGCCCGCGGTGTGTTCGTCCCGGCCGGTCTGGGTGTAGGAACCCTGGCCGCCGTAGACGCGCCAGGAACGCTCGTCGAGGTGATTGAGTTTGGTGGAGTGGACGTGCGAATGCGCCCCAGACGCATGGTGCAGCGTGACGTCGAAGGCGGCATCCACGGTGTAGCCGTCCTTGACCGCCTCGTTCAGGCTGGCTTCCACGCTCTCCACGGGTCCAGCCAGGAAGAGCGCCTGATCAACCAGGTGCGAACCAATGTCGCGGAGCAACCCGTGGGCTGGCCCCGCCTCGAGTCCGTGAGGCTCGTCCAGGTCAAAGCGGGAGTGCACGGACCACAGCTCGCCCAACTCGCCAGAGTCGAGCAGAGACTTGATGGCGCGCACATCGGAATCCCAACGGCGATTGTGGAACACGCCAAGCGGCACCTGTGCTGCCGCGGCGGCGTCCACCACGCTCTGCGCCTGGTCCGCATCTGCCGCGAAGGGCTTATCGACGATCACCGGGACGCCGGCCGCGATGACCTCCAGGGCAAGCTCAACGTGCGTCTGCGGTGGTGTGGTCACCACGATCAGGTCGGCGACGCCGGCGGCCAAGAGGTCGGCCAGGGAATCGAAGACCGGCACATCGGGATGCGCTTGAGCCAATTGCTCACGTTTGTCCTGGCTCCGCGCCACGACTCCCCCGAGCTGCAACCCCGCCTCCAGGATGTAGGGCGCGTGGAAGACGCGCCCACCGAATCCGTAACCGACCAGTCCGACCGAGACCATGGAATGTTCCCCTATTTCTACTCTGAACGTGAGACAGGCCTCACGTTACCTTTGTCCTGACAATCTGACCAGTCGTCGTGGAGTGCCCCTAGTCCTCACGGTGCTCCGGCGAGTGAGGACGTGGGAGAATGGCAAGCATGGCTGAGAACATCACGGGCACAGACACGCCCGTCACCGTCCCCGACAAACCCGCCCTCGAAGGGCTGGAAGACAAGCTCTCCACTCGCTGGCGCGAACAGGGCACCTACGCTTTCGAGGAGGAGACCAGCCGCGAGGCTGTCTACTCCATCGACACTCCCCCGCCGACCGCTTCAGGGTCCTTGCACGTGGGTCACGTCTTCTCCTACACGCAGACCGACGTCCTGGCTCGCTACCAGCGAATGCAGGGCAAGAACGTCTTCTACCCCATGGGTTGGGACGATAACGGACTGCCCACCGAGCGCCGCGTGCAGAACTACTTCGGCGTCCGCTGCGACCCCAAACTGAAGTACGACGCCGCGTACGAGCCCCCAGCCAAGCCGGCCAAGAACCAGCGTGACTGGGACGTGGTCTCCCGCCAGAACTTCATCGAGCTGTGCGAACGCTTGGCGACGGAGGACGAGAAGGTCTTCGAGGACCTCTTCACCACGCTGGGTCTGTCGGTGGACTGGAACATCTCCTACCGCACCATCGACGACCACTCACGTGCCACAAGCCAGCGCGCCTTCCTGCGCGACTTCTCCTTGGGCGACGCCTACCTCTCCGAGGCCCCCACCATGTGGGACGTCACCTTCCGCACCGCCGTGGCTCAGGCCGAGCTCGAGGACCGCGAGATGCCTGGTGCTTACCACCGCTACGCCTTTACAGGAGACGACGGCGCATCGGTGGAGATCATGACCACCCGCCCCGAGCTGCTCCCGGCCTGTGTGGCCCTGGTGGCTCACCCGGACGACGAGCGCTACCAGCCGTTGTTTGGACGCAAGCTGCGCTCCCCGCTCTTCGACGTGGAGGTGGAGGTCAAGGCCCACCACCTCGCCAAACCAGACAAGGGCACCGGTATCGCGATGGTGTGTACCTTTGGCGACCTGACCGACGTCACCTGGTGGCGCGAACTGCAGCTGGAGACCCGTCCGGTAATGGGCCGTGACGGCCGCCTGATCCGGGAGACGCCAGAGTGGATCTCCACCGAATCCGGCCGCGCCAACTACGAACGCATCGCAGGCAAGACGGCCTTCTCCGCCAAGGAAAGCGTCGTAGAGATGCTGCGCGAGGCGGACCTGCTGCTCGGCGAGCCCGAGAAGATCAGCCATCCGGTGAACTTCTACGAGAAAGGCGACAAGCCCCTCGAGATCGTCACCTCCCGTCAGTGGTACATCCGCAACGGTGGCCGCGATGCCGACCGTCGGACCGAACTCATTGAACGCGGTCGCGAGCTCGAGTGGCACCCCGGCCACATGCGTTCCCGTTACGAGAACTGGGTCGAGGGCCTCAACGGCGACTGGCTGGTTTCCCGTCAGCGCTTCTTCGGCGTGCCGATCCCGATCTGGTACCCGCTGGATGCCGAGGGCGAGCCGGACTATTCCGCCCCCATCACGCCGTCCGAGGATCAGCTCCCCGTGGATCCGGCCGCGCAGGCCCCTGCCGGTTACTCCGAAGATCAGCGCGGTGTCCCCGGTGGCTTCACCGGCGATCCCGATGTGCTGGACACCTGGGCCACCTCCTCGCTGACCCCGCAGATCGTGGGCGGTTGGGGCGTGGACCCGGAGCGCTGGGCCAACGTCTTCCCGTTTGACCTGCGCCCGCAGGGCCACGACATCATCCGCACGTGGCTGTTCTCCACGGTGGTGCGCGCCAACTCCCTGGAGGGCAAGACCCCGTGGAAGCATGCGGCACTCTCCGGCTGGATCCTGGACCCCGATCGCAAGAAGATGTCCAAGTCCAAGGGCAACGTGGTGGTCCCCACCGACATCCTGGAGAAGTTCGGTGCCGACGCCGTGCGCTATTGGGCGGCCTCCGCCAAGCTCGGTGCCGACACGGCGTACGAGATCTCCCAGATGAAGATCGGCCGCCGCCTGGCGATCAAGGTGCTCAACGCCTCCAAGTTCGCACTGAACATGGGCGTCACGGCCTCCGACGTCCTCACCACACCGGCCGACGCCGCCGCGGTCATCAACGGTCTGGACGCCTCCCTGCTGGCCCGGCTGGCCGACGTCGTGGAGCAGGCCACCAAGGCGTTCGAGTCCTACGACTACGCACGCGCCCTGGATCTCACGGAGAGCTTCTTCTGGTCCTTCACCGACGACTACGTTGAGCTCATCAAGGACCGCGCTTACGGCGGGGTCTCCGACGAGCAGACCGCTTCCGTGCGGGCCACCCTGGCCACAACCCTGGATGCCGTGCTGCGCCTGCTCGCACCGTTCCAGCCCTTCGCCACGGACGAGGTCTGGAGCTGGTGGCGAGCCGGTTCCGTTCACCGTGCGGCGTGGCCCTCCGCCGAAGCCCTGCGTGCCGGGCTCCCGGAAAGCGCCGACGCGGGCGTGTTGCCCACCGTGGGTGAGGCGTTGGCCGGCCTGCGCAAGGCGAAGTCCGAAGCCAAGGTCAAGCAGCGCACTCCCGTGGTCACGGCAACGGTGTCCGCTCCGGCAGAGAAGATTGCCCGCCTGCACCTGGGATTGGGTGACCTCAAGGCCGCTACGGCCGCCGAGACCATCAACCTGGTCGAGGGTGCAGAGCAGCTGACGGTCAGCGATGTGGAACTCGGGGAGCTTCCCGAGGCCTGATCCTCGAATCCGTCCTTACCGGACGGCAAAAACCGCCGCTACGGCGCCCAGTGCTGACTGGGCACCGTAGCGGCGGTTTTTTTGCCCTGATCCAGCGGCGTTCTGCTTCTCTCAGCCCTCCGACTTACCCAGCTTCCAGTAGCCAACGAAACCGATGCTGCGCTTGTCGACGCCGTGCGCCACCAGGTGGCGGCGGCCACCAGCGGCCAGCTGTTGTTCCCCCACGGTGTACCCGTAGGTGGTTTCTGGAGTGGTCGGCACCAGTTGCTTGAAGGCCGCCAGTGCCGCCGCACCGACGGGTTGACTGTGTCCCTGTCGGCTCAGCCACGTCAGGGCTACCTTGGATTGCCCTTCGGGGTCCTGCTGATCCGCCGCATCCGGCACTTCCAGGACGGCGTGTCCGGTGATGTGGGCGGGGAGGTCCCGAAGGATCCCGAGGATGGCGGGCAGTGCGGAATCGTCACCCACCATCAGGACCTCTGTGGCGTCCTGGGGCAGGTCGAATCCACGGCCCTGGTCAAGGATCATCAGTTGCTCGCCCGGTTGGACCTTGGCGGCCCATGGGCCCGCGATGCCCGCGTCGCCGTGGGAGACGAAGTCGATGTCCAGTTCACCCGCGTCGGGCTTGAAGTGACGGACGGTGTAGTTGCGGAAGGGCGGCCGCACGCCTGACTTGGTCCTGAGGTACTTCATATACGCGGCGAAGCCGAATTGCTCGGGAACGCGCGAGAAGTCGGTGACACCTCCGGGGTGGGGCAAAAACAGCCTGAACCATTAGTCAAAACCGTGCACCGGGAGTCTGTGGAGGCTCTCCCAGGAGACGGTCACCCGCACCATATGCGGGGAGACGCGTTCCGTCGCGGTCACCTCCACGACATGGTGTCCGTTGATCTTTCGTGCGTCTGCAAACGCCACTTCTGCTCCTCACCGCCAGGTCCCGTTTCATGCCTGGTCTATTTCGCAACCTCACCGTATCGAAACTTGTTCTCGACGTCACGCAGAGAGGCCCGGTCACACCATCTGGTGTCACCGGGCCTCTCCTAAGTTCGTGCGGATCAGAGCTGGACCGTGGAGTCCGGGCCTTCCGTCCTGGAGCGCTTCAGCTCGAAGAAATGGGGGAAGTTGCCGAGGGTGATCGCGGCGTCGAAGAGTTCCCCTGCCAGCTCACCGCGCGGAACGCGCGTGATGACGGGACCGAAGAAACCCACGCCGTTCAGCGCGACCACAGGCGTGCCAACGTCGTCGCCCACAAGGTCCTGGGCGGCCTTGGTGGACGCCCGCAAGGCGTCGTCGTAGGACTCGTCGTCCCAGGCCTCGATGAGGGCCGAATCCAGGCCCGCCTCCGCCAGGGCGTCAGCGACGGCGTGCTTGCGCTCGCCCTCGTCCTCGAGATTCAGATCGTCCCGGTCGTGGTAGCGGACACCGAGCGCGGTGTAGAGGTCGCCGATCTTCTCAGGTGCTGCGGCCTGTGCGGCGGCGACCACGCGCACGGCGTTCCAGGTCGTGTCGATGTGTGCGCGGTATCCCGCGGGCAAATCTCGGCCCTCGTTGACGACGCCGAGGCTGATAATGCGCCAGTTAATCTCGATATCCCGCACTGTGGACACCTCGATGATCCACCGTGAGGTGCACCAGGCGAACGGGCAGGAGGGATCAAACCAGAAATCGACGGTGTTCTTGGACGTGCTCGCAGTGGACAAGGAAACTCCTTACAAACGAATTCTGTGGAATCAGGCCGACTTGGGGCGACGCCTGGCCGCCTCACGCAGCACCAGTTCCGGAGCAGCCTGATCCAGCACCACTTCCGGCGTGACGACGACACGCTGCAGGTCGTCGCGACTGGGAACCTCGAACATGACGGGTTCCAGGGATTCTTCCAGGATGGAACGCAGCCCACGGGCACCGGTCCCACGCTCGATGGCGAGGTCGGCAATGGCCTCCAGCGCTTCGCGACGGAACTCCAGCTCCACGCCGTCCAGCATGAACATCTTCCGGTACTGCTTCACCAGGGCGTTCTTGGGTTCGGTGAGGATGGAGATGAGGGCCTCACGGTCCAGGTTCTCCACCGCAGTGATCACGGGAAGACGACCGATGAATTCGGGGATCAGGCCGAACTTCACCAGATCCTCAGTCTGGACGTCGGAGTAGGACACCTCGGAGGACTTCAGGTGGTTCAGCGGGGCACCGAAACCGATCCCCTTCTTGCCAGCACGGCTGGAGATGATCTCCTCCAGGCCGGCGAAGGCGCCCGCCACGATGAAGAGGACGTTGGTGGTATCGATCTGGATGAAATCCTGATGCGGGTGCTTGCGTCCACCCTGCGGCGGGACGGACGCGACGGTCCCCTCCAGGATCTTCAGCAAAGCCTGCTGCACGCCCTCACCGGACACGTCACGGGTGATGGAGGGGTTCTCAGACTTACGAGAAATCTTGTCGATCTCGTCGATGTAGATGATGCCCTGCTCGGCGCGCTTCACGTCGAAGTCGGCGGCCTGGATCAGCTTGAGCAGGATGTTCTCCACGTCCTCGCCCACATATCCGGCCTCGGTGAGGCTGGTGGCGTCCGCGACGGCGAAGGGAACGTTGAGCTGACGGGCCAGCGTCTGCGCTAGGTAGGTCTTGCCGGAACCGGTGGGCCCGATCAGCATGATGTTGGACTTGGCCACCTCGACCTCGTCGAGTTCGCGGGTCTCCAACTTGGTGGGGCCCGAGGCACCCTGACCGTTGGTGCGTTTGTAGTGGTTGTAGACCGCTACGGCGAGGGCTCGCTTGGCGTTGTCCTGACCCACCACGAATTCTTGGAGGTGGTCGAAGATTTCCTGAGGGCGCGGCAGCTCGAACTGCGGGTCCTCGGTAACCTCCACCTCTTCTTCATCGATGATCTCGTTGCAGACCTCGATGCATTCGGTGCAGATGTACACGCCTGGGCCCGCGATGAGCCTACGCACCTGCTTCTGGCTCTTTCCGCAGAAGGAACACTTCAACAGGTCGGAACTCTCGCTCATGTGCTCGTCTCCGATTCGTCGTGATGACCTTGTTTGGTTTGACTGAATGCACAGGGGTGCATTCCTGTCCCCCACTCTAAGTGAGGACCCTGACAACATGCCGTAGGCGCGACCCCCTATGACGTCAGGGTGTCGCGCCTACGGTACTTGCTGGACTCAACGGCCCAGGGCTCCCGGCCGGATCTTACGGGAGGCGATGACCTCGTCGATCAGCCCGTAATCCTTGGCTCCCGCAGCGGTCATGAACAGATCGCGCTCGATGTCGCGGTCCACTTCCTCTGCGTTCTTGTTGGAGAGGTCCGCCAGCGTGTTGGCGAGCCACTCGCGCATGCGAATGACCTCATCGGCCTGGATCTGCAGGTCGGTAGCCGTACCGCGTTCGCCGCCGCCAAGTGCGGGCTGGTGGATCAGCACGCGCGCGTTGGGCAGCGCCAGGCGCTTACCGGGCGTGCCGGCTGCCAGCAGCACGGCAGCGGCTGAGGCCGCCTGCCCCAGGCACACGGTCTGGATCTCGGGACGGATGAACTGCATGGTGTCGTAGATCGCCGTCATGGCGGTGAAGGAACCGCCGGGCGAGTTGATGTACATGGTGATATCCCGGTCGGGATCCATGGACTCGAGCACCAGCAGCTGCGCCATCACGTCATCGGCGGAGGCGTCATCCACCTGGGCGCCAAGGAAGACGATGCGGTCTTCGAAAAGCTTGGCGTAGGGGTCCTGGCGCTTGAAGCCGTAGGGGGTGCGCTCCTCGTACTGAGGCAGGATGTAACGGGCGCTGGGCATAGCCGGAGCCTGTTCGGTGCCCTGAGCCTCAGCGGCAGGAGCTGAATTCGCGTTGAAGTGCATTGACGTAAGTCCTTAACCTTGGTGTCCTGTAGCTCAGCTGACTCAGTTGGCGCCCACGCCACCGTGTCCGGAGACGTGGGAGGCGCTGGCGGCGATGTGGTCAAAGAAGCCGTACTCGAGGGCGTCTGTGGCGTTGAACCAGTTGTCCCGCTCGTTGTCCTTGAGGATGGTCTCCAGGCTCTGGCCGGTCTGCTCGGCCGTCAGCTCGCTCATGACCTTCTTCATGTTCATGATGAGTTCCGCCTGGATGCGGATGTCAGAGGCCGTTCCGCCGATGCCGCCGGAGGGCTGGTGCATCAGGATGCGGGTGTTCGGCGTCGCGTAACGCTTGCCCTTGGTGCCGGAGGAGAGCAGGAACTGGCCCATGGAGGCGGCAAGGCCGGTCGCGATGGTCACCACGTCGTTCGGGATGAACTGCATGGTGTCGTAGATGGCCATACCAGCGGTGATGGAGCCGCCGGGCGAGTTGATGTAGAGGTTGATGTCCGCTTCCGGATCCTCCGCGGAGAGCAACAACAGCTGAGAGCAGATGGCGTTGGCGATGCTGTCCTCCACCTCAGTACCCAACCAGATGATGCGCTCCTTGAGGAGGCGGTTGTAGATGTAGTCCTCGCGACCTGACGGGTCCACCGAGGCCATACGCGGGGTGACGTTGTTGGTCATCTTCGCTTCCCTCATTCCATGAATGTTCTTCTTAGGTCTTGACCCTACCGATCCGGCCGGGACCGGACCCGTGTGTCGGGGTCCTTTTCGCTGTAGGCGCACGTGTCCACGTCGGGCCAGTGCCCGACGGCGCGTGCCCGGGTATGCGCGCAGGGCCGCCACCCGAATGGGTGACGGCCCTGCGTGTGCCGCGTTGCCGCGGCGTTAGCTCACTTGGCCTCGGAGTCTGCGGCCTCTTCGGCTGCTTCTTCCTCTTCGACCGGCTTCACGAAGGCGGACAGGTCCACCTCGGCGCCGTTGGAGTCGGTGACCTTGGCGTATTCGAGGACCTTGGCCAGCGCCTTGCGGCGGCGAACCTCTCCGAACATGGCGGGGACCTGGCCTGCGCCGTCCAGCATCTGGGCGAACTGGTTGGGGTCCATGCCGTACTGCTGGGACATCTGGATCAGGTACTCGATGAGTTCACCCTGGTCCACATCGACATCCTCGTCCTTGGCGACGACGTCAAGGACGATCTCGTTGCGGAAGGCATCGATGGTGTTCTGACGGACCTCGGCGCGGTGCTCCTCGGTGTCGTGGCCCTCTTCCTGGCTCTGACCGAAGTGCTGCTCAACCTGCTCCTCGATGACGGACTCCGGAACGGGAACCTCGACCAGGGAGACGAGCTTCTCGAGGACCTTCTCGCGGGCCTCAACACCCTGCTCGGTCAGGACGTCCTGAGCGGCCTTCTCGACGAGGGACTCACGCAGCTCTGCGATGGTGTCGAACTCGGAGGCAAGCTGGGCGAAGTCGTCGTCGGCCTCGGGGAGCTCGCGCTCCTTGACGGTGGAGAGGACGACCTTGACCTGCGCGGTCTCGCCAGCGTGCTCGCCACCGGCCAGTTCGGACTCGAAGGTGGCGTCCTCGCCGGCGGAGAGGCCCTCAAGGGCCTCGTCCATGCCCTTGAGCATGTTGCCGGAGCCGATCAGGTAGGACAGGCCGGAGGCCTCATCCACGGTCTCGTCGCCGATGGTGGCGGTGAGATCGATGGTGGTGTAGTCGCCATTGGCGGCGGGGCGCTCAACGGGCTTCAGGGAGCTGAAGCGCTCGCGCAGTTCGTCAAGGGCCTTCTGGACCTCGGCGTCGCCGGCCTCGCGTGCTTCGACCTCAACCTCGATGCCCTTGTAGTCAGGCAGCTCGACCTCGGGGCGGATATCCACCTCGATGTCGACGATCAGGTCACCCTCGGCGTCGGCGTCATCGATGCCGGGCGCCTGGACGACCTCGACCTCGGGGCGGGACAGCGGGGAGATCTCGGCCTCGGAAACTGCCTGGCTGTAGAAGCCGTCCAGTCCGTTGTTGATGGCGGTCTCGATGACGTAGCCGCGGCCGATGCGCTGGTCGATCAGGCGTGAAGGAACCTTGCCCTTACGGAAGCCGGGGACCTGCATCTGCTGGGCCAGCTCCTTGTAGGCGGCGTCGATTCCGGGCTTGAGCTCGGAGAACGGGACCTCCACGTGCAGTTTGACCCGGGTGGGCGTGAGGTTCTCGACGGCGCTCTTCACAGCGTGGTGCTCCTGACGGTTGACTGGGCCGGACGCCGCTGACGGTGCGGTGCCGACGTTGAAATAAACGGTAAGTCGGGGTGACAGGATTTGAACCTGCGACCTCGCGCTCCCAAAGCGCGCGCTCTACCAAGCTGAGCTACACCCCGTTACAGACGCCCGACCAGTCTACGCACATCGGAAGCGTTTGACCGAACCAGTGTGTCCGCAGCCACTGATTGCGACACCGTCGGCTGGTCCGGATGAGCCGATGATGGGCCGATTTGGAGACGCCTTGAGTGTCTAGTACAGTTTCTTTTGCGCCTGTTTGGCTTCTACATTCAGGCGCACCGGGGCAGTAGCTCAATGGTAGAGCCTCAGTCTTCCAAACTGATTACGCGGGTTCGATTCCCGTCTGCCCCTCGAAATACTTGCGAATAGCAAAACATGAGGCCCGGAACCGTGATGGTTCCGGGCCTCACTGTTTATCTGGAGTCACCCGCGTGTCTGAGTGACATCCTGCGGATCAGTCCTGAATCTCGCCGGTGGTCTCGTAGGTGGCGATCTTGCCGATGCGGCGCGCGTGACGCTCGTCGCCCGGGAACGGCTCGGCCAGGAACAACCGGACCAGCTCCAGCCCCTCCTCGACAGAGTGCTGACGGCCGCCCAGAGCCGCGACGTTGGCGTTGTTGTGTTCACGGGCCAACTTGGCGGTGGATTCGTTCCAGATCAAGGCGGCACGGATGCCCTTGACCTTGTTGGCTGCGATCTGCTCGCCGTTTCCTGAGCCGCCCAGCACGATCCCGAGTGCTTCCACTCCTGCCGTCTGGTCTGCGACCACGGCTTCCGCGGCGCGGATGCAGAAGGCCGGGTAGTCGTCCTGCGGGTCGTACGAGGTGGGGCCGTGGTCGATGACCTCGTGGCCGTCGGAGGTCAGCTCGGAGATGAGGTGGTGGCTGAGATCCAGCCCAGCATGGTCGGTGGCGATGTGGATGCGCATGCTCCCAAGTTTATCCACGCAGATCGGTGCATCGCCGCCGTGACGGTGGAAAGATGGAGCCATCGACTTTGTCAAAGAGTCCTTTCACAACCCACCGCAACTTAAGGAGAGCTCGTGCCGGGTCTGAACCTCACCCGTGTCGAAGCATCCGAGCGTGCCGCGCTCGTCGACACCCAGTCCTACGATGTCCACTTGGATCTAACCGACCCGGGCACCACGTTCCGCGCCGTCACTACGGCACGCTTCAGCGCCACCGAAGGCGCCTCGACCTTCATCGATTCGGTCACTCGTCAGGTTCACTCCGTGACCCTCAACGGTCAAGCGCTGGACCCCTCGGCCGTGGCCGACGGCGTGCGGATCCAGCTGGATGGCCTCGCCGCAGAGAACGAACTCGTCGTGGACGCGACCTTGGACTACTCCACCACCGGCGAGGGTCTGCACCGTTTCGTCGATCCCGAGGACTGTGAGGTCTACCTCTACAGCCAGTTCGAGGTCCCGGACACCCGCCGCATGTTCACGGTGTTTGAACAGCCCGACTTAAAGGCCACCTTCACCTTCACCGTGGATACGCCCGCACACTGGGACGCCATCTCCAATCAGCCAACGCCTGAGCCCACCACGCTGGAGAGCGGGGCCAAGCGTTTTGCGTTCACCGCTACTCCCCAACTGGCGCCGTACGTCACCGCCCTGGTGGCAGGCCCGTACGTCGCCACCCGCTCCGAGGTAACCAGCGCCGACGGCCGTAGGATTCCCTTGGGCGTCTTCACCCGCAAGTCCCTGGCCAAGTACATGGATCCGGAGAACATCTTCGAGGTCACGGCTCAGGGCTTCGAGTTCTTCGAGGAACAGTTCGGTGCCCCCTACCCGTTCGAGAAGTACGATCAGCTCTTTGTTCCCGAGTTCAACGCGGGCGCCATGGAGAATGCCGGCTGCGTGACCATCTTGGAGGACTACGTCTTCCGGTCCAAGGTCAGCGGGGCGCTCATCGAACGTCGTGCGATCACCGTGCTGCACGAATTGGCCCATATGTGGTTCGGCGACCTGGTCACCATGAAGTGGTGGAACGATCTGTGGCTGAACGAGTCCTTCGCCGAGTTCATGTCCCATCTGGCAGCTGACGCCAACACCACGTTCACCACCGCCTGGACCACCTTCTCCTCCGTGGAGAAGTCCTGGGCCTATGTGCAGGACCAGCTGCCCTCCACCCACCCGATCAAGGCTGAAATCCGGGACCTCGAGGACGTTCAGGTCAACTTCGACGGCATCACCTACGCCAAGGGCGCTTCGGTGCTGCGCCAGCTGGTGGCCTGGGTGGGCCAGGAGGAGTTCATGGCCGGTGTGCGTGAATACTTCAAGAAGCACGCCTTCGGGAACACCGAATTGCGCGACCTGATGGTGGAGTTGGAGGCTTCCTCCGGCCGCGACCTCGCCGAGTGGTCCCAGCAGTGGCTCGAGTCCGCGGGCGTCAACGTCCTGCGTCCGGTCGTGGAGACCGACGCCGACGGCGTGATCACCGCATTCTCCGTGGCCCAGGAGGCCCCGGCGGAGCACCCCATCCTCCGTGCTCAGCACATCGGCGTTGGCTTCTACGATCTCTCTGCTGAGGGCAAGCTGGTGCGCACGTACGGCGTGGACTTGGACGTGGACGGCGCCTCCACCGCGGTGGCCGACCTGGTGGGCCGCAAGCGCCCCGACCTGATTCTCGTCAACGATGGCGACCTGGGCTACGCCAAACTGCGCCTCGATCAGGCCTCGCTGGACTTCGCGATCGAGCACCTGCGTGATTTCGAAGATTCCTTGGCCCGCGCCCTGGTCTGGGGTGCCGCCTGGGATGCCACGCGCGACGGGGAGATCCCGGCTCGCGCCTACGTGGATCTGGTGTTGAACAATATCGACGCCGAGACTGAGCCGTCCGTGGTCCGCACCCAACTCAACCAGCTCTCCACCGCGCTGGGACGCTACGTGGCGGCGGATGCCGCTGAAGCGACGTCGGGCATGGCCGCGCAGCGGCTCTGGGACCTGGCACAGACGGCGGAGGCCGGCAGCGACAACCAGTTCCAGTTCGTCATGAAGTTCTCCGCGCTGGCCTCCACGGCCGAGCACCTGGACGTCATCGCCGCCCTGCGCTCGAGAGCGGTGGCTCTGGACGGGCTGGAGATTGACGACGACCTGTCCTGGGAGCTGTTGACCTCCCTCGTGGCAGGTGGCCGGGTCGGCGAGGCCGAGATCGCGGCGGCGCTGGAGGCCGATCCGTCGTCCTCCGGTGAGCTGGCTGCGACCATTGCCCGTGCCGCGATTCCCACTGCTGAGGCTAAGGCGGCGGCCTGGGCGTCCGTCGTGGAGCAGAACACGCTGTCCAACACCTTCCAGCGCCGCGTCATCACGGGCTTCAACCGTGTGCATGACGTCGAGCTGATCAAGCCGTATGTGGAGTCATACTTCGCCGCCGTTCCGGGATTGTGGAAGGAGCGTTCCTACGAGATGGCGCAGACCATCGTGAACGGTCTGTACCCGGTGAAGCCAACCTCAGAGGCGACCCTCGAGGCCACGGACGCACTCCTGAACTCACTCGGTGAGGACACCCCTGCCCTGGTTCGCCTGCTGGTCGAGGCCCGCGCAGGCATGGAGCGTGCCGTTGCAGCCCAGGCCGTGGATGCCGCGGTCGAGGTCGGCTGAGAGGGCCCGGGCCTGAGAGAATCTGAGGCATGACCTCACCCCGCCGAGCTCCCGAACACGAGTTCACCGTTTCCGTGGACTGGCAGGGGCCGGGCGAGCATCCGACCACCGAGGTCCGTCGTTTTCGACGGGCCTCGGTGGCGTCTGTGCCCACGTCTAGCGAAGTGCCGCCCCTACGGGTGTCCGCGGCGCGCCCCTTCTTCGGTGACCGCGATGCCTGGAATCCGGAGACGTTGCTGCTCGCCGCCCTGGCCCAATGCCACCTGAGTGCATTCCTGCGCCAGGCGGGGCTGGCGGGCGTCTCCGTGGAGGAAGCGTCTGTATCCGTGCGGGCGTGGTTGTCCGTGATGCCCGACGGCGCGGGTCGCCTCACGCGCGCTGAGTTGGCGCCCCGGTCAGTGGTGGGGGCTGACGTCTCGACAACCCAGCTGGATCAGCTGCACGCCGAGGCACACCGACAGTGCTTCATCGCCAACTCTGTGAACTTCCCGGTCCAGGTCCTGGCGGATACCGGATCGGTCACCACGAGTTCGAGATCATAACCACCTACTGGCTCAGCACGGCCGCCACGATTGGCCACCCGGCGCGAAGCAGCGGGGACCGTTGTATCCGGCAGGGCCTCCGCTCCGGGGATACCACTGTCCCGACTGTTGTTGGGGCTGAGGCTTGGGTTTTGGCTTCGGTGCTGGCTTACGTTGAGGCTGGGGCTTCGGCGCTGGCTTCTGCTGCGCACGGTCGCGCTCGGCTTGTGCGGCCCGCTCTGCGGCGGCCCGCTGGCGGTCTGCCGCTTTCTTCTGTGCCTGTTCTGCTGCCTTTTTCTCTGCTGCTTTCTTTTCAGCAGCCTTCTTTTCAGCCGCAAGGCGCCGTCGTTCGGCCTGTTCCTGCGACGTTTGACGTTCGACGGTCTCCTGCAGGTCTGCGCGCTTCCGTTCGAGCCCGGCGATCAGATCGTCAACACTTTTAACGGTCATTCCGTTGTCAACACGCCGCAGCAGCGTTCGGCGCACGTCCGAGTCGTCGCCGACCAGTGACCGCACTGACTCCAGAGCCGCGATGGCGGCAACAACGTCCCCTACCGCGCTCTGCGTTTCCGACGCAGTCTCCCCCGCTACCTGCTCTAGTGCTTCCGTTCCCTGGGCCACAGGCTCCTCAGCGAGCACTTGCAGCGCGCAGGCCTGGCCGTCGTCAGCCAGATGCTCAGGATCCGCAGAGAAGATGCCTCGTTCGGCAGCACGTGCTTCACCTTCGGCCTTGAGAACTTCGTTGTAGAACTTCACGTTCGGTTCGAATTTCACGGCGAGCCCAAGGCCCTGACGAGCGATTTCGGCGTTGATCAGATCATCGTCCTTATAGACGCCGGCCAGCGTTCGATCGTATTTGTCGAGCCGTTCCTGATCGTAGTCCAGCCGAACAACGTCGCCCGGTTCGAGCAAACTCTTGAGGAGCTCGGTGGCCTCCGGTCCGTAGCATTCAACCGGTTTATCCGGGTGCTTGGTCTCCGGAGTGTCGATGTTAAGCATGCGGATGGTGGTGTCGGTCCCCATGACCTCCGCTTCGAAGGTGTCCCCATCGATGATCCTCGTGACCTTAGCCCGGTTCTCGTCCTGGGCGTGTCCGGCGTTCACTGCATAGCCGATACCTCCGCCGACAAGGCCGACTGCCACGACCGACCCAGCGGTCGCCAAAACCCACTTCTTCACGTGTCAATTGCCCCTGTACTGTCTCGTGCGACCGGCCGGACACGTCCCACGGCATGCGCCAGGGTAAGAATGCCTGCGCCGGAAGCAATGTGCGCTAGTGATAACGACATCGATTCTGCACGAGCACCATTGGTAATGACTCGAAATATGCTCAGGCTCACTAGAACCCGTGTGGTGCCGCCGTTGTCCTACTCCCCTCAGCAGCACGCCTGGGCGTGCGTCGACGTTGGCACCCGGTGAGTTCCGACCTGGGACAATGGTGTCCATGATTTCCACTCCGTCCGAACACGACCCGGCAGCCAACGAGCAACACCCAGCTCCGCCCAGCACTCTCCCGCAGGCGGCCGCACCCCGCGGCAGTGAAGGCCTTCAGCTGGGGCTTCGAGCCAAGGGGCGCGCGGCGAGGGAGGCGACCGCCCCATCGTCGGCCAGCGAACCTGCCACGGACGCCGGTGATCCCGCCTCCGTGTATGCCGCGGTGGGCGGCGAGGAGACCTTCGCCAAGATCGCGGCGGCTTTCTACCGCGGAGTGGCGGCGGACCCGGTGCTGCATCCCATGTATCCAGAGGAAGACCTCGGGCCGGCAGAGGAGCGCCTCAAGCTCTTCCTGATCCAGTACTGGGGTGGGCCCACCACTTATTCGGAGCAGCGTGGTCACCCGCGCCTACGGATGCGTCACTTCCCCTACACCGTGGATGCGGATGCCCGCGAACGCTGGCTCAAGTGCATGCGCGGCGCGTTGGACGAAGTCGAGCTTGCACCCCTGTACGACGGCATGATGTGGGACTACTTCGAGCGCGCAGCCACGGCGATGGTGAACACCGCGTGATTCTGCGGAAGTAGGACCTTCTCCTCCTGGCCCCCCGGGCAGCATGAACCCGGCGTGCCTATAGCGTGCCTATTTTGTACCCCGGTGTGGACCCAGGAGGGACCCCATGAGGTCGCCGCGCCGTGCGGTTTCCGGTTCCGGTCTGCCCCTGCCGGAGCAGGCCGTGGTGGCAGCCGTCTCCAGTCCCTGGTCCGTCCTGGCTGCCCTCTGGAATACACAATCCTGTCAGAGCCGTAACCGCGTCCTGGACCTCGCCGGATTATTCGATGATTGATCGTTCGGACCATTTTGTGGCGCATCAGAGATACACCGAACCGCAGTAGAATCCGAACATCGCTCGTAGAGAAGGAGTTAACCCTTGAGCGATCAGCCACAGACACCCATCTACATCGTCAGTCCCGGCCCAACCCCAGGCAACGGTCTGCGCATAGGTGGGATCGTCCTATGGATCATTGGGGCCGTGTATATCGTCGGTATAGGTAGCTTCATCGCAATCCTCAACGCGATGGACCCCTACTCGACCCTCATCGCGGCACGCGTGATCATGGTGTTGCTCCCTGGTGTCGCACTAGCAGCTGTGGGAGTCCTCCTCCATGTCCTCGGAGCCCGCACCATGACCAAAGCCCGTACGCAGCAGATCCACCCTTGAGTAACGACCCCGTCGACACCTCCGACTTCAGGCAGGAAGAACTCGCCGAACTCGGCGAGTTAGAGAAGGCCAAGCCGGAAAGTAAGCGGAGCAAGCTCGTCTCCATAATCGCCGCCGCGACCGGCACCGTTGTCGCTCTGGTGTTGTTCGGCGCATGTTCCGGAGTTTTCTCATCTGACGACGACAGACGCGATTCGCACTCCGCAGGACAGGATGGCAGACAACCTGTCACCCTGGATGACAAGCTCACCCACGGCAGGTACAAGGTAGTAGGGAAACTCGACGGGAAATGCGAGGACCCATACGACGCTGACGGCGTGGAAGACACCAACGCTGTCGCTGTCATCTGCACGACCCAATACGGACCAGTGATCGTGTTCGTCGCAGCCGACCCGGATGTTGGTCGCAACTACCTCACGTCGAAGATGGGTGCGGGAGTGGACGCCTGGGAGGACGATGACGTGTTCTTCGTGGCCGACCCGGAAGTGTTGGAGCTGCTGCAGTAGCTCTGCCCACAACGGCCCGTCACCACGGTGGCGGGCCTTGATTGTCCCCAGTGAAACAAAAGATGGATAGGACGAGCAGTGCCCCGGGTACACGTTGATGTGTCTGTAGCACTGCTGGATCCAGGTCGCATTTGAAGCCACGACAGCGGCGGGTCCGAACCCGACGGCATCCCGGAGCGCGGGTCGGAGGAACCCGCGAGACGATCAGCAGCACGGGCAGACCACGATCACCTCCACCTGCTGATCAAGGCGGCCCTGTACGGCTTGGATCGGTGCGGGGTAAAGGTTCGTGAGCTCACCACATTCTTCCCAGCCCGATGGCGGGACAGGGTGGGATCGAACCCGACCGCGCCGCCTTGGAAGCGGAAGGCAGGACCGGGCCTCGGGGCATGGATCGTGTCACTAACATCTAGGGCCTGGTCGATCACCTCAGATCCCTGGGACTACTTCGAGCGCGCAGCCACGGCGATGGTGAACACCGCCGGCTGAGCACCGCGGTGCAACCCGATTCAGGCGTTACGCCACAGCAACGTCCCGCCCCTGGAACTGAGCCGCTCCCACATCCCGGACGTGAATCGGCGGGACCGACCCCCAGCTGTCAAGAAACCATAGGCGTCGGCGACGAAGGCGGCCCCCAGCACGGCACCCTCCCCCAGTTCCGGCGCACCCTGCCGCCACAGCGCATCGCGGGCCTGAAAGACCATCGCCTGCCCAGGGTCGGTCGGGAGGGACTCACTCACCGCGGACGCGACGCCGCGGGCGGAGCCCAGCCATGCGTCGTCGGGCACAGGACTACGTTCCTCCCAGGCGACGGACAGCGGCAGCGTCGCCGTCCACGGCGCGCTGGGACGTGACGGCGGAACGTCGAACACCGTGGAACCGGTGCGATGCATCCGCGCAAGCCGGTCCCGGACCTCCCCCGCAGGCACCACAACATCCAGTGCCGCCGGCTCAACCAGACGAACTCCGCGCTGCCCAACAATCGTGGGCCCACCAGAGCCAAGGATCAGGGGGAACGCGGCAGCAACATGAACCGCAAGCGCATTACCCCGCACCACCAGCCGCACGACCCCGTCCCGCACCCTGGCCGCACGCGCCAGAAACACGTCAAGGTCCCTGACATCAGTGGAATCGCTCAGAACCAAACTGGACGCGGAAGACGACTCGGCACACATGTGCTCCAGTCTTCCACGCGCCTCGTTAAGATCGACAGCAGAAGTTTCCCCACGCACCACGCCCACCCACACCCCGCTCCACGAGGAGACCCACCTTGTCCTCAACCATCGACCTGGCACAATTGCTTGACCTGGACCCGTCAGAAGCCAGAACCTCCGAGGACATCTACGTGGGGCGCACTCCGGCCTCCGAACGCAACCGGGTCTTCGGCGGTCAGGTCCTGGCCCAATCGATCGTGGCAGGGTCCCGGACCGTGGATGAGGACCGACACATCCACTCCATTCACGGATATTTCCTCCGCCCAGGTGACATCGCGAAACCCATCACCTTCGGCGTGTCCCGCCTACGGGACGGACGTTCCTTCTCCGCTCGACGGGTACACGCCTACCAGGACGGCGAACCCATCCTCTCGATGATCGCCTCCTATGAGACGCCGGGCTCCGGACCCGCCTACCAAGTCGCCATGCCGGAAGGCGTCCCGGACCCCGAATCCCTGCCGAGCGCCTCCGACGAACTAGCAGGCATCAATCACCCCATGGCCCGCGAATGGGGCGAATCCAGGCCATTCGACCTCCGCTACCCGGAAGGATCCGCCTTCATCGACACGCACGGGGTCACCGAACGCAACCTGGTGTGGATGAAGCTCAAGCAGGAATTCGACGCCCCGACCAATCTCCAACGAGCGGCCCTGGCCTACGCCTCCGATTACACCCTGATCGAGACCGCGTTGCGCCGAGCGGGCGAAAGCTGGTTCTCCGCAGCAAGTAAGAAGATGCACATGGCCAGCCTCGATCACGCCATGTGGTGGCATCGGCCTGCTCGCGCAGACGAATGGCTGCTCTACGTTCAGGAAGCCACCACTGCACAGGACTCCCGTGCCCTGATCCGCGCCTCCATCTTCAATCGTGCAGGGGAACTCGTCGCCACTGCTGTGCAGGAAGGCATGGTTCGGCAGAACTGATCGCGGGGCAGCGGCTGGCGACGTCGACAGCGGCGCTGATGCCGGCTCTGACACTGGCGTTGATACAGGGAGGGGGGGGGGGGGGGGGGGGGGGGGGGGCCCCCCCCCGGGGGGGGGGGGGGGGGGGGGGGGGGGCCCCCGCCCCCCGGGGGGGGGGGGGGGGGGGGGGGGGGAAAACCACGCAAACAAACCCCCAACAACAACGAACACACACGAGACACGAACAAAAACACCACACCACCCCCCAAAACAAAAACAAAAAAAAAAAAAAAACAAAACCGCCGAACAAAACAAACAACCACCCAACCCCCCCCCCCCCCCCCCACACCCCCCCCCCACAAAACAC
>JBQDZM010000043.1:15488-22346 GCA_052108535.1 Galactobacter sp. | reverse complement strand
CTGAAACCGACTCAACGACAGCGCCGTCGATCCAATGACCAATCGTGGGAATCTCGTTGGAAGCCATGATGCCTACCTCTTCTTGCTTAGATCTTGTGCTGCGGCGGGGTCGTCGGGGCCCAGTCGCGATGGGGTTGAAGTTCGTTGGTGTTCTTTGCTGGTGAAGCGGCTGCTCAGCCGTGGACCAGCTTGGCCGCGGTGTCCACGGCTGCGGCCACGTCGCCGTCCTGCGGGTAGAGCAGCGTGCGTCCCACGGTGAGGCCACGGACGCCCGGCAGGGCCAGGGCGTTCTCCCAGGAGGCGTAGGTTGCGTCCGGGTCGGTGCCCGGATCGCCGCCCAGCAACAGGGTGGGAAGAGTGGTGGCCTGCATGACGCGTTCCATCTCCGGGACCACGGGCAGCTTCATCCACGTGTTGGCGCTGGAGGCGCCGAGTCCAGCTGCGATGCCGATGGAAAGAATGACGGCTTCCGGGGAGAGGTCGTTGACCACCTTGCCGTTGATGCGGGAGGACATGAACGGTTCCAGCATGATCGGCAGGTCCGCCGCTGCGGCCTCGGTGACCGCCTTGGCGGTGGCCTCAAGCGTGGACACCGTGCCTGCATCATCCAGGTCCACGCGGACCAGAGTCTTTGCGAAGTCGATGCCCGCGGAAACCATGGTGGAGACGTCGTAACCGGTGTAGCGGTCATCCAACTCGAAGGACGCTCCGCGCAGGCCGCCGCGGTTCATGGAGCCGACCACGACCTTGTCACCCAGCAGTCCAAGGGCCGCCAGGTCGTCGATGATGTCGGGGGTGCCAAGCACGCCGTCCACACCGGGACGGGACAGTGCCTCGGCCAGTCGCTCCAGCAGATCGTAGCGATCGGCCATGGCCGTCGGGTCGTTCCCGACCGCCAGGGCGCCACGCGCCGGGTGGTCCGCCGCGACGATGAAAAGGCGACCGTCGTCGCCCAACACGGAACGACGTCGTCGGGCATTGAGGGCGTCACGGACGCCGGCGCCGCCGGCGGCACGGGCATCGCGGAGGGCCTGGAAGGCCGCCTCGGTGATCTGCGGCATCAGTGGCCTTCTTCCTTGAGTACGGCTTCGATCTCCTCCGTGCTTGGCATGGCGGTGGAGCATTCGCGGCGGGTTGCGACGATGGCGCCCGCCACGTTGCAGAAGCGGAGGATCCGGGTCAGATCCCAGCCGGAGAGCAGGCCGTGGCAGAGCGCGCCGCCGAAGGCGTCGCCCGAACCCAGGCCGTTGACGACCTCGACGTAGTGCGGCGGGACCTCAACGGTCTCGTCTGCGGTCTTGGCGAGCACGCCCTTGGGGCCCTGCTTCACGATGGCGATCTGGACGCCTCGTTCAAGCAGCGCGTCCGCGGCACGCAGGGGTTCGGTCTCGCCGACGGCGATCTCGCATTCCTCGCGGTTGCCCACGGCCACGGTGGCGTGGTCAAGGGCGGCGTCGATCCGGGCGTGAGCCTGTGCGGGGGTGTCCCAGAACATGGCGCGGTAGTCCAGGTCGAAGACCGTGTGACCAACGCTCGAGTCGGCGGCGCGGGCGGCGCTGCGGTGACGTAGGGCCTCGGTGTGAGTGTCCAGGCTGGGAACCTCGGAGAGCCCGGTGGCCGTGAACCAGAGGATCTTCGCGTCGCGGACGGCGTCCAGGTCCAGTTCCTCCGGGCGGATGTGCAGATCCGGGGCGGAGGGCTCACGGTAGAAGTAGAGCGGGAAATCGTCCGCGCCGTGGATGGCGCAGAAGGTGACCGGGGTCTTGAGGGTCTCGTCGGTGCGCACATAGCGCGGGTCCACGCCGAGCCGGGTCAGTTCCTGGCGCAGGTAGTTGCCGAAGGGGTCGTTGCCCACGCCGGAGACCAGGGCGGGCTTGCGGCCGTGCTTTGCTGCGGCCACCGTGACGTTGGCTGCTGAGCCGCCAAGGTACTTCCCAAAGGACGTGACCTGTTCCAGCGGGCCGTCCTGCAAGGGGTAGACGTCAACGCCGAGGCGCCCGAGGGCCAGGACGTCAAAGGTCGTGTCTGCCATGAGGTCAGGTCCTTCGCTTCCGTATCTGATCGGATATTTCAGGCCGCCCCGAAGCGGTGTGCGCCCCATCACGCGACCTTTGTTATGACAATAGCACCTGTCCCCGGAACCCCGTCAACACCCAACACCCAACCCCCACCCCCCACTTCCGCCGTTAGACATTCGAGCGGTCGTTTGGACAGGTTCGTGTCCAACGGCCGTTGGACACGAAGGTGTCCAAAACACCGCTAAGAAGACCCACGGAGGTTGAGGGGGCGGAAGGGCGGGGAAGTCGCGGCCTCCCGGTGGACATTCGCGGCGTCGCCCCGTGGCCACACTTGGTGCCATCCGATCGTCGCTCGCGGCGTCGCCCCGGGGTCACTCGTGGTGCCGTCCCGCGGTTAGTCGCGGTGTCATAGTGACGGCCGCCACCAGCTTGGGCGTTAAAGTTGTCAGAACAAACAGTGCTCGGTGACGTCACCCGGCGCTTTCGAACAAGGCAGTAGGCGAAGGAGAAACGATGGCCCAGGACAAGCCCTGGTGGTCCGACGAGGTCTTCGCCGATCTGGACAGATCCGGCCCCGTCCCCCTGTGGTTCCAGATCGCCACCCGCTTGCAGAAGGCCATCACCTCCGGCGAGATCCCGGCAGGCACCCGCCTGGAGAATGAGATCTCCATCGGCGAGCGCCTCGGCCTCTCCCGCCCCACCGTCCGCCGCGCCATCCAGGAACTGGTGGACAAGGGACTCGTGGTTCGCCGCCGCGGCATCGGCACCCAGGTGGTACAAGGGGCGGTTTCCCGCCCGGTCGAGCTGACCAGCCTGTATGAGGACATGCAGCGCGGACACCTCTCCCCCGTCACCGAGGTCCTGGCTCACGAGACCGTCCCAGCACCGGAACGCGTCGCGGAACAGCTGGGCCTCAAAACGGGCGACGACGTGGTGCGCCTGCGCCGCCTGCGCTCCACCGGCGACGTCCCCGTGGCCGTCATGGAGAACTACCTACCCCCCGACGTCGCCGACTTCTCGACGGAGGAACTCACCGCGCACGGGCTCTACGAGCTGATGCGCAAGCGCCGCGTGACCATCAAGGTGGCCCAGCAGCGCATCGGTGCCCGACGGGTGCACGCCGAGGAATCCCGGCTCCTGGATCTAGAGAAGGGCGCCCCGGTCCTGACGATGGAGCGCACCGCCTTTGATGCCTCCGGTCGCGCCGTGGAGTACGGGCACCACTGCTATCGCCCGGATATGTACACGTTCGAGACGAGCCTGGTGGCCAAGTAGGCACACCGATCACGGCCCCACCGAGCCGGTACGGTTCGGGTCAGCGCGGCGCAGCCGCGGTGGTGCCGCGCACCACCAGGCGAGGCTGGAGCAGGACCTGAGACCCGCCGTCGGGCATGGGATCCCCGTCCGCGGCTTCCAGCCGCGCCAGCAGCACCCGCGCGGCCTCCGCCCCCACGTCGCTGGAGCGATCGTCCACGGTGGTGAGGTCGACGAGGCGCGTCGAGGCGAGGTCGGTGTCGTCGTACCCGATCACGGAGAGGTCCTCCGGCACCCGCAGTCCCAACTCCCGCGCGGCCCCGAGCGCGCCGATGGCCACGACGTCGTTGGCGGCGAAGATCCCGGTCACGTCGGGGTGTGCGCGCAGCAGTTTCAGGGCTGCGCGGTAACCGCCGGCCTCGGTGCCGGTGTCGTCGCGCGTGTCCTGCACGAGTCCATCCGGCGCCGCTGCAGCGAAACTCGCGGCCCGCGCGCGCCCGGCTCCGCCGGTCACGGACAGGTGCGCCAGGCGGGTGTGCCCCAGCTCCCTCAGATGCCCGACGGCGAGTGCGGCACCTGCCGCGTCATCGTTGGCTACCAGCGGGACGCTTGCCGGGATGTGCAGGCGGGTCCCGACGACCACGGCGGGGTCGGTGAGGGTGTCGAGGGCTCCGGCCGAGACGTCGCGGGCCACCACCAGGCCGTCTGCTCCGAGGGAACGCAGCGTGGCCAGCGGCTCGCGGGTTCCGGCGGCCACGGAGTCCACGACGGAGAACCGGTAGCCATGCGGGGCCATCACCTGGGCCAGGCCGTCCAGTACGTCCACGAACCACGGGTTGGAGAACTCGTCGATGAGCACTCCGATGACGAAGGAGCGGGAAGTCGCGAGGTCGGTGGCGGCGCGGCGCGGGTGGTAGTCGAGGTCCTTGATGGCCTGGCGGACCGCGGCGGCGGAGGCTGAGGAGACCTTGTCGGAACCGTTGAGCACCAGAGATACCAAGGATTTGGAGACGCCTGCGGCCTGCGCCACGTCGTAGATCGTTGGTCGTGAGGCGGCCATCCGCGGCTCCTGCTGGGCTCATGGTTGCAGTCGTATTGACGTGACAAAGTTTTGGGTTCTAGAGTCATCCTGCGAGCTCTCTTTTGGAGCGCTCCAACGAACGACTTCCAGAATCCTACCGGCACCGTGGCCAGCTCTTGATCTCGAGGGCCGTGGTACCCCATCCTCGAGAGGAACCCCTCATGGCAACGAAGCCGCTGGGCATCGCCGTCATCGGCGCAGGCATGGCAGGCAAGGCCCACGCCGCCGCCTACCGTTCCGCTCCCACCGTGTTCGACTCCACCCTTCCGGACTTGAACTACGTCTCCATCTGCGATGCCTACGAGCCGCTCGCCGAGGCCACCGCCAAGCGCTACGGGTACCTGCGTCACGACACCGACTGGCGCGATATCGCCGCCGCCGATGACATCGACGTGGTCTCCGTGGTCGTGGCCAACAAGCTGCACCGCGAGATCGTTGAGGGTCTGCTCGCCGCAGGTAAGCACGTCCTGTGCGAGAAGCCCCTCTCCGACACCCTCGAGGACGCCCGCTCCATGGCCACCGCGGCCGACGCCGCAGCGTCCAAGGGCCTCGTGGCCCGGGTCGGCCTGACCTACCGCCGTCAGCCCGGCCTCGCCGCGATCCGCAAGCTGGTGGACGACGGCGTGCTCGGCGATGTCTACAACGTCTCCGGGATCTACTGGACCGACTACGGCTGCGACCCGCAGGCTCCCATCGCCTGGCGCTACAAGGGCCCCAACGGCTCCGGCGCACTGGCCGACGTGGGATCCCACCTGACCTACCTCGCCGAGTTCGTGGGCGGCGGCGACTTCACCACCGTGCGCGGCGCCACGCTGTCCACCGTGATCAAGCAGCGCCCCAAGCCGCTCGCCGCCGTCGTGGGCCGCGGCAAGCAGGCCGTGTCCGACGAGTTTGAGCAGGTGGAGAACGACGACGTCGCCGCCTTCTCCGGCGACCTGTCCAACGGTGCCACCGCCACCCTGCAGATGTCCCGCGTGGCCTCCGGCCACCCGAACACGCTCACCGTGGAGGTCTTCGGCTCCCGCGGATCCGCCTCCTACGATTTCCGCACTCCCGGCCTGCTGAAGCTGCACCTGCCCGGCGCCGAGGGTGAGCCGGACGGCTTCAACGGTTTCCGCGAGGTCGTTCTCGGCCCCGGCGCCCCCTACTGGGCTGGCGGCCTGGCCATGGACACCCCCGGTGTTGGCATGGGCCAGAACGAGGGCTTCATCTTCCAGGCTCGCGCCTTCCTCGAGGAGATCGCAGGCATCCCGGAGGCCGACTCCCTCCCCCGCAACGCCGACTTCGCCGACGGCCTGCGCAACATGGAACTGATCGACGCCGTGTCCCGCTCCGCAGCGGATCACGGCCAGGAAAAGGAGGTCTGAGCCATGAAGCTCGGTCTGTACAACGCGATCCTGCACGACCGTTCCCTGGAGGAGGCCATCGCCTTTGTCTCCAGCGTTGGCCTCACCGGCCTGGAACTGAACTCCGGCGGCTTCCTGCCCGCCGTGCACATCCCCACCTATGACGACATCTTGGTCTCCGACGCCGCTCGCGACGACTTCCTCGGTGTTTTCGAGGGGACCGGCGTGGGTATCGCTGGCTTGAACGCCAACGGCAACCCGCTGCACCCCACCCGCGCCATCGGTGACAAGCACGCCGAGGACATCCGCCGCTCCATCCTGCTGGCCGAGCGCCTTGGCCAGCACCGCGTGGTGACCATGTCCGGCCTGCCCGGCGGCGAGCCGAACACCGTGCGCCCGAACTGGATCGTCAACGCCTGGAACTCCGCCGCCTTGGATGTCCTGGACTACCAGTGGGACGTCGCAGCGAAGTTCTGGCGCGAGATGGACCGCTTCGCCGCGGACCACGACGTCAAGGTGGCCCTGGAACTGCACCCGCAGAACCTGGTTTTCAACTCCGCAGACGTGCACAAGCTGATCGAGCTGACCGGCGCAACCCACGTGGGCGTGGAACTGGACGCCTCCCACCTGTTCTGGCAACAGATGGACCCGGTGGCCGTGGTGCGTCACCTCGGCGAACTGGTGTTCCACGCTGCGGCCAAGGACGTGCGCGTCAACACCGAGCACGCCGCCATCAACGGTGTGCTGGACAACTCCTTCCGCCGCCTCGGCTCCGACGAGCAGCGCACCAACCTCGGTGGCGACGAGTGGGCCAACGAGTGGCCCAAGAACGCCGCCTGGGACTTCGTTGCCCTGGGCAAGGGACACGACACCGCCTACTGGACCGAGTTCCTGCGCGCACTGCGTGAGGTGGACCCGGAGATGTACGTCAACATCGAGCACGAGGACGTCTCCTTGGGTCGCGAGGAGGGCGTGAAGGTCGCAGCCGAGGTGCTGAAGGCCGCCGACGCCGCACTCTGATCCTGCCCTGACCACGCCGCCCAGGCATTCCGTCACCGCCACCTGGTTTCCCCATGGTGCGCCGACGGAATGCCTGGGCGTTGTGCCGCCCAGGCCCCTGAGGACCGACGGCCCGCCTGACACAGCCAAGGTTTGATGC
>JBQDZM010000043.1:13950-15388 GCA_052108535.1 Galactobacter sp. | reverse complement strand
GCCGCCCAGGCCCCTGAGGACCGACGGCCCGCCTGACACAGCCAAGGTTTGATGCCTCGACGCGGCCCGGACGGTGTCGCGTCGAGGCATCAAAGCCGCATCCAGGCATCAGACTCACGACGCGGACCACCCCGCGTGCGGGTACCCCCGAAAAGTGCCTGACTTACATGTAAGGACATTAGGACAGCACTCCCTGGTCGTTGGCGGCCCGGGCAGGTTCAAGGAGGAACCCATGACCACACCCAAGCGCCTCGGCGTCGGCCTCATCTCTGTCGGCTGGATGGGCCGACTCCACTCGAACGCCTACCTAGCCCCTCCGCGGCACTTCCCCGACCTGCCGGTGCGCGCGGATCTCGTGGTGGCCGCCGACCCGGACGAGGGCGGCCGGAACCACGCCACCGACGCGTTGGGCTACCGCCGTGCAGTGGCCGACTACCACGAGCTGCTCGCCGACCCCGAGGTGGATATCGTTTCCATCGCCTCCCCCAACTTTCTTCACCACCAGATCGCCATGGACACCATCGCGGCCGGCAAGCCCTTCTGGATCGAGAAGCCCATGGGCCGCGGGGCGCAGGAGTCCAAGGAGATTGCCCAGGCTGCAGAGGCCCCTGGGTTGGTGACCTCGGTGGGCTTCAACTACCGCCACGTCCCGGCCGTGGAGAAGCTGCGCCAGTTGGTTCAGAGCGGTGAGCTCGGCACCATCACCAATGTGCGCTGCAACTTCATGGCGGACTACTCCAACGACCCGTTGGACGTGCTCACCTGGCGCTTCATCAACGCGCGTGCTGGCTCCGGCGTCTTCGGCGATCTGCTCTCCCACGGCTTCGATCTGGTGCAGTACACGGTGGGTGCCATCAAGTCCGTCTCCGCCCTGACCCGCACCTTCATCCCTGAGCGGCCGCTCCCTGGCGCGGGTGACACCAACCGCTTCACGCTCGGCGACAACGCCGACCGCGCGAACGCCCCAAGGGCACCGTCGAGAATGAGGACTACGCCGCCGTCCTGGCTCAGTTGGAGGGCAGCGCTGTGGCGGTCTTCGAGTCCACCCGCGTGGCCACCGGCCCGCACTCGGAGTACACGCTGGAGGTTTACGGCACCCGCGGCAGCGCGCGCTGGAACTTCGAGCGCATGAACGAACTCCTGCTGGCGGATGACAAGGCTGGCTACCGCAACATCATGGCTGGCCCGTCCTTCCCTGGCTTCTCCGCCTTCCAGCCCGGCCCGGGCTGCAGCATGGGCTTCGACGACCTGAAGACCATCGAGGCCGCCCAGTTCCTGGAGTCCGTGGCCACCGGGGAGCAGCTCGCGCCGTCTGCGGCCGACGGCTGGGCCGCCGCCGAGATCGCCTCAGCCGCGTTGGCCTCGGCCGAGTCCGGCCAGTGGGTGGAGGTCCCGGCAGTCACGGGACGCACCACCGTCTAATCAATGCCCGACGTAG
>JBQDZM010000043.1:2420-13850 GCA_052108535.1 Galactobacter sp. | reverse complement strand
CGACGTAGTTTCAGGGGAGGCGGGGGCCGGAGGCCTCTTCCACATGACTGAGGTGACCGTGGTCAGGATCCTCATCCGCGTCCACGTCGTGCGGGCCAATGGCCTTGCGCTTCCAGCCGGTGAGGGCCGCGATGATGGTGACGACGAAGAGTCCCCAGGCATACGGATTCAGGAACGAGGACCACAGGGACGGCAGCGGGATGTTCCAGTCGTGGGAGGCGATGGTGAGCATCCCAAACCAGGTGATCACCGAGCTGTGCCACGGGATGGTGAAGTACAGCGAGGTGACCGAGCAGTCCATCATGATGGCGCGGCGGGACGGCGCGATACCGAACTTGCGGCCCATCGCGTTCACGAAGCCCGGCCCCACCACGAGGGCTGCCGCGGTGTTGTGGGAGATCGGCACGGAGACCGCCGTGGTCACACCGATGATGGCGAGTTCGGCGGAGCGTTTGCTCTTCACGAAGCGTTCGCAGAACTGCAGCAGCTTCTGAATGACCCCGGCTTCCACCATGATCTGGGACAGGCCGAGGATGATCAGCACAAAGATCATCGTGTTGGCGACGGAGGCGATACCGTCTTGCACCAGGCCGGAGGAGTCCCCCTTCACTGACGGGAAATGGAATACGTCCCCGAAGGTGAAGCCCTTGGTGGCAAGGCCCAGGACTAGGGCGGCGATGATCCCCCAGATGAAAGCTTCAATCATATGCCGGTTACGGAATACGATGAAGATCAGCACCAGGAAGCTCAGGAACATCAACAGTCCCCAGGGGTTGGTCTCCGTTCCCGGGATGTCCTCCGCGGTGACGGTTCCGCCACCGCCAAAGACGGCGACGAAAATGATGGAGAAGGCTGCGGCGATCAGCACAAAGGGGATCCGCGCCTTGACGACATCCTTGACGTCGGCCCCCTGGCTGGCGGCGGAGGCGATGGTGGTGTCCGAGTGCGGGGAGCAGTTGTCACCGAAGCCTGCTCCGGCCAGGATCGCCACCGCCAGGATCGTGGGGTCACTGCCCAGCATGACGCCGGCCGGATACAGCACCGGGGTCATGGCAGCGGCGGTGCCGACGGAGGTTCCGGTGGCCAGGGAGAAGGCCATGGCGCAGATCAGCGCCAGCACGGCGAACGCAGCGCCGGTCACGTTCAATTCCGTGCCGATCCACAACAGGCCCTCCACGAGCCCGCCCGACTTGAGCAACTGGCCGAAGACGCCGGCGAAGAAATAGAGCGTGATGACCACGGCACCGTTGGAGTTACCGATGCCCCGGATCAGCGCGCTGCAGTAGTCACTCTTGGAGGCGGCGAAGAAGAAGCCCAGGACACAGGCGATCCAGGCCACCGCCCAGAACACGGGCATATCCGCCCCACCAGTGATGGTCAGCGCGACCATGCCAGCGATGAACAGCAACAGTGGGACCGAGCCGCCCAGTGCACCTCCGTACATCTTCAGTGGTGCTCTTTGAATGGATGGCAAGACGACTCCCGGGTGGATTGAGTGATGGGTGGAGTCGGCAGCAATGAGTCTGCGCCGAGCCTTCACCTACTAGGCCTACCACCGTCATGTTTCCGGGAAACAATCGGTTACCCCGCTGGGGGGGTGAGGTCGGCAGAGGTCAGGACCCGCTAAACCTGGCACTTGGACCTGCCGACCCAACGCCTCGTCGGGCGTGGCGCTACTCGGGTGTTGAGTGGCGATCCTGTTGGGGTCGCAGCAAATACGCAGCGACCACGCCGCCAACGGCCCCGAACAGGTGCGCCTGCCAGGACACCCCGTAGGACGCGAACAGGATGCCGGAGATCATGCCTCCGCCATAAACCACACCCACCACTATGCCGATCACGGCATACAACACGCGATGCCCCAAAGAGGGGGCCACGAAGGCGCGGGCCAGGAGGTACCCGAAGTAGCCGAACACGACGCCGGAGGCACCCACGGTGACGGTGCCCGGGGAGTTGATCAGCCACGCTCCGGCGCCGGAGATCACTGCAACGATGCCCGTCACCGACCAGAAACGCGCCTTTCCGTCAAAGGCGATCAGCAGTCCCAACACCAGGAACGGGAGGGTATTGGAGAGCAGATGCCAGAAGCTCGCGTGCAGCAGGGGTGCGAGGATCAGCCCGTCCAGGCCGCCCAACCGCCAGGACTGCACCCCGAACAACCTGTTCCAGGACCCCGGGAGGATCGCGTCGGCCAAGCGAATGACCCACATGAGAGCCAAGAGCACCACGGGTTGCGCCAAGCTCTTGAGCAGCGGATGGCCTGAGGAGGTCTGATCCACGGTCGTCATGTGCCAAGTGTTCCATCATTGCCTGGGCCGTCGAACGCTTCCGACTCACGTGGTGCCTTGGTAAGGTCCCGGCATGCCGCTTCTAGCCCTAGCCTCCGATACTGAGAGCCTGCGCGTGGAGTGGGTCGTCCCCGCCCAGCCTGACAGGCTCTGGTCCTGCCTGACCGAGGACGCCGCGCTCTCCCAATGGCTCGGAGGTCTGGTCCAGGGGCACGTTGGTCCTGGGCGTTCGTTCGTGGTGGACCATGGCGAGGGCATTTGCTCCTCCTCCACCGTGCTCGAGTGCACCGCCGGCGTCTCGATCAGGTGCGCACTGTAATCCACCACCAGCTAGTTCAGGATGACTTGGCGTCTAATCGCCGGGGCCGGAATGCGCGGTTGATTCTTCAGCGATAGATGTCGCGGCGATGTCCGATTTCGATTGCGAGCACAACGAGTTCCGAGTCGCGGATCTCGCAGAGCACGCGGTAGTCGCCCACGCGGTAGCGCCACTTTCCAGTCAGCCCTGCGGCGAGGCCTTTGCCGGTCGCACGGGGGTCATCGCATCCGTTGATGTTCTTGTTCAGCCACGCCACAACGACGCGACGAACACCAGGATCGAGCTTGCCGAGTTGCTTGTCGGCTCGCTGAGAATAGAGCAGCCGCCACATCTAGAGGTACTTCGCTGCGATCTCGTCGGCGGTCAGGGTCTGCGGATCGTTGTCGAACTCGCGCTTCGCATCTTCCCAGGCCACAAGGTCGAGTTCGTCCTCGATGCGCGAGAGTGCCGCGGTGCGCACGAACTCCGAAATGCTCATACCGAAGGTCTTCGCATAGTCTGCGAGCAGCTGCTTCTCGGACTCTGCGAGTCGCAGCGTCACCGTTGTTGTTGCCATGACACCCTCCTGTGTTACACGGTAACACAGGAGGGTGTCATCGCCTTCCAGTGATCCCGCGCTGTCGAGACCCTAGCGGGACCGCCGGAAAGAAGCGCGTCCTCGTCGCCTCTTGGACTAGCTCGCAGAGCCGTCGAATCAGCCCAGCCTCACCGCCAGCCAAGCTCCGGCGCCACGTGCTTGACGATGTTCTCGATCAGGTGCGCGTTGTAGTCCACACCCAGCTGAGAGGGCACGGTCAGGAGCAGGGTGTCGGCGGCCGCGATGGCCTCGTCCTGCCGGAGTTCCTCCACGAGCGCCTCAGGTGAATCCGCGTACGTGCGCCCGAACACCGATTGGTTCCCTGGGCCTACCGACCCGAACTGGTCGTGCCGCTGGGCGCCACCAGCAAAGTACAGGCGATCAAGATCGGTGGTGAGCGCGAAGATGGATCGGGACACGGAAACCCGTGGCGAGAACCCGTGATCATATTCGGCCCATGCCGCTCGGTAGGCGTCGATCTGTTTGCGCTGCTGCACGTGGAACGGCTCGCCGGTCTCGTCATCCTTCAGGGTGGATGACATCAGGTTCATGCCGTGCTCCGCGGTCCAGCGCGCGGTCGCGTCGGACCCGGCACCCCACCAGATCCGCTGGCGCAGCCCGGGCGCGTACGGCTCCAGTCGCAGCAGTCCGGGCGGATTGGGGAACATGGGCCGCGGGTTCGGTTCGGCGAAATGGTGCCCCTCGATCCCCTCGAGGAACTTCAGCGTCTTGCGGCGGGCCATATCGGCCTCGGTTTCGCCCGGCTCGGGAGAGATCCCGAAGTACTTCCAGCCGTCGATCACCTGTTCCGGCGTCCCGCGCGAGAGCCCCAGCTGCAGGCGCCCGTCCGAGATCAGGTCGACGGAGGCCATGTCCTCGGCAAAGCCGTACGGGTCCGGATAGCGCATGTCCACGACGCCGGTTCCGAGTTCGATGCGGGAGGTCTTGGCTGCCACGGCGGCCAGCAGTGCCGTCGGCGAACCGAGCTGCTGCGCGTAGTGATGCACGCGGAAGTAGGCGCCGTCCGCCCCGACGTCCTCGGCCGCCTGGGCCAGGTCGATGGACTGCAGCAGGGTGTCGGCCCCGGAACGCACCTGAGAGTCAGGGTGGTCCATCCAGTGGCCAAAGGACAGGAATCCAAGTTTCTTCACATGACGTGTCAACTATCTGGGTGGCGAACCTATTCCCGCCCTCCCGTATGCATTCCAATGCCCGACGGCGCGTGCCCGGCCACAGCGCATCCGCCGCCTACGGCGGCGACGTCACGCGTCGATCGTCGCCCGTCGTTGCGAGCGGAGCAACTGCTCCGTCCTGGCCGAGATGCCTTCGCTGCGGGTGCCGAGCATGTCCACGAGCTGCCGGACGTGCCCCATGCGGGCATTCCAGTCCTCGCCCTTTTGCAGCTTGCGCGGCAGTCCTTCCAGAGCATCCAGTTCCCGCCAGGCGGTGACCAGACCCGCCTCGTAGAGTCGCTGCTCCGATTCCTCCGCGTCCCCGCCAGTGGCGGACTTTTCTCCACCCAGCACCGCGACGAGGTCCAAGCGCGTCATATCCAACCCCAAGGCCAGGTTGTTGAGTTCGGTGCGCAGCGTGCCCAGCTGTGCTCGCACCTGCTTGTTGCCCGTCCTCTGCCGCAACGCCCCTTGCACGGCGGCCCACAGAACACCCAGGGTCATGATCCCGGTCCAGGCGCTGATGGAGGTCATCCAGAAGACCGATTTGGGGTCCACGTTGGAGGACTCCAGGTGGTTGTATTCCATGGCTCGCGCCAGCTCACCCAGGTCATACGTCAGCGTGTCCCCGATGAGCATGTTGTTGTTCTCCCCCGGGCCCCTGCGTGACGGCTCGGTGGCTTGGAAGGAGTATCGGCCCACCCGACTGTTCATCCCGGAGCTGATCTGACCCGTCAGCGTGTACCCGACCGCGTACGTTTCCTCGTCCAGCACCCAGACGGGGACGATGCCCTGTCCACGCGCGATGTCACCGGTCGCTGTATCCACGACCTCCGGATACACCTTGGCCACGTCCTCCTTAAGCTTGCGTTGCCCCTCCACCACCTGCCAGTAGTCGATCTCCATGCGGTTGTCGGAGTCGGCGCGGTTGCGCTGGTACTCGATGTAGTCATCCGCCGGAACGATGGCCACCGTCAGAGCCAACTCTTCGGGGAAGAGGGCTCGGTCTGAGGTGTACTTCAAGCTTCTCTGCATCCGCTCCCGGATGTAGTCCACATTGAGACTGCCGGCCTGATCCAGATCGTCGCTGTAGCGTTCCTCGGCTTCCGGTAACAGGTTCACGTCACCGTAGACGTTCAGAGCCTGCAACTCTTTATCTCCCGTGAGCTGTAGACCGTACGAGGTTGCCTGCGGAATTTGGGCCACTGCCACCCATCCGAGGCCCAGAGCGGCCAGAACCGGAATGAGTAGCCCTGCGGAAGCCTTGGCGGCCCCGAACTGCTCGGCGTTCCAGGACTCCACCGCCTCCTGATCCGCCGATGTCCCCGTTTCGCTGCGCTGCAGCCAATCGAGGAGCACCAACACACCTTCAACCGCCTGCTGCGGACCTGTTTCGGTTCCGTATCCCAGACCCAAGGTCTCCCGGAGTTCCCGGAACGTCTTGGTCTGCCCGGCGGTCATGGACAGGATGCGTTGCTCTGCACGCTCTTCCGCAGCTTTCTTGACGGACCGCTGCGCTTCCTTCTGTTTTCCGCGGGATCGCAGTTTGCTGCGCAGGGGTTTTTCCAGATCCGCACTGATCTTCAGCAGGCGCGCTTCGGCTGCGCCCCACTTCTTGAGGAGGTCAGCATGGTTTCTGACCAGTGCTGCGGACCCGTCCTCGTCAGCATCGTCAGCTCCCACCGGGTCATCTGCTGAGGCGGCCTGCAGCGACAACGCCAAGAGCTCGTCCCGCACCTCCTCCAAACCTTTGCTCTCCGGGGGCAGTTGGTCCTTGCGGTACAGGACGTCATCCACCGCCTGAATCAAGGGTGCTGCGAGTTGGTCCAGCACGGAACGGGAACCTGCGTGTCCCAGTCGCAGCTCAGAGGCGTCTGCCAGCGCGGCGGCTTTGCGCTGCAAGGCTTCCGTATCCTTCTGAAAGGCCTCGAGGTCTTTGACCGCTTGGTCCAGGGTGTCGTCGCCCTCCGGCGCGGCCCGGTCACGGAAGATGGCCTGAAGCCGCTCTTCCTTCTTGGCCAAAGCCAGGCTGCTGGAACGGATGCTCTTCCATTGCTGTTCCATCTTGGCCAAGCCTTGGTCATCGGCCTGACGATGCCGCTTCAGCCAGCGTTTGAACGCCGTGTCGTCCTGCTCCCCGGCCGCCATACCGTCCCGAATGACCTGCTTCGCCACCTCGAAGCGAACCTCCAGGGAGTCCATTTCCAGAACCACACGCGCCAGGCGCAGCTGGGCGGCGGAGAGCTGCTGCGCCCGTCGGCGATCCGTACGGCGGTCTCGCATCCAGGCATAGGCCACCAAGAGGGAACCGAACATTGGCAGCGCCGCCAAGGAACCCCAGAAGGCGAACGAACGGTTACCACCATTGAACTTCACGTCCGCGGCGGTCAGCGCTGCACCCACCACGGCGCCGGGTCCATGACCCAGAGTCTGATTGTTCACGAAGGCTTCGCGAACTGCTCTGGATTCCGTGATGCCGTCCTTGGACGAGCCCTCGCCCTTGAAGGCGACGCGGTTGAAATCGGGCAGCACTGTGTCCGCTCCGCGGTCCCCGAATTCGGACTCGCCCTCTTTGTCGGAATCGGACCCGGAGTCGCTGCCTACGGAAAAAAGAACGTCGGCGTCCCCGGTTTCCCCACGGTAAGTCTCCGCCCAGGTCAGTTCCCGCTCCACGACCCGCATCGTGAAGGGCTCGTAGCTCTTGGCGTCGTACTCCTCGGCGGAGGCCATCACCGATTCCTGCGTGATCCCAAGGGGAAGCCCCTCTTCCACCTCGAACGTGATGGAGTGCGTGGGCTGGACGGTGACGCGTTGGAATCCGACGACACCTAGGATCACGGCCGCCACCGCTAGAACTCCGGCCGTGATGATGGAACGCGTGAGCCCCCTGCCCCGCTTTCCGCGCCCGATCAGAGGAAGGTCGTTACGGTGTGGGACGGCCATTGCCTAATCCTATGCCGAACACCGTGTGACTCCACAGCCCCGAACCTCGAGGCGCCGCAGGCACCATCAGCCCCCGGACCTATCGTTGGACCGGGCTAACGCTGGTCAAACACCCGCTGTTCGAGTGCCTCCACCACAAGCCCCACCGAGGCCCGGAGCCCCGTCGGAACGGAGAACTCCCCATCCGGCGTTCTGCCCAGAATGCCGAGTGTCTCCAGGGTCTCCATCCTGCGCAGTGCCGTCTTCGTCACTATCCGGTCGTGCCAGTCGCTGGCCGAGAGATCCGGGACCTGGTCCTCCTCGGTTGGTTCAACAGCGAGCCCGCCAGCAATCGGCTCCGGCGCCGTCAGCGCTTGGTGTAGCTGCTGCGACACTCGCTCCAGGGCGTCCGCTCCATACTGCTCGTAAAAACCTGCGGTGGGCCCAAGATAGAAGCTGATCACCCCGTAAACGTAGGTGGCCAGAAAGCTCCGCAATTCCTCGAGTCCTGTCTCGTTGAACCCGAACCCGGGGTTCTCCCCCGCATACACGCGGGTCTTGGATCGGGTGATCAACCCGTACACGTCAAGGACGTCCCACCAGGTGCTGAGTATGTCGATGTCTGCGGCCGACAGCACCTGTAACGGATGGTCCGCGTCCGTCAGGGACCCCATCTGATTCAACGGTGGCATGCGCGCAACCCCGACTGCAGACAGTCCTAGCAACTTCATCACCGTCTGAATGTCCACGCGGCGCAGTTGCCCAGTGCTGGTGACCGGGCGGCCTTCGCCGATCCACTGGATTAGTGGATCTACGGCAGCGAGCACAGGCAGAGCGCTGAGGGCCTCGAGCTGCAGTTTGGCGGGGACAGTGAAGGCCTGCGCATGCACCTGCTGCAGGCGATTCCTTCGCTCGTCGTCAGCAGCCGCTTGGCCCGCCGCTTCGGCATCGTTCGGGTGCTCAAGGTCTGGCAAGGCCTCGTCAACCAGGTCGTCAAAGAACTCCCTGGTATCCGACCACACGCCCGGATTCTCCTCAAAACGTGCATCTACGTAGTCGGCGAGGACACAGGCGAATTCCGTGAAGACCTGATCCGGAATCCTGCCGACCTCCTGCATCGAGGCAATGAAGGCAACGGTGCGCTCTGGCTCGTTCAGGTCGTGGCCGGTCTGCTCGGCCGCGTTGACCATGACGCGGAAGGTCTCTACCGCCTGGTTCACGTCCTCGTCATCGTTGGGCCACGGTAAGTATGGTCCGGACAGGAATTCGGCGAGTTCCCGAATTCGTTGTTCGCCTTTGAGGCTCAACGCCGGCCCGGGAGATCCTGGTTTTGGGAGCCAGAAACCGTTGGGGCCTGTCGACGCCTCGACTGGACCGCTGATTGGCGGCAGTGGACCGCGCACACGTGAGTCGGGCGCGGCTGGTGGCTCCCATGCGTCGCGCCGTGGGATGGGAGCGGCAGCCTCGGGGAAGAGATCGTTCGCTACCTGCTTCACGCCGCGTTTCAGCTTGCGTGCAATCGCGGCCACGGCTGCCGCCGTTGCCACCGCAACAGCTTCATATACGACCTGCCCTCCTTCACGCACAATCAGATTTTTGTGAAGATCAAAGGCCTGATGCTCCCGACCCGCATCAATCAGCGCTCGGGCGGTGCGGGACGCAGGCTTGGCCCACTTGGGAAGTCGTGCGGTGTGCAGGGCCACACGGTAAGCGGGAATGCGTCCCCACTCGTCAAGGAGCGAGCTGCCCACACCGAGCACATGCGAGATGGCCGGGTGATGGTCGTCTTCCTCGGGGTGAACGGAGGCCAGCAACTGACGGGCCTCTGCCATGCGGTGCGCGTCGATGAGGAGCGCGAACTCCTTCAGCACACTCAAGGTCAGCTCCCGGTGGAGGCCCACGGGGACACTGAGCATGAGGTTGCGCTGCTCGGTAGCCCGGTTCAGTGCAGCCTGCAGTTCTTCTGGCGAACCGATGTTGTTGAGGTCAACACCGTCAGCCTCCAAGATGGGGCGCAGGTCATCTAGAACGGACTGGGCCAAGCCGGGCACGTGTCGGAAGCCCATGGCAGCAGCCTGTGCGGAGAATTCTGGGTCATCGAACGGGGATGCCATGTCCAACAGCCTATCGAGCCGGCGACGATTTGCACTCCCAACTAGAACACTGGGGCGCGGGGCACAGAAAGCTCCACAGAACAGAGCCGGGTCCCCACCATAGAGCTGCGCAAACGCAGGCTCTGCGGTGGGGACCCGGCTCTGAGACAACCAGTACCGAGGAATCCCCGGCACCAGCGGCGGAGATGGAGCTTACTTGTCCGTGTTCTTCACGGTGTAGATAGCGCCGGTGGTGACGGCCTCATCCAGCTGCTCCAGGGTGTGGCCACGCGTCTCGGGGACCGCGAACTTCACGAAGACCCAGGACAGGGCGCCCAGGACTGCGAAGAGTGCGAACGTTCCGGTGAGGCCCAGGCCCTCCAGCAGCGAGGCGAAGAAGAGGGAGAGGAAGCCGTTGACGATCCACAGGAAGAAGATGGACACGCCGGAACCGAAGCCACGCATACGCAGCGGGAAGATCTCGGAGATGTAGACCCACACGGCCACGTTCAGGAACGTCTGCATGGAGCCCACGAAGATGATCACGAGCAGCAGGATGACGTACGGGCGGGCGGCGTTGCCGACCGGGAACACGTTGGCGCTGACGGCGATCAGCACGTGGGAGACGGTGGTCAGCGTAAGACCGGTGAGGAAGGTCTTGCGGCGGTCGAAGCGGTCCATCATCATCAGCGCGATGATGCCACCGACCACGGCGATGATGCCGGGGCCAATCTGGGCGATCAGGGCTGCGGAGGAGTCGAAGCCGGACTCGATCAGCACGTTCTGACCGAAGTACATGATGGCGTTGATACCGGTGAGCTGCTGCACCACACCGATGCCGATACCGACCAGAAGGATGCGCATCAGGTGCTTGTTCTTGAAGACCTCGCGCCAGCCGGTGGTCTCCAGTGCGGCGTCTTCCTGGGCGATGACCTGCATCTGGGCCAGCTCGGCCTCGGCACGCTCTTCTGAGCGGATGGTCTTGAGGATGGCCATGGCTTCAGGCGTACGGCCCTTATCCACGAGCCAGCGGGGGGACTCCGGGACGCGCATCATGCCGATGAAGAGGCAGATGGCGGGGATGGCGCAGACGGCGAGCATGATGCGCCAGACACCGTCCACGTGGCCCAGGGTCACGCCGAGGATCGCGTTGATGACGTACGCGGCCAGCTGGCCGGTGACGATCATGAGTTCGTTACGGCCGGAGAGGGAACCGCGGATCTCGTAGGGGGCCATCTCGGAAAGGAAGATCGGGACCACTGAGGAGGCGGCGCCCACTGCGAGGCCCAGCAGGATGCGGCCCACGATCAGGGATGAGAAGGCTGCGGTGCTGGTGCCCGGGGCAAACACACAGAAGACGGTGCCCACGAAGAACAGGATGGCCATCAGGATGATGGTCTTGCGCCGTCCCCATCGGTCGGAGAGCGGGCCGCCGGTGACGGCGCCGAGTGCTGCTGCGAAGACCAGTGAGGAGGCGATGACGCCTTCTCCGAGCGCTGACAGTCCCAGCTCCTCTCGCATGGGGCCGATGGCGCCGTTGATCACGCCGGTGTCATAGCCAAAGAGGAGACCGCCAAAGGTGGCGATCAGTGCGACGATGCCTAGTCGCTTGGAGTGCGGGCCCTTCGTCAGCGGTGGCAGGGATGAAACCCCTGTCGACGCATGGGAACTCATGTCGGGTTACTCCTTCGTCCTGGACGCGCGCCACCTCGATGTGATGCGGGTCATGGTCATTAGAATGACGTATGACCGATTGTCCTGTCAATAGGATGTTTCCATTGGGTGACGCCGTTTGGCGTTGCCTTCCGGTTCAGACCAGGGTAGGCACAACAGATGACGATGTGATGTCGGCGGCCCGGCTCGCGCCGTCCCAGCCCACCGCGACCCGCCCCGGCACCGACGGTGCCGCACTGCGGCACACCGCGCCACCTCCAGCGGAGGCGGGTCAGTGACCCGTGAACCAGAATTTTCACCAACTTCACCCAAGAGGAGTCCCGATGCCGCTCGCCCGCAGTTTCCACCGCGGCACCGCCCTACTCGTGGCCGGCGCCTTCTTCAT
>JBQDZM010000043.1:0-2320 GCA_052108535.1 Galactobacter sp. | reverse complement strand
CTCGCGCCGGTTGTGGGTGGATTCTTCGCCCAGACCATCGGCTGGGAGTGGATCTTCCTCATCAACGTGCCGCTGGGGGTGGCGGCATTGATCGCCGGGCACTGGCTCCTCCCTCGCTCCGAAATCTTGTCCCGTACCAGGTTCGACGGTTGGGGATTCGGCGTCCTCGCCTGCGGGCTGGCGGCACTCACAGCGGGTGCCGAACTGCTCGGGTCCGGCTCCTCCGGTTCGGAAATGCCCGACGGCGGAGGCCCGGGTTCCGCCGTCCTGTTCGGCCTGGGTGCCGGCGCCGTAGGCGCCATAGTCCTCACGCTGGGAGTGGGGTTGTGCGCGCTGGCTGTGGCGCTGATGCGTCGGGCATGGAATCCATTGCTGCGGTTCGGTGCGCTACGGTTTGCCACCTTCCGGGTGGGCAATGTTTCCGGGACCGTGTACCGACTACTGATCACCGCCATCCCATTCCTCGTGACCCTGTGGCTGCAGTTGGGTCTGGGCTACTCCCCCGTGGCGGCCGGCGCCATGGTGATCGCGATCTTTGCGGGCAACATCGCCATCAAGCCGTTCACCACGCCTATCATCCGCGCCCTGGGCTTCAAGGCGACCCTGGTCTGGTCCAACCTGTTGGGGCTGCTGATCATCGCGGCCTTCGCTTTTGTGGGCGATTGGGCGCCCGTTGGCCTGATCCTGGTGCTGCTGTTCCTCTCCGGGGTGTTCCGCTCCATCGGATTCACGGCGTACAACACGGTGCAGTTCGTTGATGTTGCGCCGGAGGGGATGAATGACGCGAACACGCTGTCCTCAACGCTGCAGCAGGTGGGGACGGCTTTGGGTATCGCCGTGGTGACGTTGGCCGTGCGGGTGGGCGAGGTGGTGGCCCCCGGTGGCGCTGGCGATGGGGGCGTCGGCTTCGGGGCGTTCTCGGTGGCGTTCCTGATCTCTGCGGGGATCATGGTGATCCCGCTGGTGGGGTCGCTCCTGATGGCCCGGGATTCAGGTGAGGAGGCGCGGGGGCGGGGCTAATCACGCCACCCAGCAGCACGTAGTGGTCCAGGTCGAGAGCTTGGTGACAGAGTGGAGCCAACCGCCGCACCGGCACCTGAAAGGCTCTGATCCATGACTCGTCAGCGAGTAGCCGTCGTCGGCCTCGGAACCGTCGGGACTCAGGCCCTGTGGCAGTTGTCCAAGCAGGACTGCGACGTCACTGGGTTCGAACTTTTCAGTCCTGGCCATTCTCGTGGAGCGGCCGGGGGCGAATCCCGGCTGTTCCGCCTAGTGGAGATGGAGGATCTGGGCTATCAACCGCTCGTCTTCCGTTCCGACGAACTGTGGCGTGAGCTGGAGGCCGAGACCGGACAAACTCTGCGCGACCTTTCCGGTGCCATCACCTTCGGCATCCCGGACCAACCGGAGATGGCCGTGGGCCTCCAAAGCGCCAAACTCATCGGCAACCGTGCCGAGATCCTCAGCCACGAAGAAGCCACCCAGCGCTTCCCGATGTACAAGATCAAAGACAACGAGATCGCCATCGTGGATCACGGCGCCGGCACCATCTTCCCGGAGAAGACCATTCGTACGGCCGTAGCAGCGGCCGCAAAGCGAGGCGCAACGGTCCACACCGAGGCCCGAATCACTGGGATCGAACAGCGTGGCGGCGAAGTCCTGATCACCGTGGATGGGGAGACCCAGACGTTCGACCAGGTCGTCGTGGCCGTGGGCGCCTGGACCTCGACGCTGCTGCCGGAGATGGCCCCGTACCTCGCCACGCGTCGGCTGCTCTCCACATGGTTCCTGCCGCGCACCGGAGAGAGCCTGGAGGGCATGAAACCGTACATCCGGGCCAACCCGAACTACTCCTACGGCCTCCCCACAGCGGATGGTCTGGCCATGAAACTGGGGCTCGGTTTCCCGAACCACCTGCCCATCGACTCTCCCGACACCGCACGCCTGGAGATCACGGAGGAGGACCTGGAACCCATCCGCACTCTCGTGGCCGAGTTCTTCCCCCACCTGGAGCCGTACCCCATGCGCATGCAGGCCTACTACGAGGCGTACACGCACAACCGGCACGAGTTCATCGCCCCGCACCCCAGCATGGACAAGGTGCTGGTGTTGGCCGGGTTCTCCGGCAAGGGTTTCAAGAACTCACCGGTCACGGGCGAGATCGCGGCCCGCCAGGTCATGGGCATCCAGCAGTCCCCGGACGCGGAGTTTCTGCTCAACGGTGACCATCCGCGCGCCTGAGTCGAGGCGTTCCCTATGCCCGACGGCGCGTGCCCGGCACCCGCCGTCCACGTCCAGCGCCGGTGGCGCCCCGATGGGG
>JBQDZM010000042.1:0-23688 GCA_052108535.1 Galactobacter sp. | reverse complement strand
GGTTCGGGCAAGACCGGGACGTACACGGCCTCCTGGGACGGTGACGGGAACCTGCGCAAACAGACCATGCCAGGCGGAATCAGCCAGGTGCAGGCGTACGACGAATCAGGGAACCCCACCCGGTTGGCTTATGAGGGTCCGGTCAAAGCTGAGGACGGTGGTATCTCCACGGGGACGTGGGTTTCTTGGGAGACCGTCAGGGATGTGGCTGGGCGCATCGTCGGAGAGGACACTCCTGACGGTGACGTGCTTTCAGGCTCCTCCACTGTCGGGGAACGTGGTGCAGCGTATGACCGGGACTTCTCCTACGACCGGGCTGGACGGCTCACCCAGGTCACTGACATCACGGCGCCTGTTGGTGAGGTCATCAACACCGACCCCGACGAAGGGGTCACCACACCGGTGAGGGTGAGGAAATATACCTTCGACAAGAACGGGAACCGGACAAGCCTGGTCACCACCGTCGATGGGCAGCAGACCTCCGCACGGGCCTGGGCGTATGACGCAGCTGACCGGGTGGGCGTGAATGCCGGCTACGTGTATGACGGATTGGGACGTCAGACCTCCATCCCGGCCGTGGACGCGCCCAAGACCACTGGGCAGGAACAAGGCTCCGCCGCCATCACGATTGGCTACTACGACGACGACACCGCCCACACCATCACCCGTTCCGGCGCCACGACGACGATCGGGTTGGACCCGGCTGGGCGCCGCCTCAATCTGACCACCACCGGGGTTGGTGCCACCCAGAACGGGGAGGAAGTCAAACACTACGTCGATGACTCCGACAACCCGGGCTACACCACCAAGAAGGCGGCCGGGAATACGGTCACGACCAGATACGAAACCACCATCGGTGGGGACCTGGCGTTGACTATCACCGGCGACCAGGTGGATCTGGCCGTCAACAACCCCCACGGGGACACCGTCACCACCATCCCCCTCACCGGTGACAACGCAGGAACTGGGATCAAAAGTTGGGCCCAATACGACGAGTACGGCAACCAGGAAACAGAGACCACACCGGACACCGGTGCCACCACCTATGCTTGGCACGGCGCTGATCAACGAGCCCTCAACCCAGACACCGGCCTCATCCTCATGGGCGCCAGACTCTACAACCCCACCACCGGGCTCTTCACCAGCACCGACCCCATCCCCGGAGGCAACACCACCACCTACACCTACCCCCAAGACCCCATCAACACTGCCGACACCAGCGGCGAATGGCCCAAATGGATCAAAAAGGCAGCGCGGGGCGTCAAGAAGGCCTGGAAGAACCCTTGGGTGCGGACTGGAGTAACAATAGTCAGCCTTGCCGTCCCTGGCGGCGCTGTAGTTCGCGGAGGTGTTCTCCTGGTAAAGGGGTACCGACTGTACAAGTCTGTAAAGGCTGGCAAGAGAGGGCTTACTGCTTCACGAGGAGTGAGTCGAGTAGCAGGCAGAATGTGGACCGGATACAGAGGGACGAAGCGTTCCCCGTACTCATTCAACAACACCGGTAAATATCGCCTTACAAATAATAATGGTAGGCAGTATAGAGACCCCACCTTCAAGCCCCACGGAAAATACTACGGTTGGCACTCCAATTTCGAAAAGGGGAAGAAGAATGTCCACGTCAAAATCAAGAAGGGGTGGCGACGGCGGTGACGACTCCGAATCCGTTAGATGATGCTTGGGGCCACTATGCCAAAATGTATAAAGGACTAATTGTGTCTGGCTCATATGCCGGGTTGATTGTCTGGGTTACCCCGTATACTCAAGGAAAACGTGGACGAAAAGCGTTCATGATTACTGGATATTTCGTTCAACTCGAAGACAAGAAAGGGTTGATAAACCCAGAAGAAGATGAGTTCAATCCAAATAGCAAGTCCGAGCTAGGTGACGTTCTAGATTTGCTGGGAGTCATAGACTGGGTGGAGTGTTGATTTGTCGAGGAGATGGCCGAGGAGGCGGTCGCGACTGGGTATGAAACCACCATCGGTGGTGATCTGGCCCTGAGCATCACCGGCAACCAGGTCGATCTGGCGGTCAACAACCCCCACGGCGATACCGTCACGACCATCGCGCTGACCGGGAACACCGCAGGGAGCGGGATCAGTTCATGGGCCTCCTACGACGAGTATGGCAATCAGGAAACAGAGGCCACACCAGAGACCGGTGCCACCACCTATGCTTGGCACGGCGCCGACCAACGAGCCCTTAACCCAGACACCGGCCTGACGCCCATGGGTGCCAGACTCTACAACCCCATCCCCGGAGGCAACACCACCGCCTACACCTACCCACAAGACCCGGTGAACCTCCAAGACGTTTCGGGTGAATACTGGACGCTGATCTGGCGCGGTGGCAAGGCGGTATATAAGTGGGTTATCAAGCCTGTCTGGAAGTGGGGAAAGAAGAAATTCTCAAAACCCAAAAAAATCGTCGAAAACCAAGGGCGTCCATGCTGCGCATAAGAAAAATATTGCCACTGGAAGCGGCAATCGTAAACCCCATAAGACGAACGTAAGCAAGTCTTCGAAGGACAAGCACGAAAAGGCGGGGCGACACGGAGGTGGAAATCGTCTGGTCAATCCGAATAAACGTAAGAACCAGTGGAAGCAGGGTGGATGGAATATGAGGTGGGCGGTCTAGTATGAAGTTTACGTCGATGTTTCAGCAAGTTGTCGAAAATTCAGGAGCTGAGTCTGCTCGCGGCTGGCTCCCTAATGGCGAAGTGGTGACCGTTTGGTGTGCCATTGAAACGTACACGGACAGCGACACTTCCTGGTATTTGCGGTCGGCGGGAGAAACGTACAACGATGACGTATCGTCGTCCCTGGCCACCTTCTTGACTGATATGACGGTGTCTCGCGAGCTGGGATCGTCGCCCAAATTTGTCACCGACGTCGACTTCAATGCGGTCTGGTCCCTGATTCGTGATTCCAGTCTCGAAATCGCTGCAATTGAAAACGGACGTCAAGTGACGGGCCGGGCTATATTCATCATTGAAGGCGATACCGAGGAGTTTCTGGAGCGCGGCACGATTGCTGTCGGCTGCAACGATGCCGACATCCTCGCGATCACCGAGATGTTATTGACAGAGAATCAGCTGGACACCCTCGGCATCGACGGTTCCGAGGTTCGGTCCTCGATCGGCGGGGTGGCCGTGGAGGACTCATCCATTGGTGAGAACTGGATACTACGGGCCAAGTCGGGGTGGTCGACCAGCGGCGGCTTCATGATGGTCGTGGAACATAACGTAGGCGGTAGATATCGCTGGGATGTTGCCTCGCAGGGAGATGTGGACCCGGCGCAGGTGCTGTTTGCGGCTGTCCGTCGTCAACGGGAGCTGAAGACCTACCGCATGTCCCTTTGGTTGGAGAATGCGGAAGTTGACGACGAGATGACTCGCGACATCGACGAGCCATCCGAGGTGGATGAGCTGGACGCCGCGCTGACGTCGTCGGGACTGGGGCAGGTGAAGTCAATTCGTGGGGCCCGCAGGATCTACGTCATGGATGGGGCGATTGATTCTGACACCAAGTCCGTGCATCGCTTCGCCCTGGCCAACAAAGACGAATCGTTCGAACCGCCCATCTTCGACATGATGGAAGAGCTGGGCATTTTGAAGATGATCATCGGGGCCATTGAGGCTGATTCGTGGACTCGCCTCTGAACGGGGCCTGCAGGGTGTCAGTGACGCGGATCCGTGCTCACGACGAGGAATCCCCGCTACGCTTCCGTGGGCTGTGAGCGCCGGAAGCAGGTTTGATGCCTGGATTCGGCTTTGATGCCTCGACGCGACAGTCCCGCAGCCGAGTCGAGGCATCAAAGCTTCCGTTTCCCGCCGGAAACCTGACCCGTGACACACTTGTCTCAAGCGGCTAGTCCGCGAATCGCATCACCTGACGAGGAGTAACCAACATGGACGCCCACGACGTCTCCGGAGACATCGAGAACATCCTGCTGAGCAAGGACGAGGTCGCCCAGGTGGTTGCCGACCTGGCCGCCCAGATCGACCGCGACTACGAGGGCAAAGATCTGCTCCTGGTCGGCGTGCTGAAGGGCGCCGTGGTGGTCATGGCAGACCTGGCCCGCGCGCTGCACTCGCAGGTCACCATGGACTTCATGGCCGTCTCCTCCTACGGTTCCGGCACCCAGTCCTCCGGCGTGGTCCGCATCCTGAAGGACCTCGACACTGACCTGATGGGCCGCGACGTGCTCATCGTGGAGGACATCATCGACTCCGGCCTGACGCTGTCCTGGCTACTCTCCAACCTCCGCTCCCGCGGCCCGGCCTCCGTGGAGATCTGCGCCCTGCTGCGCAAGCCCGACGCCGCCAAGGTGGAGATCGACGTCAAGTACGTGGGCCGCGACATCCCCAACGACTTCGTGGTGGGCTACGGCCTGGACTTCGCCGAGGAATACCGCAACCTGGACTTCGTGGGCACGCTCGCCCCGCACGTTTACCGCAACGCCTGAGCCGGCCGGGAGGCCGGCGCGCGCGTCACCCAAGGCGCCCGACGGGCGGTGCTTGCGTACCGCCGTCGGGCATGTTGGCATGTGAGGCGCCCATCACACGGGACTGTGATTCGGGTAAGCCTCCAGTGAAACTGGAACTTCTGGGTGCCCCCGCTCGTGTAAAGAAGAGTGGGGAGCCCTGGCCGCGCTCCCGTGAGACCGGCTGACACGCCGCCCAAGCAGGAGGGACCGGACCGCACCGCACGCGTGCGAACACCTATGAATGCACCGACGCAGAAACCTCAGAAGAAGAAGCTTTACCAGACCTGGTACTTCTGGACCATCATCGCGGTGATCGGTCTGTTGTTCGGCATGTCCCTTTTTAACCCCAGCGGTGGCAAGAACATCCCCACCTCTGACGGTATGGCACTGATCAGCGGCGGCAAGGTCGTCGAAGCCACCATGGACGACAAGGCTCAGCGGGTCACCCTGAAGACCGACTCCACCGTCACCGTGGACGGTCAGAACAAGGGCAAGAACGTGTCCTTCACCTACTCCGTTGACCGCGGCGAGGAAGTCGCCAAGGCCATCGCGGACGCGAACCCGAAGGACGGCTACAAGGACCAGCCGGCCACGAGCAACTGGTTCACGTCCATGCTCTCCCTCATCCTCCCCATGCTCATCATCCTGGGACTCTTCCTGTTCCTGATGTCGCGCATGCAGGGCGGCAGCGGCAAGGTCATGCAGTTCGGCAAGTCCAAGGCCAAGATGGCCAACAAGGACATGCCGCAGGTGACCTTCAAGGATGTTGCCGGCGTGGAGGAAGCCATCGAGGAACTCCAGGAGATCAAGGAGTTCCTGAAGGAACCCGCCAAGTTCCAGGCCGTTGGCGCCAAGATCCCGCGCGGTGTGCTGCTTTACGGCCCTCCCGGAACCGGTAAGACCCTGCTGGCACGCGCCGTGGCTGGTGAGGCAGAAGTCCCCTTCTTCACCATCTCCGGTTCCGACTTCGTCGAGATGTTTGTCGGTGTGGGCGCCTCCCGTGTTCGTGACCTCTTTGAGCAGGCCAAGTCCAACGCTCCTGCCATCATCTTCATCGATGAGATCGACGCCGTGGGCCGCCAGCGTGGCGCCGGTGTGGGCGGCGGCAACGACGAGCGCGAACAGACTTTGAACCAGCTGCTGGTGGAGATGGACGGCTTCGATGCCACCACCAACGTCATCCTGATGGCTGGCACCAACCGGCCCGACGTCCTGGACCCGGCCCTGCTGCGCCCCGGCCGCTTTGACCGTCAGATCGCCGTGGAGGCACCCGACTTGAAGGGCCGCGAGGCCATCCTCGCCGTGCACTCCCGCGGCAAGCCCCTGGCGGAGTCCGCTGACCTGAAGTCGGTGGCGAAGAAGACCCCTGGCTACACGGGTGCCGAGCTGGCCAACGTGCTGAATGAGGCCGCACTCCTGACGGCGCGTTCCAACGCCCAGCTGATTGACGATCGTGCCCTGGACGAGGCCATCGACCGCGTCATGGCCGGCCCCCAGAAGCGCACCCGCCTCATGAAGGAACACGACCGCCAGGTCACCGCGTACCACGAGGGTGGTCACGCCCTGGTGGCCGCAGCCTCCCGTCATTCCGCACCCGTCACCAAGGTGACGATCCTGCCCCGCGGTCGCGCGTTGGGCTACACCATGGTGGTCCCGGACGAGGACCGCTACTCCGTCACGCGTGAGGAACTGCTGGACCAGCTGGCCTACGCCATGGGCGGCCGAGTGGCAGAGGAACTCGTCTTCCACGACCCCTCCACCGGAGCCTCCAACGACATCGAGAAGGCCACCGACACGGCCCGCAAGATGGTCACCGACTACGGCATGTCCTCCTCTGTTGGCGTGGTGAAGCTCGGCAGCCAGGACACCGAACCCTTCCTGGGTGGCGGCGGTGGCGGCGGCCGCGACTTCTCAGACGGCACTGCATCCACCGTGGACGCCGAGGTGCGCACCCTGATGGGTGCCGCTCACGGCGAGGCCTACATCGCCCTGGTCCAGAACCGTCACGTGCTGGATCGCCTGGCCAAGGAGCTGCTGGAAAAGGAAACCCTGAACCAGAAGGAGCTCGACGTCATCTTCGCCGACGTAGTGAAGCTGCCGGAGCGCCGCACCTGGCTCTTCCACGAGGAGCGCCCGGGACAGGACATCGAGCCGGTGACGGGGCAGTCGCTGCGCCTGCAGGACTGATCCCCTCGCCTCAGCCTCGCCCCAACTGACTGCGGTTGGGGAAACGAAAGGTGCCCGACGAGGTCGACTTGAGTCGGCCGCGTCGGGCACCTTGGTGTTTGGGGGCTGTCCTCAGCGCGTCAGCGCGTCCTGCACCGAAGCGGTGAAGTGCTCAACGTGTTCCTCGGCCAGCCGTGCCGCCAGCTCAGGGTCGCCGTCCAGGACGGCCTGCAGCAATGCCTTGTGCTCGGCGATATTGCCAGTGATGTCGTCCAGGCGATCAAGCACCACACCCCAGATGCGGGCGACCAGGGCATCCATGCGCATCAGGGTCTCCACGAGGTGGTCATTTCCGGAGGCCGCATAGATCAGGCGGTGAACCTGGGTGTCCTGGCGCAGGAGACCCGCACGATCCTGGGGCAGGCCGGCATCCAAGGCGGAAAGGGTCTCCGTGATCTCCTGGTGCACCGCGCCGCCCCGAGCGCTGGCGGCGCGGCGGGCCGCGAGGGGCTCCAACAGCCGCCTGATCTCACCCAGGTCGTTGAGTTCCGACAAATCCACGTTGGAGGCAAACGTGCCGCGGCGTGGATAGGAGATCACCAAGTGATCCGCCTCAAGCCGTTTCAAGGCCTCGCGTACGGGGGTTCGGCCGATTCCGAGTTCCGCGGCGACCGAGGCCTCGTTCACCGGCTGGCCAGGTGTGATCTCCAGAAACACGATCCGGTCGCGGAGCAGGTTGTAGGCGGATTCGGACAACGGAGTCGTGGACGTGTCCGTGGTGCTGATGGTGCTCACTTCCGTCCCTTCGTGGCGCGGCGCTGTAACGGGGCTTGACGTGATGTCGGTCTCCATTCTAGCCTGAACACCATCAGATATATCAGTTGTTGACCAGGGATGGCGAGAGTGCACCCACGCGTGGCAAATGATAACCAGATCCCCAACAGAATGACGAGGATCCCGATGTCCATTGCGGCTGACGCCAGCACGGTCCCCGCCGAATTGACGGCCCACCTGTCCCAGATCGACCCCGAGGTCGCCGCTGGGATCGACGCAGAACTGGACCGCCAGCGCAGCGGCCTGGAGATGATCGCGTCGGAAAACCACACGGCGCTGGCCGTCATGGAGGCGCAGGGCTCCGTCCTGACCAATAAGTACGCGGAAGGCTACCCGGGGCGCCGCTACTACGGCGGCTGCGAACACGTGGACACCTTGGAGACGCTGGCCATCAACCGCGTCAAGGCACTCTTCGGCGCCGAGTACGCCAACGTTCAGCCGCATTCCGGGGCCCAGGCCAACGCCTCCGTGATGCACGCCCTCATCCGTCCCGGTGACACGATTCTGGGCCTGGATCTGGCCCACGGTGGGCACCTGACGCACGGCATGAAGATCAACTTCTCCGGTCGCCTCTACGACGTGGCCTCCTACGGCGTGGACCCGGAGACCAACCGCATCGATATGGACAATGTCGCGGCCGTCGCCCGCGAGCGCCGCCCTAAGCTGATCGTGGCCGGCTGGTCCGCCTACCCCCGCCAGCTGGACTTCGCCCGTTTCCGTGAGATCGCGGACGAAGTGGGCGCCTTGCTCATGGTGGATATGGCCCACTTCGCAGGCCTGGTCGCCACGGGGCTGCACCCCAACCCGGTTCCGCACGCTCACGTGGTCACCTCCACCACCCACAAGACCCTGGGTGGCCCCCGCGGCGGCATCATCCTGACCAACGACGCCGACGTGGCGAAGAAGATCAACTCCGCCGTGTTCCCGGGCCAGCAGGGCGGCCCGCTTGAGCACGTGATTGCCGGTAAGGCCGTGGCCTTCAAGATCGCCGCCTCCGAAGACTTCAAGGACCGCCAGCAGCGCACCCTAGAGGGTGCCTCCATCTTGGCCGACCGCCTGCTGCAGGCCGACGTCGCAGAGACCGGCATCAGCGTCCTGACCGGCGGCACCGACGTCCACCTGGTGCTCGTGGACCTCAAGGACTCCGTCATCAACGGCCAGGAGGGCGAGGACCTGCTGGCGGCGATCGACATCACGGTCAACCGCAACGCGGTCCCCAACGACCCCCGCCCGCCGATGGTGACCTCAGGCCTGCGCATCGGCACGCCCGCACTCGCCGCCCGCGGCTTCAGCCGTGAGGACTTCGTCGAGGTCGCGGACATCATCGCTGCTGCGCTGGTCGCCGGAACCCAGTCAGGCGGTGCACCTCAGGACATCCTCGACGGACTGCGTGAGCGCGTAACCACCTTGGCGCAAGCCCACCCCCTCTACCCCGGCCTGACCCCGATGGGAGACAACTGACATGGCGGACATGCTTCCGGAGCACCCGGATTTCCTCTGGCACAACCCGGACCCCAAATCCTCCTACGACGTGGTGATCGTGGGCGGTGGCGGCCACGGCCTGGCCACGGCGTACTACCTGGCCAAGAATCATGGCATCACCAACGTCGCAGTGCTGGAGAAGGGGTGGCTGGCCGGCGGGAACATGGCCCGCAACACCACCATCATCCGTTCCAACTACCTCTGGGACGAGTCCGCCGGCCTCTACGAGCACTCTTTGAAGCTCTGGGAAGGACTGCCGGAGGAGCTGGAATACGATTTCCTGTTCTCCCAGCGTGGCTGCCTCAACCTGGACCACACCCTGCAGGATGTTCGCGACTCCAAGCGCCGCGTCAACTCCAACAAGCTCAACGGCGTGGACGCCGAGTGGCTGGATCCGCAGCAGGTCAAGGAAGTCTGCCCCATCGTCAACATCGGCGATGACATCCGCTACCCCGTCATGGGCGGCACCTACCAGCCCCGCGCTGGCATCGCCAAGCACGACCACGTGGCCTGGGCTCTGGCCCGCAAGTGCGACGAGTACGGCATCGACCTCATCCAGAACTGCGAGGTCACCGGCATCGACGTGGTGAACGGAAAGGCCGTGGGTGTTCGCACCAATCGCGGCAACATCTCGGCAGGCAAGGTCGCGCTGGCAGCCGCTGGCTCCACGTCGCCCATCGCAGAGTCGGCAGGCGTGCTGCTGCCCGTCCAGTCCCACCCGCTGCAGGCCCTGGTCTCCGAGCTCTTCGAGCCGGTCCATCCGACGGTGGTTATGTCCAACCACGTGCACGTCTACGTCTCCCAGGCGCACAAGGGCGAACTGGTCATGGGCGCCGGCGTGGACTCCTACGTGGGGTACGGGCAGCGCGGTGCCTTCCACGTGATCGAGGAGCAGATGGCCGCAGCCGTGGAACTTTTCCCGATCTTCTCCCGCGCCCACCTGCTGCGCACCTGGGGCGGCATCGTGGATGTCACCCTGGATGCCTCCCCGATTGTCTCCAAGACGGAAGTTGACCAGCTCTACGTCAACTGCGGTTGGGGTACCGGTGGTTTCAAGGGAACGCCCGCGGCCGGATACACGTTTGCCCACACCATCGCCAACGATGAGCCCCACGCCTTGAACGCTCCGTTCTCCCTGGAACGCTTCGAGACCGGTCACCTGATCGACGAACACGGCGCCGCCGCCGTGGCCCACTGACGCACACGCAGCTTAAGGATCAAAAAAGATGCTTCTGATCGAATGCCCCCATTGCGGCCCGCGCGACGAGACCGAGTTCCACTACGGCGGCCAGGCCCACGTCCCGTACCCGGAGGACCCCTCCGCCCTCAACGATCGTGAATGGGCCGAGTACCTCTTCTACCGCGAGAACACCCGCGGTGTCCTCGCCGAACGCTGGTTACACGGCGCCGGCTGCCGTAAGTGGTTCAACGCCTTGCGCAACACGGTCACCTACGACTTCCTGACCACCTATCCGGCCGGCACGCCCAGACCACCTGTGTCCGACGACGCGGGCGCACCGCCCGCTCCCGCGGCACCTGCCGCGCGGGACAAGGCTGGCGACGCCGCGTCGTCGGACATTACTGACAACACCGCCAAGGAGGGAAACCGGTGACCGCCACCCGACTTTCCCCTGACGCCGCACCGGCGTATGGGATTGACCGTAACGCCCCGCTGAGCATCAGCGTGGACGGCGCCGCCTACGAGGGTTTCGTGGGTGACTCCATCGCCTCAGCACAGTTGGCAGGCGGCCGTCTGTCCTGCGGGGCGTCCATGCACCTGGGGCGCCCGCGCGGCCTCATGTCCTCCTGGCAGGAGGAAGCTAACGCGCTCGTGACCGTCGCCGCACGGACACCGGAGCAGTCGGACGAGTCCATGCTCTCCGCCACGCTGACCTTCGCCACCGACGGCTTGCAGGCCAACTACGTCTCCGGTCAGGGCGTGCTGGATCCTAAGAAGGATGAGGCCGTCTACGACCGCAAGAACGTCCATGCGGACGTCGTGGTGGTCGGGGCGGGGCCCGCCGGCCTGGCCGCGGCACGCGAAGCGGCCAAGACCGGTGCTCGCACCTACCTGATCGACGATCGCCCGCTGCCGGGCGGTTCCCTGCGGGACGCCCGCGGTGAGCAGATCGATGAGGCGGACGCCGTGGCCTGGGCGGACTCCACCATTGAGCGCCTGCAGGGCGCGGAGGAGTTGGTCTACCTGCCCCGCACCGCGTTGATCGGCAGCTACGACTCCAACTACCTGGTGGCCGTGCAGCAGCGCACCGACCACCTGGCCCAGGTTCCCGCCGGCGTGTCCCGCCTGCGCACCTGGCACATCCGTTCCGCGCAGGTGGTGCTCGCCACCGGCGCCCACGAACGCCCCCTGGTCTTCGCGAACAACGACCGCCCGGGCATCATGCTGGCCTCCGGCGTGCGTTCCTACCTCAACCGCTTCGGCGTCGCGGCAGGCTCCAAGGTCACGGTCGCCACGACCAACGACTCCGCCTACGCCACGGTCGCCGACCTCGTCGCCTCCGGTGTTGAGGTCGTCGCGGTCGCGGACTCCCGCGCCGAGGCCACCGCGTTCTCCGCGTCCGTGTCCCAGTCCACCGGGGTGCCGGTGACCTACTCGGCCGTCCCCGCGGACACCGAGGGTGGGGAGAACGGTGAGATCACCTCCGTCACCTTCTCCATCCTGGACGCGGAAGGTCGCCTGACGGGTGAGTCCACCACCTACGAGACCGACCTGTTGGCCGTTTCCGGCGGCTTCAGCCCCGTGGTCCACCTGCACACGCAGCGGCAGGGTCAGGTTGCCTGGGATGCCGACCGCGCAGCGTTTGTGCCCAGCGGGCGGGTCAAGGACCAGTTCGTGGTCGGCGCAGCGGCAGGCACCCACGACACCACCGGCGCACTCGCCGCCGGTGCAGAGGCCGGCCACCAGGCGGCGCGAGCCGCCGGGTTCAGCGCACCTTTGGTGACGCCGTCGGCCACTACGACCGACGCGTCGGCCATAGTGGCGCCCGTCTGGCTGGTTCCCGGCCAGGGCGAGCCCTCGCAGTGGACAACCCACTTCGTGGACCTGCAGCGCGACCAGAGCGTGCGCGACGTGGCCCGCGCCACCGGGGCGGGCATGCGCTCAGTTGAGCACGTCAAGCGCTACACCTCCGTGGGTACCGCGGCCGATCAGGGCCGCACCTCCGGCGTGAACGTGGCCGGCGTCGTGGCTCAGCTGCTGGGCGTCGGCGGACCCGAAGCCGTGGGCACCTCCAAACAGCGTGCGCCCTTCGCCGCAGTGCCCTTCGCGGCCCTGGCGGGCCGCCGCCGCGGAGAGCTGTTCGACGTGAACCGACTCGGCGCCATCCACCCCTGGCACGTCTCCCACGGGGCCGTGTTCGAGGACGTGGGCCAGTGGGTCCGCCCCCGCTACTACCCGCAGGGTTCGGAGACCATGGACCAGGCTGTCCTGCGCGAATGCGCCGCAGTGCGCAACTCCGTGGGCTACCAGGACACCACCACGCTGGGCAAGATCGAGATCCGCGGCGCCGACGCCGCCGAGTTCATCAACCGGGTCTACACCAACGGCTACCTCAAGCTGAAGGTGGGCATGGGCCGCTACGGCGTCATGTGCTCCCCGGACGGCATGATCTTCGACGACGGCGTCACCATGCGCATCGCCGAGGACCGCTTCCTGATGACCACCACCACCGGCGGCGCCGCCAAGGTCCTGGACTGGCTCGAGGAGCTGCACCAAACCGAGTGGCCATCCATGGATGTCTTCTTCACCTCGGTGACCGAGCAGTGGACCACCATCGGCGTCTCCGGGCCCCGCTCCCGCGACGTGGTGGCCAAGCTGGCCCCGGAACTGGATGTGTCCAAGGAAGCCTTCCCGTTCATGGCGTTCCGCGAGACGGTTTTGGCCTCCGGGATTCCCGCTCGCATCTGCCGCATCTCCTTCTCCGGCGAACTCGCCTTCGAGATCAACGTGGACGCCTTCTACGGGGAATCCGTGTGGGAGGCCGTCACCGAGGCCGGTGCCGAGTTCGACATCACGCCCTACGGCACGGAGACCATGCACGTGCTGCGCGCAGAAAAGGGCTTCATCATCGTGGGGCAGGACACCGACGGCACCATCACCCCGCAGGACGCGGGCATGGGCTGGGTGGTCTCCAAGCTGAAGAAGGACTTCATCGGCAAGCGTTCCTTCGACCGCGAGGATCAGCGTCGCGCCGACCGCAAGCACCTGGTCGGTGTGCTGCCCGTGGACAAGACCACGCTGCTGGAGGAAGGCGCACAGCTGGTGAACGTCGGCGTGGACCTGTCCGACGTCCCGGTCCCCATGGCCGGTCACGTCACCTCGGCGTACATGTCGGCGGCGCTGGAACGCCCCTTCGGCCTCGCCTTGGTCAAGGGTGGGCGCGATCGCATCGGCGAGATCGTCCAGTGGCCCTCCCCGAACGGTCTCGTGGATGTCGAGATCGCTGAACCCGTCCTCTTTGACCCTGAAGGAGCTCGCCGTGACGGTTGATCTCGATTCCCTGCGGGTTTCCCCCGCCGCCCACCTCGCATCCCTGATGGAGGAGGCCGAGGTCACGGGACCCCGGTCAGTGGCGCTGCGTGAGCTGCCCTTCGTGCCCCAGCTGGGTGTGCGCGTAGTGCCGGGTACCCCCTCCGCCGCGGCGCTGGAGTCGGTGTACGGTCTTGCGTTCCCCACCGCGCACGGGGAGACGTCCGGCGACGCCTCCGGTGTGCATGCGCTGTGGCTGTCCCCGGACGAGTTCCTGGTGGTGGATGCCTCCCGCAGGCAGACGCCGTCCGACTCCGCAGCTGGCGAGGCGGCTCTGGAGGGTCTGCCCGGTCAGGTCGTGGACCTCTCCGGTAACCGCACCGTCCTGGACCTGACCGGGGCCTCCGCCCGGGACCTGCTGGAGAAGTTCTGCCACCAGGACCTGCACCCCCGCGCCTTCGGCGTGGGAGCGGCCGTGGTCACCGGCCTGGGACCGGTGCCGGTGTACCTGCACCGTTACGCCGAGGAAGGCTTCCGGATCTACGTCCGCGCCTCCTTCGCGGACTACCTGGTCCGCGCATTGGTGGACGGCATGGTGGAGTACGCGGGGCCGGCCGTGGCCTGAGGGGGCCTCAACCGGCTAGCGCTTGAGCCTTGACTGCGGCGACGTCGCGTTCGAGCCGCTCAAGCGCAGCCGGGAGGTCGTCTCCGCGTTGCCTCGCGAGTCCCTCGGTGATGAAGCTCCTGGCAAGGGCAGACACGGCTACACCATTCTCTGCGGCCTGCTTCTGAAGCTCCTCCAATGTGTCCGCGGGTAGCCGCAACGCCAGCAGAGGAGAGGAACCGCGGTTCGGTTTGCGCCATTCGCCCTGGTTAGGCAGTCCGTTTCGGTACTCGGGTGCATCTGCTTCCAACTCGGCGATCACAGCGGCGTGAGCCTCAGCGGGGATATCGGTGGTCATTGCCGTACCTTTCTTCATACAGTCGCTGATGTGTGGTGTTGGCTGGCCATGCGTTGCTGCCATACGTCTCCCCGTCGAAGCGAATCACGATCACGACGATCAGCTCGTCGCGGGTATCACTCCATCCAACGTAGCGATCAGACATCCCTGATCGGCCGGCTGGATCGGGAGACTGGAGGAGCGCTTCGGGGTCGTCGATCGCTTCTTCGGCCTCATCGGGCGTGACCCGATGCCGTTCCCACATGTGGGTCACGGACTCGGGAACCCACCTGATGTTCGCCATGGCGCCAGTGTATTACACGCGTTATACGCGAGGAAGGCCTGTCACTTCGCTCTGCATCCGCGTGCCGTCAGGCATTCGGCCGAGGCGACGCCGGCGCCGGGCAAGTAGGATCGATGTTGTGATCAACGAAGCGCAGGGGGCCTTGAGCCCCGAGATCGATCAGCCCCGAATCGCTGCCGCCGTGCGGGAGATCCTGCTGGCCGTGGGGGAGGACCCGGACCGTGATGGCCTCCAGGACACCCCCGACCGGGTGGCTCGCTCCTATGCGGAGATCTTCGCGGGCCTGCACCAGGACCCTCGGGACCTGCTGGCCACCACGTTCGACATCGACCACTCCGAGCTGGTTCTGGTGAAGGACATTCCGTTCTACTCCACGTGCGAACACCACTTGGTTCCCTTCCACGGGCAGGCTCATGTTGGTTACATTCCCGGAGAGGACGGGAAGGTGACCGGTCTGTCCAAGCTGGCCCGGCTCGTGGACCTCTACGCCAAGCGCCCGCAGGTGCAGGAGCGCCTCACCACGCAGATCGTGGAGGCGCTGGAGGAGAATCTGAGCCCTCGGGGCGCTATCGTCGTGGTGGAGTGCGAACACCTGTGCATGTCCATGCGCGGGGTGCGTAAGCCTGGAGCGACCACCACGACGTCCGCTGTGCGCGGTCAGTTGCGGGACCCTGCCACTCGGGCGGAGGCCATGAGTCTCATCCTGGGCCGCTGAACAGTCACCAGGTCGGCAGTACTCTCTGGGTGCCTAGCGCCGTTCCGGCGCGTTCGTGTGCGCCGGAGCCCGCAGTTCGCCAGTCGTAGTTTTCACAAGTCAAGGAGCCCATGTGAGCCTCGCAGCCGTCCCCGGGACCGGTCCCAACACCACGCCGCTACCCGTTCTGCGGCTGCGCTCGCGTGAACAGGCGTGGACGGAACTGCCGAAGGACCGCACCCTGGTCATGGGCGTTCTGAACGTCACCGCCGATTCCTTCTCTGACGGCGGCCGCTACCTCTCCACCGAGGACGCGATCGCTCACGGCTTGGAACTGATGAAGGCCGGAGCAGACATTATCGACGTGGGCGGGGAATCCACCCGTCCGGATGCCGACTTCGTCCCCGAGGACGTCGAGGCTCAGCGCGTGGTGCCGGTGGTCCAGGCGCTCGTCGCGGCCGGAGCGGTGGTTTCCGTGGACACCACGCATGTCTCCACCGCTGAGGCCTGCATAGCGGTGGGCGCGCACCTGATCAACGACGTGGCCGGCCTGACGCACGAACCCGGCATGCCGGAACTCATCGCCCGCACCGGCGTCCCGTACGTGCTGATGCACCGCCGCGGTGACCAGCAGACCATGGGGTCCATGGCCCATTACGAGGACACCGTCCGGGAGGTCACCGAGGAACTGCTGGCGCTGCGGGACAAGTACGTGGCCGCGGGTGTGGCGCCGGAGCAGATCATCCTGGATCCGGGGGTCGGCTTCGCGAAGAATGCCCCGCACAACTGGGAATTGCTGGCGGCGACCGAGCATTTCGTGGGGTTAGGACACAAGGTGCTGATCGGAACCTCTCGCAAGCGCTTCCTGGGTCACCTCCTCGAGGAGGTGGGTCTCCCTCACGAGCCAACCCAACGCGACGCGGCCACCGCAGCGACGTCCGCTTTGTCCGCCCAGGCGGGGGCCTGGTGCGTGCGAGTGCACGACGTCGTGTCCTCGCGTGACGCGGTCCTCGTCGCCTCCGCCTGGCGTCAGGGTCGGCCGGCGGCCGTGACTGGAGCCGCGCCAGAGGCCACGACGGGGGAACAGGCATGAGCGACACGATCACCATCACCGGCATCGAGGCCACCGGCTATCACGGGGTCTTTGAGCACGAGAAGCGCGATGGGCAGACGTTCCGGGTGGACCTGACCCTGCACACGTCCACGGCGCTGGCTGCTGCCAGCGACGATCTGCGCGACACCGTAGATTACGGTGCCGTGGCGCAGGCCGTGGTGGAGGAGATCGAGGCTGGGTCTTACGACCTGATCGAGAAACTCGCTGCCGTCATTGCCGACCGGGTGTTGGAGGACTTTGCCCCGAGCGGGGTGACGGTCAGTGTGCACAAGCCGCAGGCGCCCATCCCGGTGCCTTTCGACGACGTGATCATCACGGTGCACCGCGAGCGTTCCTGACGGCTGGGCTGAGGCGGAGACCTGACTGCGGTTGGAAGCCCACGTCATAAAGTGTGGTGAGCCTTACCTAACTCTAGACATCGGCGGGCGGCTGCCAGCAGGATTGACGTCGTGAGTGCTGAGAACATGCAGGGGTGGGAGCGGGATCAGGCGTCCTCCGGGGACGACGCCCGCGATCACCGCCCCGGACGGGGTGGGGACCAGGACTCCTGGGACCTGTGGGCGGCAGAGCTGGGTCATGACACCAGGCTGGACCTGGCACCTCCGCTGCCGGTTCGCGCCATCCTGAGCCTGGAAGCAGGCGAGGGCTGCCTGGCCCTGGGACCCGCAGCCGGCCCGGCGTTGGCGGAAGCCACGCTCGCCAACGCCGTGGAGCTGATCGGCAAGGCGGCGGACGTTCAACTGATGAGCCAGTCACCGCTGGCCTCCACCACCGCGCCGCGGGCCTGCCGTCGCGATTGCCCGCAGCGCCTGAGCCAGGTGATCGAGGTGGAGACCACCCTGGCGCCGGTGGCCCTTCATGAGCTGGCCGCAGCGGTGGAGACCGCACACCATCGGCGTAGGGGACCGGCGGCCTGCCGCACCTTGGATGTGGATGTGATCAGCTTCGGCTCACTCGAGGCGGCCGATACGCGGATGGTGTTGCCTCACCCGCACGCAGCTGAACGGGCCTTTGTGCTGTGCCCGTGGGCCTGGATGGACCCGGGTGCCTTCCTGGGTCGCTCTAGCGTCTACTCTCTGGCAAGAAAGGCGGCCGACCTTTCCAGCGTGGGCCCGTACCCGCCCGGGCCGGGTACCCAGGCGTGGGAGCACCGCTCTCGGTGAGCCATCGCCCGGCGCTCGACTGTGGATAACGCAGGTCGTTGCGGTGATGACGTCAGTAGAGTTGGCCGACAGTCTTCGGGCTGGCTTCCCTCCCCATCCGGGACTGGACGGGCAGGGGTGATCGAGCCGGGCATCTGTTCGATCACCTCCGTCCCTCCATCCGAGGGAGGAGAGGAGGTGAGTCGGATGACTGCAACTCCGGAAGGGCCCAAGCGGCCCTCAGGCAAGCGGAAGGCCCTGGCAGAGCTGATAGTGAAGCTACTGCTCGTGGCCAGGGCCGTATCCGGCATCATCAAGGACTGGACTAGCTAGATCCAGGTCCCAGGAAGGGTTCGTGTTACTAGCGCGGACCCTTCCACTACGGAAAAGCTTAGGTCGCAGCTGGTGGGATGGGAAGAGGGCGTAGCCGATATGTTCCGGGGCCGACCCGAGGCAGCACTCCCTTTGCTCGTTGCCCTAACGTGTGAGGATGGAGGCATGGACCCACACGCCGATGCTCAACCAGACCTGCATGCCGCCCCGCCACGTCCCGTGAGGGCGGTTTTGGCCCTGGGGTCCAATCTGGGACACAGCCTGGACACCCTGTCCGGAGCCGTTGAGCACCTGAACCAGGTGGACGGCATCGACGTGGTCGCGGAGTCCCCCCTGGTGGTGACCGACCCGGTCGGTGGACCCGCTGGACAGCCCGACTATCTCAACCAGGTCATCGAGGTCTCCACGACGTTGGCCCCCCACGCCCTGTTGGAGGCCGCGCACACCGTGGAGCAGGCCTTTCATCGGGAGCGGATTGTGCGTTGGGGCCCCCGCACCCTGGACATCGACATCATGACCTACGGTTCGCTGACCTCCGACGACCCGGACCTGACGCTGCCCCACCCCAGAGCTGCCGAGCGGGCCTTCGTGCTGATCCCTTGGTCCTGGATGGACCCCGGTGCCTTCGTGGCGGGTCGCAGCGTGTTCGAACTCGCGGACCTGGCCGAGGACCGAGAGGGCGTACGTCCCTTCCGGGGCACCGACGGCACCGCCAGCGAAGAAGAAGACGAAGCCGGACGGACCCCGGAGGCGGCCCCCGCATGATGTATCTGAGAGCGTGGGTTCTCACCGTCACGGCCGTGATCCTCGGCCTTGTCGGCTACCTGGTGGCCTCCTACGCGGAACACGACGGCCTGGCCACCCCGGTGCTGCACTGGATCTCCTCGATTGCGGTGTTGGCGCTCGCCGTCGGTCTGCTGGCAGCCGCCGTGTGGGTCTACAGGACCCGTACCCGTAAGGCGAAGCGGCACATCAATCCACTGACCGCCGTGCGAGTCGCACTCCTGGGCCAGGCCTCCGCATACGTGGGAGCGGGGATCTTCCTGGGCTGGCATGCCGGGGTGGCTGTGCAGATCTGGACCGGCGGAGGATTCGGATCTCCGGTGAGCTGGACGGCCGTCCTGCACATCGCGGGCGGGATCGTGCTGATCGCGGTCGGATACTTAGTTCAGATCTTGTGCAAACTGCCCCCGGACGCCCTGGAGAAGGCAGAGCCGGACGACGTGCCCCGCAGAGGGCTGGAAGAAGGACCCGAACGTGCCTGAGACATCGACTGTCCAGCCCAACGACGCAGACCAGCCCAACGGCGCAGACCAGCCCAACGGCACAGACCAGCGACACAGCGCGGACCAGCGACTCTTGGATCCCCCGGGCGAGTACGTCCGGGTCTCACCCAAGCTCACCGTCGTGGAAGAGCTGGGCAACCTCGGTTGGACGCTCGTGTTCGTCGCAGCGACCGCCGTCCCGCTGATCCTGAACTCCACCGACGTGTGGCCTGGCTACCCGGGCTGGCTGGCCTGGGCGTTGCCGGGCGCCGTCCTGGCCTACGGCGTGATCGCCGCGATCGTGATCCCGTTCAGCGTCAGGCGCCGCCGTTACTCGCTCAGGGACGACGATTTCGTTGCGGCCCGCGGCGTCATCTGGCACCGCATCGAGGTGGTCCCCTACGGTCGCATCCAGTACGTGGACATGACCGCTGGGCCCGTGCTGCGCGCCTTTGGACTGACGCGCATCAAAATCCACACGGCAGCCACAGACGCCCACCCGGAGGTGCTCGGCGTGAGCGCTGAGGAAGGGGCGCGGCTGCGGGACGAACTCGCACTCCGGGGCGAGCAGAGGCAGGCCGGGCTGTGAGCAAGCCGAAGCCGTCCGAGCCTCAGCCGTCCGAGTCGGGGCCGGCCTGGAGCCGCGTCCACCCACTGACCCCTTATCTCAAGGGGTGGGCCGTCCTCCTCGTCATCATCTACTGGGTCCTGCGCAATTGGTTGGACAGCTTCATCGGTGGCGATCGTGGCCCGCTCCCCAGCGGCATGGGCATGATGTGGTGGATTCTCGGCACGCTGGTGGTCGCCCTGGTCATCGGTGTCTTCTGCTATATCTCCTGGCGTTTCACCCGCTTCCGGCTGACCGACTCCCACGTCCAGATCCGGTCAGGCATCCTGTTCCGTAAGGAGCTCTCCGCGCGACTGGACCGCATCCAGTCCGTGGACCTGAACCGCTCGCTGTTAGCGCGGATCTTCGGGCTCTCGGAGCTGCGGGTCGAGGTGGCCGACGGCGGGGAGTCCGTCCTCCGCCTGGCTTACCTTCCAGCGACAGCCGCAGAGCGCCTCCGAGCGGACCTCCTCTCCCGCGCAGCAGGCGCTCGCCGCGGCGTGGGAGAGGCGGCTGAGTCAGGGGACCAGCCTGTGCCTAGCGACGCGGCACCGGCTACCGGCGTCGGTGCCCCTGCGCCCGACACCTCGACGCTTGGCAGTCCTGCGCCCGACGCGGCGCCTGCGGCGCCGCCGCAACCCACACCGGCGACGGGGGAGGGGCAGCCGACACCTGCCGTCGGGCATGCGGTGTCCGCGCGAACTCTGGCGACACGCGCCCAAGAATGGGGCCGCAGAACTGGAGACGATCTCGCGGGAACCCCCGTGTACGGACGTTTCTCCGGTGGAACCGCAGACGAATTGGGGCTGGTGGCGGTAGCCCCCAAACGGCTCATTAGCTGGATCGCCCTGACCCTGTCCCCGTGGGCGCTGCTGTTTGTGGTCGGTGTGGTACTGCTGGGGATCACGGCGCCGGGCGGGGCCTTCCTCGGCATGCTGATCCCGGGCCTGCTCGGGCTCGGCAGCGCGGTGTGGCAGATGCTGAACTCCGCCTGGGGATTCAGGGCGGGAGTCTCCGCGGACGGGCTGCGCGTGCGGCACGGACTCACGGAGACCCAACACCGGACCGTGCCCACCGGCCGCGTGCAGGCGGTGGGGATCAGCCGCCCCTGGTACCTGCGACCCTTCGGCTGGGTCTGCGTGCACGCCGACGTGGCCGGGTACGGCGGCTCGGACCAGAGCGGCTCAACGGCACGCTCCACGCTGCTGCCGGTCGGGACGCTGACGGAAGCCGCGCGCATCGTGTCCACGCTCATCCCGGATGCCGGGACCGAGAACCCCTGGGAACTGCTGGAGGAAGGGGTCGACGGGCGTGAGGGCGGCTTCGTCTCCTCCCCCCGCTCCTCCCGGTGGATCTCGCCGATCGGCTGGAAACGACAGGGTTTCCGGGTGACGGACACCACCCTGGTCCTGCGCGGGGGACGGATTAACCGCAGGCTGGCGCTCATCCCTCACGCTCGCGTGCAGGCGGTGCGCTCCTACCAGGGGCCAGTGTCACGTTCCCTGGGCCTAGCCAAGGTGCGTTTCTGCACCGTCGCCGGACCCGTGTCCACCGTGCTGCCCGATGTTTCAGCACCCGTGGCAAGCCGCCTCATCGTGGAACAATCCGCACGCACCATCGCAGCGGCGCAACTGGAAGGACAGAAGTGAGTACTGGTGGGATGTCGGCTGGCGCTTTTGCTGGGAAGTCGCGGCGACCGGGCCGGCTGGGGATCGGCCTCATCGGGGCCGGGAAGGTCGGGACCGTGCTCGCTGCGGCGTTGCGGGCGGCCGACCACGCAGTGGTCGGAGTGCACGCGGTGTCACAGGACTCCGCAGCCCGAGCAGAAGCGCTGCTGCCGGATGTGCCTCTGCTGGACATCCCGGAACTGCTGCGCCGCAGCGAGGCAGTGATCCTCGCGGTGCCTGCCACGGTCTTACCGGAACTGGTCTCGGGGCTGGCCGCGTCCGGACACTGGAAAGCCGGGCAACTGGTGGTGCACACCGCCGCCCGATTCGGGGTGGACGTGCTGACCCCCGCCCGCGAGGCAGGCGCCATCCCCTTGGCCGTCCACCCGGCCATGGAGTTCACCGGGACCAGCATGGATCTGCGACGCCTTGATGGGGCGAGCTTCGCCGTGACCTCCGACCCGTTGATGCTGCCCGTGGCCCAGGCGCTGGTCGTGGAGATGGGCGCCGAGCCCGTGGTCATCGAGGAAGAAGACCGTGCGCTCTACGCCGCCGCCCTGGAACTGGCCGCGGATCCGCTCGGGACCGTGGCGGCCACGGCATGGGAGGGATTACGGGCCGCAGGGGTTCAGGATCCCTCCCGCCTGATGGGGCCCCTGCTGCGATCCGGCGTGGAGAACGCACTCATGGCCGGGCTGGCCGCCGGACAGCGGGCCGCGTCGACGCGAACACCAGAAGCGGTGGCGGCCACGGTGCAAGCCTTGGCTTCGGCGAAGTCCTTGGGAGCCGGCGTCGCAGCCTCTGACTCAGCAACCGGGGCACTGGGCGCAGAGGGGATGCCTGCCGTGGACGTGTATGCGTCCTTGGTCCGGGCCGCGACCGCTCGAGCTCTGGCACGGGGCGTCATCGACGGTGACACGGCGGCTGCTGTGTTGGACGCGCTGGACTCCTGAAGGCGCGCTGGGCTTTACTTGCTCCAACGTTGTGCAGCCTTGGCCAGATGATCTCGGAAGCCGCCCAACTCAGCGAGGACGTCGGCGGCGGGAGGGAACACGGCGTCGGGCATTGAGGGGACGGCCTTAACCAAGCCGGCCGCCTGGCCTGCGTAGAGCGGGGAGGCCGACGCATCACCCTTGGCCTTGGCATCCTGCACACGGGAACTGAGCGCCTGGGCAGCAGATGCTCCCTGTGCCTTTGCCACGCGGAGGGCGGCTTCCTTGGTGGGGCCAGCGTGCTCAGCAGTGACGTCGTTGACCAACGTGCGTCCCCCGTACTCATGCGGCCAGGGGATATCGAGGGCAATGTCGAACACGGACGTATAGACCGTGTCTTCCGGAGCAGCCCCGAGGACCCTTCGTTTGTGAGCCTCAGGTGCTAACGACTCCGCCGTGGGGATCAGACGGGTTCCGACCCACACCGCAGAGGCACCAGCTCCGAGCGCGCCGGCCACTCCTTGAGCGGAACCTACACCGCCGGCCACGATCACCGGCTTCGACGTGTGCTGCAGCGCAAACTGCAACAGAGTGAAGGTAGAAACCTGGTTCAGGCCGTGACCGCCGGCCTCTGAACCCCGCACCACGATGGCGGCGATGTGGGGATCAGCGTCAGCGGCCAGGATCTCGCAGGAAGTCCCCACTTGGACCACCACAAGGGCGCCGGCGGCATGAGCAACCTTGGCGTGGGCGGTGGGATCACCCGCGGCGAAAGCGACCACGGGCGGTTGGTACTCCAGAACTCGGGCCAGAGCAGACGCATCACGCTCCAGCGACCAGGACATCAATCCGGCACCCCAAGCGGCGGAACTCAGGTCGGCAGCCAGGCTCAGCTCACGATCCACGAACTCAGCAGAGGCGCCGTGCCCCACGCCCACCAGGCCAAGACCGCCGGAGCCTCCCACAGCGCTGGCGAGCGCTCCACCCGCTGCACCTGCCATGGGGGCATTGATGACGGGGAGCTGAAGATCAAGGAGCAGGGAAACGTCGTGGCTCATGAGGGAAGTCTGCCTCGGGCGCCTGACGCGGCCAAGGAGTTACCTCGATGATCGAGGCCGAGGGGTCCGCGTGGAAGTGCCTGCACAGGGTGTCTGGAATTGGGTTGTGGGGGGGTGGGGAATGGCTTTTTGGTGGTGGTGGGGTAGAGGTGGGTCACATTTTGGGGGTTGG
>JBQDZM010000041.1:0-23816 GCA_052108535.1 Galactobacter sp. | reverse complement strand
GGCGGCCCTGTGGGTCTGTGGGGGTGGGAAACGCGGCCTGGGCGTGAGAACCCGGACCTGACGGAGCGGGATGGGGGTGCGACGGCCCGGCACTGTGGGTCTACGGCTCGGCTCACGGGGTCGGTTGTGGTGGACACGGTCGCAAGGGGCGTATGGCGTGAAGCATTTCGCAACACTCTTGTCACGCCTCAAGCACTGCCCTTAACGTGGGGGATGAATCAAGAGTGTGGATCTCAAAGCCCTGGCTGATCCACCGGCAACCCTCGACGCGGTAGTTGGGGTGCCCCAGGTGAGGATTCGGCCGTCGCTCCACCTGGCTGCGGCAAGTACCGCCACCGCGATGTGTGGCCCGAGCAGTTTGAGCGAGGACGCTTCATGACCCTCTCCCACGATCTCACCCCGAACGCCCTACGCGAGGCCTTTGCACGTTTCCCCTCCGGCGTGGCCGCACTGTGCACCACCGTGAACGGAGCCCCACAGGGAATCGTTGCCTCCAGCTTCACCGTAGGCGTCTCACTGGAACCGGCATTGGTCTCCTTCGCCGTGCAGAACACCTCCAATACCTGGCCCATCATCAAGGGAGCGGACCGCATCGGCGTCTCCATCCTTGGGTCAGAGCACGACGGAGTCTGCCGCCAGATCGCCTCCAAGAACGGTGATCGCTTTGCCGGCCTGGACCTGCACACCTCTGACGAGGGCGCGATCTTCCTGGACCGTGCCGCACTCTGGCTCGACACCAGCGTCTACGCCGAGGTCCCGGCAGGCGACCACCATGTGGTCCTGTTGGAGGTCCACGGCGTGGAGACGCACGAGGCGGCCCATGCCCCGTTGATCTTCCACGACTCCAGGTTTCACCAGTTTCCTCAGCCTGTCTTCGCCTGAAGAACGTCATCGGAGCAGTCCGAGCCCGGACCCTGATGCCCCGGGGCCGGGCTACCCGGACTCCAAATGAGCCCTGATTCCGAACAAGTGCTCAAGGCCGCAGCTATGGTGTTCACACCTCAGTGGACACCGTAGCTGTGGCCTTCTGCCGTCATGGAGCAGCGCGGGCGGGGGACCGACACAGACGGATAGAGCTCGGCTTGAGCCGAAGGCCCGTGCACCCACACTTCCCCTGTGCACAACCACAACAGATCTGTGGATAAACCGCATGGGCATGCCGCTGGGGGTCATGTCAAGACTGGTATTTCTCCACTATGCCTGGCAGTCCACAGGTGTGACTGGGGACAAGTGAATAGAAAAATCATCTTGTCCACACGTGAAGATCCGCGAAATCTCGCGGATCTCAGCCCATACGGTGCAGAAGTTCGCCGCGGCATCCCCACTTTGTCCACACCACTTCCGCATGATCAGGGCAGTTGTGCACACTAGGCACACACCCCCTGTGGATAACTGAGTGGACAACCCGTGTGTAGACGCCTACGGTAAGGGGGCGACCAGGGGGAAGAGAGCAACGTGAGCGAGCAGAACTACGAGGGCGGACAGAGCCGCGGGGACGGTTCCAGGACACCCCCGCAGGACCTGGTGGCGGAGCAGTCGGTGCTTGGCGGCATGATGCTCTCCAAGGACGCCATCTCCGAGGTCGGAGAGGTACTCAAGGGCGCCGACTTCTACAAGCCCAACCACGAGATGATCTTCGAGGCCATCTCCGATCTCTACAGCCGCGGCGAACCTGCCGACGCCGTGACGGTCGCGGATGAACTCACCAAACGCCAAGAGATTCAACGCGTTGGTGGAGCCGCCTATCTTCACGAGCTCATCCAGTCCGTCCCCACCGCTGCCAACGCAGGCTTCTACGCCGAGATCGTCCGAGAACGAGCCGTCCTACGCCGCCTGGTGAACGCGGGAACCCGAATTGTCCAGATGGGCTACTCGCAGGACGGCGAGGTGGACGCCATCGTCAACGAGGCCCAGGCCGAGGTCATGAAGGTCGCAGAGACCCGCGCCTCCGAGGACTACGTTCCCCTGGCGCAGGCCATGGAAGCCACCGTGGACGAGATCGAAGCGGCCTCCAGTCGTAGCGAGGGCATGATCGGTGTCCCGTCCGGTTTCTACGAGTTCGACGAACTGACGCAGGGCTTGCAGGGCGGTCAGATGATCGTGGTCGCCGCCCGTCCCGCCGTCGGTAAGTCCACGTTCGCGTTGGACATCGCCCGCTCCGCCTCCGTGAAGCACCACATGACCTCGGTGATCTTCTCCTTGGAAATGGGGCGCAACGAGATCGCCATGCGGCTGCTCTCCGCAGAGGCAAGCATCGGCATGCAGGACCTGCGCAAGGGCCAGGTCAGCGACGACCAGTGGACCAAGATCGCCTCCACCATGGGCCAGCTCAACGACGCACCCCTCTTCATCGATGACAGCCCCAATATGTCCATGATGGAGATCCGCGCCAAGTGCAGGCGTTTGAAGCAGAAGAACGATCTCAAACTGGTGGTCCTGGACTACTTGCAGCTGATGTCCTCCGGTAAGCGCGTGGAATCGCGTCAGCAGGAGGTCGCAGAGTTCTCTCGCGCGCTGAAGCTGATGGCCAAGGAACTTGACGTCCCGGTGGTGGCCCTGTCCCAGCTGAACCGTGGTTCCGAGCAGCGCACGGACAAGCGACCGCAGGTCTCTGACCTGCGCGAATCGGGTTCCATCGAGCAGGATGCAGACATGGTGATCCTGCTGCACCGTGATGACATTTACGACAAGGAATCTCCGCGTGCGGGTGAGGCGGACGTGATCGTCGCCAAGCACCGTAACGGTCCAACCAAGACCATCGTGGTGGCCTTCCAGGGACACTTCTCCCGCTTCAACAACATGGCCTCCGGTGATTACTCCGGAGACGGCGGCGGCATCTAGTCAGACAGTCAGAGCCCTAGCTGCTGCTGCATGGCCCCTTGTGCGGGTGAGAGGACCAGTGCGATCGCGGCCAGCGCCACGACGGATCCGCCGACCGCGAGGACGAGGTAGAGGCGGAACGGCCGGGTGCCAAGGCGTCCGCACCAGGCCTTGAAGGCCCTTCCTGTTTTGAACCATCCGAGGCGGTTGACCGGCTCCTCGACAAAGTGCCAGGACAGTTCTGCTAGGCAGCAGGCCAGCAGCATCATGGCGATGCCGATGAAGACGGCTCGGGGCTCGGTGATGGAGACGGCGGTGCCGAAGTCGGCCGGATCCCGGGGGAGGAGTCCCCTGAGGATCAGCAACAGCGGCCAGTGCCACAGGTAGATGGCGTAGGAGCGCTGTCCAAGCCATTCCATGACCCGTCCTGCTGCTGGGAGTCCCGTCCACCTGGAGATGACGCCGGAATCTTCAGAGCCTGACGGGGCGCGCAGTTTCGTCATCGCGAACACGGCCGCGGCCGCCAAGGCGGTGGCCAGCGGAAGCGTGCGGTTGAGCACCTGAGGGTCGTCGGTTTGGGCCGTCCACGCCAGCCAGCACAGGCCGAGCGTCAGCACGGCGACGGCGAGATGGGTGGGCCAAGCGCGGGCTGTTCGCGTGCGCAGCAGCCAGCGGGCGCCTGGGGTGGGCGGCTCCGGGATGAGCGCCACCGTGGCCCCGGCCATCAGCCCAAAGAGGTGGGTCGCGGAGTTCATGTACAGGGATGAGGCATCCAACCCGTGCTGGGTGCCGAGCACTAAACCGGCCGCGGACGCCACTGCCAGGAGGGCGGCCATCACCGTAGGGATCCAACACCGGGCGCCGACCGTGTCACGCCGTACCCGGGAGAGCAGCCAGATCGTGGACAGCGCCACCGGCCACACCAGATAGAACTGGGCCTCGACGCCCAACGACCAGAGGTGCTGGAAGAAGGGTGGATCGAGCTCAGCGAAGTAGTTGGTCTCGCTGGAGACGTAGAACCAGTTACTGCTCCAGGACAGTGCGCCGATCCACTGACGCCCCAGCTGGGCGGGGATGGGGGAGAGCAGCAGCGCGGCCGCCGTGAGTGAGACCAGCGCGGCGGCGAGGGCAGGGATCAATCTGCGGCTGCGCCGGATCCAGAACGAGGTCCACCGGTGCTTCTTGCCCGTGGCCCGGGCTCTGACCAGACCTGAGGTCACGAGGTATCCGCTGAGGACAAAGAAAATATCCACGCCGATCAATCCACCACGTACACTCCCGGGCCACGCGTGATACAGCAGCACAAAGAGCACCGCCAGGCCGCGCAGCCGGTCGAGGCCAGGTGCGCGTGCAGCGAGTGCACGTGCGGCGACTGGTCGAGACCCCGGAACGGTGGCGGGAAGGGGCGGAGTGGACAGGGACAGGGAACGGGTCACTTGAGCCGGGCCTTGGCCTCAGCGATCTTGGGGGCAACCGTGTCCACCAGAATCCCTGCCCCGTGCCCGCCGATGTGGATGCCGTCCGGGGCAAAGTCCTTGACCTTGTGAGCCTGGGCGTTCCAATCCGCCACCTGGATCTGTTTGGGCAGGCGGCGCTCGGCGTCCGTGTAGACCTTCGTGGTGCGGGTGTTGTCTGCGCCGCCGTGGGGCGTGACGAGAATGAGCTGGCGGTGTGGGCCGAGGGCGGTCATGGCCGCGTCGATATCGGACTCCAGTGCGACGCCATTGGCTCCGAGTTCCACCACCACCACATTTCCGAGCTGGCCCCTGGCCTTCAGTGCCTGGATCTCACTGGCGAGCACCCTGGAGCTGCGCCCCACTTGAGCGTTGACCACCACGCCTGGGAGGCGCTGCTTCAGGACGTTTCCGGTGGCGCTGGCGGACACGGAATCACCGATCCAGGCCACGTCATGCCCCGTGACGGGCTCAGGCGTCGGAGACGGGGACGGCTTCTGCGTAGCGGGAGCGGAAGCCGCCGCCGAGGCGTGCGAGGCCCGTTTGGCGGACTTCTCCGAGGCACCGGTTTCCGTGGCGGGTGCCGCCGAGGAGCCCGACTCCGGGCCGGTGGTGGAGCTGGTGGAGGGGGTGGCGGAGGAGGCGCCAGCGGCCTTGGCTGCCGTGGTGCCGGGAATGGTCAGAATTCCGCGATCCGCCAAGACACTCATGACCACGGCGGCGATGGTGATGAGGGCGACGATGACCGCCACATAGACACCCGCGGTGGTGCCGCGCTGCGTGGGTTGGGCGGGGTCCGGAACGGGAGGAATCACGCCTTCCAGGTTATAGAAGATCAGTGTTTGTTTCTTTGCATGAAGCGAGTGTCACACGGTGCCGGGTGCGCCTGACAGAGACATCACGAATGCGCCCTGGGTGGGACCCCGGATCAGACCCCAGTCGCAGGTGCTTCTGGCCCGGACATGGAAGCATAGGGTGCATGCTCTCCCTGATCCTGGCCGCTCTTTGTTGTGCCCTCTACCGGTGGTTGGCTGCTCGCGACGCGCGGCGACAACTCATGGCCGTGGCGTTCCTGTTCAGCATCTGGTTCGTGTTCGCAGCCGTGATGGAGTTCTGCACCTACTTCATCGACGATTTCGTGGGCTACGCGGGTCTGGCGGTGTTGTTCCTGGCGCCGTTGACGGTGGTCTTCGTGGCCGGGATCCTGGTGGCCAACGGGCTGAGAATGTTCAGGCGTGAGGGCCGCAGCCTGGGCAATTCGCTCTCCGGGTTGCTTGGCATTGGCTTGATCGTGTTGCCGGTGGTGGCGGTGCTCCTGGTGATTTTCGGAGGGGTCGTCGGTCCCGCGATCGCGTTCTTCCTGTTCATGGTCAGCGCGCAGGTGGGCGTGAGCTTCCCGGTGTTCTGGACGTATTCGAAGCTCTACGCCCGCCGCCCGGTCCTGGACGGCCCGGACGCCGTGGTGGTGTTGGGCTCCGGCCTCATCAAGGGCAAGGTACCGCCGCTGTTGGCCGCGCGCCTTGACCTCGGCATCGCCGCGTTCCGGGACCACCGCGAGCCCGGCCGCAGCCTCATGATTCCGTCAGGTGGACAGGGCCCCAACGAGCCCCGCCCGGAGGGCGAGGCCATGGCCGAGTACCTCGTGGAGCACGGGGTGGACCCCAACGAGGTGGTCGCGGAGACCCGCTCCCGCACCACCGAACAGAACCTCCGCTTCTCCCGGGAGGTGGCCACCGAGGCGGTGTCCGCCCGGTTCGCGGCCGCGCAGACTCTTGCCATGCCCGACGACGCGTCGGCCTCCGCGGCTCACCACGCCTTCCAGCCCGCGGAGTCCCGGCCCGGCGGGTCCCAGCATGACGGCGCGGGGCGGAGACCGGCCGTCGGGCATTGTGGGCAGGCCGCCCAGCGGCCCCTGCTGGTGGTGACCAATGGTTACCACGCGCGGTGGGCGGCGCTGATCTCGCGGAAGGTGGGGGTGGACGCGCAGGCGATCGGCGCCAAGACCGCCCGGTACTTTGTGCCAAGTGCGTTTCTGCGCGAGTTCGTGGCCGTGTTGAAGATGAACAAGTGGCTGCACGTGGTGGTGGCCGGCCTCTCCTTCCTGGTGACCGTGTCGCTGATTGGGGTCGCGCTGAACTGGTTCGGGGTGTGAGTGGGGTGGATGAGGCGGCGGATCGTCAGATCACGTCGACTCGGTGGCACGCCCACCACGACTTCGCTCGGGGCACCGCGGAGAACCTGCTCCCGGCGACCGGGACCGGCCTGCGCCTACCTCGGGTGGGTCACCTGCCCACGGTGAAGTACAAGGACCCCTTCGGTGACGCAGCCGAGCGAACGTACGAGTACGGCACCTGGACCTCAGAGGTCGTGCAGCCTGGGTATGCGATCAATGAGGCCATCGTGTCCTGGAACGTGGACACCCCCACCGGGACGTGGGTGGAACCGGCCTTCCGCGGCCAACTGCCCTCCGGCGAGTGGAGCAAGTGGTACGTCATGGGGCGGTGGACCTCCGGAATGGACTTTGCTGCGGGCGACATCCATCGCGCCTCGGTAGGTGGGCAGGACGACGCGTCCGGACGCGTCCTCGCGGATACTTTTGTCGCGATTCCGGGGAGCGAACCCCTCGCGTTCCAGGGCAGAGTGCGGCTCATGCGGCCAGCCGGCTCCCACGCTTCGGCACGAGTGGATTCGGTGACCATCATGACCAACGAACTCCTCACCGACGGGCAGGGGACCAGCCGGTTCACCTTGGGCAAACACACCGAATTGAAGGTGCCCGCGTACTCACAGAACGTGCACGCCGGAGAGTTCCCTGACTTTGGCGGTGGGGGTGAGGTCTGGTGCTCACCGACCTCGTCCGCCATGGTGCAGGACTACTGGGGCCACCGCGTCCCCCGGCGCGCATTGGCCAAGGTGGAGGGCCTGGACCAGATTCAGCAGGACCCACACGTCCCGTACGCCGCGCTGCACGCGTGGGACTACACGTATAAGGGTTCCGGAAACTGGCCGTTCAACGCCGCCTACGCCCACCGATTCGGGCTGAACACCCAGATCACGCGGCTACGCTCGCTGGCGGAGGCGGAACGTTTCATCAAGGCCGGGATCCCGGTGATCACGTCGTTGGGGTGGTCGCTTTCGGAGATGCCTGAGGCCGGGTGGGAGAGCGCCGGCCACCTCATGGTGCTGGTCGGCTTCACCACGGACGGGGACCCGATCCTCAACGACCCCAACGGCATCACCAACCAGGACGTGCGGCGCGTGTACACGCGAGCCAACTTCGAGCGCGCCTGGCAGAAGTCCTCTGGCGGAGCCGTTTACCTGTACACGCCGGCGTGGAAGCGGCTGCCGCGCAACGTGGAGGGCGCCACGAAGAACTGGTGAGGGTGGCGCTGGACCCCTCTGCTGCCCCTCGCGGCTGCGTGGGCGCTCCGCAGGGGCTGCCCCCTTTGGCGCGTGGTGCTCGGGTCCCCGTCGCAGGTGCGTTGGCGCTCCGCGTCGCCGATCCACGTACAGGCCGGGTTTCCGCATGGTAGAGCCCGGCCTGGGCGTGGAAAGGCGGCCCTGACGCGCTCACTTATGCGCAGCCGGAGCAGTAGCCCGGCCTGTGTGTGGAAAGGCGGCCCTGGTCAGCACCTTCAACCGGGACCATGCACGCCGATCTCCGTCTTCAGGATGAAATGCGCGCGTTCGGTGCTGCTGGGAAGGGGTTACCGCCGCAGGGTGGAACGCGAAACTCGTGTTCTTCTGAAAGGCCCCCATGCCGCGCTCTCGGACCCATCGCACGCCGGTGCTTGCTCGCCGCATCAGGACAGCAGCTGCCGCCGTGCTGGTCTTCGCCATCGTGGCGCTCGCCGTGCTCTGGGCTATTCCGGGTGGCAGCGCGGCGTTGATCAACGCCGCTTTCGGGGCGCCCGCCCGGGAGACGGCTGTCCTTGATGACGACGCGCTCGGTTCGGTGCCCGACGTCGGTCCGGTCGCCAACGCCGGTGACGCCGGCTTGCCGTCCGGTTCCGCGACCTCCACTGGGCTTCCCCGCATCGATCCCTTCTCCCGCGATCCCGAGGTGACACGCCTCGAACCGGGTTTGCGGACCGCCGTGCGCCAAGCGGCATTAGGCGCGCAGGCCGCAGGGGTGAAGGATTTCTGGCTGACTTCGGGGTGGCGCTCACGGCAGACGCAACAAGAGTTGTTCGATCAGGCCGTGACGCGTTACGGATCAGAGCAGGAGGTTCTGCGCTGGGTTGCCTCACCCGCGACTTCCGAACATGTCGACGGCGACGCGGTCGATATCGGCCCCGCCGAGACGGCCCAGTGGATGCACCACCATTCCGCAGAGTTCGGGCTGTGCCGCATGTACGCCAATGAGATCTGGCACTACGAACTACGTCCCGAGGGTGCCGATCATTGCCCAGCGATGGTGCAGGATTCCGCTCACCGGGTTCGATAGTCGCTCTGAAAGGCTGCTGGATCGGCTGCGACGCGGTGCTGGGCGCTCCGCGTCGCCGATCCACGTGGAGGCCGGGTTTGCGCATGGTAGAGCGCGGCCTGGGTGTGGAAAGGCGGCCCGCAGGGAGGCTTAAGCGCGCGGTTCCACGATCCGGTGCTCGTAGGCATAGATGGCGATCTGCACCCGGCTGGTGAGTCCCAGCTTGCGCAGGATCGCGGAGACCTGGGTCTTCACCGTCGGGACGCTCACGCATTCGTGCTCGGCGATCTCACGGTTGTCCAATCCCCGGGCGCAGAGCAGGAAGACGGTGCGTTCGCGTTCGGTGAGTTCAGGCAGCACGGTCACGGGGGCGGCGCGCCCTGAACCGTGCTTGGACATCAGCTTCCGCAGCTCCGGCGCACCTACCGCCCTGTCACCTTCCACGACGCGCTGCAGCGTCGTCACCAGGAGGTCCGGCTGCACGTCCTTGGTGAGGAATGCAGCCGCCCCCAGCCGCAGCGACTCATACACCGCGTGCTCCTGCCGCAGCGTGGTCAGCACCACCACGGGCGTCTGGTCCCCATCACGGCGCAACTGTGCGAGCACATCGAGCCCGGCCATACCCGCCATCCGGAGGTCCAGCAGCACCACGTCGGGGCGGTTCTCGGCGATGGCCTGTAGCCCGTCAACGCCGCTGGTGGGCGTACCCACCACACGGAAGCCTTCCTGGATCTCCAGGATCATGGCCACCCCTTGGGAGAAGAGAGGCTGATCGTCCACGATCATCACCGACGGACTCATGAGGCCGCCCCGTTCTGATGCCCGACGGCGTTGCCGGCCGTGGTTCCGGCGTCACCTGAGGTGACGGTGCGGGAGGATGCGCCTTCGGCGCTTGCGGGTGTCGGCTGGGTGGGGAGGGAGACGAAAACCCGCCACGAGTCGCCGTCGGGCCCTACCGTCATCCAGCCGCCGGCCACGGCCGCGCGGATCCGCATGCCCTCAATCCCGTGGCCTGTACCCCCACCGGGGTGAGGTGCGTCTGCGTCCAAGGCGGAGGACACGCTGAGGCAGAGTGCGGGCTCGGATCCCGGCCAATCCAGCACCACCCGACAGGGTTGCCCCGCGCCACCGTGCTTCAGCGCGTTCGTCAGGGACTCCTGAACAATCCGGTACGCGGCTAGGCCGGTGCTGGACTCCACGGTGACGTGCTCGCCGAACTCCTCCAGGGTGACGGGCAGGCCCGCCGTGGTGAACGTCGAGAGGAGGGTAGGGATGTCGTCCAGGTTCGGTGCGGGTTGGCTTGGATTCTCAGGTTCGTCGAGGCGCTCGATGAGTGAGCGAACATCAGACAACGAGGATCTGGCCACCTGCGTCACCGTCTCGAGCGCCCGCGTTCTCGCCTCGCCGTGGAGCAGGGCTGCAGCTTGGCTCTGCGCCAGGATCACGGTGAGGGAATGAGCCAAGACGTCATGCACGTCGCCGGAGATCTCGGACCGTTGCTCCGAGAGCTTGCGCTGGAGCTCCTCCTGTTTGAGCTGGTTTGCGGCCTTGGCGCTGACGGCCCTGGCGCGGAGGTAGGCATCGACATAACGCAACAGCAGCGCAATCAGGATGGGGACGGCACTGAGGAAAAGCAGCAAGACGAAGACTGGTGGCCAGGTCACTCGGCGGGACTCAGATAAGAGGACGGGCAGTGAGCTTCCGGGCTCCGGGTCCATCACGTAGGGCGAATCCGCGAAGTATGGAGTCAGGGCAAGCGCGCCGAAGACCGCTAAGAAGACGCCAACCAGAATGGGGGCCAGCCGGCCGGGTGGCTGTCTCACCACGATCACGATCGCAGCCAGCGACAGATAGAGAACCTGGGTGCGAACACCGTCATACGGCGCTAAGTAGTTCGCAACCATCGTGAGCACCGAGCCCACCGCAAGGACGATGGCAGCGAGTCGGGGAAAGCGGATGGAGACGGGAAGCGCGGCGGCCAGAACCAGGACCGCCACCCACTCCAAATCAATCCCGTTGTCCGCCATGTTGTTTAGGACAAAGCAGACCGACACCGCAGAGGCTGCAATCAGCATGACGCCATGCTTGGGGTGGCGAATGCGTTCAAACCTGTCCGCCCAGGTGCTGTTGGGGATGCCCCAGAGAGAGCAGAACACGCCGAGGCCAGTTGAGATGGCCAGGAACATGAGGTTATAGGACAAGAAGTAGGGGACCATCTTCGCCCAGATCAGGAAGAGCCGCTCTGCCGAACTCATCCCAGTGCCTTCGTCCCAACCGGCGGTGAAGTCGATGGCGCCGTCCGCTACCGCCAAAACCACCGCATAGACCACCAGAGTGACGACCCACCAGCGTGCGGCGGTGTGCGTGGCGGTTGGGCGCTGCGTTTGGGGCGAGTGCAGCGAGAAGAGCAAAAAGGCCACTAGACACAGCTGGCCCAGGCACATGATGAACGTGGTCGCCCAGGAACAGATACCGGTGAGGCTGATCAGCGTCGCCACCCCCATCACCACGAGTGCGATTCTGGGGAACTTCGGGGTCAGCCACACAGCGACGTGTGCGGGAAGTGCACAGAGCAGCAGCGCCAGTGCTGGCGCGTCTCCGTGGGAGAAGGACCTCAACTGGAATCCGACGAGAATGACGGAGACGACCCCGACCGCGACGAGGAGGATCTGGCGCCTGCGTTCCGGACGCGAGCTGGGACTCGACTGCCTGGTCGGGGTGTTAGCCATGTCTGAGGTGATGCTCATGGCTCAAAGCTAGGGCCAGCCGTGGAGAAACCCGTATTTGCGGTGCGGAATTTCATCCGTAGGGGTGAGAACAGGGCGAGTGAACGCTCTTCCCGGGATCCGCGCTCGTGGCCCTCTGCATCGAGGCCGACCGGGCCGCCGACCCACGTGGAGGCCGGGTTTGCGCATGGCAGAGCACGGCCCGTGCGTGGAAAGGCGGCCCTGTGGTGCTCACTGATGCGGAGAAGGAGCAGTTGCCCGGCCCGTGCGTGGAAAGGCGGCCCTGTGGTGCCGGATGGCCTCGGCGGAGGTGCGCGTCCTAGAAATCGGAGGTGAAGTGCCTGGACAAGGACAAGGCTCCGAGTCCGTCCCGGATCCTCTCTGCCAGGTCTGGGCGGCCAAGTGCCTCGGCGGCTGAGAACATGGCATTGGGAAGACGGGGGAAAAGGTCGTTGAGTATGTTTTCTGCCTCGGACCGGGGTAGCCCCAGCCGCAGGCCTTCCTTGACCAGCCCCTGCGGCGAGATGGAATCGAACTTGTACTCACCAGCAATGGACATCGGGAAGGACAGGGAACCAGTGTTCTCGACCTGTGCCACGTGTGCGGCGGCGGAAATCGAATCGTAGAGCGGGGCCAATTCGACGCTGCGGTCTTGTAGAAGTATCGAATAGTTCTTGGCGTGGGCGTCGGTGCCAAGCACACCCAGATTGAAGGCCAACGACCGGAAGAACGCACGGCCGAGGTCCAGGCGTTGACGTGGTGCTTGGTTCGCGAAGAGTCGAGCGATCTGACCGACGCCAGGACCCTGGTCACGATGCTGATATTTCTTCTCAGGGGGCACCGCCATTGCCTGGCAGAGATCTTCCTGGTGGCGGCGTCGTACCCGGCCGCCGGAAAGCTCCCGATCATACCGGGGGATCACGAGTGCGCTCCGCCCGGTTGTCGGAGATACCCAGGTTCGGATGCGGGGGACGGGCAGCCCCAACTGCTCGGCCGCGGCCATGGTGATTGTCTCCATGGTCTCCACATCCGTTACAGCGCTACTGTTGGATTCAGCGTCGTTGTTGGACACGGGTTTGATGATGTGGGTTGTGGCGATGGCCCTGCTGGGCCGGATCCACTGGCTCGCCGAATTCATGGTCAACGCCAGCTTGGGCTGCGCTCCAGCCACGGAAAAGCGCAGTGCATCACCGGTGACGGCAACGGGACCGCGATACGACGCGGAAGCGGAATCGACGAGGGCCTCGAACTCCTTGTCGCTGAGCAGGTCAGCGTCGTCCGGGTTCTCTGATGCGGAGTCGTCGCTGGCCTCCCCCGGGGGGAGTAGCTGCAGGGCCCCTGCCACATCACGCCCATATACGCCGAGCAATCCGGATAGAGACCCTGGGGACGTGTGTGCGGCACGTGCCATGTTCTCTAGCGCAGTCGGATTATCAGGGAGCAGTCCCTTCAGGAAGGCCGAGGCCGGGCGGTTGCCATGGTGATTACGTCGACGGGGCATCGACAAGGAAACCGGCGTCAAGTCTTGTGCGGCTGGCGTCGAGGAGTAGTCGAAGCCGACTTGTCCATTCCCGAAGGTGAAGGCTCCGACGGGTTCTCCGTCCAGGTGAGCCACAAGCTCCATCATGTGTCCTCTCTCCGCGGACCTACATACAACGCGGCTCCCAAGGTATCCAGAACCTGCATGTACATCCCGATTTCCGCGCTGAAGCGCCCTGACTCGGCATTGATGAGCCAGCGTCGCGACACTCCGGCACGTTCGGCGACCTGAGCCTGCGTCAATCCCGCGTTGCGGCGCAGCTGTCGTAAGGTCTCGCCTAGGTCGGCTGGGCTGAACAGCTCAACGGGATGTGTATGTTCGTGCACATCTATCAATGTAACCGTTCGTGCACATAGCGGCAAGTGCACGAACGGTTACACAATTTCGGCTGGGTGCCTCCAAACTAGAACACGGGCCGCCCCCACCGGGAGCGCCGCATCCCGTAGGCTTCCAAGCACCTCGCCACTTGGGCGTGTCTTCACGGAGGGAGCGCACACCATGGACCGCATGACGGGCGTCGATTCGGCGGTAAACAGGGACCTGGCGGCCGAGCTGCTGCAACCGGAGCGTTTCCGCCCGGTCGTGGACCTGCTCGACGCCGTGCCGGACGGTCACGGGGTGTACGCGGTGCGCGTTCTCGATGCGGATGCGCTACCGGAACCCTTCCGAGCCCACGCGCATGATCGTGGAACCGACCTGCTCTACATCGGCTCCGCAACGGGCCGCAGCCTGAAGCGGCGCATGATCCACGACGAACTCGAAGGACGCGGGCACGGCACGTTCTTCCGCAGCATCGGCGTGGTGCTCGGGTATCGGCCCCTGGTGGGATCCCTGGTGGGCAGCGCCAACCACCTGGACTTCAGCTTCGAGACCGAGGACATCCTCTCCATCACGCAGTGGTTACGCAGCCATGTGGAGGTCTCCTGGGTGCAGGTCGAGGATGGAGCAGAGGCCATCTCGGCAGGTCTGGTGCACGAGTACACACCCCTGCTGAACCTGCGTGGAAACCCGGCCGCGCTCGCCGAGCTCAAGGAGCTGAGGAAGGTCGCCGTGATGATTGCGGGAGGCCCCCACGCGCCACTTGAACCCACGTAAACGTGCCCGTGCCCGTGCCCGTGAGTGGGAGTGCGAGGGGTAGGGGCAGGGAGTGAGAGGGGGGAGTGGGGCCGAGCCAGGGAACGGGGTCAGGACAGTGCAGGGTGCAGGACAAGCACCGGGACCGGGGCAGGGGGACCAGGGAATGGGACTGGGGTAGGAAGCAGGACCGGAACAGTGCAGGGGCGGGGCCAGAACAGCTCAGGGCAGGGGTAGGGGCAGGCAGCAAGACGGGAAGCAGGACCAGAACAGCGCAGGGCGGTCACCGCTTTGATGCCCCGACTCGGCTTTGATGCCTGGAATCGTCCCGGTACCCGTTGCGTTGAGGCATCAAAGTCCCATTGAGGCATCAAACCGCGACCCGGGCATCAAACCCCGGCCCTGGGAAAGCCCGCACCCCCGGCATCAAGGCCGACTTTGGGCATCGGAGGCGATAGGGTTCCATCTCGATGCCCACGAATACCGCTGCCCCAGGCGCCCCCGCGCTCACTCCTGTCCAGCGCGGCAAGGTCGCCACCGTTCTGCGCTCGCCGCGCCTGCTCAAGACCGAGGTCCTGGCGGGTCTGGTGGTGGGCCTGGCGTTGATCCCGGAGGCCATCGCGTTCTCCGTGATTGCCGGGGTTGACCCACGGATTGGCCTGTTCTCTGCCGTGATCATGGCCATCACCATCTCCTTCGCGGGCGGCCGCCCGGCCATGATTTCCGCGGCCACGGGTGCCGTGGCGCTGGTCGTGGCGCCCGTGATGAAGCAGCACGGGTTGGACTACCTGGTGGTGACCGTGCTGATGGCGGGAATCCTGCAGATCGTACTTTCTGCCCTGGGTGTGGCCAAGCTGATGCGCTTCATCCCGCGGCAGGTCATGGTCGGTTTCGTGAACGCACTGGCCATCCTGATCTTCTCCTCCCAGGTCCCCGAACTCATTGGGGTTCCATGGATGGTTTACCCCCTGTGCGCGTTGGGGCTGATCATTGTCTTTGGCCTTCCCAAGCTGACGCAGGCCGTGCCTGCACCGCTGGTGGCGATCATCGTGGTGACCTGCCTGGCGGTCTTTGCCCACATCAGCGTGCCCACTGTGGGAGACAAGGGCGCGCTCCCGGACCAGCTGCCCATGCTGTTCCTCCCCGACGTGCCCTGGACGTGGGAGACCCTGCGCATCTGCGCGCCCTTCGCGCTGGCCATGGCCGTGGTGGGTCTATTGGAGTCGCTCATGACCGCCAAGCTGGTCGATGACATCACCGACACGCACTCCTCCAAGACCCGAGAGGGCGTGGGCCAGGGCATCGCCAACCTGGTCACCGGGGCGTTCGGCGGCATGGGTGGCTGCGCCATGATCGGGCAGACCATGATCAACGTGAAGGCCTCGGGCGGCCGCTCACGGGTGTCCACGTTCCTCTCCGGTGTCTTCCTTTTGGTGCTGTGCGTGCTCCTGGGTGACATCGTGGCGAAGGTGCCCATGGCTGTTCTCGTGGCGATCATGATCTTCGTGTCCGTGGCGACCTTCGACTGGCATTCCATCCGCCCCTCCACGCTGCGCCGTATGCCGGTGTCGGAGACCGTGGTCATGCTCGCCACCGTGATTCCGACCGTGGCCACGCACAACCTGGCCATCGGCGTGGTGGTCGGCGTCGTGACGGCGTGCGTGCTCTTTGCCCGCCGCGTGGCGCACTTGGTCTCTGTGCGGAAGGTTCCGGTGCAGCAGGCGCCGCAGGCGCCCACTATGCCCGACGACGCGGGGTCCGGTGCCGCTGGAAGCGGCCACGAGGCGTCGGGCATTGGCATGCCCGGTGACGCTGAGACGGTGCGGTACGTGGTGGATGGTGAGCTGTTCTTCGCGTCCTCGAACGATCTGTACACGCGCTTCGACTACGCCGGGGATCCGGGCAATGTGGTGATCGACCTGTCCAACTCTCACGTCTGGGACGCGTCGACGGTGGCGGCGCTGGACGCGGTCACGGAGAAGTATCGGCAGCACGGCAAGAGTGTGGAGATCGTGGGGCTGAACAAGGCCAGTGCGGCGTTCCGGGACCGGCTCTCGGGGCAGTTGGGGGAGTAGTGGGCGCCGGGGGTAAGCTGTACCGGCTGCAGTGAGCAGGAGCGCAGAGATCTTTGGAGAGGTCAGTGCTGGTCTCTCAGCACTGCTAACCCCTGACGTTCATCATGGGTGAGATCAGCTTCGTAGTAGCGGTAGATGTTCTGGGTGGCGCGTGCATACGCCTGGCTGGGATTTCCTGCCGCGATGGCGGCTAGGAGCGCTTGAGAATCCTGAACGCTGGTGGATAGCAGCGCGGCGGAATCACCGTCTGTCGCCAGACGTGACGCCACCAGAGTACGAAGAACATCCGCGATAGCATTCCCGCAGGCCTCGATGAACTGATTGTGTGCAGCATGGTTCACCGCTGCATGGAACTCGGTGATGGCTGACGCAACCGCATCTGCATCCGCTGCATCCGTGGTTTCCAAGCCGCTGACTGCGTTGCCGATGCCTTTCAAGTCCTTGTCGGTGTGGGCTACCGCAGCTAGTTGTGCCGCATGGCCTGCCAGAAGCAGCCTGAACTGAAGAATCTCGGCTCGGCCTGTATTGGGTGACAGGGCGAGGCGTGAAAGGGACTCCTGCAGTAGCTGCGGGGAATAGGACGTAATGACGGGGCCACGCGGGTCGCCAGGACGGGATTCCACTAGTCCGTGAGCCTTGAGGACGCGTAGAGCTTCGCGGACCGTGGCTCGACTGACCCCGAAATCGCCCATGAGTTGCCGTTCTCCGGGGAGGCGATCGCCAGCCTTCAGATCCTGTTGGGCAATAGCGTGTTCGATCTGGTCAACGATGGCCTCGTACGCGTTCACGCGGTGGGCAGGAATCGGAATGAACGCCATGGTCCCCACTCTTCGGTCTGGTGATTTCGCTGATGTAAACGATCGGCCACGACTTGGTTTCAGCGCTTGTCAGGGCGATTGAGACGATACTAGCGTCTTCACTACTGGTCGGACCAGTAGACGCTGTGGGGGTTCGCCCGCCGTCTGGAATCCGTAGTTATCACTAGGCAAACGCGGGGCTCGGGTCGGGGATTGATCGCGGAGACGATAAGCGAAAGGCCGGCTAGAACGCGTGCTGGGACCACCAATAAGCGGACGCATTGAAGAGGAGGGTCTGTGATTCACCGACTACGACGCACCATGGTCGCGGCAGTTGCTGCTTGCATGATCATGGCTGTGACCGGATGTAACGCGGGGGCCGGGGAAGGAGCCCTACGTGGAGGGGCTGCCACTGGTGACCACGACAGGCTGGTCTTGGGTGTGACCGGAGAGCCAGCCAACTTGGACTTCACTACGACTAGCGGTTCTGCCATTCCCCAAGTTCTGATGAACAACGTCTACCAAGGACTGGTCACCTCCGACCAAGACGGCAAGGTGGTGCCTCAACTTGCTGAGAGTTGGGAAACCTCTATGGGTGGCAAGGTTTACGACTTCATCCTCAAAAAAGACGTCACTTTCTCCAACGGAGGGGAGTTCACGGCTGAGGACGTGAAGTTCTCCTTGGAGAGAATCAAGGACAACTGGACCACAGACGGCGGCCGGATGGATCCCCTAGACCACGTGGAAGTGATTGATGATCACCACGTAAGAGTCGTCTTGAAGCGAGCATCCAATCAGTGGTTGTTGGATATGACCGGGACGGTGGGGCAGATGTTCGATGGGGACGGTGCCGACGATCTCGCGAACACGACTGTCGGGACGGGCCCCTATGAAGTCACCAAACGCATTCCGGGAGATCGCGTGACCATGCGGCTGCGTGACGACTACTGGGGTGAGAAGCCTCAGATCAAGACAGCGACCTTCCGCTATTTCGCTGATGCCGTCGCCAGTACCAACGCCCTCCGCTCTGGAGATGTCGACGTCCTCATTAATATGCAGGCCCCTGACCTCATACCGCGGTTTGAACAAGACCCGGGATTCAACGTTGTGCAAGGCACCTCAACTGGCGAAGTGCTCCTCCCACTAAACAACGAAGAGCCGCCCTTCGACGAACCCAAGGTTCGTCAAGCTATCAACTACGCAGTGGATCGTCAGGAAATCGTGGATACGGCTTGGGGCGGCTACGGACAGCCCATCGGCGCGTTCGTGCCTCCGACTGAGCCGTACTACGAGGACCTGACTGGGTTCTACCCCCACGACCCGGCCAAGGCAAAAGAACTGCTGGACGAAGCCGGGTACGACAATCTGAGCTTCGAGATGAAGGTGCCGACGAGGCCGTATGCGACCTCTGTCGCAGAAGTAGTCCAATCTCAGCTGAAAGAAGTTGGTATCGACATGAAAATCACCTCTGCGGAATTCCCTGCGGTTTGGTTGGACACGGTTTTCTCGAAGGCCGACTACCAAGCCAGCGTCATCCTGACTCCGGAAGCTCACGATTTTCTCATCACATTCAACAACCCCGACTACTACACCCGGTATGACAACTCCAGGACGGCACAACAGGTTAAGGATGCCGATGCCGCGTCACCTGAGGCCTATGCCACGGGCATGCAGAACGTTGTGCGAACAGTCACGGAAGACGCCGCGGCTGTTCCCCTGTTCTTGATGCCTAATATCACCATTGCGGCCAAGGGTATTAACGGGATCAACATGAACGCGGTCTCCGAGTCGTTCGACATTACGAACATCTTCTGGGACGAGAAGGGCTGAAAATAAACATGTCTTACATGGTTGAGAAAACGAAGCGGAGCCGTGAATGTTAGCGCGGTTGGCGGGGGCGGCGACCAAGTTTGTTGTCACGGTGTTGGTGTCTACGGCCCTGGTGTTCATCCTCCTGCGAGTGGTTCCGGGTGATCCCGCCGTGGTGGCCCTTGGAACCGACGCTACCCCAGAGGCATTGGAGCGCTGGAGGGACACTCATGATGCGGGTGGACCTTTGGTACTGCAGTACTTGCATTGGCTCGGCGGCGTCGTTACGGGTGACTTCGGACTGTCCTACGTCACGGCACAGGACATCACAGCCACGGTTGTGGATCGATTGCAGGTCACGCTCATCCTGTGCCTCCTGGCCATGATGGTGGCCCTCATCATCGCTTTGCCACTGGGTACGCTGGCGGCGGTATGGCAGAAGAACGCCGGCGGGGTGGTGATTTCCGGTATCTCGCAGATCGGGGTGGCCATTCCTAATTTCCTGGTGGGAGTTCTCCTGATCGCGTTCTTCTCCATCTCCCTTGGTTGGTTCCCATCCGGCGGGTGGGCGCCGCTGTCCGCAGGAGCTGATTTCGTCAGACACATCACCCTTCCAGTCATTGCCCTGGCGACGGTCCAGGCCTCGGTGTTGACCAGATACGTCCGCTCTGCGGTCCTGGAGATCATGCGCGAGGACTTCATTCGTACGGGACGTTCCAAGGGACTGACTGCCACCGGGGCATTAGTGCGACACGGGCTGCGCAATGCAGGAATTCCGGTGCTGACGGTGGTCGGCGTGCAATTGGCGACGCTGATGGTCGGAGCAGTGGTGATCGAGCGGGTCTTCGCGATCCCTGGGTTGGGTAGCTATCTCATCGACTCGGTAGGTAATCGAGACCTACTCGCCGTACAGGCCGTGGTCACTTTACTGGTGCTCGTCGTGATCGTCATCAATCTCTTGATCGACCTGGCGTACACGCTGCTGGATCCCCGGATGAGGAGGACTTCATGACATCTATCAGTACCAATACGGGCCCGATGAACACCCGGCTACGCAAGTTCAGGCAGCAGGGGCGGACTCGCTTCCCGGCGCAGCTCGTCATCGGTGCGGCTCTCGTGGGCATAGTCGTGCTGTTGGCCCTGGTCTCCTTCGTCTGGACCCCCGGTGACGCCTACGGCGCTTCTGCCGAAGACCGATTGCAGCATCCGAGCGTCACTCACCTTTTCGGTACAGATCGGTTCGGCCGAGACGTTCTCTCCCAGATCATGATCGGCGCCAGGATCACACTCCTGGTGGGGATCGTCTCCGTGGCGATCGCCGTGATCTTGGGTGTTCCATTCGGTATCTTGGCAGGGATGCGGCCAGGTCTTCCGGGGACTCTGGTCATGGGGGCGAGCGATATTGTTCTCGCTTTCCCGGGGCTGTTGTTGGCCATCATCTTCGGGGCAGCCTTCGGCGCCAGCACATGGACCGCCATGATCGCATTGGGGATCGGCGCGGCGCCTGCCTTTGCCAGAGTGGCCCGGTCCGGGACTATGCAGATCATGGGGCAGGATTACATCCAGGCCTCCCGGGGCGCCAATCGCAGTGAGTTCTCGACTGCGTTGAAGCATGTACTCCCCAACATTTCCGGGATGCTCGTGGTGCAGGCCTCCGTGAACTTCGCGATCGCGGTGCTTGCGGAAGCCGGTCTGTCTTTCCTTGGATTGGGAACCATGCCGCCCACGCCGTCTTGGGGCCGAATGCTGCAGGAATCGCAACAATTCCTGGGGTCAGAGGCTTACCTGGCCATATTTCCTGGGCTGGCAATTGCCGTGGTGGTGCTCGGGTTCAACCTGCTAGGCGACGGTCTACGTGATCATTTCGACCCGAAGATGAAGGGACGCTCATGAGTGCGAACAGAACAAATGGCAGCGCGCTTCAGGTGCAGGACCTGACGGTCCGAACGCGAGGACGGACCTTGGTCAACAACATCGGGTTCAGTATCCGGCGCGGGGAACGTGTGGGTCTGATCGGTGAATCAGGATCCGGTAAGTCCGTCACCTCCTTGAGCGTCATGGGCCTCCTCCCGGAGTCTCTTCAAGCAAACGGGACCATCCGCATCGGCGACGAACCGCGCAACGTAGTGGGTCTGTCGGAGAGAGAATCTGCGAGGATGCGCGGATTGGAGATGTCGATGGTCTTCCAGGAACCCATGACAGCACTGAATCCTTTGATGCGAGTCGGCGCGCAGATCGCAGAAGCCGTTATGATCCACCGGACAGTCCCCACCCAGGTGGCGGCGAGAAAGCGTGCACTAGACCTGATCACCGACGTGGGGCTGCCGGATCCGGACCAGATTTACCGCGCCTACCCTCATCAGCTCTCTGGCGGCCAGCGTCAGCGGGTGGTGTTGGCTATCGCCCTGGCTAATGACCCACCGCTACTGGTGGCGGACGAACCGACCACTGCCCTTGACGTCACAGTTCAGCGGCAGGTGCTGGATCTGGTCCAGCGCACTGTCAGAGAACGAGATACCGGGCTGTTGTTCATCACCCATGATTTGGCCGTGGTAGGGGATGTCTGTGATCGGATTCTGGTGATGAACCAGGGCGAAATCGTGGAGGAAGGGGCAACGAAGGATGTCTTCGACCGACCGCAACATCCCTACACAAAGGGGCTGCTCGCAGCCTCTGATCTTGGTTCCACGGACACGGCAGGACGGCTTTTCACGGTTGCCTCCGCTGAGGGCTATACCCCGGGACGGTTTGTGGATCGCTTGGGCGCCGCCGCAGGGGTTCGGAGCGGCTGCGTCGGGAATAAAGCAGCCAAACCGGAACCGCTGATCAAGGTCAGCGAACTCACCCGCGTCTACGGGGCCACCGGTCGGTTCTCCCGCGGACGCACGGTCACGGCCTTGCAGGGTGTGAGCTACGAGATTCAGGAGGGCTGTCGCTTCGGCATTGTCGGCGAATCCGGGTCGGGAAAATCGACTATGCTTCGGATCCTGTCGGGGCTGGACCGGCCGGACTCGGGGCGTGTAGAAGTGGCCGGTAATGATCTCGCCAAACCAAGCAAAGCTGCTCTCACGGAGCTGCGACGCAACCTTCAAGTGGTCTTTCAGGACCCCATGGCCTCGCTGGATCCACGAATGCGGGTCGAGGACATCATCGCCGAGCCTCTACTCAACGGCAGCAATGTCCGCGGAGGAGGACTCTCAAGGTCTCAACGCACGGCACGGGTAGAGGAACTTCTAGACCAGGTCGGTTTACCGATCTCCAGCAAGGGTCGTTTCCCACACGAGTTTTCCGGTGGTCAAAGGCAGAGGGTCTCCATCGCACGTGCCCTCTCCTGCCGGCCCCGCATCCTGGTTGCGGACGAACCCGTATCAGCGCTCGACGTTTCCGTCCGCGCACAGGTGCTCAATCTGTTGGCGGATCTGGTCGACGAATACGGGCTGACCCTCGTCTTCGTCTCTCACGACCTTGGTGTGGTCCGCTACCTCTGCGACGAGGTCGCCGTGATGCGCAACGGTCGACTCGTGGAGCACGGAGCAACCCGCGACATCTATGAGAATCCACAAGACGACTACACGCGGGCGCTGATTTCGGCGACCCCGACCATCGAGAGTATTCGGGAGGCCTCATGACTACATCAGGAACAACCAACATCACCACTGCGCTAGGTGCGTCAGCGGCCGACCTGGTTCGTGCCTTCCAAACTGGGACCATGACGCCCACGGAGGCGCTCGAGGAGATCCTCGAGGACATCAACGTCCGAAACGGGACCATCAACGCCTTCGCGGATCTGACGCAGGAATCCGCGAGGGCTGAGGCGGAGGCCGCCACCCTCCGTTGGGCAGCTGGTGAACAGCTCTCCGATCTAGACGGAGTACCGGTCACCGTCAAGGAGAATATGCGGCGAGTGGGCATCGAGTACCACTCCGGATCGCGCGGTGCCGTCGCTGAAACCGTGGAGCGGGACTCTCCGATCGTCGAGCGGTTCAAAGAAGCCGGTGCGGTGATCGTCGGGTCCACCACCATGCCGGACTGGGGGATGCTCTCATCTGGGGTGTCCAGCCTCCATGGCATCACTCGTAGCCCCTTGGACCCATCCCTTACGGTGGGAGGTTCGTCCAGTGGCGCAGGCGCTGCGGCTGCTGCGGGGTGGGGGGCCGTCCACATGGGCTCCGACATTGGAGGGTCGGTGCGGTTGCCGGCAGCTTGGTTGGGTCTAGCGACTCTGAAACCGTCGGAGGGGCAGGTTCCCATCGACACCCCGTATCTAGGGCGTGCTGCGGGTCCCATCGCTCGCAGTATCTACGACGTCGCGGAGGCGATGGTTCACGTGACGGGTCCGGACTCCCGTGACTACACCTCCGTGGCGCGTCAGAATATCGACTGGCGGGACCTCGAACTGAATGTCGCTGGGAAACGTCTGGCTCTGCACACGGATCCTGGGGCAGGGATGAACGTGGATCCAGAAGTGATCTCTGTGGTGCGTGATGCGGCGGAGACCTTTGCCCGCGGCGGGGCGGAAATCATTGAGATTCCCTCTTTTGTGCAGGCATCCGACCTGGTGGATCTGGATTCTTTCTGGAGGGTTAGGTTCTGGAGGACTTATTCCGAGCTCGGGGCCGAAGCCCGTGCCGCGGCGCTACCCTTCATTCAGGAATGGGTGATGAAGGGGGCGGATGTGTCTGGGAAGGAAGCGTTGCGGTGCTTCGACGGTATCGGGGGGCTGCGGGCAAAGACCATTGCCGCAACGGAGGGTTTCGATGCAGTGCTCTCGCCTGTGGCACCCACGGCGGCGTTCCCAGCAGAATGGCCCATGCCCTGGGGGTTCGAGGACAGGGCCATGGACCACATTGCTTTCACTGTCCCCTACAACATGTCGGGACAGCCCGCAGCCAACGTGAACGCTGGGTTCACAAGGGACGGGCGGAGTGTTGCAGTCCAGATCGCCGGGGCGCGTTTCGACGATCTGAACATGCTGCGTTATGCCAAGTGGTTTGAGACGCGGCGACCCGCCTCTGCGGTACCGGACTTTGCCCAGGGGGTCTGAAACGGGCCAACGGGCTACCACGCGTACAACCGTGCGCGATATGGGCAAGCC
>JBQDZM010000040.1:0-24173 GCA_052108535.1 Galactobacter sp. | reverse complement strand
GATCTGAACAACCACCAACCTACGAGGCGTTGCGCTTCCGTTTAGAACTCGGGCACGGGGCGGTGCTGCGACACGTCCGTCGGTGCGGAGCGGGCCCAAATCACCGCAGAACGTGTCAACGCACCGCAGGATGTGCACCGCTCACGCCCAGTCTGAGTAAGAAATGTTTGGCGGCTGCAGCCCCACGGTGGCACGGTGAACCCATGCGCATGGTCACCGATACCCTTCCCACCACCATGGCTGTCGCCGAATTCGCGGGAGCTGGTGGGCCGGACGTGATCGAACTGAACCGTAGACCCATCCCGTCCCCGGGGCCCGGGGAGGTTCTGATCAGGGTGGAGGCGGCCGGCCTGAACCGGGCCGATGTGCAGCAGCGTAAGGGCCACTACCCGCCGCCACCGGGGGCCAGCGATGTTCCCGGACTCGAAGTCGCGGGGACCATCGTGTCCCTGGGACGAGGTGTGCGAGCGCACGAGTGGGCCGCCGGTCAACGGGTCGCGGCGTTGCTGACAGGTGGCGGGTATGCGGAGTACGCGGTAGCGCCGGTGACGCAATTGCTCGAGATTCCCGAACCACTCGATCTGGTGGATGCTGCGGGTCTTCCGGAGGTGGCCTGCACCGTGGTCTCCAATTTGCTGCACACGGTCACGGTCCGCCCGGGAGACTGGGTCCTGGTCCATGGCGGTTCCGGGGGCATCGGTTCCTTCGCGCTGCAGATGCTGCGTGAATTCGGCGCGCGGGCCATCGCGACAGGTTCCTCGGCGCAGAAATTGGAATGGGCGTTGGATCATGGCGCCGCGGCGGCCATCGACCACACGCAGGAGGATTTTGTGCGCCGCGTCGAGGAGATCACCGAGGGACACGGTGCCGACGTGATCCTGGACGTGGTCGGTGCCAAGTACCTGTCCCGAAACGTTGATGCACTTGGTTTCGGGGGACGGCTGGTGGTGATCGGGCTGCTGGGCGGGGCTCGGGCAGAACTAGATCTGGGGAAGCTGCTCGCCAAGCGGGCCGGTGTCGTGGCCACGAGCCTGCGTTCCCGGCCGGAGGAGGAGAAGGCTGCGATCGTTGCCTCTGTGCAGCAGCGGATCCTGCCGTTGGCGGCGGCCGGGAGGATCAGGGTTGATGTGGACCGGGTCTTCCCGCTCAGCAGAGCCAAGGAAGCGCATGAGTACTTCGACTCAGGCGTGCACCGCGGCAAGGTGCTCCTGCGCATGTGACCCCGAGCCAGCGGAGGGTTGTCAGCAGAGTTCGTGGAGGCGATTTGCGCCAAGGAATGGCGCCCGCCCTATGGACGATGGCATGCTACGAGCGGGTAACTACCTGAAACATGTCATTCATATTCGCCACCCCCCAGGAGGAAGCGTGTCTCACGCAACTCAAGAGGAGAGGCCACCGGCAGCAGTGGAGCCGGAAGTCCTCGAGGCGGAGTCCAAGAAATGGACTCCGACCAAGATCATCATCTGGGCGCTCATCGCCCTGCTCGGTGGCGTCGCCTGGTGCGTGCTCGCCATCTCCCGCGGTGAGACCATCAACGCCATCTGGTTCGTCTTCGCAGCGGTCTGCACCTACCTGATCGGCTACCGCTTCTACTCGAAGTACATCGAGCGCTACATCACCAAGCCCAACGACAAGCGAGCCACACCGGCCGAGTCGAAGGACAACGGCCAGGACTACATGCCCACCGACCGGCGGGTGCTCTTTGGCCACCACTTCGCCGCCATCGCCGGCGCCGGCCCCCTGGTGGGCCCGGTGCTCGCGGCTCAGATGGGCTATCTCCCCGGCACCATCTGGATCATCGTCGGCGTGGTCCTCGCGGGAGCCGTCCAGGATTACCTGGTCATGTTCTTCTCCATGCGCCGCGGGGGCCGCTCCCTGGGTCAGATGGCCCGCGACGAACTCGGTGTCATCGGTGGCACCGCAGCGATCATCGCGACGCTGCTGATCATGGTCATCATCACCGCCATCCTGGCGCTGGTGGTCGTGAACGCTCTGGCCGAGTCCGCCTGGGGTGTCTACTCCGTTGGCCTGACCATCCCGATCGCCCTGCTCATGGGCATCTACCTGCGCTACATCCGCCCGGGCCGAGTCATGGAGGTCTCCATCATCGGCTTCGTGCTGCTGATGGGCGCCATCATCTCCGGTCGCTGGGTCGCGGAGTCGGCTTGGGGTGCGGAGTTCTTCCACCTGAACAAGACCACCCTTGCCTGGTGCATCATCATTTACGGTTTCGTGGCCGCCGTGCTGCCCGTGTGGCTGCTGCTGGCACCGCGTGACTACCTCTCCACGTTCATGAAGATCGGTGTGATCGTGCTGCTGGCCATCGCCATCATGGTGGTCCAGCCGCAGCTGAGCGCACCGAAGGTCGGAGAGTTCGCGTTCCGCGACGACGGTCCGGTGGTCGCCGGGCAATTGTTCCCGTTCCTGTTCGTCACCATCGCCTGTGGTGCCCTATCCGGTTTCCACGCACTAATCTCCTCCGGCACCACGCCGAAGCTGGTGCAGAAGGAACGCCAGACCCGCTTCCTGGGTTACGGCGGCATGCTCATGGAGTCCTTCGTGGCCATCATGGCTCTCGTTGCGGCGCTGTCCATCGACCGCGGCGTGTACTTCGCGATGAACTCCGGCGCGGGCGCCACCGGTGGCACGGTGGAGGGCGCGGTTGCCTTCGTGAACTCCCTTGGCCTGGCCGGTGTCCACCTGGATGCTGGCATGTTGACCGACATGGCCAACAACGTGGGTGAGGAATCCGTGGTCTCCCGTACCGGCGGTGCACCCACCCTGGCTGTGGGTATCGCGACGATCATGCACCAGTGGTTCGGTGGGGTCGGCATGATGAGCTTCTGGTACCACTTCGCCATCATGTTCGAGGCACTGTTCATCCTGACCGCGGTGGACGCTGGTACCCGTGTTGCTCGCTTCATGCTCCAGGACGCCATCGGTAACTTTGTCCCGAAGTTCAAGGACACGTCATGGCGAATAGGATCATGGATCTGTACGGCGATCATGGTCGCGGCCTGGGGTTACATCCTGATCCTGGGCGTGACGGATCCATTGGGCGGGATCAACACGTTCTTCCCGCTCTTCGGTATCTCCAACCAGTTGCTGGCGGCCATCGCCCTCGCGATCGTCATGGCGATCGTGTCCAAGCGTTCTCCGAAGCACCTGTGGGTTGTGGTCCTGCCGACCGTGGCTACCGTGATCATCACGTTCGTGGCCTCGTGCTACAAGATCTTCTCCTCCGTCCCCACGATTGGGTACTGGGCGCAGCACTTTGCGTACAAGGACGCGATGAAGGCCGGAGAACTGATGGGTACGGCCAAGACCACCACCGAGATGAATGCCGTGATCCGCAACACCGCGGTGCAGGGCACGCTCTCCGTGGCCTTCCTGTTGTTGGCCCTGATCGTGGTGGCCGCTGCCACGGCGATCACCATCAAGAACATCCGTTCCAAGCGCCCGGACACCACGGAGGAGCCGGAGGTCCCGTCGAAGATCTACGCTCCCGCCGGTCTGCTCCCGACCGCCTCCGAGAAGGCTCTGGTCAAGGAGTGGGAGGCCTACGAGGCCAAGAACCCCGTCGCCTCCGACAAGGCGCAGGCCTGACATGGCAAGGACGGTCCAGCGTTTGACCGCCGTCCGGGATTACCTCGAAGGACTCCTGGGCGGTGGCCAGTACAAGAACTATCTGGCCTGGCACGCGCGCACGCAGCAGGGGGAAACCCCCATGACTGAGCGCGAGTACTGGAAGCACCGTCATGCGCATGAGGATGCGAATCCTGAGGGTCGCTGCTGCTGAGCGGCACCGAACTTTAGGTGAGAATGCCCGACGAAGCCGGCCCGGCTTCGTCGGGCATTGTCGCGTTCCGGGGGTGCCTCCTGGGCGGCCGGGGCCGCCCAGGATAGGTTGGTGCCCGGACCTTGGTGCCTGCCAAGGGCAGATAGGAAGGACGCGCGTGCATCAGGGACCTCAGCTGACGCTGGACCGAGCCAGACGAGTTCTGGAGGAGCGGATCCGTCCCGCCGTCCATGCGGATGCGGTCCCGTTCACGGTGGAATCGGTGCAGCTGCCCGGCGAGCCGGAGGAAGCGCGCGTCGCCGCGGCTCGTGCCCACCTGCCTTACACCGTGGGTGACCCGTGGGGTCCGGCGTGGGGGACCACCTGGTTCCGTTTGCAGGCCGACGTCCCCGAACGTTTTGCAGGTCATCGTCTGGAAGCCGTCATCGACCTCGGCTTCGAAACCTCCAAACCAGGGTTCCAGGCTGAGGGCCTGGTACTCACGGACCATCTTGAGCCCATCAAGGCGGTGAACCCGCGTAATCAGTGGGTGCCGATCACCGATGCGGCCGTGGCGGGGGAGCGCGTGGTCCTCCGCATTGAGGCCGCGTCCAATCCGGTGATGCTGGACGAATCCGCTCTGTTCCAACCCACCGACCAGGGCGACCGGCTCACCGCCAGCCCATCACCGCTGTACCGGGTGGCCCGCATGGATCTCACCCGACCCGATCCCGAGGTTGCGGAGCTGGCCGCAGACGTGGACGTGGCCTTGGAACTGGCCTCCACGCTGGGGGAGACGCCTCGCAAGCTGCAATTACTTGCCGCACTGGATGACGCGCTCTCCGCCCTGGATCTCCTTGCCATTCCTGAGACCGCGGCAAGGGCCAGAGGGCTGTTGGCGCCTGCGCTGCACGTCGAGGCGGCCGAGTCCACGCACCGACTGGCGGCCATTGGCCACAGCCACATCGACACCGCGTGGCTGTGGCCACTGCGCGAGACCCGCCGCAAAGTGGCTCGCACCGTGTCCTCCATGACCACGCTGCTGAAGGAGCACCCCGAATTCCGGTACGGGATGAGTTCCGCCCAGCAATACGCTTGGCTGAAACAGGATCAGCCTGCCCTGTGGGAACGCGTGAAGGACGCCGTCGCTGAAGGACGCTTTGAGCCCCTGGGCGGCATGTGGGTCGAGTCGGACACCGTCATGCCGTCCGGTGAATCGATGGTGCGGCAGTTCCTGCACGGCCAGCGGTTCTTCGAAGCCGAGTTCGGGAAATGGTCCAGGGGTGTCTGGCTCCCGGACTCCTTCGGCTACTCGCCGGCCTTGCCGCAACTGATGCTGCGGGCCGGCTTCGAATGGTTCTTCACGCAGAAGATCTCCTGGAACCAGGTGAATCGTTTCCCGCACCACACCTTCGAGTGGGAGGGGATCGACGGCAGCCGCATCTTGACGCACTTCCCGCCCATGGACACCTACGACGCCGAACTCAACGGCGTGGAGTTGGAGCGGGCGCAGCGCCAGTTCGGCGAGGCCGGCCGGGCCTCGTCCTCCGTGGCCCCGGTGGGGTGGGGCGACGGCGGTGGCGGCACCACCCGGGAGATGCTGGGTCGCGCCCGTCGGCTGCAGAATCTGGACGGGGCACCCCGTGTGGAATGGGTGTCCCCGGACGCGTTCTTCGAGACCACCCGTGCCGAGTTGCCGCAACCGCCGGTGTGGGTTGGTGAACTCTACCTCGAGCTGCATCGCGCCGTCACCACCTCGCAGCACCACACCAAACAGGGGAATCGGCGGGCGGAACACCTCCTCGTGGAAGCCGAGTGGTGGGCCACTGCCGCCACCGTGCGCTGCGGCGCCGTGTACCCCTATCAGGAATTGGAGGAGTTGTGGCGGGTGGTACTGACTCACCAGTTCCACGACATCCTGCCTGGTACCGCCATCGCGTGGGTGCACCGTGAGGCCAAACAGACCTATGCGCAGATCACTGCACGCATCCAGCAGCTCATCGACAGCGCGCTGGAGACCGTGCTGGGAGAAGGAGACACCGCCCTGCTGGCCAACCCGACGGCCTTTGCGCACCACGGTGTGGCCCCGGGGGCGGTGGCCGTCGCAGCCGGAAACGCGGCGCGGGACACGGTAAGCGTGGAGCGGCAGGACGGCGACACGATCCTGGCCAACGGCCTAGTCTCCTTCACGTTCGACGCGGCGGGACTGATCACCCATGCGGTTGACCTCAGCACGGGCCGCGACTATTCGGTGCAGGGCCGGCCGGGCAACCTCTTCCAACTCCACCAGGACTTCCCCAACCGTTGGGACGGGTGGGATGTGGACAGTTTCTACCGGGACACGGTCACGGATCTGGTGCAGCTGGAGTCGTTGGACGTGGTCGCCCCCGACGCCCCCGACGCCCCGGACGCGGCCGCGACCGTGGTGCTGAGGCGCCGTTTCGGGGAGTCGTCGCTGACCCAGCGGTTGACCTTGAAGCCGGGCGAACGCTCGCTACACGTGGAGCAGGAGACCGACTGGAGGGAACGCGAGCGTTTCCTGAAGCTCTCCTTCCCGCTGTCGGTGTGGGCCAGAGAGGCCACAGCAGAGACCCAGTACGGCTTCCACCACCGGCCCACCCACACCAACACCTCGTGGGAGGCCGCCAAGTTCGAGACCTCCACCCAGCGTTGGGTGTTGGTGGGAGATCGCGACGGTGCGGTGGCGTTGGCCAACGATTCCAGCCATGGTTTCGACGTCACCCGGGACATGGACCACGGGGCGATCACGACCTTGCGCCTGTCGGTCTTGCGGGCGCCCCGGTACCCGGACCCGTTGACGGATCTTGGCGTGCACCGCCACACCTACGCGTTGGCGCTCGGGGTGGATGAACTCGACGCCACGGAGTTGGGACAGCGACTGAACTCGCGGCCGCGGACGGTGAGCGGCGCGGCAGGCGTTGCGCCACTAGTCACGGTGTCAGGCGTTGGGGTGTTGCTCGATGCCGTGAAACTTGCGGAGGACCAGAGCGGGGATCTGGTGGTGCGTGTGCACGAGGCCCGTGGCCGGACGACGGTCGCCACGATCTCGGTCGACGCCGCTGCCACCTCGGTGCGCTCCGTCGAGGAGGTGACCTTGCTGGAAGAACCGGTGGGTGCGGCCCCTGGCGTTGCAGTGGCAGGGCTGCCCGGTGACGCAGTGGCACAGCAGACCGAGGGTGGCGTGACGGTGGCCCTGACCCCCTTCAGCGTGAGGACGTTCAGGTTCCGACTCAGCTAAATACGGATTCCGGGCAGGCGGGGCCTCCGGCTGAGGACTAAAATGGTGCCCCATGGGTCTCTTCGCATCACTGCGCCGCGGTAAGGCGGACGACCGTGAGCTGGGTCTGGCCCTCTGGCGCCAGGACCACGACCGCTTCAGGCGGGCCGTGGATCGTTTCCACCAAGTCCTCGAGGGGACGGAGGACGATGCCCTCTACTCGGTCTTGTTGCCTCAAGCCGACCGCCTCGGGGAGCTGATCTCCCGGGTGAGGACCATCTGCGTCGAAGCGCATCGGCGCTTCCCCGTCACCGGGGACGACATCCCCGGCCAGCTGGAACCTACCCATTGTGCTCTCTCCCGCGCAGCGAACGAGGCGGCAGCCGCCGCTCAAGCTGCGGCGATGGCCCGCTACGAGCCAGACCCGGACCACGTCTCCGCCACGGTTGCCCGCAGGATCGGGATCGTCGAGGACCGTGTGGCCGACGCCGCGGCCGGACTCTGAGCGCGTCGCCGGCGCCGTAGGCGCGTGCGGGGCCGACGGGGCCGCGCAGCGGCATCGTGGCGTACGGGCCGCACGGTGGCGGCGGCACCGGAACCGCGCCGTCGGGCATAAGAACTCGCAACGGGCCAAGGAATCAGCGTCAAGCGAACCGGGAAGCGGCGGCCGTGACCCGGGCCAGCGGGAGTGCAACGATAGTGCCCATGACCACTACACCTGTTTCCCCGCTTCTGACCTTCAACGACGGTGCCACCATCCCGCAGCTCGGCTACGGCGTGTGGCAGGTCAAGGACGATGTGGCTGAAGATGTCGTGGGCCAGGCCCTGAAGGCCGGCTACCGTCACATCGACACCGCCAAGGCCTACGGCAACGAGGCGGGCGTGGGTCGCGCGATCGCGGCGTCCGGTATCCCGCGCGACGAGATCTTCGTGACCACCAAGCTGTGGAACACCGAACAGGGCTACGACGAGACCCTGGCTGCCTTCGACGCATCCATGCAACGCCTGGGGCTGGAGACGCTGGATTGCTACCTGATCCACTGGCCCGCCCCCGAGCGCAACCTACACCGCGAGACCTGGCGGGCCCTCGTGGAGCTGCAGAAGTCCGGGCGGGTCCGCAGCATCGGCGTGTGCAACTTCCGCGCTCATGAGTTGGACGAGATCATCGAGGATTCGGGCGTCACCCCGGCCATGCTGCAGATCGAGACGCACCCGTACTTCCCGCAGACCGAACTCATCGAATACGCCCAGGCCCACGGGATCCTGCACCAGTCCTGGTCGCCGCTGGGTAACGGGTCCGATCTGTTGCAGGAACCCGTCCTGCAGCAGATCGGCGAGCAGGTCGGTGCGACGCCGGCTCAGGTGGTGCTGGCGTGGCATCGCCAGCGCGGCTCCGTGGTGATCCCCAAGTCCGTGACGCCCTCCCGGATCGTGGAGAACTTCGAATCCCTCGAGGTCAACCTGACTGAACAGGACATGGCTCTGATCGACGCTCTGGATCGTGGCCCGGAGGGTCGTCTCGGTGGCGATCCTGCGACGCTGAACTGACCTCGTTGGCGTCGGAGCCGGGGTTTCTCTGCAACGCTCCGCCCAGAGCCGGGGTTTCACCATGGAGCTGTGTCTTCCCCGGCTCCACGGTGAGAACCCGGCTCTGCGATTGCCGCAGTGGCCTCTACACCCGAAAAGGACGGACGCCACTGACAGGATGGGGCCAGACACTTTCTGCCTGTAACCTCATTCTGGTCCCACTTGCAGCAGAGCGGCCCCTCACCTGATGGTGAGGGGCCGCTCTGCTTCCCCGTGATTCCGGGGATTTACTCTGGAGCCTCCGACCAGAATCGAACTGGTGACCTTTTTATTACGAGTAAAACGCTCTGCCGACTGAGCTACGGAGGCCGGACCGCGAGGGTCCTTGCGGCGCACGCGCCACAAGAGAAAACCTTACCGGGCGCTCCGGTGTCGGGTCAAAACGGAATCGGGTGGAGCGTTAGTGATCCGCCCCACGTGTGCCGGTAGGGATTCCCGGTGTCAGCAGGTCCTGTCCTCGTTCGGGAGATCTCCCTTGAGCAGGTAGGTGTCCACGGTGTTGGTCACGCATTTGTTGGAGCGGCCGTAAGCGGTGTGCCCCCAGCCGTCGTAGGTGAGCAGGCGTGAGCCGGGGATGAGTTCCTGCAAGGTCTTGGACCAGGCGTAGGGGGTGGCGGGGTCTCCGGTGGTGCCGACCACCAGCGGGGCGGTGGCAGGGTCCTTGACTGACGCGTCGGTGACTTGGTCAACGGCCTCAGCCGGCCAGGTGGAGCAGCCGTCGTCGTAGCCCATGAAACGGCCGAAGAATGGGGCGGCGTCGGTGAATTCCTTGGCCCGGGACTCGATGTCCTGAACGGAACCGGACTCGTGCTGGTAGTCCACACAGTTGATGGCGGTGAATGCCGCGTTGGTGTTGGAGTAGCTGCCATTGGCGGAGCGGTTCGCGGCGAGATCGGCCAATTGCAGCAGTTGGCTGCCGTCGCCGTCGTCCATCCCTGAACTCACTGCGGAGGTGAGAGAGGAGCTGATGGAGGGTTCGTACAGTGGCAACAGGAGTGCACTGACGATGTCCGCAGCTGGCACGGTGCGCCCGTCGCTGGTCGGGAGCGGGTTCTTGTCCGCCTCCGTGACGAAGTCAAGCAACTGCTTGCGCGCATCGACGACGGACCCGGTGAACGGGCATCCGCTTCCTGCCTGGCCCACCAGACAGGACTGTAGGTACTGATCCAGTGACTCTTCGAAGGCCTCGGCCTGCTGGAGCCCGACCTCGCTCACGGACAGCGTCGGATCCATGGCACCGTCCAACAGGATGCGTCCTGCCCGTTCGGGGAAGAGTCGCAAGTACGCGTCACCGAGCTTGGTCCCGTAGGAGAAACCGGCGTAGTCGAGCTGGTCCTCTCCCAAGACCGCACGCATGACGTCCAAGTCGCGTGCCGCCGAATCGGTGTCGACGTGCTGGAGCAGACCGTCTGGACTCTTGGATTGGCAGGCTTTGCCGTATTCACGTCCGGCTTCCACCATCGCTTCCAGGTCTGACGTGGACGTCGGTAGCCGGGTCTCCTCGCGATCCTGGTCTATTTCCTTTCCGCTTTGGCAGGCCACGGCGGTGGACTGGCCTACCCCACGGGGGTCGAATCCCACGATGTCGTAGCTGTTCTTGACCGGCTCGGAGAACAGCAAGGGCGCCGAGGACTTGACGAAGTCCAGACCGGAACCGCCTGGGCCTCCGGGGTTCACCAGGAGGGATCCGCTCTTGGACCCGCCGGCGGGGAGGCGGTTCATGGCCAGTTCGATGGTCTCCCCGCTCGGATCGTCGTAATCCAAGGGGACCTTGATGGAGGTGCACTCCAGTTGCGCGCACTCCGACCAATCGACCTTTTGCTCGTAGAAGGATTTGAGATCCGGCTGCCCGGAGTCCGGTTGCGCGGCTCCCGCAGAACCCGACTCGCCGTCCTGCGCTCCGCTGGGGGCCGGAGCAGGCTGGGTGGTGCTGCAACCGGTGGCAACCAAAGCGGCGCTCAGAAGCAGCGAGATACCGGCGGCACGGGAACGCGCGCGTCGCTTGTGGTGCCCCCTGCGCTGGCGGTCGAGCTGGGCCGCAGCGGTACTGGCTGCGGTCGGGGTCGGGTCGGATGTGGTCACCGGGCGGCTCCTGGCTGGTGGTCGAGCTGGTCGTCGAGCTGGTGTGCGGTTTCGGATGAGACGGTCGGTCAGTGTGGCGGAGCAGTGATGAGGGAGGTCATCAGGGCCTCCAGTGCTGCTTGGGGGGAGACATTGCCGGCCAGTCGCCGCCGGGTCTCGGCAATCGCATCGATGCAGGCCAGGCAGTGTGCGGGGGAGGTGGCTTGCGCGTACCGCTGCAGACTCTGGGCCATGTGTGCGTTGACGAGGTCCTGGCCGGTATCCAACTGCAGCAGCAGGCAATCGCGGAAGAAGGTGGTGAGGTCGATGAGGGAGCGGTCGATGGCGTCGGTGACGCCTCGTCGGGCGCGGCGTTTGGCCCCGTCCGTCAGGTTCTTGAAATGCGATCGCAGCTGAGGGGGGATGGTTTCTTCAGGGCCCAGGCCCAGTTGGGCACGGAGTTTGGCCTCCTCGGCTTCGGCGCGGTCTTCGGCGGATGATTCCGCCTCGGAGGCCGTCAGGTCCAGGAAGCGTTGAGCTGCTTCCATGGCGGAGGGGAGGTTCCTGACCGTGAAGGGGAGTGAGACCACGGATTCGCGGCGTGTGCGTGATCCCTCGTCCTGCGCCAGGCGCCTGGCCACGCCGATGTGGCCTTGCGAGACGCGCGCGGCGAAGGCCGCCTGGTCCGGTGTGAGGCCGTCCCGCCGGATCAGCAGGTCCGTCACGGATTCCACGTTGGGCACGCGCAGGGTCACGCCTCGGCACCGGGAGCGGATGGTCACGAGTACGTCTGCGGGGGAGGGGGCACACAGGATCCAGATGGTGTGTGGGGGCGGTTCTTCGATGGCCTTGAGCAGCACGTTGGTGGTGCGCTCGGTCATTCTGTCCGCGTCCTCCACGATGATGACGCGCCAACGGCCGGTGGAGGGGTGATCCTGGGCGGTGGTGATCAGCCCGCGCACATCCGCGATGGCGTACGTGACGTTCTCCGTGGCGACCATGGCGACGTCCGGGTGGGTTCCGGCCAAGACGGAGCGGCAGGCTTCGCAGATCCCGCACCCGCGATCCTCCGCGTTCGGGGTGGTGCATTCGAGGGCGGCGGCGAAGGCGCGGGCAGCGTTGGTGCGTCCGGACCCGGGCGGGCCGGTGAACAGCCAGGCGTGGGTGGGGGTGCCCTCCCGCACGGTGCGGGCCAGGGAGGCTACGACGTCCTCCTGGCCTGGGAGGTCGGTCCAGACGCTCATGCCCGCTCCTCCACGTTCTTATGCCCGACGGTGGGGTGCCCGGCTTCCGTCGTTGCGGGGCCGGTGGTCGCGGCGCCGGTGGCGCCCGGCACCGCCGCGGACCGGCCGTCGGGCATGGTGGAGTCCACTTGGGGCAAGGAGCCGGAGCCGGCCGCGCCGGTCAGGTGCGGTTCGAGCGCGTCCAGGATGGCGCCGGTGAGGTGGGCTGCCGGGCGGGCGGCGTCCAAGACTAGGTAGCGCTCCGGGGCCCGGGCGGCCAAGTCCAGAAAGGTGGCCCGGACCGTGGAATGGAAACTGTCCGGTTCCGCCTCGAGCCGGTCCTCCACCTGGGACCGTTCCCCGCGGCGGAGCCGACCGAGTTCGGCGGAGGCGTCTAAGACCACGGTGAGGTCGGGGAGCAGTCCTTCGGTGCCGAAGGCGTTGAGGCGGGCCACGGCGTCGATGCCGAGCCCACGCGCCACGCCCTGATACGCCAGGGAAGAGTCGATAAAGCGGTCGCAGACCACCACGGCGCCTCGCCGCAGGGCGGGCAGGATGACGCGGTGGACATGCGAGGAACGCGCGGTGGCGTACAACAGGGCCTCGGTGCGGTCGTCCACCGGTGCATGGGCCGGGTCCAGCACCAGGGAGCGGAGCTGTTCGGCAATGGGTGTGCCTCCCGGTTCCCGGGTGAGCACCACTTCCACGCCTCGTTCCTGGAGCGCGGCCGCGACCTCACGGGCCTGGGTGGACTTCCCGGAGCCGTCTCCACCCTCGAAAACGAGGAACACACCCGGCAGGGGGGTGGGGCTCATGGGGGAAATCTGCTCGGCGTTCACCCCACGAGCCTAGCGGTCTTCCCTCAGCGCGGCCGCACCAACCGGCTCCGTCCGGCCGCGAGGGTGGATGACACGCCGTCGCGTTCGTCGGAATCTGGCCTGACACCGTGACGCGTCGGACAGCCGCGTCATGAAAGGTATCCCAGATGCCTGCCACGTTTCATCGGTTCTACCCTGGTGACCATGAGCGCGCAGCAGCCGGTGAATCACCCCGAGAACGTAGCCCCTTCTACCGCAGTGGTCTCTCTGGGCCGCCCGGAACGAACTCCGGATGCGCCGCTGAACCCTCCCGTGGTGCTCTCTTCCACCTTCGTGGGCTCGGACCCGGCTGTGGACGGTGCACGCGGCTACGCGCGCTTCTCCAATCCCACCTGGGAACCGTTGGAGGAAGCCATTGCCACGTTGGAAGGCTCCGAGGTGCCCGGCTTGGCCTACGCCTCCGGTATGGCTGCCGTGTCAGCGGGCTTCTCCTTGGTCCCGATCGGAGGTGTCGTGGTGGTCCCAGGGACCGCGTACAACGGCACCATTGGCCTGGCCAGGGAACTGGCCCAAGACGGGGCGCTCACCCTGCGGGAAGTGGACCCGGCAGACACGGACCAGGTACTGGCAGCGCTGCCCGGCGCGGACCTGATCTGGCTCGAATCCCCGGTGAACCCGCTGCTTGATGTCGCAGATGTGCCCACTATCGCGGCGGCCGCGCACGAGCACGGCGTCACCGTGGTCGTGGACAACACCTTCTCCACACCCCTACGCCAGCGTCCCCTTTCGGTCGGTGCGGACGTGGTGGTGCACTCCGCTACCAAGTTCATCGCCGGCCACTCCGACGTCATCATGGGCCTCGTGGTGGTCAAGGACCCGGAAGTGCGTTCCAAGCTGCTGAGCCGTCGCACCCTGGCCGGCTCCATCCCTGGCCCCTTCGAGGCGTGGCTGGCGCTGCGCGGGCTGCGCACCATGGCCCTGCGCCTGGACCGCGCGGAGGCCAACGCCGGTGAATTGGCGCAGCGCCTGCACGCCGCAGGCGGCTTCACCACTCTGCGCTACCCCGGGCTTCCCACTGACAAACATCACGAACGCGCCGTTGCGCAGCTGGATGGCTTCGGGGCCATCATCTCCGTCGTGTTCGACTCCGCAGAGCGGGCCAACGCGTTCGTGGCCGGCCTGCAGCTCTTCACCCCGGCCACCAGCCTGGGCGGGGTGGAATCCCTGGTGGAACGCCGCCGTCGCCACGCGGCCGAACCCGTCGAGGTCCCTGAGGGGTTGGTCCGCCTGTCCGTGGGGATCGAGGACCTCGAAGATCTCTGGGCGGATCTGCAGCGCGGACTCGCCGCGGCTGCCAGCCTCTGAGCAGCGAGTGACCCAAGGACCGTAGAGTAGAGCCATGATCGTTGCCTTTTACGTCACCCGCTGGCTGTTCCTCCTGGTGGGCGTGGTCGTGGCGATCCTCTGCTTGTGGGCCCTCCTGGATTGCCTGCGCCGCCCCGCAGACCGGTTTACCGCGTACGGGAAGCTCAGCAAGGGTGCCTGGAGCGGGATCCTGGTCGCGGCCACGGCCATCACCGTGTTCGGTGCGTTCATGGGGTCCACCTCGAGCCTCTTCACCCTGGCCGCAGCCGTAGCCGCAGGTGTGTACCTTGCCGATGTTCGCCCGGAAGTCTCCGGTAAGGGCAGCAGCTGGTACTGATCCACTCCTTACGCAGTGCACGGAGTTACCGTGCTGAGTCGCCTGGTTAACCGTGCTGAGTCGCGTGGTTAAGCGCGCGGGGCCACCTGGTCCCACGCCACCGTGAGCTCACCTAGCCGCCAGCGCCCAGGGCCGTCCAGCAGCGCCCAACCTTGGTTGACGAGGTCGGAGCACATCGCACGCCAACGCTGGCGCAACCCGAACGCAGCTACCGCCGAAGCCCTGGCCCAAGCCGCGTCCAAGGCCGTAAAGAACGTATGCACGCGCTCGCCGGGAACATTGCGGTGGATCAGGGCCTTGGGGAGTCGTTCCGCCAATTCCGATGGTGACTCCAGACCGGCCAGGCGGGTAGACAGGGTGAGGGACACCGGTCCCCCCGGGGTGGCGGTAGCCCAGCAGGCCCTGCGTCCGATCTCGTCGCAAGTTCCTTCCACCAGGATTCCGCCTGCGGCCAGCCGCGAGGTGAGCAGCGCCCAGACGTCTTCCACGTCCTCTTCCCGGTATTGACGCAGTACGTTGAATGCCCGGACCACCATCGGGGCCGGGTCCACCGGGATCTCGAAGCCACCCAACCTGAAATCCAGGCCGTTCCGAGCCGCGGGTTGGGCCTCGGCCACTCGCTCCGGCTCGATCTCCAGTCCGGTCACCGTAATGGCGGGATTGAGCTCCCGCAGCCGGGTGAACATCTCCACGGTGGTGACAGGGGATGCCCCGAATCCCAGATCCACCACCTTCACCGGGCCGTGTCTTAGCAAAGCGGTCTGGGTTCCGGTGAGCCAACGATCCACTCTGCGCATGCGTTGGGTGTGGGTAGTTCCCCTGGTGGGATTCCCCTGAGGGCCACGCGTGTTCCTGACCGCGCCGCCCTTGTATGCATGAGCTTTCTCCACCACGCATTTCAGTCTAGGCGCAGGCGCAGGCCGCAGCGCAGACGCGCAGACGCAAGGAAGTGCCGGGAGCGCCGGAACCGCAGGGAGTGCCGGAACCGCAGGGAGTGCCGGAACCGCAGGGAGTGCCGGAACCGTCGGGAGCTCGCTAGGGCCGGGCACGTCGCCAAGGCAACCATCAACTCATTTCGACGTACTACCCGCGTTGCAGGCTTGCGCTGACTAGGATGGGGGCCATGACCCATACCTTGATCCTGCTCCGCCACGGGCAGAGCGAATGGAATGAGCTGAACCTCTTCACGGGCTGGGTGGATGTCACCCTCACCGAGAAGGGCCGAACCGAGGCTGCCAACGGCGGCACGCTGTTGAAGGATTCCGGTATCAAGCCGGACGTGCTGCATACGTCCCTCTTGTCCCGTGCCATCCTCACCGCGAACCTGGCGCTGGAGAGCGCTGGCCGGTCTTGGATCCCGGTGGAGCGCTCCTGGCGCCTGAACGAGCGTCACTATGGTGCGTTGCAGGGCAAGGACAAGGCTCAGGTGCGTGACGAGTTCGGTGAGGACCAGTTCATGACCTGGCGTCGTTCCTACGACGTACCGCCGCCGGAGTTGCCGGATGACGACAAGTATTCCCAGGCGAACGACGAGCGCTACGCGGACCTAGAGACCGTTCCCCGCACCGAGTGCCTCAAGGATGTGCTGGAACGCATGCTGCCGTACTGGGAGGGTTCCATCAAGGAAGACCTCAACCAGGGTAAGACGGTGCTGGTCACGGCTCACGGCAACTCACTGCGCGCGCTGGTGAAGCACCTGGACGGGATCAGCGACGATGACATCGCCGGCTTGAACATCCCCACCGGGATCCCGTTGGTCTACGAGTTGGACGACGACTTCAAGCCGCTCACTCCGGGAGGCCGCTACCTGGATCCGGAGGCTGCGGCCAAGAACGCCGCAGCCGTGGCCAACCAGGGCAAGTAGCACAACGTCCGATGGGCGGTGCTCGCCTCGCGTACGCGAGGCGAGCACCGCCCGTCGTCGTTCATTGGTGACGTCTGCACAGCCCCCACCCACACCCTCACCCAAACCCCACGCTCCGCGCCCCACTCACTGAACGCCGCCGGCCGTCGCCCCCAACCTCCGTTAGACATTCGAGCGGTGTTTTGGACACGAACTTGTCCAATCGCCGTCGACGCCACCACCGTCGTCCCCCTCAACGTCCGTTAGACATTCGAGCGGTGTTTTCGACGGGAAGTTGTCCAACCAGGCGCTCAAAAGACCAACGGACGTAGAGGGGAAAAGGAGGTCGAGGGGGAGCGGAGGTCGAGGGGGAGCGGAAGTCGGGCGGCGAACTGTCCTCGGCGGGCAGAGAGTCAGGCCCGCGGCGAGCAGAAGATCATGATAGGCCCGACGGCTCCCACTCGCCCGTGACCAGGTAGCTGACCTTACGAGCCACGGACACGCCATGGTCCCCGAATCGCTCGAGGTAACGGCTGGTCAGGGTGGTATCCGCGGTGGTCGGAGCAGACGCATCCCAGGTTGGCTGTGCCACGATGCGGAACACCGAAGCGTGCAACTCGTCAATCCGAGAATTGGAGGCCACGATCTTTCGCACCAGGCTCAGATCGCGGCTGGTCAGCAGTTCCGTGAGATCGGACGTGATCTCCAGGTCCAGCCTGGCCATCTCCTCGAAGGTGGGGAGGATCTGGTCCGGGACCACCGGCTCTGGGAAGCGCAACCGGGTCAGCTGGGCGATGTGCCTGGCCAGATCACCCATGCGCTCCAAGGAAGCGGACATCCGCAGCGATCCCACGATCATGCGCAGGTCGGAGGCCACGGGGCCCTGCAGGGCTAGGACGTCAATGGCTCGCTCATCGAGCTGGTTCTGCAGAAAGTCGATTCTGGCATCAGCGGCGATGACCTCCTGAGCCAGATCGGTGTCTGCCGTGGTGAACGATGTCCATGCTTGACGCATGGCCTCACCCACACCCTGGGTCATCGTCACGAGTTCCTCGCCGATTCCCTCGAGCTCAGCCTGAAAAACCTTGCGCACGCAAGCATCCTTTCGTCAGGATCATCTTCTTCGTCCGGTTGCTCCGGACGCATCCAGACCAGACAACCAGTGAAAGGTGGCCGGGCGGAGGGACCCCGGTGAACAGTCGGTGAACGCCTGCAGGATTCTGATGCGGGACGTCCGGCGCCCGTCGTGGCGATGGTTAGAGTTGAGGGCGTGGACCCCTGGATTCTCACGATGGTGCTGGCAGGACTCATCGGGCTGGCGCTCGGTGTGGTCGGCCTGTCCGCTGCCCTCATTTCGCGGCGCGGCCGGACGCTGGATCTTCCCGGTTCCGATCCGGACCTGCCCGAGGGGGCAACGGATGTGCTCTCCGTGATCGGTCGCGCCTACATCCTGGTGGACGACGTGGACGGCGTGGTCAGGGCGAATCCGAGCGCCTACGCATACGGCCTGATCCGTGGACACACCTTGGCGCATTCCGAACTCCTGGACCTGGTCCGCAAGGTGCGCCTGGACGGGGTCATCGAGGAACGTGAACTCGATCTGCCTCGCGGCCCAGTCGGCGACGGCAGCATCGTGGTTCACGTTCGGGTGGCGTCCTTGGGTGGTGAACACGTCCTGCTGTTGGCGGATGACCGCACGGAGTTTGCCCGTACCGCTGCGATGCGCAACGATTTCGTCGCGAACGTCTCTCACGAACTGAAAACCCCAGTGGGCGCGGTGTCACTGCTGGCAGAAGCGCTGGAGGAGGCCGCGGACGACCCCAGTACCGTCCGGCGTTTCTCGCGGAGCCTGGAACGGGAATCCAAGCGGCTGGCCGCGCTGGTGCAGGACATCATCGAACTCTCCCGCTTGCAGGGAACGGACGTGGTGTTGCAGGGCCAACGCGTGGATCTGCGGGAGGTCGTAGACGAGGCCGTGGAACGCGTCCAGCTGCAGGCGGAACAGAAGGGGGTCCGGATCACGGTGGGTGGTGACGCCCGCTGCCTGGTCCATGGGGATCGTGACCTGCTCATGACCGCGTGCAAGAACCTGATCGACAACGCCATCAGGCATTCTCCCGATGGCACCGCGGTCGGGGTCGGTCTGCGCAGCCGGGATGGCCTGGTCTCGGTGACGGTGACCGACCGTGGACCAGGGATACCCGAAGAAGACCAAGAACGGGTGTTCGAACGCTTCTATCGGGTGGACCCGGCCCGCTCCCGCGCAACCGGTGGCACCGGCCTGGGACTGTCCATCGTGCGGCATGTGGCCTCCAGCCACGGCGGCGAGGTCACCTTGTGGTCCAAGCCGGGGCAGGGCTCCAGTTTCACTGTGCGGTTACCTCAATATGAGGAACAACCGGAAGACCAAGGCGGAGAGGACCCTGGTACAAAGGGTTCTGGAACCGCGGACAAGACGTATATGAAAACCGGTGTGAGTGCCGGCGAGGAGAGGATTAACGAGTGACCACCATCTTGGTCGTGGAGGACGAGGAGTCGCTGAGTGACCCCCTGGCCTTTTTGCTGCAGCGTGAGGGCTTCGAAGTCCGTGTGGTCGCGGACGGGGAGAGCGCGGTGCGGGATTTCGAGCGCAATGGCGCGGACCTGGTGTTGCTGGACATCATGCTTCCGGGGCTGCCCGGGACCGAGGTGTGCCGTCAGATCCGTCAACGCTCCGCCGTGCCGATCATCATGCTGACGGCAAAGGACTCCGAGATCGACAAGGTCGTTGGGCTGGAACTCGGCGCGGATGATTACGTCACCAAGCCCTATTCCGCGCGTGAGCTGACCGCCCGGATTAGGGCGGTGCTGCGTCGGCGGGTGGACGTAGAGCAGCCCGTGGAGGACACGGCCGTGGAAGTCGGCCCGGTGCGCATGGACGTGGATCGCCATCAGGTGTGGGTGAACGGGGAACTCGTCGCCATGCCGCTCAAGGAGTTTGACCTGTTGGAGGTGCTGCTGCGCAACGTCGGCATCGTCATGACTAGGGACCGGCTCATCGAGCGGGTGTGGGGGAGCGATTACGTGGGGGACACCAAGACGTTGGATGTCCACGTGAAGCGTTTGCGGGCCAAGGTTGAGGCAGATCCGTCCGCTCCGGTGCACCTGGTGACGGTGAGGGGACTCGGTTACAAGTTCGAGGAGTGAAGGTGCCCTGATCTGCACCCTCATCTCGGATTTGCGACGCCGGTTCGGTGCCTCAAATCCGAGAACGAGGGCAAAACGAAAGGTGCCCGACGCCGCCAACCCAAGTTGGCTGCGTCGGGCACCTTTTGCGCGACGCGGCTTCGCCGCGTCAGTGCTCAGTTAAAAGCTCAGTGCTCGCTGGAATCGGAGTCCGTGGCGGGCTCCAGGTGCTTACGCACATCAGCGTTGGAACCGCCCGGAACGTACTCCGCGTACTCCTCGAGGGTGCCGTCTACGACGGGCACCTTGAGTTCGGTCTCGGTATCGCCGGTGGTCACGGTGACCTGCACGTTGAGACCCGGGTCGGTGGTCTTGAACTCGCCATCGGAGACACCCTTGACCGTGAAGTCCTTGGCGAAGGAGTCTTCGTGCAAGTCGGCATCAGACTTGGCGTCCACGGTGGTGGAGACCGTCTGACCGTCGAAGTCAATGGAGAACTCCTGCTTCTCAGCGGAGTCGTTGGCCAGGCGGCCGATGAAGCGTGCTGGGTCGTCGCTTCCGTTGGTCACCAGCATCAGGTTGTTGACGACCAGGTTGGCGCGGTCGCCAGCGGACACTCCGTCAGAGGCGTCGTAGTGCAGGGTCGTGGCCTGCTGGTTGATGGCTCCGCAGCCGGTGGCACCGAATGCGGCGGCGGCCAGGACTGCAGCGGAGGCCGCGATGCGGACGCGGGACTTCTTCACTTGGATCGCTCCTCGGGTGGCGTGATGGTCCGGGCGCATCCGATCCTCTTCGACACGAAGACGACAGGGCACAACCCGATCAAGGTTGATTCTAGTCGTTCTTGAGCGAGTGCAAGTACCACGTACGCGTGTTTCAGGCCATGCGCCGCGCTGTAAAGAGCGACGGATTGAGACCGCCCCCTCGTGAGGTAGACCTTGGCATGGTAAACTTGGACTCCTGGAAAGGGGATTATCCACATGCTTTTTGAGGTTGGCGAAACGGTGGTCTACCCCCACCATGGAGCTGCAACGATCGATGAGATCAAGATGCGTAAGGTGCGCGGCGAAGAGAAGATGTATCTCAAGCTGCGCGTGGCTCAGGGCGATTTGATCATTGAGGTTCCGGCCGAGAACGTTGATCTTGTCGGGGTCAGGGATGTTGTGGGTCAGGAGGGTCTGGACCATGTGTTCGACCTCCTCCGCGCCCAGGATGTCGAGGAACCCGCCAACTGGTCTCGGCGCTACAAGGCGAACGTGGAGAAGCTTGCTTCCGGCGACGTCAACAAGGTCGCTGAGGTGGTTCGTGATCTGTGGCGCCGCGAGCACGACCGCGGCCTGTCCGCTGGTGAGAAGCGCATGCTGGCCAAGGCTCGCCAGATCCTGACTTCCGAGCTTGCTCTGGCGAAGAAGATCGAGGAGTCGGAAGCAGAAGCCATGCTGGATGAGGTCCTGGCGGAGTCCATGCCCACGCCCGCTGAGAAGGCGGACGCCAAGTAAGGCACCGTCTCACGTGACTTATAGGTCGGCTGCGCACAGTTCGCTGTGCGCAGCCGACCTTTTCGTGTCTCCTAAGTTTTTGTGCGCCTAGCGCACGCGGCGAGGCAACGACGGGAGTCGCTTGGCCGCCGTCGGGCATAGGACTTCACGCTCAAGCCGCTAGGCTGGAGGCCGTGACCATGCGCCTGTACGACTCCCGTTCCCAGTCCGTTCGCGATTTCCATCCCCTGGTGGAGGGCGAGGTGGGCCTCTACTACTGCGGTGCGACCACGCAGGGTATGCCGCACGTGGGCCATGTGCGCTCAGCCGTCGCATTCGATCTGCTGCGGCGCTGGCTGGAATACCGCGGCCTGAAGGTGACGATGGTTCGCAACGTCACCGACATCGATGACAAGATCCTCGAGAAATCGGCTCAGTCCTACACGGATGTCGAGTCCCTGGGCCCGGACTACATCCCCAACGAGGAGTGGTTTGCCCTCTCCTTTCGCTTCGAGAACGCGTTCAAGGATGCCTATCGCAGTCTTGGCGTCCTCGACCCCACGTATGAGCCGCGCGCCACCGGGCACATCACGGAGATGCACCAACTCATCCAACGCCTCATCGACGCGGGGCATGCGTACCCGGCCACCGATGACTCCGGAGACGTGTACTTCGACGTGCGCTCCTTCCCCGAATACGGGGCGCTGACGCACCAGCGGGTGGACGACATGCAGGATGCAACCGACGCTGATCCCCGCGGCAAACGCGACCCCCGCGACTTCGCACTGTGGAAGGGGGCCAAGGCAGACGAAGCAGCCACGGCCAGCTGGCCCTCCCCGTGGGGGCGCGGACGCCCGGGCTGGCACCTGGAATGCTCGGCCATGTCGCACAAATACCTGGGATCCGCCTTCGACATCCACGGTGGCGGACTGGACCTGCGCTTCCCGCATCATGAGAACGAACTGGCGCAGTCGGCAGCCGCCGGCGACGACTTTGCCTCCTTCTGGCTGCACAACGGTCTGGTCACTTACGGCGGGGAGAAGATGTCCAAGTCACTGGGCAACACGATCTCGCCGCGACAGATGCTGCAACTGGCTCCCGCACGCGTGGTCCGCTACTTCCTGGGGCAGGCACACTACCGTTCCCAGCTGGACTACTCGGAAGGATCCCTGCGCGAAGCCGGCGCAGCACTTGAACGAATTGACAGGTTCCTGTCACGTGCCACCGCGGCAGGTCTTCCGACGATCGACGACGCCGCGCGGGCCGTCACGCCCGCGTTCGCCGCGGCTATGGACGACGACCTCGGCGTACCCCAGGCGCTTGGTGCCCTGCACGACACGGTACGTGCGGGCAACAGCGCACTCGACGCGGGTGACCTCTCGGCTGCAGCGGAGGCCGCCGCCGCTGTCGAGACCATGATTTCCGTCCTGGGAATCGCCCCCACCTCGGTGCTGTGCGGAGCGGGCGACGCGGGCGGCGCCGGTGCTGCGCAGGATGCGCTGGCCGCACTTGTCGAGGCGCGTATCGCCGAGCGTGCGGCAGCTCGCACAAACAAGGACTGGGCTCGCTCGGACGCCATTCGTGACGAGCTGGCCAAAGTTGGCATCACGGTCAAGGACGGTGCAGACGGGGCCACCTGGTCCCTCGGCTAAGCGCCTGTGTCGCAAAGAGCGGTGTGATCTACACGGACAACAAGGGCGGGGAGGCCACACCAGTCGATACACTGGAACCCGATCCGCGGTGATAGCACCGCTGTCCCGTTGCCCCCAACGGGAGTTGTACCGATGAGAGGCCACGCATGTCCGCGCCGAAGAAGGCACCGAAGAACAAGAAGGGGCCACTGAAGGGCACCGGTGGCCATGGCCGCAAGGCTCTGGAAGGCAAGGGCCCCACGCCTAAGGCAGAGGACAGGGTCTATCACAAGGCTCACCGCGACAAGATGCTGCGAGACCGTAGCGAGGCCAAGCGGCCTCAGGCCGGCCGCCGACCGAGTGGGCGCAATAAGCGTTCCGAGGAATACGTTTCTGGACGCAACTCCGTGCTGGAAGCCCTGCGCGCCGGTATCCCGGCCAAGGCCCTGCACCTGGCCGTGCGTGTGGAGATGGACGATCGCGTTCGCGACATCCTCAAGATCGCCTCAGAGCGCAGCATCCCGCTGATGGAACAGCAGCGTCCGGAACTGGACCGCATGACGGACGATTCCGTGCACCAGGGCGTGGTGCTGCAGGTTCCCCCCTACGACTACCAGGACGCCGGAGAGAAGCTTTCCGAACTGATCGGCAAGTACAAGGCAGGCAACGCAGAGAACGCACCTCTGATCATCGCCTTGGACGGGATCACCGACCCGCGCAACCTCGGCGCCATCATCCGCTCGGCCTCTGCCTTCGGAGCCCAAGCAGTCATGATCCCGGAACGCCGCAGTGCAGGGATGACGGCCACGGCGTGGAAGACGTCAGCGGGAGCGGCGACGCGAATCCCGGTGACCCGCGCAACCAACCTGACCACCGTCCTCAAGAAGGCCAAGGCCCAGGGCTACTACGTGGCCGGCCTGGACGGTGGCGGAGACGTGGACTTGCCGCAGCTCGAACTCGCCAAGGAGCCGTTGATCGTTGTGGTCGGCTCCGAAGGGAAGGGGATCTCCCGTCTGGTCTCCGAGAACTGCGATCAGATCATCTCCATCCCGATCGATTCGGGTATGGAATCACTGAACGCCTCGATGGCCGTCGGCATCACGCTCTACGACATCTCCCTGAAGCGTCGGCTCTCCGCCTGACGCCCAGGACCTGAACGAAGAACGATCACACGGTGACCGCCACGAAGGGCCGGCCTCCCCATCACTTGATGAGGAGACCGGCCCTTCTGCGTACCCGGCGCACCTGACCGGACGGCAACGCAGGACGGCGGTACCGGGAACTCCACGTGAACACCGTGTTTCGAGGGACTTGCGGCTCATTCGAGTGAAGCGGGTCACATTTTGATGACGAAATTGAGTGGTGCGCGTCTCGATTGCGGCCTCATGCGAGGCGAACTTGCCCGGAACTCCGGGGAAGTGGCCGTGCGACAGGCGGGCCGCAGGGTCGAAATCGAGGCAAGGCCTGGTTTTGCTCTGCCTCAAACCTCGTGTAGGGTTATCTCTTGTCGCCGCAACGATTCGGAAACGAAACGGAGCGGAGACGGAAGTCCTGGAGCGAAGGTTGCAGCCATGGGTTGGAACCGGGATTCAGGGTGTCCGTTGTTTGAGAACTCAATAGTGTGCCAAGTTTGTTGATACCAAATTTAT
>JBQDZM010000039.1:0-24195 GCA_052108535.1 Galactobacter sp. | reverse complement strand
GCACCCCATCGACAGCTGCCACCGGCACAAACAGCGGTGGGAAAGCACAGGCGTCGGTGCGGATCAGCTGATCCGCACCGACGCGTGTGCTTGAGTGCCGCTACATGTGGCGGCGCCACGTGGGGCTCACCGTCGACGACGGCGCTTGCCCTCGTTCAAATCCTCCGGCTGTCCCGTGATGTCGATGGCTCCCGTCACCGGGATCCGGCCGACATCGGCCTGGGTGTCTTCCTGGATCTCGTCACGGATCTCCCGAATCAGGCCCGTCTCCGTGCCGACGTCTCGCAGTTCGTGAACCAGCTGCTCCAGCTCCGCACCGCCAGCCATCATGCTGGTCAGTTCCTCCAGCGTGATCGCGGACTTCTCGTGGTAGCCGATGGACTGACCACGCTTGAGCAGCAGGAAGCGGTCTCCCACCGGGTAGGCGTGGTGCGGATTGTGGGTGATGAAGATGACCCCGAGCCCGCGTTCACGGGCCTGGATGATGTAGCGCAACACCACACCGGACTGCTTCACACCCAACGCTGCGGTGGGCTCGTCCAGGATGAGCACCTTGGCGCCGAAATACACGGCACGGGCGATGGCGACACACTGGCGTTCACCGCCCGACAGGGTACCGATGGGCTGGTCCACATCGCGCAGATCGATGCCCATGTCCAAGAGTTCCTTCTTGGCCGTCTTGCGCATGAACGCGACGTCCATCTTGGAGAACGGGCCAAAGCCCTTGGTGACCTCGGATCCAAGAAAGAAGTTGCGCCACACGGGCATCAACGGAGCCACCGCCAGATCCTGGTAGACCGTGGCAATGCCGGCGCTCAAGGCCTCACGCGGGGAGCCGAAGTGGACCTCCTCTCCCTGGACCAGGTACTGACCTGAGGTGTTCTGGTGCAGGCCAGCGATGATCTTGATCAGCGTGGACTTCCCCGCGCCGTTATCGCCAAGGACGCACATGACCTCGCCGGCGCCAACCTTCAGGCTGACATCCTTCAACGCGATGATGTTGCCGTAACGCTTCCCAGCGTCCTTGAGCTCCACCAGTGGTGCAGCCTTGGACGGCGACACGATTGCTGTGGCCCCAGAGTCCGGGGTGGGTTGCGTGGTCATTTCTTTCCTCCCTTGGCTGCTCGACGCTGCAGGGTGAAGTTCAGGACGGTGGCACCGAGCAACATGGCGCCGAGGAAGAACTTCAGCCAATCCGGATTCCACTCTGCGTACACCACACCCTTCAGGGCCATGCCGTAGATCAGTGCGCCGATGGCGCCGCCGATCGCCGAACCGTAGCCGCCGGTCATGAGACAGCCGCCCACGACCGCAGCGATGATGTACAGGAACTCGTTACCGATACCCTCACCGGACTGCACCGTCTTGAAGGCGAAGAGCTGGTGCATACCCAGCAGCCAGGCGCAGAAGCCCACACCCATGTAGAGACCAATCTTGGTGCGAGCCACAGGCACGCCCACCGCCCGGGCTGCGTCCGGGGCGCCTCCCGAGGCGAAAATCCAGTTGCCGGTTCGGGTCCGCTGCAAGATCCAGGTCGCGACGACCACCAGGAGGATCCAGTAGAAGACCGTGATCTTCACCTTCACGCCAAACACGGACACGTCGGAGGCGAAGACGGCGGCGGCAGATTCGAAGCCCGACCAGCGTTCAATGGACGGAGTCGCGACCCCACCCGTGAGGGACCTGGTCAGGCCCAAGTTCAGGCCGGCCAACATGAAGAACGTGGCGAGGGTGACGATGAAGCTCGCCAGCCTCGTTTTGGTCAGCAGCCAACCGTTGAGGAAGCCAATGCCAAGCGAGAACACCAGGCTGGCCAGGACACCCCACCAGACGTTGGTGCCGAACCAGTACAGGAACAGCCCGCCGCACAGGGCGGAGGAGACCACGCCGACACCGGCGGAGAGGTCGACTTCTCCACCGATCATCAGCAGGGACACACCCACGGCCATGATGCCCACCGTGGACGCACCGTAGAGGATGGTCGCGATGGAGCTTGGCTGGGTGAACTGCGGCGCCACGACCGCGAACAAGATCGCGATGACGACGGCCGCCGCGGTGGCTCCGGCCTCGGGTTTGGTGAAGAACCGGACGAAGAGATTGGTGCGCGCAATACGTTCGTCAGGCGCGCTTTGAGTCACTGTGGTCACGAGAAATCCTTGAGACGGTTGCGACGACCAGCACCACGTGCCGGCGGTCGTTTAAGCGAATGACGGGGAGTCGGGCTGGGGCCCATCAGCGGGTGCCCTTCTCCACGTACGCCTCGAGCTCGTCCGCCTGGTCCTTGGTGACGATCTGCGGCCCGGTCAGCACCGCACGGCCGCCGCCGAGCACGTTGGCGTTGGTCTTGTTCAGCCACACGGCATCCACGGCTTCGTAACCCTGCAAGTAGGGCTGCTGGTCCACGCCGAACTGCAGGGAGTCATCCTTCAGGCCCTTGATCACGTCTGAGTTCATGTCGAACGTGGCGAGCTTGGCCTTGGAGCCGGAGTCCTTGATGGAATCACGAGCGATGGGAGCCTGCGGGGCACCCAAGGTCAGCACGTAGTCCACATCCTTGGAGGTCTGCAGCTTTGAGGTGATGGTGGAGGCGATATTGGTGGAGTCTGCCGCGGTGACGTAGAGGCGTTCCATCTTGCCGCCCAGCTTCTCCTCGACACCCTTGCAACGGTTCTCGAGTCCCACGTGGCCCTGTTCCTGGATCACACAGACAACGTGCTTGGCACCAAGCTCGTTGAGCTTCTCGCCGGCCGCCTGGCCGGCCACGAGGTCGTCCTGACCGAAGTGGGCCAGCACGCCCATGTCCTGGTACTCGTGCTCGCCGGAGTTCACGCTGTAGACGGGGATCCCGGCGTCCAGTGCCTTCTTGACTGAACCGGCCATGGCTTCTGGCTTGGCCAGGGAGACGATGATGCCGTCCACCTTCTGGTCCACGGCCTGGTCCACGAGCTGTGACTGGCGGGCGCCATCCGGGTCGGAGCTGTAGAGGACCTCGATGTTGTCCTTCTTGCCTGCCGTCTCAGCGCCCTTGCGCATGATGTCCCAGAACGTGTCTCCGGGGGTCGAGTGGGTGATCAGGGCGACCTTCATCTTGGGGCCGCTGCCGGCCGCCACCCCATCACCGGAGTCGTCCTTTGCGCCTGCGGGACCGCCGGAGCAGGCCGCCAGGCTCAGAGCCGCTGCGGTCGCGAGGGCTGCGAAGCCCCATTTCTTCATGGGTTTCATGCTGCGCTTCTTCATGTTGCACTCCATCGTGTAGCACGTGATGACATCCCCGCTTTTTTGCGGAGAATCGTGAATGGTTTGTTTGTCGCATTCCGGCGGCGCACCAACCTGCGGTGATCCCCTGTATATGCGCCGATCGCGACCGTCCTGATGCATCCAACACTAATGGATGTGATGCCAGTCACCAACTAGTTTGTCACAACATCCCCACATTCACAGGAATGATTAGTGGGCTCGCCACTTAAACCCCAAACATTCCACTCAGAGGGGTTTAGTAGCGATGCCGCGCTTAGTTGTGACCTAGGTAGCTGGCCTAGATAGACATAGGGTCGGCCCGTGCTCGCCCCGAAGCAGCGGCCGGTCCCGAGGCCACCGTCGGCCCCGAAGTCGCGTCCGGACCTAATGCCTCAGAGAACGCGGCCGCCGTCGTGGCGAACGCGCGTTTCAGCCCCTGCTCCACCGGCAACGACCGGTGGGCATCGGAGAGGATCTCTACGCCCCACGGCCCCGTGTACCCGATCGCGACCATGGCGCGGATGAATCCGGAGACGTCCTGCACGCCCTCGCCGAGGTAACGCCGCCGATCGCGGGTGTCCTCGAACAGCGTGCCGACAGGTTCGACGTCCGCGTCATTGAGTTCCACGCCGAAGACCAGCTCGGGTGTGAGGCACTCCCTGACCTCCTGCAGCGTGGTCCCGGCCCGGAAGATGTGCCAGAAGTCCACGATCAGTCCGCAGGCCGGATGCCCGGCCGCGCGGATCAGGTCGGCGCCTGCGGGGATCGATGCCACCATCCCGAAGGGCAGCGGCTCCAACGCCACGCGCGTCCCGTGTGCCGCGGCGTCTTCACCGAGTCTGCGCAGTGGCTCCGCCAGGACGGTGGGGTCCTCCAGTGCCGGTGCCTGATCCGTTCCGATCTTGATCATGTTCGCGCCGCCAGCGCCGCCCAAGCCGCCCAAGCCGCCCAAGCCGCCCAAGGCGTCCGAGGCTTCCAGGAGTTCCTCCCAGACGCCGCGCCACTCCGACTCGGGTTTCCACCAGCCACCGGCCAGTTCCACCTCGACGTGACGGATCCCGGCCTCGCCCATTGCGGCGGCCAGCGCGGGGTAGCCGATGCCGGACTTGATGGCACGGAGGTCGTCCAAAACCCAACCCATGCCGGTGAAGCCGGCCTGGGCCACGGCCCGGATGCGCTCCAACGGATCCTCCGGGCTGGCTTCGGACGCTCGCATGGGTGCTGCGTCTCCCGCGCTGGTCCAGCACGTCGCCACCAGTTCGGGTGTCGCTACCAGCCCGGGTGCCGTGCCCGCCTCGGGCATCTCACCCGTCGACCGATTCACGTCGCTCACCCGACCCGCACCGTGGCGCCGGTCTCCGCCGAGCGTTGCGCGGCGTCGGCCAGGGCGAGCGCCTCGCGCCCGTCCGCGTAGCTGGACAGGATCGAGGCCGCTCCGGCCTCACCGCGGGTGAGCGCGACGAAGGCGGCCAGCTCATCGGCATAGGCCTGCGCGTAGCGTTCCAGGAAGAAGTGCTGGTACGGACCGCCCGCGGCCTCCACGCTGGTCGCGTTGGAGGAACGCAGCAGCGACGTCGGCGCGTTGAACACCTCCAGCATCCCGCCACCGCCAAAGACCTCGATGCGCTGGTCGTAGCCCACGGCGGAGTGACGAGAATTCGTGATGGACACCAGCGCACCGGTGGCCGCCCGCATGGTCACCATCACCGTGTCGAAGTCGCCGTGTTCCTTGGCTCCCTCGTCGAAGAGTTGGGCGCCGGTGGCGGTGACCTCCACGATGTCGCCCGCGATGAACCGTGCCAGGTCGAAGTCGTGGATGGTCATGTCGCGGAAGATGCCGCCGGAGACCCCAACGTAGGCGGCCGGTGGCGCCGCGGGGTCGCGACTGGTGATGCGCAGCTGTTCCAGCGGGCCGACCTCGCCTGCGTTCAGCCGCGTCCTGGCCGCCAGGAAGTCGCGGTCGAAGCGACGGTTGAAACCGACCACCACGGGCACACCGGAGTCCTGCACCTTCGGTGCCAACCGGTCCACCCTGGCCAGGTCCAGATCGATAGGTTTCTCGCAAAGAACGGGCACGCCGGCTGCGATGGCCGCCTCGATCAGGTCGGCGTGGGTCGGGGTGGGCGCGGCGATGATGACGCCATCCACCTCGCCGGACCCGATGAGCTCCAACGGGTCCGCAGTGGGGCGCGCCCCGGTCTGCTCCGCGATACGTTCTGCACCCTCGACGAACGGGTCGGCGACCCAGGCCAGGTCGGCCTGCGAGGACGCGGCCACATTGGCCGCGTGCACCGCGCCGATGCGTCCGGTCCCGATCAGACCCAAGCGTGCGTTGCTCATGCGGTTGCTCCTTGAATGCTCTCTGTACCCGGAAGGTTCTCTATGCCCGACGACGTGTGGTCGGCTTGGGTGTCCGGCCCGCCTTCGGCGGCAGGTGTGGTGGCGTCCAAGAGGGGAGTGGAGTCCACGATGGGGGTGGCTTCCAAGAAGACCGTGCGTCCCGTAGCCACGGATTCCTCTGCGGCGAGCGCCAGCTTCGAGGCGGTGATGCCCGCGCTCGGCGGGGTGAGGGACTCGACTTCTCCCCTGACCAGCCGCAAGAAGTGGGCCACCTCGCGACGGAAGGCCGGTTCGAAACGATTGACGAATTCGTCGTGCGTCGTGGCGGGGACTGGGCCGCCCGGCTCCGTGGAGGAGATCGGGGTTTTGGCATCGTAGCCAGCGGCCGCGGAGGCCTCCGAGCCGTACACGATGGCATCCACGTGCTGGCCCGTGCCGATCCGGCGTCCGGCCGCGATGACGGCCTGGATGCCGGAGGCGAAGGTGACCACGGCCGTGGCGGTGTCCAGGTCGCCGTGCTCGCCGTAGTCGGCTCGGTCAAGGACCGCGCCTGAGGCGTACACGGAGACGGGTTCCTCGCCGAGGATCCACGGGATGATGTCGAAGTCGTGGATGACCAGGTCCCGCCAGATCCCTCCGGAGGTGGGGAGGTAATCCGGGGTCAGGTGGTAGTGATCGTGGTCCACGGCGGTGACCTGCCGGATGGTGCCCAGTTCCCCGGCCTGCACGCGGCGGCGCAGCTCCTGGTAGGCCTCGTCGTAGCGGCGGTGGAAGGCGACCATGACCGGGCTCCCCGGTGCTTCGATGCTCGCGGCGAGTTCAGCGGTGGAGGCCAGGTCCAGGCCGATGGGCTTCTCCAGCAGCTGCGGCACACCCGCGGCCGCCGCCTCGCGGGCCAGGTCGGGGTGGGTCCCGGTGGAGGTCGCGATCACCACGCCGTCCAGGCCCGCCGTCCAGTCCCCGTCCCCCGTGAGCCGGGTGACCACGTCTGGGAGTGCGGACAAGGTCGGGGCGAGATCCCCCGCCAGTTCGGCCGGGGCGCCCGGGGCCAGCGCTGCCGCCAGTTCCGCAGCAGCCGCGTTCACCTTGGCTAGGTCGCGGCCGATCAAGACCACCGTGCCCACGCCGGGGGCCTGGGCGATATTGCGGGCGTGCATGATCCCGATCCGGCCCAGGCCGATGATGCCGATGGTCAGGGGCGTCGCCCCTGTGGTCTGCGAGCTCATGCCTGTGCCCCCTCGCCGATCCGGTTGCCCGCCGCACCGTTGCCATCCACACCGTGGCCGGCGGCCACGGAACGCAGGTACGCGAGGCTCGCCGCGGCGTCGGACACTGGGCCCTCACCCGGCGCGGGCTCGGCGTCGATGACGTTGTCCTGCTCCAGCGTGAACCAGCCCGTGTAGCCGGCGTCCAGCAGCGACGTGACGATGGCCGCAATGTCGATGTCGCCCTGACCGAGCGGCTTATACATGCCGGCCACAACCTCGTCGTAGTAGGTGCTCTGCCCGGCACGCACGCGCTCCGCGTGCTCCAGGGAAACGTCCTTCAAGTGGGCGTGCTGGATCCGGTCGGCGTGCTCCGCCGCGAAGGCCACCGGGTCGGTTCCGCCGATGAAGAGGTGGCCCGTATCGAAGCAGAAGCCGATCTCGCTGCCGTCCAGCACGCGCTGCACGTCGGCTGAGGTCTCCACCATGGTCCCGGCGTGGGGGTGCAGCACGGCGGTGACGCCCACGGCGGCTGCGGCCTCGCGGGCGCGTTCCAGGTTGTTCAGCAGGGTGTCCCAGCCGGCCTGGTCCAGCTCGGGGCGGGCGTCGTAGCCGTCCTGGCCGGACACCGCGGAGAGCACGATGGTCCCGGCGCCCGCCGCCTCGTAGGAGGCGAGTTCCTTGACGATCTCCGGCAACGGGTCGTGGTCGGGATCATGCAGGAGCACGGGAACGAATCCACCCACAGCGCGCATGCCATGCTCCGCCAGCAGCCGGGCCTTGGCCTGGGGGTCGGTCGGCAGGAAGCCCTCCGGACCGAACTCGGTGGCAGCAAACCCGAGCTCACCCATTTCGGTGAGCACACGGTCGGGATCCATCTGGTGGCCCCAGTCGGGGACCTCGCAGACTCCCCAGGAGATGGGGGCTGCCGCGATCTGAATGTCAGTCATGAGCTGGTTACTCGTCTTCTTCGTCGAAGGGGAAAGGGGAAGTTCAGGCGTTCGGTTGGGCGATCGCTGCGGGTGCGCCGCCGTCCAGCACCGCGCGAACGGCGCGAGCCGCGTCGATGAAGGTGGCACGCGCCGCCTTGGCTGAGAGCCCCATCACGTGAGGGGTCAGCACCACGCGGGGATGGTCGTAGAGCGGGTGGGGGGTGGCGGGTTCAGGCTCAAAGGAATCCAGCCCCAGCCCGCCCAGACGTCCCGTTTCCAGGGCGTCCAACGCGGCGTCCAGGTCCACGAGTCCGCCGCGGGAGACGTTGATCAGGACCACGCCGTCCTTCATGCGGCTCAGCGCTTCCGCATCGATCAGGTTGCGGGTGCTCTCCAGCAGCGGCACGTGCAGGGAGACGATGCCGGAGTTCGCGAGCAGCTCCTGCAGTCCCGCGTCGAGGTCCGCAGGAACCGGTGCAACTGGGTCGTAAGCCAGGACGCGGGTGCCGAAGGCGGTGGCCAGCTGCGCCACGCGTTGCCCAATCCGCCCGTAGCCCACGATGCCAAGCGTGGCGTCCTCCAGGTCCCCCACGGGGATCTGGGTGCGCTCTGCCCAACCGCCCGACCTGATGAGTTCGGTGAGGGGCCCAAGCGACTTCAGCAGGTGGAGCATGTGCGCCAGCGCGCCCTCCGCCACGGCGTTCGTGTTGGACCCTGGAGTCACGGCCACGGGGATGCCGCGCTCACTCGCGGCGGCCACGTCGACGTCGTCCACCCCCACGCCGGTGCGGGCAATGACCCGCAGCGACGGCATGGCGTCCAACTGCTCCACTCCCACGTTGACGGCGGCACGCACGATGGCGCCCTGGGCGCGGGCCAGGTCCGCAGCCGTCGGCTCTGAGACGAACTCGACGTCGCCGAGCACCGGCGTGACGACGTCGGCCGGCACCGGGCCAAGACCCACGACCACGGGACGGGTCATGCCGGAACCCCAGTAATGGCAGCCCGGGAGGCCGTGGTTCCTGCGACCTGCTCCACGTCCACCCACGTGCGGGACTCCGCAGCCCGCTCACCCGCGTACACCACGCGGTTCGCGGCGAGCGCGTCGTGGACGTCGGCGTGGGCCGAGTCCTCACCGATGTAGGAGAGCAGGAACTTCTTGGCCTCGACGACTTTGAAGTCGTCGTAGCCCATGGAGGTACCCGCACCGGGCTGGAAGTGGCTGAAGTCGCCGAAGTCGGCGCCGGCCATGACGCGGGTGAAGCCCACGTGCGGGCCGCTGAAGCCCAGGGCCAGTTCCAGCTCGTTCATGCGCTCGAAGTTCCAGCGCAAGGAACCGTCGGTCCCGTAGACCTCCAGGGAGTATTCGGCGCGCGGGCCCACCGTGACGCGGGAGGCCTCCAAGGTGCCAACGGCACCGGCGCCCACGGCGTCGGGCCCAAAACGCACCAATAGGCCCGCGTAATCCTCGTTCTCCACGGGTGCCATCTCCCCGTCCTCCACCACGGCGAAGTGGGTGGCCTGCCCCATGGGCAGCTTGGGGCGCTCTTCGTAGACGGTCTTGGTGATGCCTGCCACCGAGTCGATGGGACCCACCACGTAGTGAGCCAGGTCGGCAAGATGGCCCATCAGGTCACCCAGCACACCGGAGCCGGCCAGGTTGCGGACAAAGCGCCAGGACAGGGCGCCGTTGGGCTCTGCGGAGTAGTCGGCAAAGAAGGCTCCGCGGACGTTGTTGATCCGGCCAAGCTTGCCCTCTGCGATGAGCTTGCGGGCGTACTCGATGGCCGGGGCGTTGCGGTAGTTGAAGCCCACGGCGGTGACGACCCCTGCCGCGTCTGCCGCGTCCACCACGGCCTGCGTTTCCCCGGCCGAGCGCCCCACGGGCTTCTCGATCCAGAACGCCTTGCCAGCCGCAGCCGCGGCCGCTCCAATCTCCGCGTGCAGGAAGTTCGGGGCGCAGATGGAGACCACCTGGACCTCCGGGTCTGCCAGCACCTCGTGGTAATCGGTGACGCCGCGCTCGTAGCCGAGCACATCTACCGCGTACTGGGCGCGCTCGGGGTTGGTATCTGCTGCCACGACCAGCCGAGGCTTGATCCCGAGTTCCGGGTACATCACGGGCAGGGCCGAATAGGCGCGGGAGTGGAGCTGACCCATCCAGCCGACGCTGATGAGGCCGACACCGATGGTGCGGGGTGCGTTCATGAGGGTTCTCCTTGGGAAGTGAGAGGGCGAGCTCAGGGAAGTCAGATGGTGAGCTCAGCGAAGTGAGTGGGCGAGCTCAGCCGAGCGTCGAGATGATGTGGCTGGCGGCGTCCGCCAGCAGGGTGGAATCGGAGCCCACGGGGAGGAAGGTGAATCCTTCCTCGGCCCGCTGGGCGGCCAGGCCGACGTTGGCGGCCAGGATTCCGGCGCTTTTGCCGTGATCGCGCGCTGCGCCGACGACCCGTTCCACGGCCGCTTTGAAGGGCTCTGAGGCGAAGTCGAGCGGGGTCCCGAGCGCGTAGGACAGGTCGAGCGGGCCGATGAAGAGCACGTCCACCCCGTCCAGGGCGGCGATCTTCTCGACCTCCTCCAGCGCGCCGAGCGTCTCGATCTGCACAATCACGAGGGCGGGCGGGGCCTTCAGCGCTGCCTTGTCCAACCCCCACCGCACCGAGCGGTTGTAGGTCGCGACGCCACGGTCACCGGCGGGCGGGTAGGAGAAATGCGCCAGCGCCTCCTCCACCTGGGCCGCCGAGGTGATCCGGGGCAGCATCACGCCTGCGGCGCCGGCGTCCAGCACCCGGCCGATCCGGATGCGTTCGGCGCTCTCCACACGCACCAGGGTCGCGGCACCGTAGCCACCCGCGGCGGCGACGGCGTCACCGACCTGCGACTCGTCCCCGCCACCGTGTTCCAGGTCCACGAGGACCCAGTCCAGGCCGGCCGCGGCCAGCACCTCGATGGCCGTGGTGGAACCGAGTCCGGCGAAGCTGCCGACGGTGCGCTCACCGGCGCGGATCCGCTCCACCACGTTCGCGGTCGTACCGCCGCCGCGCTGCAACGGCGTGATGTCCAGGTCGGCGCTGGCGCTCAGATGTGCCACCGCTGCTCCTTCAGGTCTTCCTCGTACTCGGCACGGATGGGCGCCACCCAAACCTGTTCCGAGACCTCGGCCGGGGCCACGTCCCAGAACACCTCGGAACCGGGCAGGTCCACGAGCGGGACGGTGGGCACCACAATGGCGACGGGACCCTCGATGTCGCGGGTGTCGGCGAGCGCTGCGCGGACGTCTGCGGCCGAGGTGGCGCGGACCGTGTGGGCGCCGAGTCCTTCCGCGATCTTCTCCAGACCCACGGACAGGTAGCCACCGTCCAGTGCCGCCTGTTCGGTGCCGCCGTCGCCGCGGTAGCGGAAGTCGTTGCTGAACTGCTGTCCCACCTTGAGCATCTGCAGGCGGCGGATGACCTGGAAGCCGTGGTTCTCGGAGATCACGAAGGTGACCTTGAGCCCCTCCTGCGCGGCCGTGAGGATCTCGGTGGGGTTCATCAGGAACGTGCCGTCGCCGATGAAGACGGACACCCGGTGGTCCGGATCCGGGTCCGAGAGCCGCACCCCGATGCCCGCCGGGATCTCGTAGCCCATGCAGGAGAAGCCGAATTCGAGATGGCAGTGCCGGCCCTCGGTGGCGTCCCAGACCTTGAGCAGGTCACCGGGGGGGCCTCCGGCCGCGGCGATGATGGTGTCCCCGCCCTGGGCGTGCTCCTGCAGCAGGCCGATCAGCTGGCCCTGGGTCAGGATCGCGTCGGTGTCCGGGGTGTCGGCCGTCTTGGCGTACACCTCGTCCGGGTTCAGCGCCGCAGCCCTACGCGGCGCCCATTCGGCCTTCTGGGCAGTGATCTCCTGGCTCCAGGCCGCGTCGACGCGATGCCCCGCGAGGCGTTCGGTGAGCCCGGCCAGACCCAGCATGGCGTCCGAAACTGCGGCGATTCCGCCCTGCTTGATGGCGTCCAGTTCCGCCACGTTGATGGCGGCGAAGCGGACCTCTGGGTGCTTGAACATGGTCTGAGAGCCCGTGGCGAAGTCCGTCAGCCGGGTTCCCACGGAGATGATGAGGTCGGCCTGAGCCACGAGCCGGTTCGTGGCCGGGGTGCCTTCCAGACCCAGCCCCCCGAGGAACCACTCGGCGTCGCGTTCCACCGAGCCCTTACCGCCAAAGGTCTCAGCGACCGGGATCCCGGTGGCCTCGGCGAACGCGGCCAACTCGTGGTGAGCCCGCGAATAATGCACGCCGCCGCCCGCGATCAGCACCGGCTTCCGCGCACCCCGCACGGCCTCGGCGATGGCGTCGAGTTCGGTGGGCTGTGGGATAGTCCGACGGATGGTCCAGTCCCGGTCGCGGAACAGGGACACCGGGAAGTCGTAGGCGTGGGACTGGATGTCCTGCGGAACGGAGAGCACCACGGCACCGGTCTCCACCGGGTTGGCGAGCACCCGGAAGGCCTGCGGGAGCGCCGTGATGAGCTGCTCGGGGCGGGTGATGCGGTCAAAGAAGGAAGAGACCGGGCGGAACGCGTCGTTAACGGTCAGCCCCGGCTCCTGGGGGTTCTCCAACTGCTGCAGCACGGGTCCCTGACGGCGGGTCGCGTAGGTATCGCCGGGCAGCAGGAACAGCGGCAGGCGGTTCACGGTGGCCAGCGCGGCAGCGGTCACCAAGTTCATGGCGCCCGGGCCGATCGAGGCCGTGACGGCCAGGGTCTGCGTGCGCTGCGTGGCCTTGCCGAGCGCGGCGCCGGCGTGGGCCAGGGACTGCTCGTTACGACCCTGAATGAACGGCATGTCCTCGCCGAACTGCGAGAAGGCCTGGCTGAAGCCGGAGACGTTGCCGTGCCCAAAGATGCCGGCCGCTGCCGGGATCATCCGGCGACGATCGCCGTCCAGTACCGAGTACTGGTGGGTCAGGAAACGCACCACGGCCTGCGCCACGGTGAGGCGGACGGTCGCGTCCTGGGGATGACTGGACATCGGCTTTTCGTTCTCCTTCGAACAAGGGGGAAAGTTCAGGGGCGCCCAAGGCGCCGGTTGGATCGGGACCTATGCCCGACGCGTCGGGCATAGGTGGGTGCCTTACGGCACCTAGGTGAGTGGTGCTGATCCGTACGGATCAGGACCAGGGCCGACCGTGCAGGACCACGGTCTTGACTTCGGTCATCTCCTCGATGGCGCTGCGCACGCCCTCCTTGCCGACGCCGGAGGCCCCGAGGCCGCCGTAGGGCATCAGGTCCGCGCGGAAGAGGGAGGTCCAGTTCATGTCCACCGTGCCCGCGTCGATCTCGCGGGCGCAGCGCACCACGGTGTCCAGGTCGTTGGTGAACACGCCGGCTCCCAGCCCGTAGCGGGTGGAGTTGGCCACGCTGATGGCATGGTCCACGTCCTTGACGGTGACCAGTGCCATGACGGGACCGAAGATCTCCTCCTGGGCGATCTCGGCATCCGGCGCGACGTCGGCGAGGAGGGTGGGCTGCATGACGGCCCCGTCGCGCTGGCCGCCCGTGACCAGCGTGGCCCCGGCGGCGACGGCCCGCTGAACGGTCTCGTCCACGCGCGTGGCCTCGGCCTCGGAGATGAGCGGGCCGATGGTGGTGGCCGCATCCTGCGGGTCGCCCGCCGTGATCTGTTCGGTCCTGGCCTTCAGGCGCTGGGTCAGTTCCTCGGCGATGTCCTGGTGCACCATGACGCGTTGGACGGAGATGCAGGCCTCACCGGTGTTGGTGTAGGCGCCCAGCGCCAGCGCGTTGGTGGCCAGATCCAGGTCGGCATCCGGGAGGACGATGACCGGGCAGCAAGAGCCCAGTTCCAAGGAGAGCTTCTTGATACCAGCCACCGCTGCCAGGTGCTCGCCCACCGAGGTGGAACCGGTGAAGGAGATCTTGCGGATCCGCTCATCGGTGGCCAGCGCGTCTCCCAGGGTGGAGCCCGGGCCGGTCAGGACGTTCAGCACACCGGCCGGGAGCCCCGCATCCACGAAGCACTCCGCGATGGCCAGTGCCGTCAGGGGCGTGGCGGTGGCGGGCTTGAGGATGACCGCATTACCCGCGGCCAGTGCCGGGGCGATCTTGTGGTTGACCAGCAGGGCCGGGTAGTTGAACGGGGTGATCGCCGCGACGATGCCCACGGGCTGCCGCAGCGTGAAACCGATCTTCTCCTGGCCCGTTCCGCGGTTGGCGTCCAGCGGAAGGGTCTGGCCATAGAGCTGGGTACCCTCGAAGGCGGCCAGCCGGATGATGTCGCCGGTGCGCCCGGCCTCACTACGAGCCTCGACCAGAGTCTTGCCGTTCTCGTGGGACATGATGCGGGCGATGTCCGCGACCCGCTCGTCCGCCAGGGCGGCTGCCTTGTTCAGGACGTCTGCCCGCTGCCAGGCCGGGGTGCGTCGCCACTGGGCCGCGCCCGCCTGCGCCGCGACGACGGCGGCCTCGACGTCCCCCACCGAGGCCGACGGGACCGTGCCCACCACTCGCTGATCGTAAGGCGAACGGACCTCGAGGGTCTTGCCGCTGATTGCGGGGACCCACTCGTTGCCGATCAACATGTCTTGGCGCGCCATTGCTGCTCCTGGTGGTTCTCGAGGTCTGGTGGTTCTCGGGGTTCGTCCCCGAGACGCTGTGCTCGGGGGTGTTGCTCTCGAGGTGGTGTCCGAGGTCGTGTTCGTGCTTGGTCTTGTTTTGTGTGTGGTCTTGTTTGTGCTTGGGCTCGTTGAACCGGTTCAAAACTGCGGCCCCAAGCGGCTGCGTTGGATGAGAAGAGACTATTTTGAACCGGTTCAGAACCGGACAGGACCACGTTAGGGTGGCTCAGGGCACCATGTCAAGACATTTGGTGTACCCCTTCCCCACCTGAATGCCGCAACGTTGTGTAAGGATGTTCACGTGGCGCCATCACTTTCAGGGACACCCGAGGGATCCGACCCCTCAGGGAAGCCCCAACGCGCCACGATCCGCGACGTCGCCGCCACGGCGGGTGTGTCCAAGGCTCTGGTCTCGCTGGCCTTCAAGGATCCACAGCGCGTCAGCGCGAAGCGGCTTCAGGCCATTCTGGAAACGGCGGACCGCCTGGGCTACCACCCGAATATGCTGGCCCGCTCCCTCGCCACCGACGGCATGCCCTTCGTCGCCATCGTGGTCGTGAACCTGCACAATCCACTCTTCGCTGCCATCGCTGACGCGGTCCGTGCGGAGCTGGACGCCCGAGGCGAATATGGCCTGATTACCGCGGCCACCCCGGCTGGCTACCCGGGAAAGGTCACCTCCTACGGCCGCCTGGATCCACGGGTCGTCACCATGGTCACGGATCTGCGCCCGCGCGCACTGATCATCATCGGAACCGCTGAAGGTTCTCCCCTCTTCGGGGACATCCCCACCGTCTACGCCTCCGCCGCCCCAGGTCCTGACGCGCATTCCATCCATGTGGACGACGACGCCGGCATGCGCCTAGCCGTTGAACACCTGGTGGACAACGGCTGCACGCGGATCGGATTCGTGGGCGGTCAGGCGGGCCCCGTATCCGAGGCACGCCAACACGCCTACGAGGAACTCATGGCGGAGAACGGCCTGCCCGCCGCCTCGAGTCCCGCCGGATTCTCCGAGTCCGAGGGCCGCAAGGCCGCAACCCAATTGCTGCGGCGTCCTGCTGCACTGCGTCCGGATGCCATCATCGCGGTCAACGACATGGCCGCCATCGGTGCCCTCACCGCCATCGACGCTGAGGGGCTGCGCGTCCCGCAGGACGTTGCCGTGGTGGGCTTCGACAACTCCACCCTGGCCTCCATGCCACGGATGGACCTGACGAGCGTGGACCCGCACAATGACGAGATCGGCCGCCTCGCCGCCTCCACCGCCCTGACTCTCATGCGCGGCGAGGACACCGGACCTAAAGAGCGGTTGATCAGGCCCCATCTCGTGGTGCGAAGCTCCAGCCGCAGCTGACCCGAACTAGCCTGACCTCAGCACAGATTGCGGTGCAAAAGCACACGCGTCGGTACGGATCACCTGATCCGCACCGACGCGTGTGCTCGGGTGCCGCCAGATGTAGCGAGGTACCGCCGTCAGCGGCACTCGTCGCGATAGGCGTTCTTGAGCCGATCGGCAGAGGCGCGCAATTCCGGAGTCACCAGTTTGGATTCATAGAGCTTCTGGGTGTCCCCGCCCAGCTCCTTGGCCTTGTTCAGGTACTCCTTCCACGCCTTCATGTCGGCCTCCAGACTGGGGTCCAAGTTCGTCACCTTGTCCAGGTATCCCAGCTGCTCCTCGATGTCCTCGACAGAGGAAACGGAGACGTAGGGCAAGAACGCCTTGGCGGAGGCCATGCTCAGGTCGGGGAAGACATCGCAGAGTCCACCCGCTCCGGAACCGGAGCCGGAGCCACCGCCGGCCGCGGGAGTAGTGGGGGCAGGCTGATCCCCGCTGCCGCCAGGAACGCCACCGGGAGTCTCGCCGACGGATGGTGCGCCCTCGATCTTCACCCCGCCATTCTCGAAGCGGTAGGTGATCCCGCCGTCGGAGACGAAGTAGTCCCCGTCATTCTTCAGGTCCGTGATCGAATCGACCTTATTGCCCCCAGAGGGCGCCTCGGTCTTCGGCGATTCCGTTTCCTGAGGTGCGTCCGAGCCCTTGGCCTCACCCGACGGGGCCTGGGAGCTCTTGGCAGCGCCTTCTGCGGGACCATCGGCTGGCTTGGGACCGCAAGCGACAAGGCCTGCGATGGCAAGGACTGCCACTGCGACAGCAGAAGTAAGACGAGTGATCACAGGTCAATAGTAAGCAAGCGAACGGGGATCGTTCAACGTCTGGAGTTACTCGGTGACGCCACCGGGAAACACGAATGCCCGACGCCTCGGGGCGCCTTTCAGACGAAAGGCGCCCCGAGGCGTCGGGCATAGGCCAGATCAGGCCAGGAGGCTCTTGATGGTCTCCAGCTGGTAGCGGGAGACCTCATCGGCCTGCTCGTCCTCTGCGAAGACGTTGGAGACGATCAACGCCTCCGGATCATCCAGGTATCCGGTGGAACGCAGCAGGTCGAAGAGCTCGGAGAAGTTCACGTCCCCGTCCCCCACCTTCAGGTGCTGATGCACGCGCGCAGCGTTTCCGGGAGGGTTGGAGATGTAGCGCAGGCTATGCGAGCGGCGGTGATCGAACGAGTCGGAGATGAACACGGACTTCAGCCCGGCGCCCACCACGGGCAGCAGCGACGCCGCCGGCTCCTCGTAGTGGAACGCATGCGCACCCACGTACACGAAGCCGATGCGGTCCGAGTTCAGCGAGCGCAGGATCCGCCACGCGTCCAGGCCGTTCTCCACGAAATCGTCCGGGTGCGGATCGAAGTTCATGGTGACGCCCTCGGTCTCCAGCACCGGCAGCAACTCGTCCATGGCGCGGTAGAAGCAGTTCTCCGATTCCTCTTCACGCTCCGGACGTCCGGAGAACTCCGTGTTGATGATCGGGGCACCCAGCTCCGCTGCGAGGCGGATGTAGGCCTTGGCGTTGTAGATCGCGGCCTGCAGCTGGTGCTCCTCCGGGCCGCCGAAGCGCTGCACCGGCTGCACGGACGTGATCGTCACGCCAGCGTCAGCGGCACGCTTCTTGAGCGACGCCACCATGCCGCGGTCAAGCTTGGGGTGGTGGAAGTGCGTACCGAGGTCCGGATTGGGCGTCAGCTGCAGGTACTCGTACCCCAGCGAGGCGGCCTTGTCCGGGAAGTCCAACAGGTTCACGGAGTGGTTGTACGGGGTCAGGTCCAGCGCGATGCGTGCCATGAGGGTCTCCTTGGTGAGGGGTGAGGCTCAGGCGTAGAAGTCCGGGCGGACCTCGTCGCGGATGGCCACGGGGCCGTCCTGGGTCAGTGCGGTCACGCCGGCCTCGCAGCACAGCGCCACCTCGTAGCCGTCCCACGCGTTGGGGCCGTCCACCAGGTCACCGCGCTTGATGGCGTCGATCCAGGCCTGCACCTCGAGGTCGTACGCGGCACCGAAACGGGTCTCGAAGCCCACGTGCTCGCCGATGAAGAACTGGCCTGCTCGCCATTGCTGCATGCCGGAGGGCTGGCCGATCCGGGCGATACCCTTCTCGAACACGGCCTCGGTGGCGACCTGGTAGCCAAACTGCACGGAGACGTTCATCTCCACGTCCACGAGCACACCGTTCTCCAGCGTCATCAACACCAGGATGGGCTCCTGCAGGTCGCGCGGGGCCAGGGAGTTCTTGCGGGGGTGCTTGACCTCCACCGAGGTGACACGGGAATCGGTCAGCCACGGCAGCACGGAGAACTCGTGCACCACGGAGTCGGTGATCAGCATGTCGTTGGTGTAGTACTCGGTGACGTCAGGGTTGCGGTGCACGCCGCGGAGCATGAGGACCTCGCCGGCGTCCTTGGACTCCACGAGTTCCTTCAGCTGGCGGTACTCGGCGTCGAAGCGGCGCATGAAGCCCACCTGGATGTGCGGCTTGTCCAGCTTCATTTCCGCCTCCACGATCTCCCGCGAGGTGACGGGGTCCTGGGTCAGCGGCTTCTCGCAGAGGATGGGCAGGCCTGCCTCCAGTGCGGGGAGCAGCACGGGGGCGTGGAACTGGCCCGGGGTCGCGATCAGCACGGCGTCCATGGCGTCGGCTGCGATGGCTTCCTCAATGGAGCCGAAGACTGCGGCTCCGCCTGCGGCCTTGGCCATCTCAGCTGCACGGTCCAGGGCCACGTCCACCACGGCGGAGACCACGGCGCCGTTGGTGGTGTTGGTGATGCGGGCGATGTGGTCTGCGCCCATGCGGCCTGCGCCGACGACGGCTACGCGGATGTCGTTGCTCATGACGTCTCTTGAGTCCTTAAGGTCCGGGAGGTGATTTATTAGCTGATGCGGGCGAGGTGAGTGCAAGAGAAGATGTGCTCTCGCGTGCGCTGCGCAATGGGGAACGGGGTGTCCACGGAGCAGCCGTACATGTCCTGCTCCACGATGGCGAAGATCTCCGGGTTGATCTTGGCGACGGCCTCGATGATGGGCGCCAGGTCCGGCACGCCGTAGGGCGGCTCCACCATGATGCCGTCTGCCACGGCCTTGTTGAACGCGACGTCGCCCTTGAGCACGTCGAAGAGCAGGCTGGTGTCCACCTGCTTCAGGTGCAGGTAGCCGATGCGGTCGGGGAACTCCTCAATCAGTCGCACGTTGTCGCCGCCGTAGTAGGCGAAGTGCCCGGTGTCGAGGCAGAGGTTGGTGTAGCGCTGATCCGTGGACTCGAGGAAGCGGTGCATCTCTCGCGTGGTGCCCACGTGGGAGTCTGCGTGGGAGTGGAACTGCTGCTTGATGCCGAATTCCTCAAGCAGGGCCTTGCCGAGGCGGTCGTGGCCCTGACCCAGCTTGGTCCACTGCTCATCCGTGAGCGTGCGCGGCTCCAGCGCCTCACCGGTGGCGTCGGACCGCCACAGATCGGGGATGACCACGAGGTGCTCTGCGCCCAGCTTCGAGGCAAGTCCGGCCACGTCCAGGGCCTGATCCCAGGCGCGCTTCCACTGGTCGTCTCCCTTGTGGAAGCCGGTGAAGACCGTGCCTGCCGAGAGCTTGAGGCCGCGTTTGCCGAGTTCGTCCTCGAGCTGGTGCGGGTCGGTGGGCAGGTAGCCGTAGGGCCCCAGTTCAATCCATTCGTAGCCTGCCTTGACGACCTCGTCCAGGAAGCGCTCCCACGGGACCTGGTTGGGATCGTTGGGGAACCAGACACCCCAGGAATCGGGGGCGGTACCGATGCGCAGGCCGGGGTTGTCCGTGCCTGCTGACGCTGCTGCGGGGGTGGCTTCTGTGGTCATGGCCGTGAAGTTCTACTTTCTCGTCTTCGAGGTTGGGTGGTGCCCGACGGCGCGGGGTGCCTTGCTCTCGTAAGGTACCCATGCGCCGTCGGACATATACTGCCGAGCGCCTGCGGCGCTCAGCCCAGGTAGTTGCGCTGCGGTTCCTGCTCGCGCTCGTACTGCTCGCGAGCCGCCTGGGTCGAGGCGATCTCGGAAACCTGCGGCACGGGCACGTCCCACCAGCCAGCGCCGTCCGGCGCATAGATGTGCGGATCGGAATTGATGTGGATGAACGTGGAGGTATCCGAGGCCTTCGCGGTCGCGATGGCGGCCTTGAGGTCCTCGATCGCGTTCGCCGAGGGCTCCACCTCGATGACATCCATGCCGTAGGAACGGGCGTTCATGGCCAGATCCACCGGCAGGATGTCCTCACCCTGGAAGTTGTCGGCATCGCGGTCGTAGGCGCGGTACTTGGTGCCGAAACGCTCGGATCCCACGGTCTCGGAGAGGTGCCCGATGGACGCGTAGCCGTGGTTCTGGATCAGGACCACGATGATCTTGATGCCCTCAGCCACCGCGGTGACGAGTTCGGTGTTGAGCATCAGGTAGGAGCCGTCGCCCACCATGACGATCACGTCGCGGTCGTCCTCCGCCGCCTCGAGGCCACGCTTGGCGCCGATACCGCCGGCGATCTCGTAACCCATGCAGCTGAAGGCATATTCAACGTGGTAACCCAGAGCGTCGCGGACGCGCCACAGCTTGTGCAGATCTCCCGGAAGGGACCCGGCGGCCTGGATGACCACGTCCTCCGGCGCCGAAGCGGACTGGGTGGCGCCGATGATCTCCGGCTGTCCCGGCAGGCTCAGCCCGGACGGGGCGAAGGCCTCATCCACCAGCCCGTCCCATTCGCCCTTCACGCGAGCCACTTCTGCCGCGTAGTCGGCGGAGACGGTGTAGCCGGAGAGTTCCTGGCTCAGCGCGGTGAGCGCCTCGCGGGCGTCAGCCACCACCGCGATCTGGGTTCCGTGCTTGTAGGCGTCGAACGAAGCCACATTGATGTTCACGAACTTCACGTCCGGGTTCTGGAACGCGGTCCGAGACGCCGTGGTGAAGTCGGAGTAGCGGGTGCCGATGCCGATGATGACATCCGCCTCGGCTGCAATCTTGTTGGAGGCGAGGGTGCCGGTAGCGCCGACGCCGCCCAGGTTCTGATCGTGGTCCCAGACCAGCACGCCGCCGCCTGCCTGAGAGGTGCCAACGGGGATGCCGGCGGCCTCGACGAAGGCCTTGAGCTGGTCCTCAGCGTGCGAGTAGAGCACGCCGCCGCCTGCCACGATGAGCGGACGCTTGGCGCCGGCGATGGCGCGCACGGCGTCCGCCAAGGCGTCACGCTGCGGCAGCGGACGGGAAAGCCGCCACTCACGCTCCTGCAGGAACTCCAGCGGCACGTCCAGGGCCTCTGCCTGCACGTCCTCGGGAAGCGCGATGGTCACCGCGCCGGTCTCGGCCGGATCCGTGAGGGAACGCATGGCGGAGAGGGCGATGGAGAAGAGCTGCTCCGGGCGGTCCACGCGGTCAAAGAACACGGAGACCGGGCGGAAGGCGTCGTTGACGGTGATGGAGGTATCCCACGGGTGCTCCAGCTGCTGTAGCACGGGGTCTGACACACGGGTTGCGAAGGTGTCAGAGGGCAGCAGCAGGGCCGGCAACCGGTTGGAGGTGGCCAGCGCCGCGCCGGTGAGCAGGTTGGCGGCGCCGGGGCCCACGGAGGCCGCGGAGGCCCAGGTCCCCAGGCGGCGGTGCATGCGGGCGTAGCCAACGGACTGGTGCACCATGGCCTGCTCATTGCGAGCCTGGCGGTAGGGCATCAAGCCCGGCTGCAGTTCGTTGAGCTGCTTAAGGGCCTGGCCCACGCCGGCCACGTTGCCGTGGCCAAAGATGCCGAAGGTCCCGGCGATGGTGCGTTCGCGGTGGTCCCCGTCCACCGTGTACTGATTGGCCAGGAACTCCATCAGGGCCTGGCTCACGGTCATCCGGCGGGTCGAGCTGCTGCTCATGGTGCTCAGGCCTCCTGGCTCTGGTCGGTGGTGGCGTCGTCGCCGGTGTTGAGGTTCTTGCCCAGCGGGAGCCGGGAGTCGAAATCGAGACCTTCCCAGGTCTCGCGTACCCAGCCGTAGGCGGGATCGTCGCTGATCAGCCAGATCCGCTCCGGGTCCGGGCCGGCCATGACGTTGAGGTAGTACAGGTCGTAGCCCGGGGCGGCGACGGCCGGACCGTGGTAGCCGTAAGGCACCAACGCGATGTCGCCGCTGAAGACCCGGGCGTCCACCTCGATCTCCCCAGCTGCCGAGGTGTAGGTGGAGAACATCCCGAATGCCGACTTCGGGTCAACGTCGGGAGAGGCACCGGCGGTGGGGCGGGCCTCGAAGTAGTAGATCTCCTCCAGGCGGGATTCGTGCCCGGGCTTGTCCTCGTCGTGCTTGTGAGGGGGGTAAGAGGACCAGTTCTCCGAGGGGGTCAGCACCTCGCAGACGATGAACTTCTCTGCGTCCAGGGCCGCCGGTGTGCCGTAGTTGCGCACCTCGCGGGAGGAGCCTCCCGCGCCGCGCATCTCCACGGGGTAGTCCGCGACCGGCAGGTAGCGGTTCGGCTTGGCCTCGGCGGCCGGGGCGGTGGCGATGGCCACGCGGCCCTCACCGGCATGAGCCGTGATGGTGCCGGTGGTCTGGGCGTTGAGGAAGAGGACGTCCGTGGCTGCGTCGAACACGTTGGGGCGGCCGGTCAGTTCCTGCGTTGCCGCCTGGCCGTCCTGGGTGTAGTCCACGGTGAAGGCGCCCGCCAGCGGGATGATGAGTCGTTCCACGCCGGAGTCGCCGAGGTCCAGGCTCGCGCCGACCTCCAGGTTAGCGACGTCGAGCCCTGTGTGCGCCCAGCCGGGCAGGGTCGCGTCCACTTTGGCCTCCCAGCCATCGCGGGACAGCTCCCCGCGGCGGAAGAACCACTTGGTCTCAGCGTTCATCGTCTCAGCGCGCCTTTCATTGCTTCTACGTGTCTTGTGCCCGACGGCCTGTGGTCGGGTGCCGGTGGCCCGGACCCTTGCGGGTCCGGGCCACTCACCCCAAAGCGGGGTGTCAGTCGTTGGTGGGGAATCCGAGGTTGATTCCGCCGTGCTTGGCCGGGTCAACCCAACGCGTGGTCACAGCCTTCTCCCGGGTGAAGAAGTCGAAGGACTTAGCACCGTAAGCCTTGGAATCACCGAAGAGGGACTGCTTCCAACCACCGAAGGAGTGATACCCCACCGGCACCGGAATCGGCACGTTAATCCCGATCATGCCCACCTGAATCTCATCCGTGAACCGACGCGCAGCACCACCATCATTGGTGAAGATCGCCGTACCGTTACCGAAACGACCCGAATTGATCAGGTCCACACCCTCCTGGAAGCTACTCACGCGCACGACCTCCAGCACCGGGCCGAAGATCTCCTCCGTGTACGCCTTCGACGTCGTCGGAATCGCATCAATCAACGTCGGACCGAAGAAGAACCCATCCTCGTGACCCTCAACCGCGAACGTGCGACCATCCACCACGATCTTCGCGCCGTCAGCCTCAGCCACATCCACGTACCCGGACACCTTCTCCTTGTGCTGTGCGGAGATCAACGGGCCCATATCCGGCTCCGCCCCATCCGCCAAACCAGCACCATTACCGACCTTCAGATTCGAAATCCGCTCAGTCATCTTCTCAATCAACGCATCCGTCGACGTGCCCTCACCACCATCAGTGCGGGGAGCCTCCACCGACAACACCACCGACACCGCCATGCAGCGCTCACCAGCAGCACCGTAACCGGCGTTGATCGCGTTATCCGCCACCACATCCAAATCAGCATCCGGCAACACCAGCATGTGGTTCTTCGCCCCACCCAGAGCCTGAACCCGCTTACCGTTCTTCGCCGCCGTCTCATAAATGTACTGAGCAATCGGCGTGGACCCCACAAACGAGATCGAGGCGACCTCAGGAGCGTTCAGCAACCCATCCACAGCCAACTTATCCCCATTGAGCACCGTGAACACACCATCAGGCAGGCCAGCCTCCTGCCACAACGCAGCCAACCACAACGACGCAGACGGATCCTTCTCCGACGGCTTCACGATCACCGAGTTGCCCGCAGCGATCGCCACCGGGAAGAACCACGCCGGAACCATCACCGGGAAGTTGAACGGAGAAATAATCCCCACCACACCCAAGGGCTGGCGGAAGGAATGCACATCCACACCCGTGGACGCATTCTGAGAGAAATCACCCTTCAACAGCGAGGGGAAGGAGCACGCCAACTCCACGACTTCCTGACCACGAGCAATCTCACCCATCGCATCGGAGAGGACCTTGCCATGCTCACGCGTGACAATCTCAGCCAACTCGCCCTTACGAGCATTCAACAACTCACGGAAATTGAACAGCACCGCCAAACGCTTCGCGATCGAGAGCTTGGACCACACCTGGAACCCAGCCTCAGCCGACGCCACAGCCCGATCAATCTCAGCCTGATCAGCCAACCCCAACGACGCCACCTGCACACCCGTCGCCGGATTAAACACCGGAGACGTCTTACCTGAAACCGACTCAACGACAGCGCCGTCGATCCAATGACCAATCGTGGGAATCTC
>JBQDZM010000038.1:0-25184 GCA_052108535.1 Galactobacter sp. | reverse complement strand
CACCCGTCGGTACAGAACCCACCCAGCACACCGACGGACGTGACTTCGCACCGACGGACGGAACAGGCCAACCCGAACAACGACCGCTGGCCTACGCCGTGAGCGGAGTTCTTCCGCCGGGAGTCCCCTGAGGCTCGCGCCCGCGTTAGAGTCGCGACAAACCACAGCGCAATTCGTCAGGAGCATCTCCGTGTCCCTAGCCCCGCGTCCTCAGGACGATCTGTACCGCAGCGTTAATCATGACTGGCTCGAATCTGCCGAGATTCCGGGCGACCGTGGCAGTGATGGGGCTTTTCCGCAGCTCCGCGATCGTGCTGAAGCGGACGTGAAGGCCATCATTGATGCGTCGGTCGCAGCCGTAGAAGGCGGTGCCACAGGAGCGGATGACCCGCTGCTGCCGCTGCGCACCAGGATTGCTGCACTGTGGACCTCCTTCATGGACACCGACCGCATCGAGGCGGCAGCGGGTAGCCCTCTGACCGAGACGTTGGAGCGCATCGTGGCAGTGAACTCGCTTGACGAGTTCGTCGCTGTGAGCGGGGAACTCTTTGCTCAAGGGACGAGTTCATTCGTGGAGTCGGGTGCGTCCAGCGACGCAGGTGACCCGAGCGTCAATCTGCTCAGCTTCATCCAGGGCGGTATCGGGCTACCGGATGAGGCCTACTATCGCGAGGACGAGTACGCGCAGATTCGCGATCAGTACCTGGAGCACCTTGCGCGACTTCTGGAGCTCGCGCAGCAGTCCACCGGTGTGCAACTGGCACAGGGGTCGTTTGCCGATGCGGCCGCTTCAGTCCTGTCTGTGGAGACGGCCTTGGCGGCGCATCATTGGGATGCGGTCAAGTGTCGGGATGCCATAGCCCGCTACAACCGTATGAGCGCAGTTGACCTCTTCACCTTGGCCCCTGAACTTGAGGGCTGGCTCGCGGCCGCAGGAATCGAGCGTAAGTATGCGGAGACGGTGGATGTCTGGCAGCCCTCGTACCTGGAGGGGCTGCACCAGGAACTCAACCGCATCTCTCTTGCCGATTGGCAGCTCTGGCAGGCCGTCAACTACATCCGGTCCATGGCGCCGTATCTGTCGGACGCGTTCGTCACGGAGAATTGGTCCTTCTATTCGAAGACCCTGGGTGGTGTCACGGAGCAGCGCCCTCGGTGGAAGCGGGGTGTCGCCTTCGTGGAGGGCGGAGTCGGGGAGGACCTGGGGCAGCTGTTCGTCGCAGAGCACTTCCCGCCGGAGTCCAAGGAGCGCATGGACGACTTGGTCGCCAGGCTGCTTGCCGCCTACCGAGACTCCATCACCGACTTGGAATGGATGTCCCCGGATACCCGGGAGAAGGCGCTGGACAAGCTCTCCAAGTTCAATCCCAAGATCGGGTACCCGGTCAAGTGGATCGACTATTCCTCCATGGACCTTGATCCCGAGGATGTGCTGCACAACGTTGCGCAGGTCGCCTCGTTCGACCTCGCCAGGGAACTGAAGAAGATCGAAGACGGCGTGGATAAGGACCTGTGGTTCATGTTCCCGCAGACAGTCAACGCCTACTATCACCCGCTGCTCAACGAGATTGCCTTCCCGGCCGCCATCCTCCGACCACCGTTCTTCGATGTCGATCGTGACGACGCGTCCAATTTCGGGGCCATCGGATCGGTGATCGGGCACGAGATCGGCCACGGTTTCGACGATCAGGGTTCGCAGTTCGATGGCGATGGTGTCTTGAACAACTGGTGGACCGACGAGGATCGCAGTGCGTTTGAGCAGCGTACGGGCGCGCTCGTTGCTCAGTACGAGACGCTGGTTCCTCCCGAGGCGCCGGAGACTCACGTCAACGGCAAGCTGACTCTTGGCGAGAACATCGGCGACCTGGGCGGCCTCGGCATTGCGCATCAGGCCTATCGTGCCCTGGTCGCAGAAAAGGTGGCCCGTGGCGAGACGGACGCCGCGGATACCATCGATGGCGCGCCCGGGGACGTGCGCTTCTTCGAGGCTAATGCCCGGGTCTGGGCCACGCTGATGCGCCCCGAGACCATGGTCACGCGGATTGCGACGGACCCGCACTCACCCGCGGAATTCCGCTCCAACCAGGTCGCCAAGAACCTGGATGCCTTCCATGCCGCGTACGGCACCAAAGTGGGCGACGGCATGTGGCTGGCTCCCGAGGAACGCGTCACCATCTGGTGACGGCGGCGTAGCCGCCATCCATGCCCGACGGCGGCGGTCCCACGGGACCGCCGCCGTCGGGCAATTAAACAAGAACCGAAACGATCCCAGGTTGAACAACACGTTCTTGGTCGGCTGCGGTGGACACGGTCGCCAAGAGGGTGAGCAACAGCGCAGCCGACGCCCAGGAACTCGCCGGTAGAATGGTGACTCGTGAGCGCTCAGACCCCAGACAGCCAGACCGTGGACCCCCGTGACCAGCGTGCGGTGCGCCAGGCCAAGCGTGACGAGATCATCGCGGCCGGCAACGACGCCTATCCCGTCGGGGTGGTTCGGACGCACTCCCTGCTTGACGTGCGCGACTACTGGGCGCATCTTGCCCCCGGAGAAGAGACCACGGACGTGGTCAGCATCGTGGGGCGCGTGGTCTTCCAGCGCAATACCGGCAAGCTCTGCTTCGCGACCCTCCAGGAAGCGGGACCCAAGGGCGAGGGCGTGCGGCTGCAGGTCATGCTGTCGCTGGCCGAGGTCGGGAAGGAGTCCCTGGAGGACTTCAAGCACCTGGTGGACTTGGGTGACCACCTGGCGGTGACCGGTAAGGTCATTGCCTCCCGCCGCGGTGAACTCTCCATCATGGCGACGTCATGGTCCATGGCCTCGAAGGCGCTGCGCCCGTTGCCGGTGCTGCACGCCGACCTCAACGAGGAGACGCGTGTTCGCCAGCGCTACGCGGACCTGATCGTTCGCGACGAGGCGCGCGAGATGATCTACCAGCGCGCCGCGATCATCAAGGCGATCCGCAACACCCTGGACTCTCACTCCTACGTGGAGGTGGAGACGCCCATGCTGCAGCTGATCCACGGTGGCGCGTCAGCGCGCCCCTTCGAGACGCACCTGAACGCCTTTGACCAGGACATGACGCTGCGCATCGCCACGGAGCTCTACCTGAAGCGCACCGTGGTTGGCGGCGTGAACAAGGTTTACGAGATCGGCCGGATCTTCCGTAACGAGGGTGTGGACTCCACACACTCCCCGGAGTTCACGACCCTTGAGTGCTACGAGGCCTACGCGGATCAGTTCGTCATGGCAGCTCGCTTGAAGGAGATCATCCTCAATGCTGCGGACGCCGTGGGGGCGGGACGCGTCATCGAGACCGACGCGGGCAGCATTGACCTGTCCGGCGAGTGGGCATGGGTTTCGGTGTACCCCGGTCTCTCCGAGGCCGTGGGGCAGGAGATCACCCCGGACACCGATGCAGACACCCTCCGCGAGATCGCGGAGAAGCACAACGTGAAGCTGGATCCTAAGTGGGATGCGCAGAAGATCGTCATCGAGCTCTTCGGTGAGATTGTGGAGCCCACACTCATTAACCCGACCTTTGTCTATGACTACCCGCCGGCGGCACAGCCGCTGGCCCGTCCGCATCGTTCCAAGCCCGGCGTGATTGAGGCCTGGGACCTGATCATCGGCGGGATGGAGCGCGGCACCGCGTTCTCAGAGTTGATCGACCCGGTCATCCAGCGTAAGCGTCTCACCCAGCAGTCGCTCATGGCTGCAGACGGCGATCCCGAGGCCATGCAATTGGACGAGGACTTCCTGCGCGCCCTCGAATACGGTGCGCCGCCCATGGGTGGCATCGGCTTGGGCGTGGACCGCCTGGTCATGCTCTTCACAGGTGTGGGTATCCGCGAGACCATCCTGTACCCGCTCCTGAAGCCGGAGGCCTGAGCATGGAAGCCTTCTGGGACGCCGTTGGCCCCTACGTCGAGGTGCTCCTGCCCACCATCGTGGTGGCGCTGATCTTCTGGTATGTCATGAAGGCCATCTTCAACGCTGATCGTCGTGAACGCGAGGCGGAGCGGAAGATCGAGCAAGAGTCGGATGCGCGGATCGAAGCCCGCGTGGAGGAGCTCCGGAAGGAAGCCGCCGCCGCGCCTTCGATTCCTAAATATGGGGAACAGAACGACTTCCCCGAGTCTGAGAAGAACTGATTTTCTCACTGCTGCTCACCCAATTACGGTGACAAATTGACCTATCACGGTTAGGGTTTCGTTGCGAGAACCAAACGCTTCCCTGCCCCGTGCCGAATCGCGTACTTCGCGGTTTGCTGGCGTCGGGACCGTGAGAGGAGAACGGCATGGCGCGCAAGGTTGAGGTGTCCCTCGTGGATGACCTGGACGGCACTACTGCCACCGACACGGTGAAATTCGGTCTAGACGGCCTCCATTACGAGGTGGACCTGTCGCCCGAACACGCCGAGGCGCTCAGAGAGTCGCTGCGCCCGTACATTAAGGCCGGACGGCGCGCGACGCCGTACTCGGCCGAAGACGCAGCCGAGATCCGCCGGTGGGCGCAGAAGAAGGGTTTCGACGTCTCCGATCGGGGTCGTCTGAATCAGGACGTCATCCAGGCCTACCGGAAGGCCCACAGCGGCCGCTGAGTTCGTTCTTCCTATGCCCGACGTGGCTGTGGTCGGGTTGCGCCGTGCGCGCGGCACCCGCGCGCCGCCGGCGCGCTACGCGCGTGCGGCGGGCACGCGCCGTCGGCCATGGGGCGTGCGCTGGACGTTGGCCACCAACCTGGGCACGCGCCGTCGGGCACCTGGGCCACCTGACCGGGCCCCCGCGTCCTTCACCCCGTGGCGAACACTGTCCCGCGGTCCCAACCAAGTGCGTAGCATCGAGGCTAAGTCCACAAGTTTCAGGAGGCCTCGCATGTTCGAGAGATTCACCGATCGTGCCCGCCGCGTGGTGGTGCTCGCCCAGGAAGAGGCGCGCATGCTCAACCACAACTACATCGGGACCGAGCACATCCTGCTCGGCCTGATCCACGAAGGCGAGGGCGTTGCGGCCAAGGCCCTCGAGGAGCTCGGCGTGACGCTGGGGGCCGTGCGTGAGCAGGTCCAGGAGATCATCGGCCAGGGCCAGCAGGCGCCCACCGGCCACATCCCCTTCACCCCGCGCGCCAAGAAGGTCCTGGAGCTCTCCCTCCGGGAGGCGCTGCAGCTCGGCCACAACTACATCGGGACCGAGCACATCCTGCTCGGCCTGGTCCGTGAAGGCGAGGGCGTCGCTGCGCAGGTGCTCACCAAGCTGGGTGCAGAACCGCAGAACGTGCGCCAGCAGGTGATCCAGCTGATCTCGGGTTACCAGGGCGGTAGCAACGGCAAGGAGACCGCCGGCGCAGGCGTTTCCTCCGGCGGCCAGTCCGAGGGCACCCCCTCTGGCTCCGTGGTGCTGGACCAGTTTGGTCGCAACCTCACCGCGGCAGCTCGTGAGGGCAAGCTGGACCCGGTCATCGGGCGTGAACACGAGATGGAACGCGTCATGCAGGTCCTCTCCCGCCGCACCAAGAACAACCCCGTGCTGATCGGTGAGCCCGGCGTCGGTAAGACCGCCGTGGTGGAGGGTCTGGCTCAGTCCATCGTGCGCGGTGACGTGCCGGAGACCCTGAAGGATAAGCACCTCTACACGCTGGACCTCGGTTCCCTCGTGGCCGGTTCCCGCTACCGCGGCGACTTCGAGGAGCGCCTGAAGAAGGTGCTCAAGGAAATCCGCACGCGCGGCGACATCATCCTCTTCATCGACGAGATCCACACCCTGGTGGGTGCGGGTGCCGCCGAGGGTGCCATCGACGCTGCATCGATCCTGAAACCCATGCTGGCCCGTGGCGAGCTGCAGACCATCGGTGCCACCACCCTGGATGAGTACCGCAAGCACATCGAGAAGGATGCCGCGCTGGAGCGTCGCTTCCAGCCCATCCAGGTGGCCGAGCCCAGCGAGGAGCTGACCGTTCAGATCCTGCGCGGGCTGCGTGACCGCTACGAGGCGCACCACCGCGTCTCCATCACGGATGAGGCCCTGGTCTCCGCGGCCTCCCTGGCTCACCGCTACATCTCCGATCGTTTCCTGCCTGATAAGGCCGTTGACCTGATCGACGAGGCCGGTGCCCGCCTGCGCATCCAGCGCATGACCGCTCCGCCGGCCCTGAAAGAGATGGACGCCAAGATCGAAGAGGTGCGCCGCTCCAAGGAAGCCGCCATCGATGCTCAGGACTTCGAGGGTGCAGCCAAGCTGCGCGACGACGAACTGAACCTCACCAAGGAGCGCGAGGAGAAGGAAACCGCCTGGAAGAACGGCGACCTGGACGACATCGCCGAGGTCACGCCCGAGCTGATCGCCGAGGTGCTCGCCAACTCCACCGGCATCCCCGTGGTGCAGCTGACGGAGGAGGAGTCCTCGCGCCTGCTGAACATGGAGGCCGAGCTGCACAAGCGTGTGATTGGGCAGGACGACGCCATCAAGGCCGTCTCCCGTTCCATCCGCCGCACTCGTGCAGGCCTGAAGGACCCCAACCGCCCGGGTGGCTCATTCATCTTCGCCGGCCCCACCGGTGTCGGTAAGACCGAGCTGGCCAAGGCCCTGGCCGAGTTCCTCTTCGGTGACGAGGAAGCCCTCATCACCCTGGACATGTCCGAGTACTCCGAGAAGCACACGGTCTCCCGCCTCTTCGGTGCTCCCCCCGGATACGTGGGCTACGAGGAGGGCGGCCAGCTCACCGAGAAGGTGCGTCGCCGTCCGTTCTCCGTGGTCCTGTTCGACGAGGTGGAGAAGGCTCACGCAGACCTCTTCAACTCGCTGCTGCAGATCCTCGAGGACGGTCGCCTGACCGATTCTCAGGGCCGCGTGGTGGATTTCAAGAACACCATCATCATCATGACCACCAACCTGGGTACCCGGGACATCTCCAAGGGCGTCATGATGGGCTTCCAGGCCTCCGCCGACTCCCGCTCCGGCTACGAACGGATGCAGGCCAAGGTGCAGGAGGAATTGCGTCAGCATTTCCGCCCGGAGTTCCTGAACCGCGTGGACGACGTGGTGGTGTTCCCGCAGCTCAACCACGACGAGATCACCTCCATCGTGGATCTGTTCACCTCCCGCCTCGCCGTCCGGTTGGCAGAGCGTCAGATGCAGATCGAGATCGCCCCGGCCGCCCGCGACCTGCTGGCGGACAAGGGTTACGACCCGTCCATGGGTGCCCGTCCCCTGCGTCGCACCATCCAGCGCGAGATCGAGGACCCGCTCTCCGAGAAGATCCTCTTCGGCGAGATCCTGCCCGGCCAGACCGTGCAGGTGGGTGTGGACGGCGAGGGCGACGCCCGGCAGTTCACGTTCACGGCCGTCGGCACCACGCCGCAGCTGGAGGCAGCGGGTGCACCGCTGTCCATCGAGGGAACTTCAACCGAGGAAACCGTTCCCGGCGAATGACCGCCAAACGCTGAGCGTAATGCTCTGAGTGCAACGCCGCCCCGGACCCTGTGTGGGTCCGGGGCGGCGTTGGTTTTGGTGGGCGGGGGCTTGGTTCCGTCGACTCTCGACTCTCGGCGTCCGGTGGCCCGGTGCCCGACGTCCTGGTGGCCGGTTGGCCGCCCGGCGTCCCGTTGGCCAGCCCGACGGCCGGTTAGCCCGCGATCTACTCGAGAGCGGCCTTCTCGTCGCGTTTGTTGGCCACAACGGAGGAGACGATGGAGGCCGTGATCAGGGCGATTCCGGTCATGCCGATCACGAACTCCGGGATGTGGTGCTTGATCGTGAGGATCAGCATCACGGACAGCGCACCGATGGCCCAGTGCGCGCCGGCCTCCATGTAGCGGAACTTCGCCAGGGAACCGTGATCCACCAGGTACACGGTCATGGAGCGGACAAACAGGGCGCCGACGCCGAGGCCGAGGGCGATGATGATGGGGTCGGTGGTGATGGCGAAGGCACCAAGCACGCCGTCGAAGGAGAAGCTCGCGTCTAGGACTTCCAGGAAGATGAACATGGAGAAGGCGGCCTGTCCGGTGAGCACCAACGTATGCCCCAGCGCGGCTTCCTCCGCTTCCTTCTTCTGCAGTTTGACCTCGCGTTCGGCCTGTTTCTCCTCCATGAAGCTCGCCAGGCCGTTGACGGCCAGGAACACCACGATGCCGAAGATGCCGGCTAGGTAGACCTCGTGCCGGTGGCTCGTTGAGGCCAGTTCCTCTGCCGCGTAGACCAGGGCGAGGAGTGCCACGGCGACCTCAACGGCGGTGACCCGCCCAACGTGCTTCAGAGGCTTCTCGATCCACGTCAGCCACAGTACGTCGCGCTTCTCATCCAGGATGAAGTCGAGGAAAAGCATGAGCAGGAACATGCCGCCAAAGGCTGCAATCGCCGAGTGGGCGCTGCCCAGGATGTAGCCGTAAGTTCCCGGATCCTCTGGGTCGCCGCGTTCCATCGCGAGATTCCAGGCCTCGAGGGGGCCCACATTCCCGGCGACGCATACGATCACGAAGGGGAAGACCAGCCGCATACCGAATACGGCGATGAGGATGCCGACGGTCAGGAACATGGTGCGCCAGAAGTGGCTCATCTTCCCGAGGTACTTAGCGTTCACGGCCGCGTTGTCGAAGCTGAACGTGATCTCGAGGGCGATCAGGATCAACGTGATGACCAGAGCGCTCCAGCCGCCGTAGAAGAAGGCGATCACGAGCACCGCGAAGGTGATCAGTAGATCCCAGCGGAAGAACTTGAGTAGATGCACAGGGGGCTTTCGGGTCAGGGGTTCGGGCGCTCACGCCGAACGACGCTGTTGGGCTCGTGAGGAGGCCGACGCCGTTCTGGGGTATTGCACCTGGTGGTGCACCCCTGTCGGTAGAGGCGGCCCATACCGGACTACGGTACCGCGTGAACCTGGTGGAGCCCAGGCGTCACGATGACGTGGGTGTCAGGGGTGCATGGGGCTCTGAACCCCGCGGAGTGGCAGCATGGAACCTATGAGTGCTGACATCCGCCTCCGTAAGGCAACTTCGCACGATGTGCATGCCATCCGCCAGCTGGTGATCCCATATGCCGCTGAGCGCATCCTTCTGGAGAAGGAAGCCGTTGCCTACTACGAGTCCATCCAAGAATTTCGGATCGCAGAGGATGCTGCCGGAAACGTCGTTGGGTGTGGGGCGCTGCATTGCATGTGGGAGGACATCGCAGAGGTGCGCACTCTTGCCGTGACCCCGGATGTGCGAGGTCAAGGCGTTGGCCATATGCTGCTGCGGCAGTTGCTGGCGGACGCACTCGAGTTGGGCGTCTCCCGGGTCTTCTGCCTGACCTTCGAAGTGGATTTCTTCGAGAGTCATGGGTTCCAGGTCATGAAGGAGCAGTCCGCGGTGGATCCCGAGGTCTTCGCCGAGTTGCTACGTTCCCAGGACGACGGTGTGGCGGAGTTCCTTGATCTGGCCAGGGTCAAGCAGAACACTCTTGGGAACACCCGCATGATCACCACCATCCGCTGAGTGCTGAGTGGAGGTGAGCAGCCTCGCGCGCGCCGCTGCGGGCGCTCGGTTCAGGTGACCCGTAAGTTGGTTGGGTGATCAACGTTCGTTTTCTGCCGGCTTCGGCCGGTTACTCTGGCCGACGGCGCGTGCCCGGCCTGCTTCGCCTGTCCGGTCTGGCCTGCCTGCTTGGAGTGGCGCCTGCCGTGACCGGTTGCGGCGCCGATGGCGCCGCCGGTAGCGAGGAGCATTCCCCGTCCGTCGCGTCAGTGGAGTCCGTCAAGGATCGGCTCGGTCAGAGCTGCGACGACGACACCATGGGCGTGGCTCAGGGCGATGTCACCATCTGGTGTGACCCGGAATCCGGGGTATCTGCGCCCTTCGTGTGGGTGGATGCCAAGGGGCATGACGCCGCAGAGCGGGCCAAGGCTAAGGCCGCCGCAGAGGAGCGGGCTGCGAAACGAGCCGAGGCAGAGAAGAAAGCCGCAGAGAAGAAGGCTGCCGACGAGAAGGCAGCTGCAGACAAGGCGGCCAAGGACAAGGCTGCCAAGCAGGCCGCCGCTGACAAGGCCGCGCGTGAGCGAGCCGCTCAAGAGCAGGCTGCCAAGGAGGCGGCGGAACGTAAGGCGGAAGCAGAACGCCAAGCAACCCAGCAGCAGCAACAGCAGAACACCGACGTTTACTACAAGAACTGCACCGCGGTCCGTGAAGCCGGAGCCGCACCGATCCATCAGGGGGAACCCGGCTATGCGAGACACCTGGACCGCGACGGAGACGGGGTCGGCTGTGAATGAGCCTCGGCGTGTGCATAGGGTGACGGCGCTGGCCGCGATTCTGGCGGTGGCCGGCTTAGGGCTGGCTGCCTGCGGAGAGGACCCGACCACGTCGGCGGCGTCCGGAGAGTCGCAGACTCAGTCTGCGCTCCCGGCGCCCTCCACCTTCTATGAGACCCCAGCGGCTGAGCCGCCGGCGCCCGCCACCAGCGAAGCGGCGCCGAAGGCGACGAAGACCGCGGGGGCGAGCAGCGCGCCGTCGGGCACTGGGAACGCTGCGAAGGGCGGCGGCCTGAGTGTCACCGTGGCGTTGGACAAGATTCCGACCAAGGGGCGGGCGCCCAAGACCGGCTATGACCGTGATGAGTTCGGGAAGGGCTGGAAGGATCCCGACCGCAACGGGTGCGACACCCGCAACGACGTGCTCAATCGCGACCTCACGGGCGCCACGCACAAGGACGGGACGCACGGGTGTATGGTCCTGACCGGCAGCGTGGCGGATCCGTACACGGGGACCAAGATCCAGTTCCAGCGGGGGCAGGCCACCTCCACGAAGGTGCAGATCGACCACGTTGTTGCCCTGTCCAACGCCTGGCAGACCGGGGCTCAGCAGCTCTCCGGCGAGGACCGGTTGTTGTTGGCCAACGATCCCATGAACCTTTTGGCGGTGGACGGGCCCACCAACGCGTCGAAGTCGGATGGTGATGCCGCGACCTGGCTGCCGCCCGCCAAGGCCTACCGTTGCGACTACGTGGCGAGGCAGACCGCGGTGAAGCTCAAGTACGGGTTGTGGATGACCTCTGCGGAGAAAACCGCCATCACGAACGTCGTGAAGTCCTGCCCCGGGCAGGCGATCCCCACGAAGTAGCGGCGTAGGCTGCGGGCGGGGAACTAGGGCAGCAGGGCTCAGGCCGGAAGCGTGACGCCAGCCTCGGTTTGCACCGCTAGGCCGTCCTTGAGCAGTCCAGCCAGGCAGCGTTCGCGTTGTTCGGCGTCTGCCTTGAGCCGTCTGAGCGCAGCCACTTCCGCACTGTCCGTCGCCATCTGGCCCACGCCGCGGAGCAACTCGGCGTTCACCGGCATTTCTGCGCCGCGCAGGACGGCCATCATGGCGCCTCTCACCTGACGGTCCGTTCCTTCCCACGCTTGGCCCTTGGGTGCGTAGTGGGGTGCGGGGCGGCCTGCGGCGATCCAGGAGCAGTGGTGCTGGACGGGGCATTGCTCGCACAGGGGTGTCCGGGCCTTGCAGATCAGGGCGCCGAGTTCCATGGACGCGGCGTTCCAGAGGTTGGCTTCGTCGACGCCGCGGACCGTACTGGTATCTGGCATGAGGTCGTGGGCCAGGGTGGCCTCGGCGCGCGTGTAGGACTTTTCCGGGAGCGCGTGGCCCGTGACGGCGCGGGCTTCGACCCTGCGGATGTTCGTGTCCACCACGGTGGCCGGGATGCCGAAGGCGAAACTGGCGACGGCGGCGGCCGTGTACTCACCGATCCCGGGGAGAGCGCGGAGTTCGTCGTGGTCGGCGGGGACCTCTCCGCCGTGGACTTCCACGATCTCCTGGGCGCAGGCGTGGAGTCGTAAGGCCCTGCGGGGATAGCCCAAGCCGGACCAGGCGCGGACCGCCTCGCCGGAGGGTTCCGCGGCCAGGTCGGCCGGCGTGGGCCAACGCTGCATCCATTCCTCCCAATGGGGGAGCACCCGTTTGACCGGGGTCTGCTGCAGCATCACCTCGGAGACCAGGACGCCCCATGGAGAACAGTCCGGGTTGCGCCAGGGGAGGTCGCGGCCCGCTTCGTGGAACCAAGCGATGACCTCGGCGCGGAGTGCTGAGGCGTCTAGAGGGGAAGGCACCCCTCGAGCCTAGTCCTGCTGAAGCGCCGAGGCTTTCCGTCGCGGCAGTGTGGGTTCCGCAGGTGGCAGAGGCGGAATGTCTAGGCGTATATGGGTAGTGGGAAACGCGGGACCAGCGTCTGATTCGTGGGGTATGACCCCCTAGGATGGGCGTCATGAGCACCAGCCCGGGACCCCAGCGCCCCAACGCAGCTGTGTACCGCAGGAGACGCCTCGTGGTCGGCGTGCTTGCGCTAGTGGTGCTTGGCCTGCTCGTTTGGGGCGTCGTGGCGGGCGTTCGCGGCGTTGCGGGCCTCTTCGACAAGGGTGAGGAGAAGTCCTCGTCCGCCACGGCGAGGGGGACCCCCAAGCCCGGCCCCGCTTCGTCGAGCACACCGACACCCGCCGGTGCCAACCCGGACGGCTCGTGCCCCGCGGGCGCGGTCGCGATTACAGCGGGTACGGACAAACAGTCCTATGGGGCCAATGAGAAGCCCGTGTTGCTCATGAAGCTGAAGAACTCCCTGGATGATCCCTGCACGCTGGACGTGGGAACCAAGAACCAGGAATTCCTCATCACCTCCGGCTCCGACCGGATCTACTCCACCAAGGATTGCCAAGCGGACGGGGAATCCACCGAGCTCGAGTTGGAGCCGGGCAAGGAGGAGACCGCTCGTTTCACCTGGGACCGCGAGCGTTCCCAGGCTAAGTGTGAACCGATCAGTGTGAAGCCGCGGGCTGGTACCTACACGCTCAAGGTCACGCTCGGGAAGCTCGAGTCCAAGCCGGTGCAGTTCAGCCTGAACTGAACCTTTCCCCACTCAGCGGTAGCGGTTCACCAGGGTGGCTTCCGCGAAGCGGCTGAGTCCTTCGCGGACCGTGCGGGCTGCGTCGACGTCCACGCCAGGAGTGATCGTGAGGTCGTCTACGGTAGCCGCCATGAGGTTCTGCAGCCCTCCGAAGCGGTCAGTGATCGTTTCCCGCACCGTGCGGCTCAGGCTCTCGACGCCACTGAGCAGGCGTAGACCGAGCGGTTGCACGGGCAGGTCCAGGGCTTCTTGTGAGGCGTTGAAACCCAGGACGTGAGCAACGGAGGACAGATCCACCAGATCGGTGGAACTCAACGTGGATAGCTGGTTCAGGGCTGCGGAGGACTCGACGCCATGTTCGGCGTGCCCCGACTTCACGGCTGCACGGGCGTAGTCCTCGATGACAGTGCCGACTTCGGGGTCGCGGGTGCCGGTCAGTTCCTGCAATTGCAGTTCGATGAGGCGGCCGTCGGTGCCGAGTTCCAGCACGTACTGGGCGATCTCGTCACTAATTCGGCGGAGCATCTCTTGCCTCTGGACCACGGAGGCCACGTCGCGGACGGAGACGGTGTCCTCGATCTCCCGTTTGGACAGTTCAGCGGTGACCTGGTCCAGCCTCAGGCGGTACCTCGTCAGCGTGGTCAACGCCTGAGTGGCGCGGGCCAGAATGGATTCGGTGTCCTCCAGCTGGTGGCGGGTCTGCCCCACGAAGATCGCGATCATCTGCATGGACGCCGAGACCGTGATGACGGGCAGCCCGGTCTGGGCGGCCACTCGCTGGGCAGTGCGGTGACGGGTGCCGGACTCCTCCGTGGGGATGGCGGAGTCGGGCACCAGCTGCACGGAGGCCTTCAAGATGCTGGTGGCGTCATGGTTGACGACGATGCCACCATCCATCTTGGCCAGCTCCCTCAGACGTGGGGGAGTGAAGTCGATGTCGATGTCGAAACCGCCGGAGCAGATGGACTCCACCGTGTCGTCATGGCCCAGGACGATCAGGGCGCCGGTGCGGCCACGGAGGATCCGGTCGAGTCCCTCGCGCAAGGCGGTGCCGGGGGCCACCCGAGCCAGGGTGGCGGCCAGGGCCGATGCGGTGGTGGAGTGCATGGTGTTCCTTCTGGTGCCCTGGGAGTGCGGCGTGAGTGGCGGTGAAGATCGACGGGCGGCAGGCGCCTTGGTTCCCATCGTAGGGAAAGGCCCCCCGTGAGGAAGAGTTATTAGTCCATACCCATGGCTCGTGTGACGAACGCATCCGATACCGAGGTGTCACCATCCCGGAAGAAGACCTCCAGGGCATCGCCCACAGTGTCGACGGGGATCAGCTGAAAGTCCTTGGGCAGGGTGCCTGGGTTCTGTTGGCCGCGGGGGAAGACCGCGGCGACGAAACCGAGCCGTTCCGCCTCGTTGATGCGTTGGGTCAGGTCCCTGACGGGGCGCAACTCTCCGGCCAGTCCCACCTCACCGAAGGCCACCACATTGGGCGGCAACGGGGTTTGGGTGAAGGAGGAAGCCACCGCGAGGACCACAGCCAGGTCCACCGACGGTTCGGAGAGTTTCACCCCTCCCACGGTGGCCACATAGGACTCGTGCTTGGAGAGGTTCAGTCCGGCGCGGGCCCGGAGCACGGCCAGCAGCATCGATACGCGTGAGGAATCCAGGCCGGTAGCTGAGCGCTTGGGCTGGGGTGCCTCTGATGGCGTCAGCAGCGCCTGAACCTCCGCCACGATGGGGCGTAGGCCCTCCATCGCCACGGTCACGCAGGTCCCTGCCACCGGTGTGGGGGTACGGGTCAGGAACAGGCGGGTGGGGTCGTCCAGTCCCTCGATCCCGTCTGTGGTCAGGTCGAAGCACCCCACCTCATCGGTGGAGCCGTAGCGGTTTTTGACCGCGCGGAGCAGTCGGAGGCGTGAGTGTCGTTCGCCCTCGAACTGGCAGACCACATCCACCAGGTGCTCCAGTAGCCGGGGTCCGGCAATGGAACCGTCTTTGGTCACGTGTCCCACCAGGATGGTGGCGATATTCCGGTCTTTTGCCGCTCCGATGACCCCAGCAGCGACCTCGCGGACCTGGGAGACACCGCCGGCCACGCCGTCCACCTCTGCGGAGGACAAGGTCTGGACGGAGTCCACGATCAGCAGATCCGGGGAGAGCGCATCCACCTGCCCCAGGGCCTGACCCAGGTCGGATTCCGCGGCCAGGTACAGGGAGTCTGCGACGGCGTCGATGCGGTCGGCACGCAATTTCACCTGGGCGGCCGATTCCTCCCCGGTGACGTAGAGAACTTTGCCTCCCTGCCGGGCCACGCGTGCGGCAACGTCCAGGAGCAGCGTGGACTTGCCGACGCCTGGTTCACCGGCCAGCAGCACCACGGCACCTGGGACCAGGCCTCCACCCAGGACCCGGTCGAACTCCGCGATCCCAGTGCGGCGGTGGCCCGCGATGGTGGCGTCCACCTCCGCGATCCGCTTAGCGGGCGTGGCGACGGCGGTCGCCGAGGTCTTACCTCGCGTGGTGTCCGTACCGATCTCCTCCACGGTGCCCCAGGCCTGGCACTCGCCGCAACGACCTACCCACTTGATGGTGGACCAACCGCATTCACTGCAACGGTAGCCAGGGGCTGGTTTGGAGGTCTTGGACGCCATGACTCCAAGCCTAGGGGCAACCCCTGACACCTTGCGCTGAGCGCCAGCTGGTGCTGCGACAGATAGCGGTACGGAGTGACATCTGTCGGTATGGAACTGGGTATCTGTACCGACGGGTGTCACTCTGCACCGCGATGTGTGCTCGGGGGACTACCCCATCACTTCCCCGGCCCATCGCCTGATGGCCGCATACCCGGCCTCCCTCACAGGACGGGCCGACAGGAAGACGTCGTGCAACGCGCCGTCCAGCCTGCGGACCGACACGTCAGATCCCAGCCGCGTGGCTCGTTCGGCGATCTGATCCACCACCAGCACGGTGTCGCAGTGCAGCATCTTCTCCGACCAGGTGGTCTGCAGTAGCGACTCCTTGGAGAGCAAGGTCAGCACGGGTAGGTCCAGGCCCAGCTCGGCCAGCACCCGATCGTGACCGTCGAGGATGGCCCGCAACCAGCCTGGTCTGGTTCGGAAACCTCGTTCCGGCCGCCACTTCTGCTCGTAGGACCACTCTCCGTCCAGCTCGGAGGAGACGGCCCGCGCGTAGAACCCCAGGTCCACATTCGGCAATTCACTCAGCGGCGCCCACCTCGACTGCGCGTGCACCAGAGGAGCCAGGACCTCCCTACCGACCCGGGAACCCTGAAACTCCAGCCAGGGCGAGTTGAGGACCAGCGCAGCCGCTCGACCCCGGTTCCGCGCGGCCCACAACGAGAACGTCAGCCCGCCGGTGGAATGCCCTAGCAGCACCAGCTTCCGCCCGTTCCGCTCGGTTCCCATGGCCCCGAGGGCGGCCTCGATGTCCTCGTCATACGTGGCAAGGTCCTCGATGTAACCGGGCGTCTGCCCCTCCCGCAGGCTGCGCCCGTACTTGCGCAGGTCCAGCGCGAAGAACCGCGCCCCCATCCCGGAGACTTCCCGCGCCAACTCGGCTTGGAAAAAGTAGTCGCTCCAGCCGTGGACGTAGAGCACGTCGGCGCCCGCCAGCGGGGCGGTCCTGGGACGCAACCAATGCCCGACGGCGGTGGCCGGCCCCCGCCGTCGGGCAGGGTCCTCGCGGGGTAGGTAGGCCACCAAGGTGGCCACGACGGCGCCCTCGCTATCCTCGCCGAGCGGCAGGGTGCGGGCCCGGAAACCGGGCCCGAGGACGTCGGGCACAAATCCCTCGAGTTCGCGTCTCATCAAGATCAGTCCAACAGGTCCGGCAGGTACTTCACGGCGGTGTCGTGAGGGACGCCCGTAGCCTCCAACAGATCCACCGTGAGCGGCCGCAACATCATGACGAGGCCCATGGTCTGGGAGTCTGCCGCACCCAACTGGTGTGGCCCAAGCCGCGACGTCAGTTCCAGGAGGCGGCTGCGGGCCTGAGCCATGTGCCGGTCCCGAGCGGGACCGGAAGGGTCGGCCACCGAGGAGGACATGATCAACACGGCGTCCGCCAGGGACTCGAGAGCATCCGCCAGGTCGGAGCGAGTGGACGCCGAGAGCACCTCGTTGCTCATCAGCGTCGCCGTCCTGCGGCACAGTACACGGACGTTGCGCACCGCGAGATCCGCCTCCTGCTGCACGCGCACCAGGGTCGCGACCTCATCGCGACGACGCCAGCCGCTGGGGGAGAGGCGAGCGAACTCGGAGGACTCCTTCATCTCCTTCGCCGCGGCATCCACGAGCGACTGCGTGGCCCGGGCCCGCACCAGGCAATGCCAGGACTGCTGAACGTCATCCCGGGCCAGGGACTGGGCCAACTCCCTGATCACGGCAGCCGTCTCCTTCAACAGGCTGGAGAGCGCCTTGGCCGGCTCCCGGCTGGGATCCTTGGGCCACAGCATCACCAGGATCAGGGCAACAGCCCCACCCGTGATGGCGTCCAACGAGCGCGAGAACGGACCGGATGCAGGCAGCGGTAGCAACACCACCAGCAGGGATTGCAAGCCGAACTGCATGGAGAAGACCACACCGGAATCCAGGAACCGGGAGATGATCAGGGACACGAACACCACCACGGCCGCCTGCCACAGACCCTGCCCAAAGGCGGTCATCAACAGGTCACCGACCACGATCCCGAACGTGCAACCGATCGCGACCTCCAACGTGCGGCGCACATGCGACGTGGTGGCGAAATTCAGGGAGATCAGCGCGGAAGTCGCAGCGAAGAGCGGCCCATCATGGCCCAGGACCGTCTCCGCGAACCAATAGGAGAACACGGACGCGAAGGTCGCGAGGATGATCTTGGGCAGGGAGATCCGCACGCGCCGCGATCCGGCCCTGGCGCGGAGGCGAAGGGCTTCACGGACGTTGGCGAAGCGAGGGGCAGGCATGCCAACATCCTCGCATCTTGACCACTGCAGATGGATGACCCCGACAGAAGACGTTCATTTTCAGTTCACCGACTCTCGGGACTCGATTCATCTGGCCTGCTTAACGTCAGGGACATGCACAAGAACATGCAGCGTATCGGCGCGAGCGCCGCCTTCCTCTCCGTTGCCGCCCTGGCCCTGACCGCCTGCGGCGGGTCCAACAACCCCACCTCCTCCGGGAGCGCGGCCGGCGAAGATTCGAACCTGACCGGAACCCTGTCCGGTTCCGGAGCCTCCAGCCAGGAAGCCGCCATCGCGGCCTGGCAGAACGGGTTCACCTCCACCCAGTCTGGTGTCCAGGTCCAGTACAACCCCGTGGGCTCCGGTGCCGGACGCAAGGCGTTCCTGGCCGGGCAGGTCGCCTTCGCCGGATCCGACGCCGCGTTGGCCGGCGACGAGCAGGACGAGGCCAAGAAGCAGTGCGGCGCGGATGGTGCGCTCAACATCCCCGCCTACGTTTCCCCGGTCGCGGTCACCGTGAACCTGGACGGCATCAAGGAAGTCAACCTGGACGGCGCCACCATCGCCAAGATCTTCGCAGGCGAGATCACCACCTGGGATGACGCGGCCATCACCGATCAGAACCCCGACGCTGATCTGCCCAGCACCAAGATCACCCCGATCCACCGCTCCGACGATTCCGGTACCACCGAGAACTTCACCGAGTACCTGGACGCTGTGGCCAAGGACGAGTGGGGCGAGGGCGTCGTGGAGACCTGGCCCAAGGCCTTCGGTGGAGAATCCGCTCAGGGCACCTCCGGCGTCGTGAAGCTGGCAGGCGCAACCGAGGGCTCCATCGCCTACGCAGACCTTTCCGCCGTGGGGGATCTGGGCAAGGTCGCCGTCAAGGTTGGCGACGAGTACCAGGCACCCACCGAGGAAGCCGCCGCGAAGAACGTGGAGCTGGCGCAGCAGGTGGAGGGCACCTCCGAGAACGACCTCGCCCTGGAACTGGATCGCACCAGCCAGGAAGCCGGGCAGTACCCCATCGTGCTCGTCAGCTACCACGTGTACTGCTCCACCTATAAGGACCAGAACACCACGGACCTCGTCAAGGCCTTCGGCACCTACGTGGTCTCCGAGGAAGGCCAGAAGGCCGCCGAGGAAGCCGCCGGGTCTGCACCGCTGAGCGAGGCCACCGCAGAGAAGGCGAAGACCGCCATCGACTCGATCACCGTCGCGAAGTGAACTGAGCCAGCATGAGCACAGCAGCACCCGTGAAATCGGGACCCAGCAAAGCGGGAGTCGGCTCCACGGGTTCAGGCCGGGCCGGAGACAAAGCGTTCTCCGGCCTGGCCTTGGCCGCTGGAATCATCATTCTGGCCGTCCTGGCCTTCGTCACCGCCTACCTGGTCATCGAGGCATGGCCCGCTCTGGTGGCCTCGCCATCGGAGATTTCTACCGGCACCAGGTTCTGGACCTATGTGGGCCCCCTCATGGTCGGGACCCTTATCACCGCCGCCATAGCCCTGCTCCTGGCGACCCCGGTCGCCATGGGCGTGGCCCTGTTCATCTCCCACCTGGCGCCGCGCAAGATCGCCGGACCGGTGGGCTACGTGATTGACCTCCTCGCCGCCATCCCCTCCGTGGTCTACGGCGCCTGGGGCATGATGGTCCTCGGCCCGGCCATGGTGGGCTTCTACGAATGGCTGCACAAGTACCTCGGTTGGCTCCCGATCTTCGGTGAACCCTCAACCACCGGACGCACCCTGCTCACCGCATCCGTGGTGCTGGCCGTGATGATCCTTCCCATCATCACCTCGCTCTCCCGCGAGATCTTTGTGCAGACTCCCAAGCTCCACGAAGAGGCAGCACTCGCTCTCGGCGCCACGCGCTGGGAAATGATCAAGATGTCCGTGCTGCCTTTCGCCCGCCCCGGCGTCATCTCCGCGATCATGCTCGGCCTGGGCCGCGCGCTCGGCGAGACCATGGCCGTCACGCTGGTCCTCTCCGCCGGTTCGCTGACCCCCAACCTGATCGGGGCAGGAAACCAGACCATTCCGTCGGAGATCGCGCTGAACTTCCCTGAGGCCTTCAACATGCGACAGAACGAGTTGATCGCAGCCGGCCTCATCCTCTTCGTCATCACCTTGGCGGTGAACATGGCCGCACGTTGGATCGTGAACCGCCACAAGGAATTCTCTGGAGCCAATTGATGAACGTCCCTGACTCAACCGACGCGGTGCGCCCGCCGCAGGCGAGCGCGACCACGGTGCCTAGCGACGCGTCGCTAGACACCGCCGCCCGGCCCGTACGCGCGGCGAACACCCCGGGCCCCAACGGGCCCCGCCGCCACGGGCGATCCCGACTCACCGCAGGCACCATGCCCCGCTGGAGCCCCTGGGCCGTCGGCGCCGGCGCCCTAATGCTCGGCGCGGCATGCTCCGCGCTCATCGGATTCGGCATCACCAGCTGGCTGATCTTCTCCGCACTGATCTACGTGATCGCGATGTACGTGCTCACGTGGGGTCTGGAGAACCGCCGCAAGGCCACCAACGGGCTGTGGAGCAACCTGATCGTCGGAGCGTTCCTGATCGCCCTCATCCCGCTGATCTCCGTGCTCTGGACCGTGATCTCCAATGGTTGGGCCGGAATCACCGCGCCCGGGTTCTTCGCCTCAGACATGGTGGGTATCACCGGCGCGCAGGACCAGGCCACGGCCGCCGGGTCGGAGCCGCTGCTTGGCGGCATCAAACACGCGCTCATCGGCACGCTGATGATCACGCTGGCCGCGACCATCATTTCCGTGCCGATCGGACTGCTGGCCTCCATCTACCTGGTGGAGTACTCGAACGACAACCTGTTCGCCAAGGTGCTGCGGTTCTTCGTGGACGTCATGACCGGCATCCCGTCCATCGTGGCCGGCCTCTTCGCAGCGGGCCTCATGATGTTGCTGACGCAGTCGGTGTTCGGCATGCCGCCCGGCGCCAACATCATGGGTCTCTCCGCAGCGGTCGGCCTGTCCGTGCTCATGATTCCCGTGGTGGTCCGCTCCACCGAGGAGATGCTGCGGGTGGTCCCCAACGAATTGCGCGAGGCCTCCGCCGCGCTCGGTGTGCGCAAGTGGCGCACCACCATGAAGGTGGTGCTTCCCACGGCACTGTCTGGGATCGCCTCAGGTGTCACGCTGGCCATAGCCCGCGTGGTCGGTGAGACCGCACCCATCCTCGTGACCGCCGGCGTGGCCCTGTCCACCAACTGGAACCTGGTGCAGAACTGGATGATGACCCTGCCGGTCTACATTTACCGGCAGCTCATGAACCCCACCGCACCGGCAGCGCCCGGACCTTCCGAGGAACGCGCCTGGGGCGCTGCACTCACCCTCATCATCATCGTGATGGTGCTGAATCTGCTGGCCCGACTGGTGGCCCGCGCCTTCGCACCCAAAAAGGGCCGTTGACCGGTCTGTTTCACTAGTGACTACCTCTACTACCCCGAAGGACACGACGAGCCTCATGGCCAAACGCATCGACGCCCACGACCTGGACGTCTACTACGGCAAGTTCCTCGCCGTCGAAGGCGTGGAAATCAACATCGAGCCGCGCTCGGTGACCGCCTTCATCGGCCCCTCCGGCTGCGGCAAGACCACGTTCCTGCGCACCCTGAACCGGATGCACGAGGTGGTGCCGGGCGCCCACGTGGACGGTGAAGTGCTGCTGGATGGAGACAATATCTACGGCGCCGATGTGGACCCTGTGACCGTGCGTTCGCAGGTCGGTATGGTCTTCCAGCGCCCCAACCCGTTCCCCACCATGTCCATCCGCGATAACGTGCTGGCCGGGTTCAAACTCAACGGGCGCCGCCTCTCCCGCTCGGAGTCAGACGGCATCGTTGAGACGTCCCTGCGCGGCGCCAACCTCTGGAATGAGGTCAAGGACCGCCTGGATAAGCCCGGCTCCGGACTCTCCGGTGGTCAGCAGCAGCGTTTGTGCATCGCCCGGACCATCGCGGTGCAGCCCTCCGTGATCCTGATGGATGAGCCCTGCTCCGCGCTGGATCCCATCTCCACCCTGGCGGTCGAGGACCTCATCAACGAGCTTAAGGACCAGTACACGGTCGTCATCGTGACCCACAACATGCAGCAGGCCGCCCGCGTCTCTGACAAGACCGCGTTCTTCAACATCGCGGGTACCGGAAAGCCGGGCAAGCTCATTGAGTACGCCCCCACCCAGCAGATTTTCAACAATCCGGCAGAGAAGGCCACTGAGGACTACGTATCCGGCCGCTTCGGGTGATCGTCGGGTGTGCGCTTCTACGGTGGATGCTCCACATTACGGTGGATCCTTCACTCTACGGTGCTGAGGGGGTCAGGAGCACCGTAAAGTGAAGTATCCACCGTAAAGTGAAGCGCCTACAGCAGCGGGGAGACCGCCAGGAAGAGGATCGACGCCGTCAGCGCGCAGACGATCGGAGTCAGAACCCAGTAGCTGGCGATGCGCAGTGCGGTGGACCAGTTCACGCTGGCGTGGTGGTGGTGCGTACCTGCACCGACCAGGCCAGCGGTCACGGCCTGGGTCGAGGAGATCGGTAGACGCAATGCGAAGGCGCCCACGAACAGCAGAACCGAGGACACCGCGTTAGCAGTGCCCGCCCGCATCGGGTCAAGGGCCGCCAGACGGGTGGAGAGCGTGTAAGTGATCCGCCACCCGCCGCCCAGAACACCCACACCGAGCAGCGTCGCCGCGACGAGTTGCAGCCAGACGTGTGTGCCTTCCGACAACGTGATGTCTGCGGTGGACAGCGTGAGCAGCGCCAGGGCCAGTGCGCGCTGACCGTCTTGCATTCCATGGGCCAGCGCCACGGCGCAGGCACCTATGGACTGCATGGTCCCGCCCACGGACGCGGCCTTGCGTGGGCCCATGTTGCGGGCACCGAACACGACGCACACGGCCGCCAGGTAGGACGCACCGAAGGCCACCACGGAGGTCACCAGCAGTGGGATGGCGACCTGTTGGATCAGGAGGGCAGCTGCGTCAGGGAGGGATCGGTGCTGAACGATCGCCGCCGCTATCGAGGCGCCCGCAATGCCTGCGATCGTGGCGTGCGTTGAGGAAGACGGCAAGCCGCGCCACCACGTGTAGACGCTCCAGGCCCCTGCTGCGAGCAACCCGAGCAGAATGACGGCGAGCCCTGAGTTCTCGTGGGGAACGGATGCGTCGAAGCGATCCACGAGCGCCATCGAGAGACCGGAGGAGACCAGCCCTCCCAGGGTGGTGAACACGGCGACCACGGTCAATGCCACGCGAGGCGTGAGCGCCCGGGTGCGGGCCGCAGCGGCCACGGAGTTGGAGGCGTCGTGGAAGCCGTTGAAGAGGGTGGATGCGGCGAGGACCAGCAGGGTGGCGCCGAGGAGGAACGCGGTCAACGACTCAGGATTCCTTCACGAGCACGTGGCCAAGGCGATCAGCGAAGTTGGCCAGCGAATCGGAGGCACGGCCCAGTTCGTCGGCCAGAACCTTCCGTCGCAGGCTCGTGGAAGCCTTGGGGAGGTCCGCGATCTCCAGGCTCCAATCCCGTCGCGCTCTGCGGGCCCGAGAGGTCAGCCGCAGGAGATCCAACCAGGCGTCCTCGAGGAATTCCAGCCGTCCCAGTCCGCTCAATGCCGTGCGCGCCAGGGTGGCTTGGTGCCTGAGGATCTCCAGCAATTCGGGGAGACGTTCCGACGTGATGGACTTCGAGTCCACGGCGTCGGGGAGGAGTGGGGCCGCGCCAACTACCGCGGAGACGGCTCGGTGCAGTTCCCGGGAGAAGTCGTACAGGTCCTCACGGGGGAGCACATTGATGAAGGAGGACCGCAAGTGGGTCAGGAGCGCATAGTGCAGGTCCCCGGCCCTGACCTCCAGCTCTTCCAGCTGTCGCAGGAACGCGTCGGGCCGGTCTGGTCCGAGCAGCTGCGAGGTGGTGTCGAGCGCCTCCTCGAGGAGGCTGGCGAGGGAGGTCAGCAGTTCCAGGCTGCGGGTCTCGCTGGGGAAGAAGCGCAGGCGCACGGTCACCTTCACACATGGTCTTAAGGGGAGAGTCCGCGGGTTCTACGCGGGGCTCGGGGTGGACGGTGCCTCAGTGTAGCCCCGCCGGGTGAACGCAGGTGCCACCACGTTTTCCTATGCCCGACGACGCGGGTCCGTACCGCTGTCCGTGCGCCGCCGCGTGGCTGAGGAGAGGTTCAAGGCGACGCCGGGCTGGGAGCGCCTCTCGGCGGAAGGCCGCTCGTAGCGGCAAAATGTTGGAGCCCGGGGCTACCAGCAACCCGGCGTCGCACTCCCCAGTCTTCGCGGTGGTGACCGCCTGTGTCAAACGGTGCCTTTCCATCGCGTTCTCTGGGCGGGCTGGCACCTCCGGCACAGTTCGTGGACAGCTTCGGTGCGTAATGTCGAAGACACCTCAAAGGGTGCGAGTGATGACAACGAAAGGCCCCGACCGATGCCGGTCGGGGCCTTTCGTATGTTCTGTAGTTGGCAGGCCTGTCGCCGTAGCCCAGTAGCCCAGCAGCTCAGTCGAGCAGCCCCTGCCGCCACTGGGATGCGCCGGACTCCAGCTCCTCCGCCGTGCGGTGTAGACGCGCGGCTGAGCGGGTCAAGGCTGTGCCGCGTGAGGCGTCGGCCGGATCTGCGGCATCGGCGTGCAGGGATTCGCCGATCGCGACGACCTTGCAGAACGCTGCGGCGCGCAGCAGGGCCATGTCGAAGTCCCCGGTGAAGGCGCCGGAGAGGATGGAGCTGGTCAGATCCACGAGCTCCTTGGGACCGGGAGGCTCCTCGACGCCGGCCACCACGCGCTGAAGGGGCGCGTGCGCGCGGCCGTCCCTGAACCACGTCGCGCATTTCTGTGGGTCCTGCAGCACCACGCGGCGCAGGGCGTAAAGCCGCCACAGGGCCCCAGGTAAGGAGACCGCCGGGCATCCGGCCCACATGGCGGCGATCTCTTGCAGCCCTTCTGCATCAGCCAGGCTCACCAACCGGTTCAAAACGGCGGGGTCGGTGTTGGCGCGGCCGCGCAACACCAAAGTGCGCGCGGTCGTGTGCGCGGCCTCGGACAGTGCCGCGGGGTCGGCTCCACCCTCGAAGCGTTCGATCAGGTGGTTCTCGAACAGGGCGGGGCGGTGATAGTGGCGTGTGCTCATCGTCCGGACACGATACGCGCCCCTGGATGCTCGCTGTAGGGGATGGGTCACGTGGGCTCATGCCCAACAACGCGTGTTCGGGTTGGGCGCCCGAGTCCCCTAGAATGGTTGGCGGTTCGGCTTTACTGCCGTTCCGGGCCTATAGCTCAGCTGGTAGAGCACTGGACTTTTAATCCATTGGTCGAGGGTTCGAGCCCCTCTGGGCCCACC
>JBQDZM010000037.1:0-25416 GCA_052108535.1 Galactobacter sp. | reverse complement strand
CCTAACCCACCACAAAACCAGGAACCGAAAGAACACCACTCAAGGGGACTTGACCCTTCTCCACCAGCCGAAGGGCACGTTGGGGCACGACCTGGAGGGCACGCAAACCAGAAATTCGGGTAGGCGAGCACCTCCGCTCCCGTGTGGAAGGTGGGCGCGTGCCCCCTACGTGCCTCTCTGAATGGGTATTCCTGTTCATCTCTGCTCTCCTCTGTCATGTTGACTGGGAGACACGAAAACGCCCCTGATCTGCGAAAATTCGCGGATCAGGGGCGTGAACAGGTATTTAGGCGGGGCCTCTAAAAAGAAATCTTAGAAGTCCCAATCCTCATCTTCAGTGTTCACGGCCTTGCCGATCACGTACGAGGAGCCGGAACCGGAGAAGAAGTCGTGGTTCTCATCAGCGTTCGGGGACAGCGCCGAGAGGATCGCCGGGTTCACGTTCGTCACGGTGGCCGGGAACATGGCCTCGTAGCCCAGGTTCATCAGCGCCTTGTTGGCGTTGTAGTGCAGGAACTTCTTCACGTCCTCGGACAGGCCGACACCGTCGTAGAGCGAGTGCGTGTACTGCACCTCGTTCTCGTAGAGCTCGTAGAGCAGATCGTAGGTGTAGTCCTTCAGTTCGGCCTGACGCTCCGGGCTCTCCTTCTCGAGGCCCTTCTGGAACTTGTAGCCGATGTAGTACCCGTGCACTGCCTCGTCACGGATGATCAACCGGATCATGTCCGCGGTGTTGGTCAGCTTCGCGTGGGAGGACCAGTACATGGGCAGGTAGAAGCCAGAGTAGAAGAGGAAGGACTCCAGCAGGGTGGAGGCCACCTTCTTCTTCAACGGGTCGGAGCCATGGTAGTAGTCCATGACGATGCCAGCCTTGCGCTGCAAGTGCTCGTTCTCCACCGACCAACGGAAGGCGTCGTCAATGTCCTTGGTGGAGCAAAGAGTGGAGAAAATTGAGGAGTAGGACTTCGCGTGCACCGACTCCATGAAGGCGATGTTGGTGTACACGGCCTCCTCGTGCGGGGTGATCGCGTCCGGGATCAGCGCCACAGCGCCGACGGTGCCCTGGATCGTATCCAGCAGCGTCAGGCCGGTGAACACACGCATGGTGAGGAGCTTCTCCTCCTCCGTCAGCGTGGCCCACGACTGCACGTCGTTGGATACCGGCACCTTCTCAGGCAGCCAGAAGTTGTTGGTGAGGCGATTCCACACCTCCACGTCCTTCTCGTCCTGGATACGGTTCCAGTTGATGGCCTCGACCTTGCCGAGCAGCTTCACGCCGTCGCTCATCGTCGTCTCTTTCCTCTCCCCCAAGTGCCGGGGTCACGCTTGCGTTGTTGACGCCAATGCCTGACGTCGTGTGGTGAGGTTGCGCCGGCCCGTTCCGGGCCGACGCAACCGGCATGCGATCAGAGCATGCAGGACACGCAACCCTCGACTTCGGTCCCCTCGAGGGCCAACTGCCGCAGGCGGATGTAGTAGATGGTCTTGATGCCCTTCTTCCACGCGTAGATCTGGGCCTTGTTGATGTCCCTGGTCGTGGCTGTGTCCTTGAAGAAGAGGGTCAACGACAGTCCCTGGTCCACGTGCTGCGTAGCCACGGCGTAGGTGTCGATGATCTTCTCGTAGCCGATCTCGTAAGCATCCTGGTAGTAGTCCAGGTTGTCGTTGGTCAGGTACGGGGCCGGGTAGTACACGCGGCCGATCTTGCCTTCCTTACGGATCTCAATCTTCGAGGCCACCGGGTGAATGGAGGAAGTCGAGTTGTTGATGTAGGAAATGGAGCCCGTGGGCGGGACGGCCTGCAGGTTCTGGTTGTAGATCCCGTACTCCTGGACGGAGGCCTTCAGAGCCACCCAATCCTCGTGATCGGGGATATGAATGTCCTTGAACAGCTCCGCGACCTTGGGTGTGGTGGGAACCCACTCACTCTCCAGGTACTTGTCGAAGAACTCACCACTGGCGTACTTGGAGTCTTCGAAGCCCTCGAAGGCGTGACCGTGTTCCTTGGCGAGTTCGTTGGAGGCCCGCAGTGCGTGGAAGAGCACCGTGTAGAAGTAGATGTTGGTGAAGTCCAACCCTTCTTCAGAGCCGTAGTGGACCCGTTCGCGAGCCAAGTACCCGTGCAGGTTCATCTGGCCGAGGCCGATGGCGTGGGACTTGGCGTTCCCGTCCGCGACCGAGGGGACCGAGTTGATGTAGCTCATGTCGGAGACGGCACTCAGCGCACGGATGGCGGCCTCGATGGAGGCGCCGAAGTTCGGCGAGTCCATGGTGTGGGCAATGTTCATGGAGCCCAGGTTGCAGGAGATGTCCTTGCCGATGACCTCGTAGGACAAGTCGTCCTTGTAGGTCGAGGCCGTGGAGACCTGCAGGATCTCCGAGCACAGGTTGGACATGGTGATCTTGCCCTTGATCGGGTTGGCCCGATTCACCGTGTCCTCGAACACGATGTAGGGGTAACCCGACTCGAACTGGATCTCCGCGAGCGTCTGGAAGAACTCTCGGGCATTGATCTTGGTCTTGCGGATGCGCTTGTCATCCACCATCTCGTAGTACTTCTCGGAGACGTTGATGTCTGCGAAAGGTACGCCGTAGACCCGCTCCACGTCGTACGGGGAGAACAGGTACATGTCCTCGTTGGACTTGGCCAGGTGGAACGTGATGTCAGGGATGACCACGCCGAGCGAGAGGGTCTTGATGCGGATCTTCTCGTCCGCGTTCTCCCGCTTGGTGTCCAGGAACCGGTAGATGTCCGGGTGGTGGGCGTGCAGGTAGACGGCGCCTGCACCCTGACGCGCACCGAGCTGATTGGCGTAGGAGAAGGAGTCTTCCAGGAGCTTCATCACGGGGATGACGCCGGAGGACTGGTTCTCGATGTGCTTGATGGGTGCGCCGTGCTCGCGGACGTTAGTCAGCTGCAGGGCCACACCGCCGCCGCGCTTGGACAGCTGCAGGGCGGAGTTGATGCCGCGGGCGATGGACTCCATGTTGTCCTCGACGCGCAGCAGGAAGCAGGACACCAGTTCACCGCGCTGAGCCTTACCAGCGTTGAGGAACGTGGGTGTAGCCGGCTGGAATCGCCCGGAGACGATCTCCTCCACGATGTTGATGGCCAACTGCTCGTCGCCGCGGGCCAGGTGCAAGGCCACCATGCACACGCGGTCCTCGAAGCGTTCCAGGTAACGCTTGCCGTCAAAGGTCTTCAACGCATAGGACGTGTAGAACTTGAAGGCGCCAAGGAACGTCTCGAAACGGAACTTACGCTTGTACGCCAGGTTGAAGAGCGAGCGGATGAACTCCTCCGAGTACTGCTCGAGTGTCTCCGGCTCGTAGTACTTCTTCTCCACCAGGTAGGCCAGCTTCTCTGACAGGTCGTGGAAGAAGACCGTGTTGTTGTTGACGTGCTCCAGGAAGTACTGGCGCGCTGCCCAACGGTCGGCGTCGAACTGGATCTTCCCCTCTGCGTCGTAGAGGTTCAGCATGGCGTTGAGCTCGTGATAACCGAGACCCTGGTAGGCCTCTGGCATCTCCTTGTTGCTGCGGGTGAGGGTGCCGCTGGCTACTGACGTGTCCAAAACTCGTCCAATCCTTGGTTGACGCGGGCCACGTCCTCTGGAGTGCCCATCAGTTCGAAGAGATAGAGCACCGATACGTCCAACTTCGCGGCGATCTTGTGGGCCGCGAGGTTGTAACTGGTGCCGAAATTGGTGTTGCCTGCCCCGATCACACCGCGCAAGTGTTCTCGGTTGGCCGGGTGCCGGAGAAAGTTGAGGACCTGCGGAGGAATGGTGTGCGCGCCCTTTTCCCCGCCGTAGGTGGGGAGCACCAGAACGTAGGGTGCCTCCGTGACCAGGTCCGGGTCGCTCCGATGCAACGGGATGCGTGCGGCGTCCCGTCCCAATTTCTGCACGAATCGGAGCGTGTTTCCGGAGATCGAGGAGAAGAAGACCAGTTGGTGGTCCGTTCTCTGCGTGGTCGTTTCCGCATGCCGTTCCGGGGCTGCGGCGTGCGCTGCTGAGCTAGTCATGACCTGGTTGCCTCCTTGTCTTGACAAGCGTGAGACTCGGGCGGAACGGACCAGGGTGGCACGCTCCGCCCGTGAATGACGAACTCGTTGCGAGATCAGGCCACGGTGGTGGCGGCGATCTCCTCGATCTTGTCCGGGCGGAAGCCGGACCAGGAATCGCTCTCGGTGATGACCACGGGGGCCTGCATGTAGCCGAGGTCGCGGATACGCTCCAGGGCTGCGGCGTCCTGGGAGATGTCGACCTTCTTGTACTCGATGCCCTTACGGTCCAGAGCGCGGTAGGTGGCGTTGCACTGCACGCAGGAAGGCTTGGTGTAGACGGTGACGGACATGTCGTGTTCTCCTTCTCGATCCCGTTCCTGAACGGTTCGGATCTGCCGGCGTGATGACTGGTGAAAGTCGGTGATTCAGCTCTTAAAGTCTTGACTCTTGGGGCTCGAGGCGCCGGAGGTTTCCCCCCCGCTCCTCACCCCTGGAGGAAGGTCGACGGCTGCGATGCCCTCAACACCTCCATCTAACCACAACCACTACATCTTGTGTTGCATTCCCTTCCCACCCCCTACATCCTGTCTTACACGCGTGTGGTTCATCCACAACCTCTGTGGACTTCCGCTTCCCCGAGAGGACGCGGGAAACGCCCATGAGGCACCCGAGTTCTCCACAAGCGCCGCCGTGTCCTACCCACAGGAAAATTGAATCTCACACCCCTGACGGTTTGCGTCACACTCCGGCGTGTCGAGCCTACTTGCCCGTGAGCGGCTTCAGGGGCACGCTTGTACAAGTACCATCCCAGCCGGACAACGATGCCCGGGAGAAGGGCCTCAGATCTGAGGCCCGTAGCCTGCAGAAAGACTCTGAACACATGTCCACAGTGGCCAAGCAGCTCGTAGATTCCCTCACCGCGCAAGGCGTGCAGCGGGTGTATGGCGTGCCAGGTGACTCGCTCAACGGTTTCACCGATGCCATCCGCACCTCCAAACAGATCACCTGGTCTCACGTACGGCACGAGGAGACCGCGGCCTTCGCCGCCGCCGCCGAGGCAGCCCTCACCGGAGAACTTGCCGTCTGTGCCGGATCCTGCGGGCCCGGGAACCTGCACTTGATCAACGGCCTCTTCGATGCGCAGCGCTCCCGCGTCCCGGTCCTCGCCATCGCGGCTCAGATCCCCTCGGACGAGGTGGGGTCCAACTACTTCCAGGAAACCCACCCGCAGGATCTCTTCCGCGAGTGCGCGGTCTACACCGAACTCGTCAGCAGCCCGGAACAGATGCCGCGACTGCTGCGGATCGCGATGCAGGAAGCCGTGTCCAAGCGTGGCGTCGCCGTTCTGGTCATCCCAGGGGACGTGGCGCTGCAGGAGGCCGCCAGTTCGGAACTCGCCTCGGTGACCACGCCGGCGCCCAAGATCCTCCCGTCGGATGAAGAACTCACGGCTCTTGCCCGGCTGCTGGACGATGCCCAGAAGGTCACGATCCTGGCCGGCGCCGGTGCAGCTGGTGCCCACGACGAACTCGTGGCCCTAGCGGACACCCTCGCTGCACCGGTGGTCCATGCCCTTCGCGGCAAGGAGTACGTGGAGTACGACAACCCGTTCGACGTGGGCATGACCGGCCTGCTCGGCTTCGCTTCCGGATATCGTGCGATGGACGCAGCCGAAGTGGTCCTGGTGCTGGGCTCAGACTTCCCGTATCAGCAGTTCTATCCCAAGGACGCGCGCGTGGTGCAGGTCGACATCGACGGCAGCCAGCTGGGCCGCCGAGCTCCCCTGGCCATGGGTCTGGTCGGCACGGTGAAGGACACCGCAGCCGCTCTGCAGCCCCTTCTGACCCGCAAGACCAAGCGTCACCACCTCGAGGACGCCCTGAAGCACTACCGCTCCACCCGGGAGAAGCTGGATGATCTGGCCACCCCGGCCAGGAAGAAGCACCCCCTGCACCCGCAGTATGTGGCCCAGCGCATCGATACGCTGGCCGCCGATGACGCGGTGTTCATCCCCGACGTGGGATCACCGGTGGTGTACGCGGCGCGCTACCTGACCATGAACGGTCAACGCCGCATCATCGGCTCCTTCAACCACGGTTCCATGGCCAATGCCCTCCCTCACGCCATCGGTGCCGCCAGCGTGGACCCATCGCGTCAGGTCGTGACACTCTCAGGTGACGGTGGCCTGGCGATGCTGCTGGGAGATCTCATCACCCTGAAGCAGTCCAAGCTGCCCGTCAACGTGGTGGTCTTCAACAACTCCTCCTTGAACTTCGTGGAGTTGGAGATGAAGGCTGCAGGCTTCGTGACCTACGGTACGGATCTCGAGAACCCGGACTTCGCAGCCATCGCGGAGGCCTGCGGAGTCAAGGGATTCACCGTGACCGAATCTGACCAACTCGATGACGCACTCAAGCAGGCCTTCGCCCACGACGGACCCACTTTGGTGGACGTCCACACGGGCCGCCAGGAACTGACGCTCCCGCCCAAAATCGGCATGGAGCAGGCCAAGGGATTCGCGCTGTACGCGCTACGATCCGTCCTCTCAGGACGAGGAGACGAGCTGCTGGATCTGGCCAGCACCAACTGGCGTCAGTTGTTCTGACACCGGCTCAGTTCTGACCCAGAGTCAGTTCTGAACGGCCTCGGAAGGCTGCGCCGATACCTCACCGAGATCGAACTGTGGGCAATCCGACCACAGGCGGTCCAGGGCGTAGAAGGCGCGGTCTTCCGGGTGCTGCACGTGGATCACGATGTCGCCGTAGTCCAGCAGCACCCACCGGCCCGCACCCCGGCCCTCACGCCGCAGGGGGTGGTCCTGGTGCTGCAGGCGCAGCTGCTCTTCGATCTCTTCTGCGATGGCCTCAACCTGACGTTCTGAGCCACCTGAGACGATCAAGAAGATGTCTGCCAGACCCAGGCGCTCCCCCACCTCGAAGGCCACGATGTTCTCCCCCACCTTCTCCTGGGCGGCGTGTGCGGCGGTGAGAACCCGATCGGTGACGATGGCGGGAAGTGTCATGAGGACCTCGAAATCTGGTGAGAGGAAAAGGGAACGTACGTGCTGCGGATCAAAGATTGATGGCCAGGACCACTGCGGCCGCTGCGACCACCACGGATCCGATCACCACGGCCAGACCGGCCCTGGTGCGCTTGACGCCGGAGACGCGGTACTCCAACGGGTCCAGCCCGTGCGCTTGCCGCGCCTGAAGCGGCGCAACGGCCTCCTCTTGGGCGGACTTGGACGCTCCGACGAACGTCACCGGGATGGTTGAGGTGGCAGGAGCCATCAGACCGGTATTCTCCAGCTGACGCTGCTGCGGGGAGTTCAGCGGAGCTACGGCTGGGGCCAACGGCTTCGGTTCCACGGACCGTTTGGCGGCCCGGCGACGGCTGCCCTTGGACGAGGACGAGGGAGAGTCAGGGGCTTGGATGCCCAACAACTCGGAGAAGGACGGCTGCGCCGGGCTCGTTCCGGTTGCGGATTCCGCAACCCGCTGCTGGTGTGCCCGATCCAGGGCGCTACGCAGCACCTGTTCGCGTTCATGGTCCAGCTCAGCGATCTGCTCGGGCTGAAGCTCGCGCGGCTCCCCGCTGGAGAGTGCGGCTTGTACCGAACGCCTCAGCTCGGTGACGTCATCCGCGGAGGAAACCGCTGGCGCCTCCCGCTCCGCTGCCTGCGGTTTCGTGACCTGAGGTTTCGTGACCTGCTGTTTCGGGGTAGAGCGCGGTGGCACGGGCGGCAGCGGGGACGGTGCCGGAATGGGCTCGAACACGCCAGCTGGTTCGTCCCGCCCGCCCGGGACAATGGTGGGCAGCCCCAGCTGGGTCTCGTCGTCCTCAGCGGACTGCGACTCTACGGGCGACTTCGGCGCCGGGGGTTCCGCGATGGGCGGCTCAACAATGGGAGGCGCTACGACGGTCGGCTCAACAATGGCAGGCTCGGCCACGGGAGGTATCGGAGAGGGGGGAACTTCCTCGGAGACCTCCGGAGTGGACGACGACGGCGCCAACTTAGGGATGCGACGCACCCCACCGTCCACGGGGCCGCCGCCACGGCGTCGCCCATGGGATCGCTGGACGGCAGCGTCGGAACTCACGCCTGCTGCGGAAGCGGCGCTCGGCGCGGCCGGGCCATCCACGGGGCCAGCACTGCGTCGGCCATGGCGATGCTCCGCACCCGACGGCTGCGTCGCATTGGCCTGCTCGGTCGCAGGCTGTTGCGGGGCCGATTGCTGCTGCGCGGCTGCTTCCTGGGCGCGCCGCAGCTCACGGGCCTCACGTCGAGTGAGGGGGCGCTGCGGATCCGTCATGACGGGCTCTCTCCCACGGGGGCCGGTAGCCCCCTGTACAACTGGTACTTGTTGATGTATTGCACCACGCCATCCGGCACCAGGTACCAGACGGGCGAACCTTCCGCGACGCGCTGACGGCAGTCGGTGGAGGAGATCGCCATGGCGGGCACCTCCAACAATCGCACATCCTTCATGCCCATGTCGCTCAACTCGTGTCCAGGGCGCGTCACACCAACAAAGGTAGCAAGTCGGGTGAGTTCCTCAACGTCCTTCCACGACATGATCGCGGCCAGGGCGTCCGCCCCTGTGATGAAGAAGAGGTCATCGCCGGGCCGTTGCGCGCAGAGATCACGCAAGGTGTCGATGGTGAACGTCGGTCCAGGCCGATCGATATCCACCCTCGACACGGTGAAACGCGGATTCGAAGCGGTAGCGATCACCGTCATCAGATAACGATGTTCGGAACCGGTCACATGTTTACCGGTCCCTTCCTTCTGCCACGGCCGCCCCGTCGGGACGAACACCACCTCGTCCAGATGGAAGCGCGCCGCCACCTCTGAGGCGGCCACCAGGTGACCATGATGAATGGGATCGAACGTCCCACCCATCACCCCGATACGGCGATTGCTCACAGGTGGCCGAATGCTCAGTGCTGGCTCGGGCCGAAGGACCCGATCTGCTTCGAGGGATCGACCACGTCCGGGCCGGCCTCATGGCGGTTGTAGGCGCCGGAGTAGGAACCGGTGATCAACAGCAGGACGAGGAAACCAAGCATGATTCCTCCACCGATGATGAAGCCCCACATGAGACCGTTACCGCCCTCGTGCTCGGCGGCCTCAGCGATGACAGAGGTGGCGGCCAGGATGTTCATACGTGTTCTCTCCTCGACAGGTGCTTAGACGACGTCTCCGCGTACTACGGAGACATCCTCACAGTGATGCTCGCCGTCCATTCTATCCGAGCGGCGGGGCCCCTCGGGTCAGGCACGCACGTGACCGTCACCCTCCACAACCCACTGGGTCGTGGTCAGTTCCGCCAGGCCCATGGGACCACGAGCATGCATCTTCTGCGTGGAGATCCCGACCTCTGCACCGAGTCCCAGCTGACCGCCGTCCGTGAAGCGCGTCGAGGCGTTGATCATGACGGCAGCGGAGTCCACGCCGGCCACGAACTCACGCTGAGCACCAATCGAGTCGGTGACGATGGCCTCGGTGTGTCCGGTGGAATAGGTGCGGATGTGCTCAAGGGCCTCGTCCAGGCTATCCACGACCCGCACCGCGATCTCCAGCGCCCCGTATTCGGTGGCCCAGTCGGTCTCGGTGGCGGCCTCGGTGTCCAGTTGCGGAACCAAGGCCGCAGCGCGTGCATCGGCGTGCAGCCGCACGCCTGACTCCGCCAAGGCCGTCATGGCGGCCGCCCCGGCCGTCGCGGCGTCGGCATGGATCAGCAGGGTCTCCGCCGCGTTGCACACGCTGGGACGCTGCACCTTCGCGTTGTGGACAATCTGCATGGAACGCTCCACCGGCGCGTCCTGGTGCAGATAGACATGAACGTTGCCCTCACCCGTCTGGACCACCGGGACCCGCGAATTGCGCACGACGTCCTGGATCAGGCCGTGCCCGCCCCTCGGCACCAGCAGGTCGATACTGCCCACGGCCCGCATCATGGCGGCGGCGGCCGGCCGCCCGCCGTCGTCCACCGTCTGCACGGCACCGGCCGGAACGCCGTGCGCCACCAAGGTGGTGCGGATCAACTCCACCAACACGGCATTGGTTGACGCGGCGGCGGACCCTCCGCGCAACAGCACCGCGTTTCCTGACTTCAGGCCGATCCCAGCGATGTCCACGGTGACATTGGGGCGGGCCTCGTAGATGGCACCGACCACCCCGAGCGGCACCCGCGTCTGGCGCAGACGTAAACCGTTGGGAAGCGTGGAACCGCGCACCACCTCACCGATGGGGTCAGGCAGACCAGCCAGCTCGCGCAGAGCAGAACGCAGACCCTCGATGCGGGCGGCGTCCAGCATTAGTCTGTCCAGCAGCTGAGGCGAGGTCCCATTGGCCTCGCCCCGGCGCAAGTCCTCGGCGTTGGCCTCGATGATCTGCGCCGAGTGGGCCACAAGGGCCTCCCCCACGGCCAGGAGCGCATCATCCTTCTGCTGTCTGGTGAGGGTTGCCAGTACCCGGGAGGCGCTGCGGGACTCCTCGGCGCGCTGACGCACCAAGGCGTCGGCCTCTTCCTCGGTCAGAACGGTGGTTGCTTGAGTCGCATCAGTAGTGGTGGACATGACTCCCACTCTACGAGAGACCCGGTGTCCTCTGACTCAGATGACGTAAAGCTCTTCGGTCCCTGCGCCCATCAGAGCCACATCGTCCGCATGGACCACCACTCGGGCAAAGCGCACGCCCAGATCCGAACGGAGCCGCCCCATGGTCTTGCCGAGCATCTGCGGCAATTCCTCTGACGTGAAGTTGACGAGACCGTGCGCCAGGACGTTGCCGTCTGGATCCACAATCTCCACCGGATCGCCGTCGTCGAAGTCGCCCTCCACCGCGGTGATGCCTGCGGCCAGAAGGGAGGCACGATCCTGTGCCACGGCCCGCGCTGCGCCGTGATCCAGAACCAACCGCCCCTGAACGGTCGCCAGGTGCTCCAGCCACAGCAGGCGCAACGGGCGCCGGTTGCGGCGCGCTGAGAACCACGTTCCTACGTCGTCCCCATTGAGTGCGGAACCGGCCAGCGAGGCCGAGGTGACCACGGTGGGGATACCGGACTGCGCCGCGATGGTGGCGGCCTGGACCTTGGTGGCCATGCCACCCGTGCCCACGCCCGCGGCACCCACGCCGCCGATGTTCGCGCCCTCAAGATCTGCGGAGGTCTTCACCACGCTGACCGGTCGGCCCCCCTCGGACGGGGGTGCATCATGAACGGCCGTCACGTCGGAGAGCAGCACCAGAGCGTCCGCCTGGACCAGGGACGCCACGAGTGCCGCCAACCGGTCGTTGTCACCGAAGCGGATCTCGTGCGTGGCCATGGCGTCGTTCTCGTTGACGATGGGCACCACACCCAACGCCAGCAAACGCGACAGTGAGCGGTAGGCGTTGGCATAGTGGCCACGCCGAATCAGGTCGTCGGCGGTGAGCAGTACCTGAGCCACCGTTCGCCCATGACGCGCGAAGGCCCTGGAGTAGTGCGCCACCAGCAGTCCCTGCCCCACAGCGGCGGCCGCCTGCTGGGTGGCCAGGTCCTTGGGTCGTGTTTCGAGCCCCAACGGGGAGATGCCGGTGGCGATGGCACCGGAGGACACCAGCACCACCTGCGTGCCTCGGTCCAGGGCCCCGTCCAAAACGGTCTCCAGATGTTCCAGGGCAGCGACGTCCAGCCCTCCGTCCACACTGGAGAGCGAGGAGGATCCGATCTTCACCACCACTCTGGAGGCGTACTTCAACCCCTCCCGGGTGCTCGGTGTGACATGCTCAATCCCGTCCTGACTCATTCATTCCCTTCGTGGTCGATGCCCCAGGTACCGGAGGCGCGCTCGGCCTCAAGTGCATCACGTGTGGCGGCCCTGCGGTCCTTACGGGCCTGATACGCCTCGCGTCGTTCACCGGTGGTGCGGCGTTCGTTCTGACTCAAGCGCAGATCATCACCGCGGTTGCCCAGCAGCTCCGCTCCCGCGGACACGGTGGGCTCCCAATCGAAGACCACGCCGCCGTCGCCGCCGATCACGACGGTGTCGCCAGGCTTGGCGCCTTCCTTGTACAGGGTGTCCTCGATACCGAGCTTGTTCAAGCGGTCCGCCAGGTAACCCACGGCCTCGTCGTTGCGGAAGTCCGTCTGGACCACCCAACGCTCCGGCTTGGCCCCGCGGATACGGAAGAGTGGCTCGCCGTTCTGGGATTCCTTCCGGATCGTGAACTCGGCGGGCTTCACGGAACGGGGGCGCAGAACGGGGACCGGCACCTCGTCCTCCTCCACCACTGCGTTGTCCCTGGCTTGGGCCACGAGTTCTGCCATGGCGAAGGAGAGCGCCTTGAGTCCCTCGTGGGAGGCAGCCGAGACCTCAAAGACCCGGTAACCGCGCTCCTCCAAGGTGGGGCGGACGAACTCCGCCATGTCACGGCCGTCCGGGACGTCCACCTTGTTGAGGACCACGAGTCGCGGCCGCTCGTTGAGCGGCACGGGAGTGCCCTCGGCGAATCCGGCATCCACGGTGTAGTGCTCCAGCTCCGCCTCGATGGTCTCCAGGTCGGAGATCGGATCGCGGTCGGATTCCAGGCTGGCGGTATCCAGCACGTGGACCAGAGCGGCGCAGCGCTCAACGTGACGCAGGAACTCCAGGCCAAGACCCTTGCCGTCGGCTGCACCCTCGATGAGGCCCGGGACGTCAGCCACGGTGAAACGCGTCTCGCCAGCCTGCACCACACCCAGGTGGGGCGTGAGGGTGGTGAACGGGTAATCAGCGATCTTGGGGCGGGCCGCCGAAAGCGCGCTAATCAGCGAGGACTTACCTGCGGACGGGAAGCCCACGAGGGCGACGTCTGCCACGGATTTCAGTTCGAGGACGATCTCGCGTTCCTCGCCGGGGACACCAAGCAGCGCGAAGCCGGGGGCCTTGCGTTTGGCCGAGGCCAGTGCCGCGTTCCCGAGGCCGCCCTGACCGCCAGCAGCCGCTACGTACTCCTGGCCCGCCTTCACAAGGTCGGCAACAATGTCGCCCTGCGGAGTCTTCACGACGGTGCCAATCGGCACGGGGAGCACCAGGGTCTCCCCCACCTTGCCGTGCCGGAAGTCGCCCTTGCCCGGTTCCCCGTTCTCGGCGCGTTGAATCTGGGCGTGGTGGTAGCCAAGCAACGTGGTGACCTGCTGGTCCGCACGCAGGATGACGTCGCCGCCGCTGCCACCGTTAGCACCGTCCGGACCCCCCAGCGGCTTGAACTTCTCGCGGTGGACAGAGACACAGCCGTGCCCGCCATTACCACCGGTGAGGTGCATCTTGACGCGATCGACGAAGGCGGCCACGTTCACTCCTTCTGCAGGGCGTGTACGAATCTGGACAACGATTCGGGGTGAAAAGTAAATAAATGCGCAAACGGAGGGCAGGCTCAGGGCCCGCCCTCCGTTCAACGAGGGTGCGTGATCAACCGATCACGCGTCGACTCATTCGCCGACGATGTTGACCACGCGACGACCGCGGGCCGAACCGAACTCGACTGCGCCGGCGGACAGGGCGAACAGGGTGTCGTCCTTGCCTCGGCCAACGTTGGCGCCCGGGTGGAAGTGCGTGCCGCGCTGGCGGACGATGATCTCGCCAGCCTTCACGACCTGACCACCGAAGCGCTTCACACCCAAGTACTGGGCGTTGGAGTCGCGACCGTTACGAGTGGAGCTTGCGCCCTTCTTATGTGCCATGGTTCCTACCTACCTCTTCAGCTAGTCTCGATGGGCCTGAATCAGGCGATCGAGGTGATCTCGACCTTGGAGAGCGCTGCGCGGAAACCCTGGCGCTTCTTGTAACCGGTCTTGTTCTTGTACTTCTGGATGACGATCTTCTGACCACGCTCGTGGCCCAGAACCTTAGCCTGGACCTTCACGCCGGACAGGGAATCGGCATCCGAGGTGACCTTGTCACCGTCGACCAGCAGCACCGCGGGGAGCTCGACGTTACCGCCGACCTCTTCCTGGAGGCGGTCGAGGGTGATGACGTCGCCCACGGCGACCTTCTCCTGGCGCCCACCAGCGCGAACAATCGCGTACACCACTTGGTACTCACTTCTCTCGACATTGACATTGACATGTCCCACCACTCGCCTGCTTCACGGTTGTGAAAGCAGTTCAGAGTGACGGGGAAACTCACGGGCATCCGCGTTTCCCAACCATGAGTTGGGTCGTGATGCACCGAGGATCAATCTTACCGGCTGAACAACCCTTGCGGCAAACGAATAGTGCCCCGCGTGTCGCGTCGTGATGAAGGTCATGACGCGACACGCGCTGAGCACGCCGCAGGAGCCGCTCACAACTCGGAAGCGGGCACCCCAACACCCAGCATCACGGGCTCCTCGGCAGCCTTGGGCTTTGACGCGGCAGGTTCCGTGCGCACCACCGAAGTGGAGACGATCCTGGACCCGCGCGCGTTCGCTTCCGCGGCCACCACGGTGACACTGGCGTCGGCACCACCGGCCGATGACGCTGCGCGGCGTCGACGCGCCGGCTTCTTGGCTGGCTCCGCTGGAGCCGCAGGCTCATGCCCGACGGCCGGTGTTGGCTTTGCGGCGGGTGTCGGCTCGACGGCGGCTGCTGGCTCAGCGGCGGGTGCGGGCTCAGCGGCGGGTGCCGCCGCGTCGTCGGGCATCGTCACCACGTCGTCCTGCCCCTGACCGCGGCCGCCGCGTCCGCGGCGGCCCCGACGACGGCGACGCTTGGGCCGCTGTTCTTCATCGTCGGTGGCGTCCTCCGGACGCGTGGGACCACCCCGGCCTTCCTGAACCACTCCGGCGCCACGTTCGGTGGAGGGCTGCTGCGCGGCATCCGCATCCACGGCATCCGCGTCCACAGCGACTTCACCGGCGTGACCGGAGGCAGCCGCGATCGAGGCCAGCGCAACCCTGGCCTTCTGCGCACGCTCCTTCTCCTGCGGATCCACGGGAGCGCTCTCCGTCACCTTAGGCGCGCTCTCCTCCTGCTCCGCGCGATGGCGACGACGCTCGGAACGCGAAGGACGGTCCGAAACCTGAGCCACCTTGGGCTGATGCGAGTTGCCCTGCAACGGCTCGTCATGGATCACCACGCCGCGGCCCGCGCAGGCCTCACAGTTCTCCGAGAAGACCTCAAGCAGGCCGGTACCGATCTTCTTACGAGTCATCTGGACCAGGCCAAGGCTCGTGACCTCAGCCACCTGATGTTTGGTGCGATCGCGACCAAGGCACTCCACGAGACGGCGCAGCACCAGGTCACGGTTGGATTCCAGGACCATGTCGATGAAGTCCACCACGATGATGCCGCCCATATCCCGCAGGCGCATCTGCCGCACGATCTCCTCCGCGGCCTCCAAGTTGTTCTTCGTAACGGTCTCTTCGAGGTTGCCACCGGAGCCGGTGAACTTCCCGGTATTGACGTCGATGACGGTCATGGCCTCGGTGCGGTCGATCACGAGCGATCCGCCGGAAGGCAAGTTGACCTTGCGCTCCAAGGCCTTGGCGATCTGCTCATCAACCCGCAGATGGGCAAAGAGGTCATCCTCGCCCTCCCACTTCTCCAACCGATCCACGAGATCCGGAGCCACATAGGTGACGTACGCCTCGATGGTGTCCCAAGCGTGCTCGCCCTGCACCACGAGCTTGGAGAAGTCTTCGTTGAAGACGTCACGGACCACCTTGATGGTCAGGTCGGGTTCCGCGTAGAGCAGCTCCGGGGCCTTGGTCTTGGTGGAGGTTGCGGCCTTCTCGATGCCTTCCCACTGCACACGCAGGCGATTGATGTCATTCATCAACTCCTGCTCAGAGGCTCCCTCGGCGGCCGTGCGCACGATCACGCCCGCCTTGTCAGGCAGGTACTCCTTGAGCACCTTCTTCAAGCGGGCGCGCTCGGTGTCAGGCAGCTTCCGGGAGATACCCGTCATCGACCCAGCCGGGACGTAAACGAGGTAGCGGCCGGGCAACGAGATCTGGCTGGTCAGGCGTGCGCCCTTGTGTCCAACAGGATCCTTGGTCACCTGGACCAGGACGGTGTCCCCGGACTTCAGGGCATTCTCGATACGGCGCGGCTTGCCATCCAGCTTCGCCTTGGCCCAGTCCACCTCACCCGCGTAGAGCACCGCATTGCGGCCCCGCCCGATGTCAATGAACGCAGCCTCCATGGACGGCAGCACGTTCTGCACCTTGCCCACGTAGACATTGCCGATCATGGAGTCCTGCGTGGTGTGGGAGACGAAGTGCTCCGCGAGGACGCCATCCTCCATGACACCGATCTGGATGCGCTCGTCGTTCTGCCGCACCACCATCCGGCGGTCCACGGACTCACGGCGAGCCAGGAACTCTGCCTCGGTGATGCTGTGGCGGCGGCGGCCGGTCTCGCGCGATTCGCGGCGACGCTGACGCTTGGCCTCCAGGCGGGTCGAGCCCTTGACGGCCACCACGTGATCCACGGGCTTGTCCCTGCCACCCGAGCCATTGTTCCCGGACCCGTCGCGGGGCGCACGGACCTTGGTGATGGTTCCCGGCGGATCCGATTCCGCACCGCCCTGGATCTCCATGTCCTCATCACCGCGGCGACGGCGACGGCGACGACGGGAGGAGGTCTGCTCCCCCTGTGCCTGGTTCTCGTGCGCAGAGTCCTTGGCCTGCCCCGCGTCGGCGGAGGCCTTAGGGGCCTCCGAAGGCGCGTGGAAAAGCATGTCCAAGGTCGCCGACGGCACTTCGAACGGGGAACCCGAGTTCAGTCCGTCGAACAAGCTCTGCGTGGCCGATGTTGGCTGCTGTTCAGTGGTCGGTTCCACAGCAGTTGAATCCACTGCGTCGTTCGAATCGAGAGTGGCGCTCGATTCCTCGACCGAGGTCTCCGCCGAGGCTTGCGCGGTTTCGGCCTGTGCTGGGGCTTTCTTAGCTGAGGCCTTCTTGGCTGCAGGCTTCTTAGCCGATGCCTTCTTCGCTGCGGGCTTCCTGGCCGGCGCCTTCTTCTTGGCGGGCTGCTTGGGCTGCTCCTCGCCGCCCTCCGCTTGACCCGCGTCCGCCGGCTGCGGTGCGTCCACCAGCGCGTCCTGGACTGCTTCCAGTGCGGCCTCGACGTCGACGGTGGATTCAGCCTCGGACTGCTTGGCTGGATCCTTCTTCTTCGCTGGCGCCTTCTTGGCCGCCGGCTTACGTTTGGCTGCAGGCTTCCGAGGGGGTGCCTTCTTCTTGGCCGGTTCCGTTCCGGATGTTTCCGGCTGAGCCGTTTCCGGGTTCTGTTCTGCGTTGGGCTCGCTGACCATATGGTGCTCCTCGAGGCGCCGACGACCGACCCACAGCCTGGTCGTCTGCGTCATGTCATCGGTGACGCGGAGGCAGCTCGGGGATACGTGAGCGCCTCCCGCGACCGGGAAGTCATGAAGGTACCGAGATGACTCCTGCTCCCATCTCAGCCACGTGGATCCAGGGCCTCATCCTGATCTTGCTGCGTCCCGGTCGGGGCCGGTGCAAAGTGTGCACGGCTCCCGATGCTGCGGGTCGCCAGGAGAAAGTTCTGACTCCATCGCGGAGCGGCTCCGGGCTGTGGGCACCGGTTCCACCCGTGGCCATTCTCTCACAACCGGCAAGACACCCGTCGTTGCGACGGACCCAAAACGATTAGGCTGGTTTCGACAACTTGTCGAAGTCGAACGAGGACTGGAGAACAGATCGTGTCCAGCAGCACCACCGGCGTATTGAGCACGTCCGGATCAGCGACACCAGCAGAGCGGGAGGGGCTGCCCTGGTGGGCGCGTCGCACCGGCTTCGGATGGATCAACGTCATCACTGGTTTCTTCAGCCTGTTGGCCACCGCGATCCTGGTTGGGGAACGCCTTGAGCTCTACACGGACGCCAGTCACCATGCCAGCTGCGACTTCGGTGGTCCGTTCTCCTGCACCTCGGTCATGAAGTCGTCCGAGGCCGCTCTCTTCGGTTTCCCGAACCCGTTCATCGGCCTGGTCGGATTCTCCATCCTGATCGTCACTGGTGTGGTGCTGCTGGCCGGCGCCAAGTTGGCGCGTTGGTACTGGATCGCCTACTCGGTGGGCGTGGTCGCAGCCTTCAGCTTCCTCGTGTGGCTGTATACGCAGGCCGTTTATGACATCAAGGCGCTGTGCATCTACTGCATGATCTGCTGGTTGATGATGATCATCCTGGTGTTCGTGGTGTTGGGCCGCAACATCCTGGTTGGCGACATCCCCGCACCAGAGTTCCTCCAGGGCTGGGCCAGGAACTGGATGTGGATCACCGTGGTGATCGTGACTCTGGCCTGCGCTGCCTCCATCTTCATCCAGTTCATGTCCCAGTTCCTGAACATGTAGACGAATGCCGAGCATGTAGACCCCGAAAACGTAAGGGGCGGTCACCTTCTCAGGTGACCGCCCCTTACGTTTAAGGTTCTCAGGCGAACCAGATACCGATCTCACGTGCAGCGGACTCGGGTGAATCCGACCCGTGCACCAGGTTCTGCTGAACCTTCAGACCCCAGTCGCGGCCGAAGTCGCCACGGATGGTGCCGGGTGCGGCAACGGTGGGCTCGGTGGCGCCAGCGAGCGAACGGAAACCTTCGATGACCCGCTCACCCTCTGCCACGATCGCGACGACGGGACCGGAGAGCATGAACTCGACCAGGGGCTCATAGAAGGGCTTGCCCTGGTGCTCCTCGTAGTGCTGCTCCAGGATCTCGCGGGTGGCGTCGAGCTGCTTGAGTTCGACGATGTCGTAACCCTTGCGTTCGATCCGAGTCAGGATCTCGCCGGTGAGGTGACGACGCACGCCATCGGGCTTGACCAGGATGAGGGTACGTTCCTTGGACATGTTCCTCCTTGATGTTGGAAGGGAAGACGGGACAATTTGTGTCTTGTTCCCAGTTTACGTAAGTGCTGGTGACGGAAGCGGCATCAGGCCTGTTCCGGGTGCTCGGCTTCCCAGGCTTTCTGTTCGCGTTCGCGCTGATCGTCGACGCGGTCCATCTTTCCGCCCTTGACCACGCAATAGGCCCACACAGCCAGGAAGCCCAGCCCCACCAGATACATGGCGGGCTGCAGCAGACCATAGGAAATCGTGACGAGCTGCAGGGCCCAGCCCAGGGCGATCCCCCAGGGCTTCTTCACGAACGCGCAGGCGAGAATCAGCACCACAGCCAGGCCCCAGCACATCAACAGAGCCGGAACCCCGCCGTCGAACCTGCCCCGCAGACCGAACATGGCCAGGCCGGCGAACGCCAAGGCGAACGCCTGCAGCGACAACACCACGGACGCAAACATGACTCTGGTGGAGCGGCGCGGCTTGGGGGTGTTGGGGCGCCAGGCCAGCTGCTTCTTGGTGTAGCGCTGCTTGTTCTGATCTGCCACGACTCAGCCCTCCCGCGGCTTGTCGTGGTGCGGCTGGTCCGCCCCCAGCAGGGTGCGTGCCTCAGCGACCAGGGTGATGGATCCCGTGACCAGGACGCCACCGCCCATGTCCTCCGTGTCGTCGGCCCGGCCGGCAGCCCAGTCGAGGGCGTCGTCCAGGCGCTCGGTAATGAAGAGGTCTTCCTCGGCGAACCCGGCGTCCAGGGCGATTTCGGCTAGCTCTGCTGCCGGGATGGCACGCGCAGATGCTGACTGAGTGACGGCGACGTCGGAGATCATGTCCCCGTAGTCCTCACGCAGCTGAGCCAGCATGGCGGCCGCATCCTTCTCCTTGAGGATGCCCAGGACCAGCACCAGCTTGGAGAAGCCGAAGGACTCCTTGATGGCTTCCGCGCTCACGTGGACGCCGGCAGGGTTGTGCCCGGCATCCACCACGAAGGTCGGCGAGGTCTTGGCGATCTCGAGGCGGCCCGGTGACGTGGCGGCCTCGAAACCTGTCTTCACGAGGTCCTCGTTCAAGGGCCGCTCCCCCAGGAACGCCTCGACCGCGGCCAAGGCCACCGCGGCATTTTCGGCCTGGTGTGCACCGAAGAGCGGAACCGACACCTGCTCGTAGCGGGCTCCGAGGCCACGGAGGTCAAGGACCTGACCGCCCACGGCCAAGGTCCTGGATTCCACGCCGAACTCGACGCCCTCGAAGCGCCATTGCGCCCCGACTTCCTTGGCGCGTTCCAGCAGCACCTGGGCAGCTCCGGGTTCCTGGACGGAGGAGATCAGCACCGAATCGGGCTTGATGATGCCGGCCTTCTCGCCTGCGATCTGCTCCACGGTGTCCCCCAGCAGGTCCGTGTGGTCCAAGGAGATCGGCGTGACCACGGCAACCTGGGCATCGGCCACATTGGTGGCATCCCAAGACCCGCCCATGCCGACCTCCAGCACCACGGCCTCCACCGGTTCGTCCGCGAAGACCGCGAACGCGAGGATTGTGACGGCCTCGAAGAAGGTGAGCCGGTGCTGGCCATCGGCCTCGAGTTCGGCATCCACGATCTGCAGGTAGGGGGCGATCTCGTCCCAGATCCGCACCAGCGTCTCGTCGGCGACGGGGTTCCCGTCGATGACGATGCGTTCGGTCACGGAGGAAAGGTGGGGGGAGGTGTAGCGGCCGGTACGGATGTCGTGGGCGAGCAGCAGCGACTCGATCATCCGAGCGCTGGAGGTCTTCCCATTGGTGCCGGTCACGTGGATCACCGGAGCGGACTTCTGGGGGTCACCCAACACGTCCATGGCCCGACGCATGGGTTCCAGGCGCCGCTCGATCTTGTTCTCCGGGGCCCTGGCGAGCAGGTCCGCGTAGACGCGGGCCACACCCTCCGGGTCGGGGGTGGGAACGTAGTTGCTCATGCCTGCTCCTCCGCTGCCGTCACCATGACGACCGGCTCCTTGACATCCGCTACGGCCAGTTCGAGGTCCACGGAGAGCGTCTCGCCCTTGACCAGGTCGACGAACTGTTCCGCGGCCGACACGGTGTCGGCGTCAGCCTGCACCGAGGTGTGCACACGGGCACCCACGGTCATGTCCGCACTCTTGCGAGCAGCCTGGATCGCACGGATCAGGTCACGGGCGCGGCCTTCGGCCTCCAGCTCCGGGGTCAGCGCGGTGTCCAGCACCACGAACCCACCGCCAGCCAACACGGCTGCGGCACGTTCGGCGCCAGCCGAGGTGTCCACTGCGGTGGCCAGCGTGTATTCGCCCTCCTGCAATTCAAGTCCGCCGGCGGTCACGGTGCCGTCGTCGGCCTGCGACCAGTCGCCGGACTTTGATGCCTTGATGGCCACCTGAACCTGCTTGCCCAGGCGTGGGCCGGCTGCGCGGGCGTTGACGGACAGGGTGTGCGTGATGCCGTACTCGGCCTCGTCGGCAGATTCGGCGTCCACCAAGGTGACGGCCTTCAGGTTGAGTTCGTCCCGCAGAATGTCGGAGAACGTGCCCTCCAACCCCGCGGCGTCTGGCACCACGACATCCATGCCGGCCAGCGGTAGGCGGACGCGCAGCTTGGCGGCCTTGCGCAGGCTGGAACCGGTGGAGGCCAGCATGCGGGTCAGGTCCATGCGCCGCACCAGGTCCGGGTCGGACGGGAACAGGGTGTCATCCGGGTAGTCCGTCAGGTGCACACTGCGCCCGCCGGTGAGCCCGCGCCAGATCTCCTCCGTGGCCAGCGGCAACAGCGGTGCTGCCACCCTGCACACCGTCTCCAGGACGGTGTAGAGCACGTCGAAGGCCTCGTGATCTTCGTCGAAGAAGCGCTGGCGGGAGCGACGGACATACCAGTTGGTCAGCGTCTCCGTGAAGGAGCGCAGCGCCTCGATGCCGTCGGAGACCTCGTAGGAGTCCATGGCGGTACGCACGTCACGGATCAGGTCCCCGGTGGCGGCCAGCAGGTAACGATCCAGCGGGTCCGTGGCGTCGTGCCGCAGCTGCGCCTCGTACCCTTCGCCGTGGTTGGCGGAGTTGGTGTAGAGCGTGAAGAAGTACCAGACGTTCCACAGCGGCAGCAGGACCTGCCGGACGCCCTCACGGATGCCGTCCTCGGTGACGACAAGATTGCCGCCGCGCAGGATCGGGGAGGCCATCAGGAACCAGCGCATGGCGTCGGAGCCGTCGCGGTCCAGGACCTCGTTGACGTCGGGGTAGTTGCGCAGGGACTTGGACATCTTTTGTCCGTCGGAACCCAGCACGATGCCGTGAGAGATCACGTTCTTGAATGCCGGACGGTCAAAAAGAGCCGTGGCGAGCACGTGCAGCAAATAGAACCAACCACGGGTCTGGCCGATGTACTCCACGATGAAGTCGGCCGGGTTGTGGGTGTCGAACCAGTCCTGGTTCTCGAAGGGGTAGTGCACCTGGGCGTACGGCATGGACCCGGAATCGAACCAGACGTCGAGGATGTCCTCGACGCGCTCGAGAGTCCCGGTGCACCCCTCTTCAGGACAGGCCACCGTGAGTTCGTCGATGAAGGGACGGTGCAGATCCGTCTCCCCCTCGTGGTTCACGGGCAGGCGACCGAAGCGCTCCTTCAGTTCCGCGAGGGACCCGAAGACCTCTTCGTGTTTGCAGTTGTCGTCGGAGCACTGCCACACGGGGATCGGGGAACCCCAGAAGCGGTTGCGGGAGATGGACCAGTCCCGGGCGTTGGCCAGCCACTTGCCGAACTGGCCGTCCTTGACGTTCTCCGGGATCCAGTTGATCTCCTGGTTCAGGTCCCCCATCCGGTCCTTGAACTCGGTGACGGAGACGTACCAGGACGTGATGGCCCGGTAGATCAGGGGCGTGCGGCAACGCCAGCAGTGCGGGTAGGAGTGCTCATACGTGGCCTGGCGGAACAGACGGCCGTCGGCCTTCAGGTGCTTGATGATCAGCGGGTTGGCGTCGAAGACCTGCTTACCGACGATGTCCTCGAGCTCCGTACCGTTGAATGCGGAGAGGAAGTTGGCGCCCGCGTCCACGGAGAGCACCACCCCAATGCCGTTTTCCGCGCAGATGCGCTGATCGTCCTCACCGTAGGCGGGGGCCTGATGGACCACGCCGGTGCCGTCGGTGGTGGAGACGTAGTCGTCCACGAGGATCCGCCACGCGTTTGCCATGGCGGGTTCGGAGGCAAAGTTGGCCCACAGCGGGGCGTACTTCAGGCCGCGCAGCGAGGAACCGACGTGGTGCGAGGCGATCGCTGCCACCGCAGCGTCGGCATCCTCGTAACCCAGGTCCTTGGCGTGCGCGCCGACCAGGTCGGTGGCCAGCAGGTAACGGGAGCCGGCGGCGACGGTATTGGTCCCTGGCTGCTCGGGGCCAGCCGGGACCACGGCGTAGTCGATCTCAGGGCCGACGACGAGGGCCGCGTGCGTGGGCAACGTCCAGGGCGTGGTGGTCCACGCCAGCACGTTCGTGCCGGCGAGGTCCGCCGCCAAGGCGGCGTCGCCGTCGCCGTGCACTTCCCCGGTCAGGGGGAAGGCGACCGTGACGGTGGGGTCCTGGCGGTCCTTGTATACGTCGTCGTCCATGCGCAGTTCGTGGTTGGACAGCGGTGTCTCGTCCTTCCAGCAGTACGGCAGAACGCGGAAGCCCTCATAGGTGAGGCCCTTGTCGGAGAGGGACTTGAAGGCCCACATGACCGACTCCATGTAGGAGGGGTTCAGGGTCTTGTAGTCGTTGTCGAAGTCCACCCAGCGGGCCTGACGCGTGACGTAGGCCTTCCATTCTTCGGTGTACTTGAGCACGGAGGCGCGGCAAGCGGCGTTGAACTTGTCGATCCCCATGTCGAGGATCTCCTGCTTGTCCGTCATCCCCAGTTGCTTCATGGCCTCGAGTTCGGCCGGCAGTCCGTGGGTGTCCCAGCCGAAGCGGCGCTCCACGCGGCGGCCACGCTGGGTCTGGTAGCGAGCCACCAGGTCCTTCACGTAGCCGGTCAACAGGTGCCCGTAGTGCGGCAGACCGTTGGCGAAGGGCGGGCCGTCGTAGAACACGAACTCGTTCTCGCCGGCTTCGCGCTGGGCGATCGAGGCCTGGAAGGTTCCGTCCTCGTCCCAGTACTTGAGGATGCGTTCCTCGATCTCCGGGAAACGCGGGGAGGCGGGGGTGGCGCCGTTGGGGTCTGACGTGGCGCGGGGGTAGACGCTCAAGGCTAGTGACCTTTACTTCGGTGGCGGGCCGTCCCTGGCTCCTCGAGTTACGACCCAAGGTCCGGCTCGCCGAGATGGATCTCGACGGGTTCTAGGGACGACGTCGCGTGCCCGGCTACCCGGGTCCGCTTGCCGCGGTACCACCCTGAATTGCCCGCAACCCCTATTGAAGGAGAGCGGACCGCTCGTGTCAGCTGTGACGGGCTGTCCCGTCCGGGTCTACTCCCCCACTTTTCTGCAGGGTTTCTTCCGGAGGCTCACCGGTGATGGCCGGATCAATGCCGTGATGGTGCAAGTCTAGCGCCTCGCCGGCAGCGCGGTGTGGCACATGGTGCTCAACCAGCGATTGACCTACTTGCGGATCAGCTTGTGCTGCGCGGCTTGCGCCACGGGGCGCATGACGATCTCGTCCAGGTTGACGTGATGTGGGACCTCCACGGCGTAACGGATCACGTCTGCCACATCGTGGGCCGTCAGTGGTTTCTCGACCCCCGCGTAAACCTTCTCGACGGCTTCCTCGGATTTCAGTCGACGCAGGGAGAACTCTTGGGTCTTGACCATGCCGGGGAGCACTTCCACCACTCGGACGTTGTGCTCGGCTTCCTCCAGGCGCAGCGCCTGAGTCATGGCACGGGCAGCAGCTTTCGCCGCGTTGTAACCACCGCCTCCTTCGTACGAGGCCAGAGCGGCGGTAGAAGTCAGGTTCACCACCGTGCCACCGTCCTGGGCCGCCCGCAGCTGGGGCAGCAGTGCGCGGGTCAGTTTCATGGTGCCCACGAAGTTGGCCTGCATCATCCATTCCCAGTCGGCGGTATCCGCATCGGCCACCCGCTGGGTCCCTCTAGCACCGCCGGCGATGTTGATCAAGGTGGTCACGCCCTCAGCCTGAGCCACGGCCAACATTCCGTCCACGTCTTCATCAACGGTGATGTCGCCGGCGACCCATGCGCATCCAGTTTCCGCGGCCAACTCCTCGAGGCGTTCTGCGCGTCTGGCGACGGCCACCACCTTCCAGCCGGAGTTTCGAAGCGCCACCACTGTGGCACGTCCGATGCCTGCGGAGGCGCCGGTAACTAGGGCGGAACGAAGGGGTACTGAAACGGTTGCGGTCATGCATCCAGGCTAATCGCCAGCCACCAAATGCCTCGACATGACACTCACGACCAGACCGGGCGAGCCTGTATATGCACCCAGTTCAGGCTGCGCCGTTGTCGAGGAGTTGCGCGGCGAGTTGGCGGAGCCGGTCTTCGACGGTGATGAGGGTGTTTTCTTGGGTTTGAAGTTCTTGTTCGCGCTCGTGTTGTTGCTGGCGTTGGTCTGCTCGACCTTCCCGGTATCCGCGCCAGTAGTGATCCTCGGCCACGCTCGTCGGTGATTCGG
>JBQDZM010000036.1:14809-26432 GCA_052108535.1 Galactobacter sp. | reverse complement strand
CCACAAGGACATCCTTCCAGGCGGGAAACCCGCCACATCAGGTGTCCACGAAACGTGGGTAACCTCATTCTTGTCAAAGGTGTACAGGGGGCTGTTTTTCGTTGATTTGGCCTTGTGCGCCAGATACACGTCCGTGACGGAGAGCTTGGGGTGCTTCTGGAACTGATCGATGATCTGGGTCCACAGGGTGCGGTCAAGATCTAAGACTGAGGTGGAGAGGATGACCCGGAGAGACTCGACGACATCGTTGCGGGGGAACAGCATGACCCGTTCTAGGACGTAGACCTTTCGATCAGTGCGGCGTCATCGATACGGCAGCGTTGGGCGGCGCGCAGGAGTTGGTCCACGGCAACCGTCTGTTCAGGAACGTCTCCCAAAAGCCATCGAAGCAGCGCGTTGGTACGAAGACTAAGCACGGAAATTTTCTGCTCTGGCGTCCCAACCGTCGCCTGCGTGGGGAACCTTGCCCCAGGTGCCTTGGCGTTCTGCCGCAGCTCGAAGTCGCTCTCTCAGGGTGCCAACATCATGCGGCGGGTTAATGATCAGCCGGTTACCTTCCAACTCCAGAAGGAAGCGCTTGCGCTGAAGCCCACCCGCGTACCCGGTCATGGCTCCGTTCGCGCCGAGCACCCGATGACAGGGCACCACGATGGAGAGCGGATTGTGCCCCACGGCTTGGCCCGCGGCCTGGGCGCCTCGTGGGGAGCCGACGGCCGCCGCGAGCGCGCCGTAGGTGGTGACCTCCCCGCGCGGGATCAAGCGCAGTTGCTCCCAGATGGCACGCTGCTTATGGGTGCCCGCGGGGTCCAGCGGCAGATCGAAGTCAACGCGCTCCCCGGCCAGATACTGACCCAGCTGAGTCGCGGCCAGGTCCAGGACCGTGTGCTCGCCGGTGACAACGCGCTCGCCGAGGGTCTCGGCGCTGGGCGGATAGCGGTGGTCCTGGAACCATACGCCGGTGAGCCCGGTGTCATTCGCAGCGAGCGTCAGCGGTCCCACTGGGCTGTCGATGATCAGATGCGTCATGGCCGCTTTCCGTCCGTGTCGGTGGATTCCTTGGTGTGGGGTCGAGCTGCGCCGCGCCACAGGTGAAGCGCCGCGTAGGAGCGCCACGGACGTGCCGCGTCCAGGAGCTCCCGCAGGCCCGCTCGATCGGTGGCCAGCCCTCGGGCCTTGGCGGCGGACAGCAGCGCGGCATCCCCTGAGAGGTCAACGTCGGGGTCGCCGAGTGTTCGTAGGCGAGCATAGGCCAGGGTCCACGGGCCTATGCCCTTGATCTGGGACACCTCCGTGAGGGCGGCCTCGCGCCCCGGTACGTCGTCGGCAACGTCGCCGCCGAGGTATTCAAGCACCTGTCGCAGCGTCTCGCGGCGCGCGGCGGGGCCGCGGAACCACTCGGGTAGGCGCTCAAGCGCCTGCGCTGCGGTGGGGAACGGACGCAGGGAACCGGAATGCCCGACGTCGTGCATTCGGTTCGTAGCACCGCGCGCCTGCGGCGCGTTCGGCGGGCCGTGGACGGCCGCCACGAGGCGGCGCAGCTGCGCCCGGCCAGAGGCGACGGAGACCTGCTGCGTGACGATGGCCCGCAGCAGGGATTCGGTCAGGGTGGGCTCGCCAGGCAGGCGCATCCCCGGACGAGCGGCCACATCGCTGCGCAACCAGGGCAACGTGGAGAGGGCGGCGTCGATGCCCGGGCTGTCGGCGTCGAGGTCGGCCATGCGTCGAGCCAGTGCGATGGCGTCGCTCAGATCCGCGGCGTCGTCGAGGGCCAGTGACACCCTCAGTGCGCTCCCGGTTCCGTTCGCGGTTGCGTCTGCGGATGACCCCAGGGCGAGCTCGCCGGTGCCGCGGGCCAGGCGCACGGCGGTGACGTAGCGGCCGTGGTGCACAGCGTCGACGCCCTCGACGGTGCGCGGTGCGTAGAAATCGAGCAACCCGCCGACGTCCACGTGGCCCCGGGCGGGCAGGCTCAGGTGGAGCCGGGCGGGGACGCGAGCCGAGGCTAGGGACGAGGACCGGGCAGTAGCGCGCAGCTGCCCGGGGGCGCGCCCGAAGATCTGCTGGATGGTCTCGTTGAAGGTGCGGATGCTGCCGAAGCCTGCGGCGAAGGCGATCTGCGAGACGTCCAGGTCGGTGGAGGTCAGTAGGCGGAACGCGGCGCGTGCGCGTCGTGACCTCGCGTGCTGGACGGCGCCGGCCCCCGTATCCGCGATCAGCGCCCTGTTCAGCGTGCGCGTGCTGGTGCCGAGGCGTGCCGCGAGATCGCTGACGGAGCCCGCGTCTAGGTCGCCGGACTCGATGCGGGCCAGGGCCCGCCCGGCCAACGTGGCCCTGACAGGGGAGGCCATGGGACCCGGCAGGGCCTCCGGGAAGCAGCGCAGACACGGCCTGAAACCGGCGGCCTGCGCCTGCGCTGATGTCCTCACAAACGCGACGTTGGCCCGCTTCGGTGTCCTGGCCGGGCAGGACGGGCGGCAGTAGATGCCGGTGGAGAGCACGGTGGTGTAGAAACGCCCGTCGAATCGGGCGTCACGCGTGTGGATTGCGGCGTAGGCGACGTCGAACGGCGGCAGGGCGCCGACGTCGGGGGTGGAGGAGGTGCTCACCCCTTCATGGTGCCCTGCGTGCCCGGGTGTTTGCTGGCGGTTTTGCGCCACGGCGGTGTGTTGCGAGTCGTAGGTCAGACACCCGATCGGCAGTACGGCTGGGTAGGCCCGTGCGCTCCGTAGCGCGCTGGTGGTTGAGCTTTTCCTGCGGTCTAACTGCTTACCGGGGGGAGATCCCGGTTCCACCCGGTGACCTCGACGAGCTTCCAGGATCTTGGACTTGTCCTTCTTCGACGCCACATAGGCTCGCGCGTACTTCTCCTGAGTCTCGTCGGAGAGATTTCCGCACGCGCGGACACGGGGTAAGTTAGCCCTAACATTCGGACCCACCCGGTTCAACCCGGGTGGGTTCTTCGTATCCAGAGGTAGCTGATGAAGGACTGGATCGATCTCGACGCCCAGCTGAAGAAGCACGTCGCCCGAGGGCTCGACGTGGAGTGCGGAACCTAGTGCTTGACGGCATCGGCGTCGTGGAGCCTACGATTCGCAGCAGGGTCGCGTACCACGTCTCGACGGCGGTTAGCGGAGACGGGTACCTCGCCGAAGACGCCGGCAGCGGCGTTCACACTGCTCGCCGGTCTCGTCGATCAGATTGAGGGCGATGATGGCTACTCGTCCGCGCTGCTCGACACCGTTCATTCCGTGCCAGCGTTCGTGGATGGGTTCTACCGACCGAAACTTTGACCTCCTGCGCCCGCGATGCGCCCCGCGCGAACTGAAACCTGCCTCTGCCCGGGGACGATGCGTGGTCACAACATGCTCCCGCCGCTACGTCCGATCCCGCGGGCCGAGTGGCCGCCCGGGCGTCAGCGGACCGGCGGAGGCTCAGGCCGCCTCGACCGACACCTTCAGGGCATTGGCCCACGGGTCCTCGAAGGTGAGGGTGCGGCCGTCGTCCTGCGACGCAATGCCGCGCGCGGTCAGGCGGGAACGCAAGGCGCCCAGCGCGTCGGCAGAAGGCAGGGTCAGGTCGATCTCGCCCAGTCCAAGGCTCGGCGTGCGCACCAGCGCGCCGCGGGAGTCCCAGGTGTTGGCTGCAAGGTGATGGTGGTAGCCGCCCACGGAGAAGAACACGGCCTGGTTGCCGAGGGTGGTGGTGACGTCAAAGCCCACGATTCCCTCATAGAAGTCGCGGGCCACGCCCGTGTCGCCGACCTTCAGGTGCACGTGGCCCACTGCGGTGGAGGCGCCGTCCATCTGAGGAGTGGACAGTCCGGCCTCCGTGATGTGCTCGCGGATGAACTGGTTGGGGTCAAACCAGGTGGTGCCCATGTCCACCTGGCTGCCGTGCCAGGTCCAGGACTCGCGCGCGCGGTCCATGTACAGCTCCACGCCGTTGCCCTCAGGGTCGTCGAAGTAGAAGGCCTGGGACACGCTGTGGTCGCCCACGCCGGTGTAGGAGTGGGGGTAGTGCTTGGCCACGGAGTACACGGAGGAGGCCAGGTCCGCAGGGGAGGAGAACAGGATCGCCGTGTGATAAAGCCCGGCGGAACCGGCTGCGGCGTGCTTGAGGCCGGGGTTCTGCTGCAGCACCATGCTGGCGACGCCGTGGTGACCCAGGATCGCGGAGTCGCCCTGTTGAGCCATCACGTCGAGGCCCACGCCCTCGTGGTAGTAGCGGATCATCGCGTCCAGATCCGCCACATGCAGCGTGACGGCGCCCATGCTGGTGGCGGCGTCGAGGCGGTCCTCTGCGGGACGGGTGGGGTTCGGGTCGGTGATGGTCATCTGAGGCTCCTTGGATCGCAACTCATTTACTTCAAGCTTCAACCAGTATGGCCCATGGTCTTATTCCGCACCATGATCCACGTCATGTCCACGCTCGTCCTCGCCACACCACTCCGAACCCCGCGGGCCCGACTGCGCTTCCAACGCGCCGAAGGCGCGGATCGGGCGGGGCCCGGCCACCGGCCGTCGGGCATTCACCGCAGGTCACATGGAAGCCCTCCACTTCACCCGGGCCCCAGCGCGATGGCACGCTTGAGGACATGATCGTCGCGTTCTCCGTCTCCCCCTCAGGCCTGGACCATCCGGACGGGTCGGTGCACGACGCCGTCGCTGCCGCAGTCCGCGTGGTCCGCGACTCCGGACTGCCCTTCCGGACCTCCTCCATGTTCACCGAGATCGAGGGTGAATGGGATGAGGTCATGGACGTCGTCAAGCACGCCACCTTCGCCGTGGCGGAGTACGGCACCCGCATCTCCCTGGTGCTCAAGGCCGACATCCGGCCCGGCCGTACCGGCGAACTCACCGGCAAGATCGACCGCCTGCAGAAGGCCATCGCCGCGCAGGATGGTGCCTCCGACGCCCCCGCCGCGCTGACCCGGGACACCCGGCCGGAATTGGGGGCTTGAGCGTGCCCGGACCCAACGCCCCCCGAGTCGCCACCTCGGCTGGTGCAGCGCAAGCAACCCCGGCCCAGGTGGACGCATACTTCGAATCCCAGCTCGTGGACGAGCCGCAGGCGCTCGCCGCGATCCGAGCGGCAAACCATGCGGCCGGTCTGCCGGACGCCGCGGTCACCCCCGCCCAAGGGAAGTTCCTCTCCATGTTGATCCGGCTGGCAGGCGCCCGTCGCATCCTGGAGATCGGCACCCTGGGCGGCTATTCCGCGGCCTGGATGTTGCACGGGCTGCCCTCCGACGGGCACCTGCACTCCCTGGAGATCGACCGCGGGCATGCCGAGGTGGCCCGTGCCAACCTGGCCTCCGTGGACCCTGTTGGGGAGGGGACCCGCTGGAACGTCGAGACCGGGACGGCCGTGAAGGCCCTGCACCAGCTCACGTGGACCAGGCAGGCACCCTTTGACCTGGTCTTCATCGACGCTGACAAGGCCTCCAACCGGACCTACCTCGAATGGGTTCTGCGGCTGACCGCACCCGGATCGCTCGTGGTGTTGGACAACGTGGTGCGCACGGGTTCGGTGGCCTCCGGGACGCCCGAGGGCGAGGATACGCAGGCAGACGTAGACGGCGTCCGGGAGGCGCTGGCGATGATGCACAACGACCCCCGCTTCGAAGCCACGGCCCTCCAGACCTTGTCAGGTAAGGCCTGGGACGGCTTCGCGCTGGCCCTGGTCACGGGCGCTGCAGCACCAGGATCCGTGGCGGAGTCCGTCCGCATCGAGCGCATGAGTCCCGCGACCGTGCGCGGTGCCCTCGAGGTGAAGAACCTGGGCTGGCGCACCACCTTCTCCCGCCATATCGTCGACGAATACTTCGACGACCTGGAATCGCGGCTGGACGCCGACGTGGCCTCGTGGACCGCCGCCCTGAACCGGCCGGGGAACCTGACCCGGGCCGCCGTGGCGCTGGCCCCTGACGGTGAGGTCATCGGCATGGCCTCCGCCGCACCGGTGCTTGAGGAGTCCGATCGACTCGCCACCGGAGCCAAGTGGGAACTCTTCACCGTCTACGTGGACCAGTCGTGGCAGGGCTCCGGCGTGGCCAAACGGCTCGCCGACTTCGTCCTGGGCGACGATCCCGCGCTGCTCTGGGTGCTGGAAGACAACCCCCGTGCGCGCGAATTCTTCGGCAAACTCGGTTTCGTGCCGGACGGCGCACGTGAAGAACTGCCCCCGGAGTGGAACGGCGCGGCGGACATCCGCATGGTCCGCCGCAACTGATTCCCCTCTCCCCACCCCGCCCGACCTACCCCCAGCCTCATCCTCAACCTCCGTTAGACATTCGAGCGGTCGTTTGGACAGGTTTTGGTCCAACCGTCGTTAGCGAAGTGCTCTGCGTGATCTCGCGCAGGCTTTCCGTCACCACCACATAGCGCCGGTACGTGGTGGTGGCGGAAGGCCAGGGGAGAGTGGTCAAAGGTCGCCAAGGGAATCTCTGGCAGACTGCAGCCATGCCCAGGCCGGTTGGCACCTTCACAGTGGTGCGCCTTCAATCCGCGGCACTGGATCGCGCCGAAATCCTGCTCCGCGGCGCCCTGCAGGTCAAGAACGCGGGCTGGCGCGACACCTATTCTGAATGGCTTTCCTCCGCCGACTGGATCGGATCGACGCGAACCTGGAGCGCACGGTCGGCAACTGGTTTGCCGCGCTGAAGGAATCGCGCCTGGGGCCAGTCTGGGTGGCTACCGTCCCGGCAGCGGACGACGGCGAACGGGTGGTCGGCATCGCCTCGTCGACTCCCGTGGGGACGAAACCGGAGGGCGGTCCGCCTGGCGGCGGACAGCGCCTGGATGTAGAGCGCGACTTCATGATCTACGTGGATGCGCAGTGGCGAGGGCTCGGGGTGGCGGCCGCGCTGGCCGAGGCCGCGCTCGGCAACGCGTCGGCCTACCTGTGGGTGTTAGAAGACAACGCCCGCGCGCAGGCCTTCTACGCGAAGCTCGGCTTTGTGCCCGACGGCGCGGTGGAGGACCTTCCGCCGGAATGGAACGGGGTCCGCGAGATCCGCATGGTCCGGCGCAATAGACCTGCTGAGCCAGATTCCGCCTAGGCTTTCCGTCGCTGCACCGTGGCTTCTCCATGGGGTAGTGGCGGAAAGCCTAGGCGTCGAAACAGAACAACAAGAACAGGGCAACGATGGGACGGAAGCGGCAGCGCCGCGAGGATGCGACGGCGGCCGAGGCCGCGTCGTCGGGCATAAAAAAGAACGCCGCAGGGAAGGGAAATAAGGGCGCACACCAGGGAACTTGGCAAACCGACACCGGAGAGGTGCGGCTGGAGGCTGACCCCTACGCGCCCGGGTCGTGGACCCTCTTCGTCAACGGCGTGCCGAGCTCCCACGTGGACCCGGAGCACCCGGAACGCCTCGACTTCGAGTACATGCGTTGGATGGCCTGCGTCATCAGAGAACAGTTCTCCCAGGACCAGCGGGTCAGGGCCCTGCATCTGGGCGGCGGGGCCTGCTCCATGGCCCGATGGGTGCACTGGGCCTACCCAGACGCCCGCCAGGTGGTCGTGGAACTCGACGCCCGCCTGACCGTTCTGGTGCGCGAGTGGTTCGACCTCCCGAGCGCTCCGCTGCTGCGGATCCGTCCCGGCGATGCGGGCGAGGTCCTGCCCACGCTCACCGAGGACACCCGCGACGTGATCATCCGCGACGTCTTCGCCGGGGACGCCACGCCTGACTCACTCACCACGCAAGACTTCCACGAGCACGCGGCTCGCGTCCTGGCGCCAGGTGGAATCTACCTGCTCAACGTGGGGGATCGGCCGGACCGGGCCAATCTGCGTCGAGAGGCACGCATACTTCGAGGGATCTTCCCGCATGTGGCCGCCATCGCCGACCCCGCCATGCTCAAAGGCCGACGCCGCGGGAACGTGGTTCTCGCGGCGTCGGCCGGTGAACTGCCCCTCGGTGCGGGGCTGAAACGTAACCTGCTCACCGACGCGCTCCCAGCCTCGGTGTGGGGAGCGGAGGAGCTCACGCGCTTCCTGGGGTGAGGGTTGCTGGGGCGAGAGGGCTTGGATCTGCCCCTTTATTCGGATTCGCCCCCGTTTTCGGTTCTGCGGCACCGAACTGGTGCCGCAGATCCGAAAACGGGGGCGAATCTGAGAAGTGAGGCGAATCCGGGTCAGATCAGGCGCCGACCCAGCCGTCAATCAGGCCCATCGAGAAGAACACGACGAACATGGCGGCCACGACCCACATCAGCGGGTGCACCTTGCGGGCCTTCCCGCAGACCACCTGCACAAACACGTAGGCCACGAAACCAGCGCCGATACCGTCAGCGATGGAGTAGGTGAACGGCATGAACGCGATGGTCAGGAACGCCGGGATCGCGATGGTGATCTCGTTCCAGTCGATCTTGGTGATCTGGCGGATCATCATGAAGCCAACGCACACCAGGGCGGGAGCTACGGCCTCGAAGGGCACAAAACGCACCAACGGAGACAGGAACATCGCCACGATCAGCAGCGCGCCGGTCACGATGGCTGCGACACCGGTGCGGGCGCCCTCGCCGATACCCACGGAGGATTCCACGAAAATCTGGTTGGAGGAGACGGAGGAACCGCCACCGGCCACCGCACCCGCTGCATCCACCAGCAGCACGCGGTCAACGTTCTCGATCTGACCGTTCTTGTCGATGGTGCCGGCCTCGGTGGCCAGACCCACCATGGTGCCCATGGCGTCGAAGAAGCAGGAAAGCAGGATGACGAAGACCAACAGCGTCGCCGCGACGGCCCCAAGGGAGGACGCCGAGAACGCGTTGAAATCGACGTGACCGATCAGCGACAGATCAGGCAGACCCCAGGAGAAGTCCTTACCGGGGACCACCTGCTGCCAGCCACCGAAGAACGTGTCCGTGTTGGGGCCGATCTTCAGGGTGGCTTCGAGGATCACGGCCAGCACGGTGGAGGCCAGGATGCCGATCAGCACCGCGCCCTTCACGTTACGCACCAGCAGTGCGATGGTCAGCAGCAGGCCGAACACGAACACCAAGGTGGGCCAACCGATCAGCTGACCGTTGATGCCCAGGGTCAGGGGTGTGCCACCCGGACGAACGAAACCGGCGTTGACCAGACCGACCAAGGTGATGAAGAAGCCGATGCCCACCACGATCGCGGTTTTCAAGGCTGGGGGTACGGCATTGAACACGGCGGTACGGAACTTGGTGAGCACCAGGATCACCATGACCACACCGGCCAGCAGCACCAGGCCCATCATGGACTTCCAGGACAGGCCGGGATGAGTGGCAACGGTCGCGGCCACGAGCGCGTTGACGCCTAGGCCGGAGGCGATGGCGAAGGGGTGCTTGGCCCACAGGCCCATGATGATGGAGAGCACGCCGCCCACGAAGGCGGTGGCGGCCGCTACCCGAGCGATCCCCAGCTCGTTGCCTGCGCTGTCTGCGCCGGAGAGAATCAGGGGGTTCAGCGCCACGATGTAGCTCATGGCGAAGAACGTGGCGAAGCCGCCACGGATTTCACGCGAGAGCGTGGAGCCGCGCTGGCTGATCTTGAAGTAACGGTCTAGAGCGCCTTTTGGCTGGATTGGTTCTCCGCCAGCAGCGGAGTTCGATGATGACATGACCTCGATTCTATCGACGGGGGTTGTCCACAGCGTTACGGAGTCGTGACAGTCACACGGGACGCTCGCCGTGACGGTCACACCGGACGTCAGTCGTGACGGTCACATCCGACACCTGTCGTATGACCATTAGCGCAAGCGGCGCCAAAGTGCTGGAATGGGTATACGTAACTCCTCGTCAGAAGGAAGTGGTTCACGATGACCGCACAGAACACCCCGGACACCACCGATAAAGCCCCGGGCCTTGGCGCCGTGGTGGTCGGAGTGGATGGCTCCGAACAGTCCATCGACGCTCTCACCTGGGCTGCGGCTGAAGCCCAGCGCCGCAACCTGGACCTCGAAGCCGTGATGTCCTACTCGGTGCCCACCTTTGTGGCCACCGCCATGGATGCCGGTTACGCCGCGCTGGACGACGAGTCGTTGCGGGCCGGTGCCGAACAGGTCCTGAGGGACGCGCTGACGTCCCTCGAAGAGCGCAGGGCGCAGGGCAGCCCGGCGGGCGAGCTGCTGCCGGCCAACCGGATCCGCGCGTACGTGGAGACCGGGGATGCCGCAGGCGCCTTGCTGGAGTACGCCAAGAACGCTGAGCTTGTGGTGCTTGGTGCCCGCGGGCGTGGCGGCTTCTTCGGCCGACTGCTCGGCTCCGTGTCCTCGGCGGTCCCGCCGCACGCCAAGTGCCCCACGGCGATCGTTCCCAAGGGTTGCCTGGACCGTACCGAGATCGACAACGTTGTGGTGGTCGGCGTGGATGGCTCCGAGCAGTCCCGCGTCGCCATGCTGGATGCCGCTCGTGAGGCCGCAGCCCGCAACTGCTCGCTGCGCGTCGTCTGGGCCCTCCCGCCCGTGACCGGAACGCAGGCCTGGGTTCCGGCGGCCATCGACGAGGAGGCCGTCATCACCGAGATGAAGGTCCAGCTCGTCGGTGCAGCCGACTGGATCCGTCACCACTTTGAGGGTCTGGAAGTGGAGGCCGTGGTGCAGGGTGGCGTCCCCGGGCAGGTGCTGGTGCACGAGTCGGTGCGGGCCCGTCTGGTGGTCACCGGTACGCGAGGTCGCGGCGGATTCAAGGGCGTCCTGCTGGGCTCCACGTCGCAGTCGGTTCTGCATCATGCCAAGTCCCCGGTGTTCGTGGTCCCGAAGCGTGCCGACGAGCGCACCAAGAACCGCCCGGACTTTGGTCCCATGCCGAACGTTGATGATCCGGAGGCCTGAGCCTCTTCACTGATCCAGTGCCCGACGGCGCGGTACGGCTTCCAGCCGTTCCGCGCCGTCTGAGTGTTCGGGCTTGGGTCTAGTTGGGTCCCGCGGCAGGCCGCTAGTGCGCATGAGCAGCAAGAAAGCGGATGGCCCCTCGTGAGAGGGACCATCCGCTTTCTTGCTGGTGTGATCTGGACCGGGTCAGTTCACCCGGATCACGGTGGGGGTTCCAGGGATCCAGCTGTCCGGGCCGATGCGAGTGCCCATACCGGTGTTCCAAGCTCCTACGTTCTGTCCACCGCCAAGCGAGATGGCGACGTGGCCTGGCCAGTAGAGGATGTCACCAGGCCGTGCCTGGGAGTAAGGCACCTTGTAGCCAGCGGAGAGCACGGAGGCGTAGGAGTTGTTGATGTTGTAGCCGTGCTGCTTGAAGACGTAGCTGACGAAGCCCAAGCAGTCCCAGCCGGCCGGTGAGGCCTGCCCCCAAACGTACGGGGTGCCGATGTAGGACTTACCAGTGGCCACGATGCTGCTGCCAGAAGCTGATGGCCTCTGATTGGCCGCTTCTTGTGCGGCCTTCTTCTTTGCGGCAGCCTCGGCAGCGGCCTTCTTCGCAGCTTGCTGCTGGGCCGCCTTCTTCGCGGCGGCCTGCTGGGCTGCCTTCTTCGCAGCCTGCTGCTGGGCCGCCTTCTGTTGTGCGGCCTTCTGTGCCGCGGCTTGCTGTGCGGCCTTGTCCGCGGCAGCCTTCTTGTCGGCAGCAGCCTTATCCGCAGCAGCCTTGTCTGCCGCCGCCTTATCGGCAGCGTCCTTGGCCTGCTTGTCAGCGGC
>JBQDZM010000036.1:11161-14709 GCA_052108535.1 Galactobacter sp. | reverse complement strand
ACCTCTCCCAGTGCCTGCAAGGAGGCCTTGGCCCGCTGGTCGATCTGACGGTAGTTCTCGGCCGTCTTGTCCAGTTCGGACTGAATGCGCTCAAGGAGGGCCTTCTTGGCCTGGGGGTCGACCTTGGCTGCGGCGACCTCATCAGCGGAAGGAACCTTGACCGTCTCCTGCTTCAGGGCCGTGAGTTCGGTCCGGGCAGGCTTATCGCTGAAGGCGTCCGTGGCGGCTGCGGTGGTGAACGAGGCCGCGACAAGAGCGGCGGTGCAGACCGTTGCGGCGATGGTTACTCGCTTGGCCATGGGTGTCCTCACTGGTGACTCAGGTGTATGTACTGCGTGGTTCCGTGCGTGACCTCGTGGCGATCGGAGGTCACGAATCGGTGACAACCACTCGCATTACCATACGGAACACGGTCATCATATGCAACAGCTTTAACATAAACAGCACAACCTGCACTGATTGCCGTGTAAATCCGCGGATATCTCAGGGTTCGGCGCGCCACGGGGTGTCATGACATGGCAACGGTGGTGGAGACGGAATGGCGGAAGGGGCGGCCTGCAGGGTTCCATCTTTGCCAAATATGGTGAAAACTGATTGCAGCACCATCCAAACGATCACGTCTGCTCATCTGACATGGATTCGTTCCCCCTTGGTTGACCTCTGGGGGACCGGATCGACACGATGAATCCGCCGCGATCGCCCCCGTCGTGACCCGGCTGCAATCAACACCGAGCGGGACGGTAGGGCACGGACAAGAACGAAAGGCCCACTATGACCACGCAGGACGCCCCCACGTACATGGAGCTGGAACTACGTTCTCAGCCCGAGGTCTGGACCCGAGCCATCGAAGAGGCCATGGCCCGCCGTGCCGAGGAACCCATCGCGGCCAAGGGTGAGCGCGTGGCCGTCTTTGGCTGCGGCACCTCGTGGTTCATGGCCCAGTCCTGGGCCGTGGCACGCGAGCAGGCCGGCCAGGGTGTCACGGATGCTTTCGCTGCCTCCGAGTCCAACCTCGTCGCTCGCGCCGACCAGTACGACCGGGTTGTGGCCATCTGCCGCTCCGGCACCACCACCGAAGTCTTGGAGGTCCTCTCCGAACTGAAGGGCCTGGTCCCCACCGTCGCGATCGTTGGCGACCTGGAGACCCCGATCGTGGATATCGCGGATCGCATCATCGGCCTGCCGTACGCGGATGAGCAGTCCGTGGTGCAGACCCGCTTCGCCACCACGGCGCTGGCAACGCTGCTCACGGATTCGGGAGTGGACCTCGGTTCTGCGGTGGCGGACGCCGAGGCGGCCGTGGTTGCGGAGACGCCGCAGGCCATCGTCGATGCCGAACAGTTCACCTTCCTTGGCCGCGGCTGGACCTACGGGCTGGCCAACGAGGCCGCTCTCAAAATGCGTGAGGCCGTGCAGGGGTGGACGGAGTCCTACCCGGCCAAGGAATACCGCCACGGACCCATCTCCATTGCGGCGCCACATCGCGTCACCTGGATGATTGGAGACGGGCCGGAGACCCTGCGCTCCGAGGTCGAGGTCACCGGAGCCACCTATCTGGACCACGACGTCCACCCGCTGGCCGAGCTGGCGCGGGTGCACAAGGTGACCCTGGACCGGGCGCTGGCCCGCGGGCTCAACCCGGATGAGCCGCGTCACCTGACGCGTTCCATCATCTTGGACGGTGAGGATGCCTGACCCGACGCTGCTGCTCTTCGACGTCGGCGGCACCGACGTCAAGGCGGCCGTGTCTAGCGGCGGTGAACTGGGCCCGGTGCTGCGTCGCCCCGTGGTGGCGGGAGATGAAGCGGGTCGGGAGCTCGTGGAGCAACTGGTGCGGCTTGCCGATGAGCTGATCCCCGGCCACGCCAGCGCCGACGCCAGCGCCGGCCCCTCAGCCTCAAACGCAGGAACCCCCATCGCCGCCGCAGGTTTGTTGAGTCCAGGGTTGGTGGACGTCGCGGCCCGCCGCACGATCTTCGCCGCCAACCTTGGACTGCGTGCTGCCCGATTGCCTGACCTTTTGGAGGAGCGGCTGGGTGTGCCCGTGGGGTTTGGCCACGACGTTGGGCTGGCTGCTGAGGCGGAGATGGCCCAAGGTGCAGGTGCGGGCGGGGCGGACAGCGTCCTGGTCATGGTGATCGGTACGGGGATCGCTGCGACGCCGTTTGTGGGTGGCCGACGGGTGGAGGTGCCCGGCGCCGGAGAGCTGGGTCACGTCCCGGTCCCCGGGGGTCGCCCTTGCGCTTGTGGCGCCGTGGGCTGCCTGGAGACGGTGGCGTCGGCGGCTGCGATCGCGCGTGCCTATATGGAGGCAACGGGACATCGCGTGGACGGGGCTGTGGACATGGTGCGGGCCATGCATGCCGGCGATCCCGCAGCACAACAGGCAGCAGAGCAGGTCTGGTCCGCGGCCGTGGAGGCGTTGGCCTTCGCGTTGCACGGGGTCATCGGGCTCCTCGGCACGCAACGGGTGATCGTGGGCGGCGGGCTTTCGGGCGCGGGGGAGGCGCTGCTGACGCCGTTGCGCGCGGCACTCGCGGCTCGGCTCAGCTTCATGCCGGTACCGGAGATCGTGCCGGCACGCCTCGGGGGAGACGCGGGCCTGGGCGGCGCGCGACTCGTCGCGCTGCGAGAACTGGAGGCACGGGCGTGATCATCACCGTGACCCCGGCGCCCGCGCTGGACCTGACCCAGGACGTCGGGCAGCTGCGGCGCGGCGAGAGCCTCAGGGTGGCGCCGCCGGTGGCCGGTCCGGGCGGCAAGGGCCTCAACGTGGCGCGCGTCCTCGCCGCCCGTGGGGTGCCGGTCGCGGCCGTGGGCCCGTTGGGTGGGGACCGGGGAACACTTGTGGCCGACGTCCTGTCCCGGCTTGCGCCGCAGGTCGCCACCCGCTGGGTGCCGGTCGGTGCGCTGACGCGCACCTCTACCGCGCTGGTGGAGAACAGCGGCCGCGTGACCATGCTCAACGAGGTCGCAGCACCCCTGACCCCGGACGAGCACGACGCGTTGCTGGCCGCCGCCGTTGAGCAGGCGGAGGCGGCGCAGGTGGCGGGTCCCGCTGCCGTGGTGGCGATCTGTGGATCATGGCCGGCGGACACTCCTGCTGATGCCTTGCGCAGCATGGTGAGCCGACTGCATGAGGTCGGTGCCTTCGTGTGCGTCGATACCTCCGGTGACCTCCTCCTCGAGGCGGCCGCGGCCGGTGCCGATCTGCTCAAACCCAATGTTCACGAGCTCGCCGAGGCCACGGGGGAGGCGGACCCGGACCGGGGCCTCGCGCGGCTCTTTGAGCTGGGCGCTCGCGGGGTCCTGCTCTCCAGGGGTGAGGACGGGATGAGTCACCACACGGCTGCCGACCGGGGTGGGGTCGGAGCCCGGTTGACGCGGGTGCTCGCCGGGAATCCGACCGGAGCTGGGGATGCGGCGGTGGCCGGTTGGCTGTCGATGGCTCATGAATTGGGCCATGCCCCCGCCTCGGTCGACGAGCGGCGTCAGGCCCTGGTGGCTGCCGTGACCTGTTCGGCGTCGGCCGTGCTCTCCCCCGTGGC
>JBQDZM010000036.1:1935-11061 GCA_052108535.1 Galactobacter sp. | reverse complement strand
GCGGCCGTGCGGGCCTTGGCCGAGGCGTCGTCGGCCCGGATCGCGTTGCACCTTGACCATGCCGAGGACCCGGCGTTGGTGCGTGAGGCCCTTGGCCTGGGTTTCGGTTCCGTCATGGTGGATGCCTCCAAATTGCCCGACGACGAGAATCGCGCCTTGACGGCGCAACTCGCCTCCGAGGCTCACGACCAGGGCGTGTATGTGGAAGCCGAGTTGGGGGAGGTGGGCGGCAAGGACGGTGCGCATGCCCCCGGTGTCCGCACCGACCCCGCGGATGCTGCGCGCTTCGTGGCGGACACGGGGGTCGATGCGCTCGCTGTGGCGGTGGGATCGTCGCATGCCATGACCTCGCGTGTTGCCCGCCTGGATCTGGACCTGATTGGACGACTGCGCGCTCAGGTGCCGGTGCCGCTGGTGTTGCACGGTTCCTCGGGGGTGGCTGATGAGCACCTGCGTGAGGCGATTGCGGCAGGCATGGTGAAGATCAACGTGTCCACGCATTTGAACAAGGCGTTCACGGCTCCCGTGCGTGAGGCGTTGCAGGATCCAGGACTCGTGGATCCGCGCAAGTACCTTGGCCCCGGGCGTGAGGCCATGCGTGCGGAGATCGGCAGGCTGGCCGTGTTGATCACTGCTGCGGGCAGCTGACCTGCAAAGGTGTTGACGATCACCACTTGACGTGGGATGGATCACCATTCAAGATGGTTGCACATGAAAGATCTTGATCGAGTTATCGATCAAAACATCACTCACACGCAATCCCCTTGGTTGGCTGACTCGCGGAGGCCCTCCACTTCAAGGGGAGAAGAAGGCGGCATCATGACCAAGTTCAGCTGGCGGGCAGGAATCGCGGCTGTCGCCGCGGTCGGCGCACTCACCCTGACCTCTTGCGGCTTCGGCGGCGGCAGCAGCGACGAGGATTCGAAGGACGGCATCACCACACTGCAGATGCTCGTCCCGACGTATTCGAAGCAGACCAAGGGGCTGTGGGAAGACATCATCAAGGACTTCGAAGCCGAACATGATGACATCAAGATCAAGCTCGAGACGCAGTCCTGGGACAACCTGGAGACCGTGCTCAAGACCAAGATCCAGTCCAAGAAGGCCCCCGACATCTACAACGGCGGCGCCATCTCCGGCTACGTGGGTGACGGCATCCTCGCCAAGGCGGAGGACATTGCCTCCAAGGAGACCCTCGAGAATTTCCAGGACTCCTTCGCAGACGCGGAGAAGGTGGGCGGCACCCAGTACGGCCTGCCGTTCATCGCCTCCGACCGCGCCCTGTTCTACAACAAGGACCTGATGGAAGAGGCCGGCGTCAAGGACGTTCCCAAGACGTGGGACGAACTCCTGACGGCCTCCAAGGCCATCAAGGACAAGACCGGAAATCCGGGCTACGGCATGCCGCTCGGTTCCGAGGAGGCGCAGGCTGAGGCCATGATCTGGGCCGTGGGCAACGGGGGTTCCTTCGGCGACGAAGAGAACATCACCGTGGACGACCCCAAGAACGTCGAAGCCTTCGACCAGATGAAGAAGATGATCGACGAAGGCGCCACGCAGCCCAACCCCGGCTCTACGCAGCGCACGCCGATGATGTCCGGCTTTGTTCAGGGCAAGATGGGCTTCGCCTACGCCCTGCCGCAGACCATGAAGGAGATCGAGGAAGCCAACCCGGATCTCAACTACGGCATCGCGCAGCCGGCCACCAAGGACGGCTCCTCCGTGACCCTGGGTGTCGGTGACCGCCTGGCCTCCTTCTCTCAGTCCGGGGCCAAGCAGAAGGCCGTAACCGAGTTCATGGACTTCTTCTTCTCCGACGAGCAGTACCAGAAGTTCGTGGAGACCGAGGGCTTCTTGCCCACCACCAAGTCCGCCTCGGAGAAGATGGCCTCTGACGAGTCGCTCAAGCCCTTCCTGGACTTGCTGCCTGACGCGCAGTTCTACCCGACCACCAACCCGGCTTGGACCGCCACCGACGGCGCCTTCAAGTCGCTCATGGGCAAGCTGCAGTCCGGTTCCGGCGCAGATGTCGCCAAGGAAATCCAGGGCAAGGCCGACGCCGCGTCCTGATGATCGCCCTAGCGGGTCCTCTGCCCTCGATGGTGAGAGGGCCCGCTACGGGATCCACTGACTGCCTCCGTCCCGCGCCTGGGTCAACCCGCGCGGGACGGAAGGCCTCATACCCTGGCCGCGCCGCGGCGTCGCGGGGGTCCTTATGTCCGACGGCGCGTGGCCCGGCCCCGCCGTAGCGTGCGCCAACCGATGGGTGCGGCGCCGCACAACACCAGATCCCTTGCCGAGTCCAGCCACGGAAGCGTGATGCATGAGTACGCGGGCCACCGCACCTGAGCGGAACACACCACCTGAGCCAACCACCGGCCGTCGGGCACAAACGCGCCTCAAGGCGCGCCGTACCGGCGGCGGCTTTGGGGCGGCACTGCCCTGGCTGACGCCGGCGATCATCCTGATCTTCGTCGTGGTGGTCTTCCCTGCCATCTACATGATCTACAACTCCCTGCGAAAGATCGGCATGTCCGGGCTGAACCAGGGGTGGGCTGAGCCGGGCAACACGACGCCAGACTGGGGGATCTTCTCCAACTTCGGTCACGTCTTCACGGACCCGAACCTGCCGAGGATCCTGCTCAACTCCCTGGTGTGGGTCGTGGTGGTGGTCCTCTTCACCGTGGTCATCTCGCTGGCGCTGGCCCAGTTCCTCTCCAAGCCCTTCCCTGGCAGGCGCCTGGTGCGCATGGCAGTCGTGGTGCCGTGGGCCGCCTCCGTGGTCATGACCACCACGGTCTTCTACTACTCCATGGACCCCAACTACGGCGTGCTGAACAAGTTCCTGCAGCAGCTTCACCTGGTGGACGGAGACGGTTTCGGGTTCACCAAGAGCCCCGTACCCGCGTTGATTTCCGCGATGATCGTGGCGATCTTCGTGTCTTTGCCCTTCACGGTATACACGCTGCTGGCCGGCGTGCAGTCCGTGCCGGGGGAGACCCTGGAGGCCGCGACCGTGGACGGTGCAGGGCGCTGGCGCACCTATTTCTCCGTGGTGCTGCCGCAGTTACGCAACTCCCTGGCCGTGGCGGTGCTGATCAACATCATCAACGTCTTCAACAACCTGCCGATCCTGCAGGTGATGACGGGCGACCTACCCGGATACGAGTCGGACACCCTGATGACCTACATCTTCAAGACCATGCAGCTGGACCAGCGCATCGACATCGCCTCTGCGCTCTCCGTGGTCAACTTCGCCGTGGTCGCAGTGATCGTGGCGATCTACGTCAAGACCGTCAAACCGCTGAAGGAGGTCTGACATGACCGCGCCGGCTCCTCATAAGACGCCTAGTCTGAAGAAACCCTTCCTGACGGTCACGGACAGGGCACCACGTTCGGTCGTGGTGAGACGCATGATCATCGGCCTCGTGATCGCGGCGATCTTCCTGATCCCGTACCTGGTGATGTTCGCAGGATCGCTGAAGACCAAATCGGAGATCCTCTCCTACGATCCCACCTACCTGCCCAAGGACGGGTGGCACTGGGACAACTACGCCAACATGTGGTCCACGCCGGAGACCCCGCTGCCGCAGAACCTGATCTCCACGGTCATCATCGCGGTGGCGGCCACACTGGTGGTCCTGCTGGTGGCGGTCCCTGCCGCCTACTACACGGCCCGGTTCCGTTTCCCCGGACGCATGGCGTTTATGGGCTTGGTCATCCTGACGCAGATGCTGCAGCCCGCCATCCTCACCACCGGCCTGTTCCGGGAGATGCAGCTCTTCGGGATCGATGACACCTGGGTGGCGATGATCCTGATCAACGCGGCCTTCAACCTGGCGTTTGCGACCTGGATGATGCACTCCTTCTTCGCCGCTGTTCCTAAGGAGGTGGACGAGGCGGCACAGTTGGACGGCGCGGGCAAGCTGCGGACACTCTTCAAGGTGAACCTGCCCCTGGTGTGGCCGGGCATCGTGACGGCCGTGATCTTCACCTTCGTGTCCGCCTGGAACGAGTTCGCCGCCTCCTTGGTGATCCTGACGACGGCGGAGAATCAACCGCTTTCCGTGGCACTCACCAAATTCGTTGGACAGTACGCCACGAGCTGGCAGTTCGTGTTCGCCGTCTCCATCCTGTCCATCGTCCCCGTGGTGATCATGTTCTTCTTCATCGAGAAGCGGTTGATCGGCGGCCTGGCTGCTGGCGCGGTGAAGTGATCAAGATCCGGTTGGGTCGGCGATGCCGATTCTGCCGGAAGGGCTTCGAGATGTAAGAGGATGTGGGTATGAATCGGGCGGAGCGTGGGAACCGGATCCTGGAGATCCTGGCAGACAGCGGAAGCGTCGAGGTGGAGCACCTGGTGTCCGGGTTGGGGGTATCGCCCGCCACGGTGCGCCGCGACCTGGATGCCCTTGCCGAGAAGGAGCTGCTGGTCAGGACCCACGGCGGCGCCACGCGCGGCGGCGTGGCCTACGACCTGCCGCAGCGCTACCGGCTGGGGGACGACGGAGCCAAACGCGCCGTCGCGGCCAAGGCCGCGGGCATGGTCTCCCGGGGAATGACCGTGGGCATGACCGGCGGGACCACTACCGGGATCATCGCCCAACTCTTAGGGATGCGCCCGGACCTGCGTAGCGAGAACGGTCGCCCCTCACTGACGGTGGTGACGAACTCGGTGAACATCGCCTCCACCCTGGCGGTGCGCCCGCACATCAAGGTGGTGGTCTCAGGTGGCGTGATGCATCCGGCCTCCTACGAACTGGTGGGGCCGTGGGCGGTGCAGACCCTGGGTGGACTCTCCTGCGATCTGGCGTTCATCGGGGTGGACGGCATGACGCCGCAGGGCGGCTTCACGGTCCACGAGGAGGACGAGGCGGAACTGAACGCGCTGATGGCCAGGCGGGCCAGAGAAGCCTGGGTCGTCACGGATTCCACGAAGTCCGGCCACGTGGCCTTCGCCGCGTTACCGGAGGTGGAAGGCATCGGTCTGATCACCGATTCCGGCCTGTCCGCGCAGGACAAGAAGGCCTGGATCGCCGGTGGCGTGGAGGTCCTGCTGGCCTGAGGTGCCGCACCCGGTTGAGGCGCAGGGCCCGGTTGAAGGGTCGGGCCCGGCTGCGCGAATCAGACTGAGCCCATCAGTCCGGGCGGGTACCGCCGTCGGGCATAACCAAGAACGCATCGAGGCGGTCCCCGACGCCCGGGAACACGGGGAGCCCCAGCGCCCGGGCGGGAGTGGTCGTGGCCGCCGCGACGGCGTGGGCCAGCGGCACTCCGGAGGCCACGACGTTGCGGACGGCGACGTCCATGGTGAGCGTGGAACCGGCGATGGAACCTGGGCCGCCCGGTTCGTCCAACCGGGCCACGCCGTCTGACACCACCACGGGCAGGGAACCGAGCAGGTACCGCCCGTCGGCGCTGCCGGTGGCGGACATGGCGTCGGTGATCAGGCCCACGCGGCCCGGCGCGGCCGAGAAGAGGGTGCGGATCAGGGTGGGTGCCACATGGACCAGGTCGGCTATGAGTTCCAAGGTGACGTGTGGTGAGTCCAGGGCTGCGCCGATGGGGCCAGGGGCGCGATGGTGGAGGCCAGGCATGCCGTTGAACGTGTGCGTGAGGAGGGAAGCCCCGGCGTCGAAGGCGGCCAGCGCCGTGGCGTAGTCGCAACTGGTGTGTCCTACGGCGACTCTGACGCCCTGGCCCACGAGCCACTTGGTCGCGACGAGTCCGGGGTCGTGTTCCGGAGCCATGGTGATCTGGGTGAGATGGCCGGCGCAGGCGTCATGGAGGCGCTGAACGTCTGAAAGTGTGGCGGGGCGCAGGTGCTCGGGAGCGTGGGCACCCCGGTGCCCGTGGTCCAGGAAGGGGCCCTCCAAGTGAATCCCGGCCAGGGTTTCACTCTGTTCGACGGCCGCGGCCAGCCTGGCGGCGGCCGTCGCCTCGGTGTCCAGGGGATTGGTGACCAGGGAGGCGACGAGTGTACGGGTGCCATGGTCCGTGTGGGCTGCGATAGCGGGGGACAGGTCGGTGTCCTCATCGAAGGCCACGTTGCGGCCACCGTGGCAGTGCCCGTCCACCCAACCGCCGGTGAGTAACGCGCCCTGGGCGTCGGTCACCTCAACACCACGAGCATCTTCGCCTTCAACACCTCGAGTGGCCTCACCCGGCACATATGACAGCCAACTGTCGTCCACGCCTTCGGCGACCAGTCGACCCTGGCTCACGGCCACCCAATCCGGGCCAGGGGAGCGCGGGGCTCCAGTCTCGGTGAGGTGATCCGACCGGGTGGCTGAATGGATGATGCGCACTGTGCGGGTCCTCTGTTGCTTGGCTTCAGGGTTGACCTGGACGTCGTTGCCTGAGGCGACGCATCGAGGTGCTTAAGCATAGGGCTCAAGCATAAACTTGTGGGTATGGATGTTGTGATCTCGACCACCGCTCAGGAGTCGGCCCAGCGCGCGGGTGAACAGGTCATCAGGGCCATCGAAGCGACTCCGGGCCTGGTGTTGGGGGTCGCCACAGGGTCCTCGCCGTTGGGGATCTACCGTGAGGTGGCTCGGGCCATCGAGCAAGGGTTGGACGTCTCAGGGATCACCTGCTTCGCGTTGGACGAATACGTGGGTCTGGACCCCGATCACCCGCAGAGCTACGCCACAGTGGTGCAGCAGAGCATCGCGACCCCGTGGGGGCTGGAACCGGAACAGATCAACGTGCCCAACGGGAACGCGGAAGATCCTCGGGCGGCGGCCGCCGAGTATGACGCGGCCATCGCCGCTGCTGGCGGGGTGGGGCTGCAGATCGTGGGGATCGGGTCCAACGGACACATCGGATTCAACGAGCCTGGCTCCTCGCTGGCTTCACGCACACGGATCAAGACGCTGCATCCCCGGACGCGGGCAGACAACGCGCGCTTCTTTGGAGGCGAACAGGATGCCGTGCCGTTGCACTGCATTACCCAGGGGATCGGGACCATCCTGGATGCGAAGCGGGTGCTGATGATCGCCGAGGGCGAGGCGAAGGCAGAGGCGGTGGCCGCGATGGTGGAGGGACCGGTGTCGGCGTCGTGTCCGGCCTCGGCCTTGCAGCTGCATCCGCACGTGCAAGTTTTCTTGGATCCGGAGTCCGCGTCAGGTTTGGTGCATCGCGAGTACTACGACCACGCCGTGACGCATGCACGTGATCTGTATCTCTAAATCCCACCGACTTCGAAAGAATCCGCCGGGATCTTGATCTTTAAGTGACAAAGGTCACCGAGAGAATGGATTTTGTTCAACGAGAACAGGATTTGTGAGGCACGTCTCTTTCTTGGGGGTGGTTACCCCCACCCCAACTCGTGGAGGCGCTCCTCACCGATCCCTAAGTGGTGTCCGATCTCGTGAACCAATGTGATCCTCAACTCCTTCACCACCTCTGGCCAGCCGTTGCACTCGTGCTCAAAGGTCTCCTTGAACAGCACGATCCGGTCCGGCAACTGGCCGGCCTCGTCTCGCCCACGCTCCGTCAGTGCGAACCCGTCGTAGTAGCCGAAGAGTTGCGTGTCTGGATGCTCCCAAGGCGCGGGATCATAGCGATCTTCCACGAAAATCTGCACGTTATCTAAGGGCGCCGTGAGCTCCGCGGGCAGGAGGCGGAAGGCCTCGGTGGCCGCATATTCGAAGAGATCGGTGCTGATCTGGAAGGGCATGGAACCAGCTTATGAGCGGCCCGCGAAGGAGGCCATGGATGCTCAGGTTTGGGCCGCGTGGCGTATCCGCGGAAAGTCCAGTTAGCGCGCGGGCGATAAGTCGTCTAAGCTTGTCAGGCAACCTCCTGGGAGACCTGGAGGATGCGCCCCTATCGTCTAGCGGCCTAGGACACCGCCCTTTCACGGCGGCGACACGGGTTCAAATCCCGTTGGGGGTACGGAGGAACTACCGATTTGGTAGTCCGCCAGAAAGTCTGATAAGCTTTCATCTTGTGAAGAACGCGGAAACGCGTTGATCACTAGGCCCTGTAGCGCAGTTGGTTAGCGCGCCGCCCTGTCACGGCGGAGGTCGCGAGTTCAAGTCTCGTCAGGGTCGCAGAGAGTATCCAGCCTCAGGCAAGGAACTCGAAACGGCCATCGCAAGATGGCCGTTCGGCTCTGTAGCTCAGTTGGTAGAGCGTACGACTGAAAATCGTAAGGTCACCGGATCGACGCCGGTCGGAGCCACCACGATAACCCCCGGCGATCCCGGGGGTTTCGTTTTGTCTGGACGCTGTGCCGATCGCAGAGCCGGGGACTCACCGTGGAGCTGGGCAAGGCACGGCTCTGTGGTGAAAACCCGGCTCTGTGGCGAGCGGTGGGTTGGGCGCGGACGCTGACGACCCTCGCGTCGGCCGCCACATGAGCCCGGGACGGCCAGGCCGGCCCGGAAATAGAAGCGCGACGAGGTGCGCACTCGGTACAGTGACGGTGGGTTCCAACCGACACCGCCGCCCTGGAGAACAACATGACCTCGCAGTATCCCCAGCAGCCGTCCTACGGCTACCCGCAGCAGCCCTACCAGCAGCCGTATCAACAGCCCTACCAATACGGTCCGCCGCGTCCGGTGCGCAGGCCCCCGGGCCCACCAGCGCTCGGTATCGCCGGCCTGGTCATGGCAGGAGCTGCACTGGTCGTTTCCATCATTTGGGACTTTGTCTGCGTGGCACAAATGCGAGCAGCGCTGATCGACGTGGGTGATGGCTACTACGACTACAACGAGGACCGGCTGTTCTCCATCTTCGGCGCCGCCGTTCTGGTGCAGATGGGCCTCTCCATCCTGGGCGTGGCCGCCCTGGTCATTTCTATCGTCGCCACCGTGGTGAACAAGGGAAGGGGAGCGGCCATCGCCGGCATCGTCGTGGCTGGCGCTGCACCGATCATCTCCTACACCGTCTTTATCATCGCCGTGGCTGCACTGCCGCTGGACCCGGAGATTTGGGACGCATGGGACGCCGAATACTCCACCGTCTTGCCACACCTGCTGTCCTTGCGCGGCTGACGCCACCGTCGCCCGAACGGCAGCGGTTCCCCGCATCACCACCGTGCCCTCGCACGCGCCGCACGGCGCCTGCGGGGGCACGCGTCGTCGGGCACTGATCGTTGCGCAGACCGCAGACCGC
>JBQDZM010000036.1:0-1835 GCA_052108535.1 Galactobacter sp. | reverse complement strand
CAGCCGCACCGTGGCCCAGCGGCGTACCAACCTGTGGTGGGCGGCGGCCGCCGTGGCCATGTCTCCTTCGGCCAACGCGGCCACCCCGGTGTGGAGATCACCGACGGACTCGTCCGGCCACACCAAGCGAGCCAACAACCCATAATCCAGCTCGACCATGGAATCCGGGTGGAAATCCTCCAGCCCGTCCATGAGGGTGACCAGTTCATCCACGAGGGGAAGGTCCTCGGCAGCCTGAGCTAAGAACGTGGCCGTCCTGTGGGCCCGCTCGATGGCCAACGTCAACGACGTGTGGATACGAGCCGAGGTCAGGACCTCGTCAACGTCATCGATCTCCACCGGAGCGTCTTCGTCAAACAAGGAGAACCAGGCCAAGGGGATACCCCAGACGGCCTCCTGCGTGAAGACGAGTTCGTCGTCCAGCCACATCCCTTGTTCCTGGAGGCGTTCGGCGTGGGCCTCCACCGCGGCGTCGGGCAGGATCGCTTCCGTGAGCACCGCAGGAATGTTCTCCTCGAGCAGCCCTGCGGAGGACCCGGCCCGCAGCGGCAGCTGGTCTGGGCACCAGAATGACGCCGTCCCGTCCGGGGTCCGGGCATGGAGCACCCGGTAGCTCTCCGTGGTTTCGTGCGGGAACGGGTCAGTCACCGCACGGGTGACGCGCGAGAGCAGGGCATTCCGAGCCTGCGCTTCGAACGTCTTCCTGGAGCGGTGCGGTTGCTCACGGATCAGCAGCTGGTCCGTGTCGCCGAATGCCCGCAACGGTGAGAAGACCCGCAGGTAACCCGTGGGAGGGAGATTGGTCAGGACCGCAGCCGGGAGATTGGTGTCCATGCCTCCTGCTCCTGTCTGCCGGTTCCTGGTGTCTTCCGGTTTCTGGGGGCGGTCCCAGCGCCGGTGGCTCTGTGCGGGCGGATTCAGTCCAACGTCACGATGACGGGTGCGTGGTCGGACGCTCCCTTGCCTTTGCGCTCGTCACGATCCACGACAGCGTCGCTGACCCGGGCGGCGAGGGCGGGGGAGAGCAGCTCGAAGTCGATGCGCATCCCTTCCTTCTTGGGGAAGCGCAGCTGCGTGTAGTCCCAATACGTGTAGACACCGGGGCCGGGGTGCCGCTCACGCATGGGGTCCTGCAGACCAGTGTCGAGGAAGGCCTGGAAGGCGCCGCGTTCGGGTTCGGAGACGTGGGTCATCTGGTTGTCCCGGAAGAAGTCGATGTCCCACACGTCCTCGTCTCGCGGGGCGATGTTCCAGTCACCCACCAAGGCCAATTGCAGTTCGGGGTCCTCCGCCAGCTGCTGTTGCGTGTGGTTCTTCAGCACGTCCAGCCAGTTGAGCTTGTAGCCCATATGTTCGTCCTGCAGGCCGCGGCCGTTGGGCACGTACAGGCTCCACACCCGCACGCCTCCGCACGTGGCGCCGAGGGCGCGGGCCTCCTGCACCGGATCTTTGCCGCCCTTACCGAAGGCGGGCTGGCCGGGGAAGGTGCGTTCCACGTCGTCAAGGCCCACCCGAGAGGCGATGGCGACGCCGTTCCACTGGCTGAAGCCGAAGTGCGCGACCTCGTAGTCCAGGCGCTCGAAGAGTTCCCACGGGAAGTTCTCGTCCTTGCATTTGGTCTCCTGGATGGCAAGGACGTCCACGTCGCTGCGCTCCAGGAAGGCCTCCACGCGGTCGGCGCGGGCACGGAGGGAGTTCACATTCCAGGTGGCAATCTTCACGGCCTCCACGCTACCGGATTCGGGGACCAACGGGGCGGGGGACCAAGGAAGGTGGGCGCGGAGCGCAATGCCCGACGATCGGGTGGTGACGATCCGCGCGGATCGTCACCACCC
>JBQDZM010000035.1:0-27408 GCA_052108535.1 Galactobacter sp. | reverse complement strand
ACCCCAGCGCCGGTGCCAGCCACACAGCGCCCCCAGCCCGCCGCACCGTGTGACCTTCCGTGACGACACGGCGCAGACCTGCACCAGCACCAGCACCAAAACCAAGCCCAAATCCGACCATGAGCCACTCCCGAGATAATCCGGGGCCGGCCACAACACCGCGCAAACACCTGCGAGCACAGCAGCCAACCGACCAAAGGTCAGGTAACCATAGACCAAAACCACCCAAGCCGGGAGGGACTATCCACAGGGGTTTAGACCTCGGTGATGACTCCGGTGCTTCCGTTGACCCTGACCCGCTGGCCGTTCGTGAAGCGGCTGGTGGCGTTGCGCACGGCCATGACGGCGGGCAATCCCAGTTCTCGTGCGGTGACGGCGCCATGGGAGAGCGCCCCTCCGCTCTCGGTGATGACGCCGCTGGCCTGGTAGAAGAGCGCCGTCCAGGCGGGGTTGGTGGTGCGGGCCACCAGAATGGCGCCTTCAGGGAAGGAGGAGAAGTCCTCTGGCGAATGAACCACGAAGACTTCTCCCTCCACCTCGCCCGAACTACCTGCGGTTCCCCGAACCGCATCACCTTGGTCGGCATCATCGACGGTGTCCTGCGCGCCATGCTCCCAGGCCGGTGTCCGTGCAACGGCAGCTTGGTAGGCCGCCTTGTTCTTGGCTGCAATCTCTCCCAGCGCCGTCAGCGCTCCCGCCGCGGACTCCGCACGGATCGCCGCATCCAGTTCCTGGAACGGGATGAAGTAGATGTCCGCGGCTTCGGTCAGGACACCAGCAGCCACCAGGCGTGAGCCCAATTCCTTCAAGGCCCGTCGTAGCGGCAGCGTCAGCCGGGTGGTTTGGTAATGCTCCAGGTCATCCAACGCAGTGTAGGAACGAGCCAGCCGGATGACCTCCTGCACCAGGTAGCGCAGCTTCTCGGGTGCAGCATTCACCACCGCTCGTTCGGTCTCGGCCTGAACCACCTTGCGCTTCAAGTCCGCCTTCGCAGTCTCGGTCGCCGTGTTCGGTGCGGAACTGTCCTGGTTCACTGTCCGCAAAGCCAACAGTCGCAATTGGTCCAGGACGATGTGCGGTGCTTCAATCCAGGTGGGGTGGTAGGCGTCGAAGTCGAGTTCTCGGTGCCCGTGCTTGGACAGGAAATCGCGGAACTTCTGTTCAAAGCCCGGGAACCCGGCCAAGGCGGTCACGCCGGGCTCGCCGGGGTTGGCCTCCAGGACGTCCAGCAGCGATGCGTGCTCGGCAATGGCCTCGGACAGTTCGCGCAATTCCGCGTTGACCTGCGACGTCTTGGTTTCGGTGGATGCGATCAGCCGTTGGAACACCGTTTGCGCCTGTTCTTGGTCCAGGGCCAGCGAGAGCATATGTTGCAGCGCCCCGTAGAGGGTCCGCTGGGTCAGTGAGATCGCGATGTTGGGGAGGAAGTACTCAGTGCCGAGGTCGCTGATCGCGATGACATGATCCCAAACCTCGCCCAGGCTCTTTGAGGCCAACGGCTCGTTCTGCAGGCGCCCGATCCCAAGCAAGTAGGTGTCCAGGTCCCGCATCCAACGGTCAGGCAGGTCCTGCACCCACCCGAACTGCGCGGCGATCTGCGGCAGCGATTCGGTGATGGTTTCGACACTGCTGAGCATGTTCGTGGGCAGCCGGCCGGCGTAGAGGTCCACAGCGGTCTGGTTGCCGTAAATGTAGAAGTCCTTCATGGCGAACCATTTGTCATGGAAGGGCGGCAACCCCATCAGGTCGAAACTGTGGTTGAGGGAGTGGTGGAATCCGGCTTCAACGAGGTCCCACGTCAGGGGTGTGACGGGCGTCGGAAAACGCTCCGCGGACTCGTCGCGGGTCCACCGGGCCGCGACCCTGGTGATGGGGCGTGATTGGAGCAGGTACAGCGACTTCCCGCTGAAGGCCCATTCGATGTCTTGCGGGAACCCGAAGTGATTTTCCGCCGCGAGTGCGAGTTCCGCGACCCGCGCGGCCTGGGCGGGGTTCAGGGCCGCCCGTGAACCTTGCGCGGCGGACAGGTGCACCAGTCCCGTCCGCGCCTCCCCGTCCACGGCGTCCCGCATCACCAGGGCGGTAGGTTTCTGCGCGATCTCGGAGGCGACGATGCTGCCGTCGGCCCGCAGGACACGGTATTCGTCAACGGGTTCCTCGCCTCCCACCACGGTCTCGCCGAGTCCGAACGCCGCGTTGATCAACACTTCATCGGTGTTGCCGCGGACGGGGTCCACGGAGAAGGCCACGCCGGCGGCCTCGTCGGCCCCGACGGACACCATCAGCTGAACCACCACAGCCATCCTGGCCTCGAGATGGTCCACACCAAGTTGCTCGCGGTAGGCGTAGGCGTGGGTGTTCCACAGTGCTGCGTAGCAGTCGCGGACGGCCGCGGCGATGGCCGCGGCCCCTCGCACTCCTAGGTAGGTGTCGTGTTGGCCCGCGAACGCGGCGCCTGGGAGGTCTTCCATGGTGCCCGACGAGCGGACCGCCACCGCCCGCTCCGACAGGCCGCCGGCCTGCAGGGTGGCGTCGATCTCCTGCTCCCAGCCCGGCGGCACGTCCGTGTTCCTGATGAGTTCGGCGATGGCCTCGGCGGGCGCCTCGGCGTGGGCCAGCGCAGCGATCTGTTCTTTCAAAGGCCCGACGAAGCGGGAGTAGGCCTCCGCCGTCACGATGAATCCGTCCGGCACGGGCAGGGCCCGTGCCGACTTCGCGAGGCTGGCTCCCTTGCCGCCGCTGACGCCGAGTTCGGTGGCGCTGGGATCCTTGAAATCCAGGATGAGGTTCATGGTCTGGGTCCTTTCAGAGGCGAATGGGGCGTAGTCCGAGGAGCAGCCATCCGAGAACGGCGCTGACCAGTCCGATACCGACGATCCACGGGAAGAGACAAGCGAGGATGATGAGGGCGGGAAGCCATACCATGGCGGCAGCGGCACCGCCCAGCATGCGGATAAAGGTCACGGTGTTGCGGGCGTCCGCCCGCGAACCGGCGAAGGCTGCCACGGCCAGGACCGGCAAGAACGCCCACATCAGCACCAGGCCGAGCCAACGCAGCCCAGTAAAGGTTCGGGGTGCATCCCCGTCCACCCCGCCGTGGAGCACGTCAGATTGCAGGTCCAGGAAGGCAGCGGCGAACGTGGCTCGGGTGCCGGCTGCGTGCGGCGTGCGGCGCCTGGCGGTGTGCAGGGATTGGTTCTGGATGCTCTCGAAGGTCTCTTGGTCAGGGCACTTGACGGAGACCTCGTCCAAAGCCGCTGCCAGCGCCGTAGCGACGTGCGGCTCCCAGGCTTTAACCGACAGCTCCCCGCGCGGCGGAAGCGTCACGGAACGGCCGCGGACCACTTGGGCCCTGGAGCGGAAACGGTCCGGTGTTGAGTAGAACAGCCCCACCGGGATCACCTCGACCTCGATCCCTTCCTGGGCCAGGGTGCAGACGATGCGTGCCGCACCGCGCTGGTATCGCTGCGGTTTGAATCCCCATTCACTGCTGCCCTCCGGGAAGATCCCCAGATCGCCCCCGGCCCTGAGGTGCGCGCAGCCTGCCTCGACCGGACTGGCCACGGAGGCGGGATCCAGACCGTAGCGTTCTACGTCCTTAGGACGCGCCACGGGGATGCCTGCCACGAATAGCCGCAGGAACCAGTGCCGCAGCAATTGAACGGAGACCAAGAACTGGGTCTTGGGGAAGGCCGCAAGGACCTGGTGCCCATCGAAGGCGCCGTTGCGGTGGCTGACGATGAGCAATCGGGACCGTTCTGGAACGCCCGAGTGCGACGCGGGACCCGGAGCCTTGGGGTCAGCTGAGCGGTCAAGCACCGGGACGCGCCCGTAGTAGATGAAGCGCAGCATCGCATTGACGGCTCGGTGTCGCAGCTTCAGGGCGGTGGCGCTCATGGAGGTGAGTTCATCACATCCGACCACACATAATCAATTTATCCATCAAGTGAATTAAGGTCTATGAAAGCGCGCGACTTGTACATTGATCCCGGGGATCGACACCGCGCTGGTGATCCGCACCTCCATCACCACATCGCGGAGAGCAGGATTCGCTACGGCGCTTGGCATCCAGACTGGAGTGCTCATCTGGGGTGCCGCTGCGGGACTCGGTGCCACCGCCGTGCTTGCCGCGTCGGAGGCTGCTTACAGGATTTTGACCCTGGCCGGTGCCGCCTATCTCATCTGGATGGGGATCACTATGGCTGCCAGGACGCTCCGCGGCCACAACCAAGTAAGAGCGCAGGAAGCAGCCACCGACGCTACCGCTGCCGGTCTGGTCCGCGGCGGCGCTTGGCGCGGATGGGCCACTGGACTAATCACCAACCTTCTCAACCCGAAGGTGGGCGTGTTCTACCTGGCGACCATTCCGCAGTTCATGACTGCGGGTGTGCCGCCTGTGGTTATGGGGCTGCTGCTCGCCGGAGTCCACGTGGCTTGCGGCATGCTCTGGTGTTCGGCGCTGGTCCTGGGCGGCTCAGCGCTGGGAAGCAGACTGAAGTCAGCGGCGTTCGTCACCTGGTTGGACCGCGTCACCGGTGGCGTCCTGATCGCCTTTGGCGCCAAGCTCGCGTGGGATGTCCGCTGACGCTCTCCCCGGTTCGGATGAGACCAGCTTGAGCCCCACCACGGCTCCCACGATGCCGACCAGGCACACGACCTTGGCCACCGAAACGGCCTCAGTACCGGCGACCATGGCCCAAACCACGGTCAGCGCCGCGCCGATCCCGGTCCAGACCGCATAGGCGGTTCCGATCGGAATGGAGCGCACCGCCCAGCCGAGCCCCACCATGGAGGCCACGAGCCCGAGACCGAACACGATCGTGGGGCCCAAGACGGTGAAGCCGTGCGAGGCGCCTAAGGCCGTAGCCCACACGGCTTCGAGGAGTCCAGAGAGGATCAGGATCAGCCAGGACATCAGGCCACCACCTTCAGGCCCACAATGGACGAGATCAGCACGGCGAGCAGTCCGATCCGCGTCCAGGTGGGACGTTCTTGGCCGGTGAGGAATCCCCAGATCACGGTGAGCACGGCGCCGGTACCGACCCAGACCGCGTAGGCCGTGCCGGCTGGCAGGGTGAGCATGGCCCAGGCAAGGCCGGTCATGGAGCCGGCCAGACCAACCATAAAAAGCAGGAGACTTTGACGGCGGCGGGCCTTGGAGCCGGAACCGAGTCCGGACAACGCGGCGGCCCACACTAGCTCCAGGCAGCCAGCAACGATGAGCACCAGCCAGGCAACACCTGGCGAGAGGGCGGGGAGGACGGACATGGCAAACGACCTTCTGCGTCAGTCTTTGCGTGTGTGCCGGTACTGCGCCCTCGTCGGCGGGCCGATCGGGGCCCTACTGACAAGCCTACCGTCGGTCATCCCTGTTGATGCGAGACAATGGAGTACGTGACTCCTTCAGTGCCAGCCCCCGCGCCAACCCGTAGCCCCTTCGACGCCGTCACGGAGGAGGCGCTGCTGGCCGCAGCTGCCAAGGCAGGCCACACGTTGGATCCCCAGCAGTTGGCCGCCGTCGGAGCCCTGTCCGCACCGCACCCGCGCGGCGCCTATCTCCACGGCGCAGTGGGACGCGGCAAGTCCTGGCTCGCGGATCAGGTGCTCGCCCTGGTTCAAACCCCCAAGAAGCGCCTGCACATCCATACCTTCCTGGGCGAGCTGCAGCGCACCATGTCGATGGAGCGCCTCCCCCTCCCGGAGGCCGTGACGCAGCTGGTGGGCGAGGCCCGCTTCCTCCTCCTGGACGAGTTCCACGTCCACGACATCGCAGACGCCATCATGCTGCGCCGCACCCTGGTCACGCTGCTGGAAACCGATGTGGCCATCCTGATGACCTCCAACTACCCGCCATCCCGACTGCTGCCAGACCCGACCTTCCACGAGGCCATCCTCCCGGCCGTCGAGGCCATCCGGGCCCAACTCGACGTCATCGAACTCAGCGGCGATCACGACTGGCGGAGCGCATCCACACACGGCCACGGCTTCGCGTCAGGCGGCTGGACCCTCATGCCCGACGGCGCGTCCCCGGCTCCCAGCGTCGAGCTGAGCCCCAGCGTCGAGGTGCCCCTGAGCGCTACGCGCGCCCTGCGGGCGCTCGCCGTGGCGGACGGCACGCTCACCGTCACGTGGGATGAGCTCTGCGTGCAGCCGCGGTCGGTCAATGACTACCTGACCTTGGCCCGAGACTTCGAAGCCATCTCCTTGGTGGGTGTTCCCGCGCCGGAGAGCATCGAACCGGAGCCCTTCCAACGTCTGGCCTACTTGCTAGACGTGTTGGTTGACGCCGACCTGCGTCTAGACATCACCGCTCAAGTGACTCGCAAGGAACTCGGCGAGGCGGAGAACCTACCCCGAGATGCGGATCGGATGCTCTCGCGGCTGGCCATGCTGCGGGATGGGCAAGCAAAACACTGAAAAAGTCGTTTCATAACAGCCTGTTCGGTGGCAGGATGTGAGCCATGGAACCCCTCACCGAACTCCTGGACGCCCCACGGCTGGCCGGCATCACCACCACACCAGAGGGTCGGATCGTGACGCACGTGTCTCGACTCGACGCCAAGGCCACCGCCTACCGCACCGAACTCCTGGAACTCATCGACGGAGAGCTCCTCCCCCTGACACGCGGCAATGCCTCCGTCGGTTCGGTGGCGCTCGCCGAGGACGGAACCACCTACTTCACCGCCAAGCGAGTGGGCGAGGATGGCGAATCCAGTGACGACGCTCAGCTGTGGGCGCTTCCTCCTCGCGGTGAGGCCCGGGAACTCGCCTCACGCCCCGGCGGCTTCGGAACACTCGAGCTGGTCACGGCTAAGGACGGTACGCAGCGCCTGATCGCGGAACTCGAGGTCCATTCCCAAGCCGCGACCGAGGCGGAACACCAGGAGCTGTCCAAGCAACGCAAGGACGCCAAGGTCACCGCCGCGCTGCATTCCCAGTTCCCCACCCGCTACTGGAACACTGACCTGGGCCCGTCCAGCACCGTGCTGGCCGTCGCGGAGTTGAGCGCCGACGGCAGCCTGGGCGAGTTCAGCTACCAACAGATGCCTCCCGGACGAATGATCGACTGGAACGTGGACCGCGCCGGTTCCGCGGCCCTCGTCACCACCAATGACTCCTACGACGACTTGATCGGTTTCCCCCACCTCTACCTCCTGGATCTCTCCGGCGCCGCCGAACCGAAGGCCCTCCTCGAGACCACCGCACAGACCGAGTACTGGGGCGGGCCCTTCAGCCCCAATGGCACGCGCGCACTGATCGACCGTGAGGACGTGTGGACGCAGACCCAGTCCTTGTCCTCACACACCCAGGTGCTGGACGTCGCCACCGGCGAGGCCACCGCCCTCTGGCCCGAGCACGACTTCTGGCTCTCCCCCGCCTGGCTGGACGACTCCACCGTCATCGCCACGTCAGACGATCATGGTCGCGGCTCGGTCTGGATCGGCGACGTGACAGACGCCGCCCCACGGCGGCTGGCTGGCGGCCCCGACCAAGACCTGACCTTCTCCGGCACCCAGGTGAGTGGCGGGCGGATTCTCGCCACGGCGTCGGGCATTGCCGTAGCCCCGCACCCCGTCGCCATCGACCCCACGACCGGTCAGGTCACCGCACTCCCCAACCCCGCCGCCCAGCCGGCCCAGACCGGCACGCTGACCGAGGTCACCGCCACCGCGGAGGACGGCACGGCGCTGCGCGCCTGGCTCAGGCTGCCTAGCGGGGCGGGTCCCCACCCGCTCGTGGTGTTTGCCCACGGCGGGCCGTGGGGCTCCTGGAACGCTTGGACCTACCGCTGGAATCCCAATCCGTTCGTCGCGGCCGGCTATGCGGTGCTGATGCCAGACCCGGCCATCTCCACCGGCTACGGCCAGCACATGATTGACCGCGGTCAGCACCAGCTCGGCGGCACGCCGTTCACCGACATCATGGCGCTCACCGATGCCACGGTGTCCCGCCAGGACATCGACGAGACCCGCACCGCCTTCTCCGGCGGCTCCTACGGCGGATACATGTCCAACTGGGTGGCCGGGCACACCGGTGACCGCTTCCGCTGCGTCGTCACACACGCCTCTCTCTGGGACACCGAGTCCATGGGCCACACCACGGACAACGCGGGCTGGGAGAAGTCCATGCAGCTGCAGAACTCCGAGTACAACCCCAAGGACGCGGTCGCGGACATCGTGGTGCCCATGCTCGTGATTCACGGGGACAAGGACTACCGGGTGCCGATCGCTCAGGGTCACGCCCTCTGGTACGACCTCAACACCTTCTCCGCTACCCCTCGGGACGAGAACGGGCGCACCCGCCACCGCTACCTCTACTTCCCGGACGAGGGGCACTGGGTGGCGGGCCGCGGCAACGCGCAGGTCTGGTACGAAACGTTCATCGCGTTCTTGGACGAGCACGTGCGCGGGATCAACTCGGAGAGGACCCCGACGCTGGGCTGATCAACTCCGGCCCGTTGTTCCTCACGTTCCCGACCGCTGGATCCACCGCGTGGATTTCCCAGGTGGCGGCGGCCTCCAATGCACGGGCCCGGACTCCCTCCACGAGGGACTCCGGGGCGGAAGCCGTCGGATCCAGCCAGGCGGCGATCGCGGCGTCGTCTGGCAGGGCCAGCGGGAGCCGATCATGCAGGCGCCCCAGTTCCCCGAGCACGCCCTCGGCCTCCGGGTCCGGGGACGGACCGGTGAGGATGGAACACGTGAGGACCCACTCCTGGGTGGCCGGGTCCCGCCACCACGAGTACAGGCCGGCAAAGGCGATGGCTGAACCGTCAGCCGGGTGAATGTAGTGCGGAATCTTGCGGCCCTTCCCTGCAGGAGTGAGCCATTCGTAGTAGCCGTCAGCCGGGACCGCGCAGCGGGTCTTCTTCACCGCAGCCCGGAACGTCGGCTTCTCTGCGACCGTTTCCGAGCGGGCGTTGAAGGCACGCGAGGAAAACGACGCGTCTTTGGCCCACCTGGGCAACAGGCCCCAGCGTGCCACGTGCAATTCCCGCAGCAGGGAGCCTGCCTCGTCCAATCGCTCCAGGACCACGGGCACATCCGTGGTGGGTGCCACATTGAAATTAGGGCGTAGCAGGGTCTCCTCCTGCCCGTCCTCAGCACCGAACTCGTCCATCAGGTCTCCGGCGGCCCTCGCCACCACGTATCGCCCGCACATGCTCCAAGCCTGACACATCGAGACTGAGCGGACCCGGAAAACGCGGGCGATTCTCACTGTCCCGAAACCCGGATTCGTGATCGGATAGGAGCAGGGCACATCGTGTCCTCACCGACACTCATCACAGCCAAGGAGTCAGCTTAAAGTGCCTCAGACCGTCAAGGGCGTCATCGCCCCCGCCAAGGACGCTCCCGTGGAAGTCGTGGATATCGTGATTCCTGACCCCGGACCGGGCGAGGTCGTCGTGGACGTCCTCACCTGCGGCGTGTGCCACACCGATTACCACTACGTCACCGGCGGCATCGGCGACGACTTCCCGTACTTGCTGGGCCACGAGTCCTCCGCCGTGGTGTCCCAGGTGGGCCCCGGCGTCACCGAGGTCGAAGTGGGCCAGCGCGTCATCCTTAACTGGCGTGCGGTGTGTGGTGAGTGCCGCGCCTGCCGCAAGGGTCAGCCGCAGTACTGCTTTAACACGTTCAACGCCACGCAGAAGATGACGTTGACGGACGGCACCGAACTCTCTCCGGCACTGGGTATCGGTTCCTTCGCTGAGAAGACCCTCGTGGCGGCCGGCCAGTGCACCCCTGTGGCCGACGACGTGGACGCGGCGGCCGTGGGCCTGCTCGGCTGCGGTGTCATGGCCGGCATCGGCGCCGCCGTGAATACCGGCGAGATCAAACGCGGTGAGTCCGTGGCAGTGATCGGTTGCGGCGGCGTGGGCGTGGCCGCCATCCAGGGCGCCAAACTGGCCGGAGCCACCACCATCGTCGCCGTGGACATCGACCAGGCCAAGGTGGATCAGGCGGTCAAGCTTGGTGCAACGCACGGGGTGAACTCACGCGAAGTGGATCCGGTGGAGGCCATCCGCGAACTCACTGGTGGGTTCGGCGCCGATGTGGTGATCGAGGCCATTGGCCGCCCCGAAACCTACGAGCAAGCCTTCTACGCCCGTGACCTGGCGGGGCGCGTGGTGCTGGTGGGTGTCCCGACGCCCGGCATGCGGATCGACCTGCCCTTGGATGACGTCTTTGGCCGCGGCGGTTCCCTGAAGTCCGCCTGGTACGGGGACTGCCTGCCCAGCCGCGACTTCCCCGAGTTGGTGGATCAGTACAAGCTGGGTCGCCTGGACCTGGACGCCTTCGTCTCCGAGCGGATCAAGCTGGATGAGATCAACGAGGCCTTCGTGAAGATGGGTCAGGGCAAGGTGCTCCGCTCCGTCGTCGAAGTAAGTCAGTCCGCAGAGGCCTCGGCATGAGTGCCCGGATCGACAACGTGGTCACCTCGGGCACCTTCAGCCTGGATGGTGGCACGTGGGAGGTCGACAATAACGTGTGGCTGGTGGGTGATGACGCTCATGTCATCATCATCGACCCGGCCCACGACCTGGAGAAAATTGCCGCAGCCGTGGAAGGACGCCATGTCCTGGCGGTCCTGCTGACGCACGCTCACGACGATCATTCGCGGCAGGCACTGGAGGCCGGGGTCCGGTTCGACGCCCCTGTGTGCCTGAACCCGGCGGATCGTGTGCTGTGGGACCAGGTGCACACGCAGGCGCCGGATGAAGACATCACGGACGGGGAGACGTTTGAGGTCGCGGGAACCACCCTGCAGGCCATTCACACCCCCGGTCACTCCCCCGGTTCCACGTGCTTCTACGCACCCGAGCTGAGCGTGGTCTTCAGCGGCGACACGCTCTTCAACGGGGGCCCCGGCGCCACTGGTCGTTCCTACTCCGATTTTGACACCATCGTGGACTCGATCCGCGACCACCTGCTGGTGCTTCCTCCGGAGACCAGGGTCCTCACCGGTCACGGCGACGAGACCAGCATCGGTGACGAGGCGACGCATCTGCAGGAGTGGATCGACCGGGGTCACTGAGCCCCGGGCGCCCTACTCGAAGCGGTAGCCCGCGGCCTCCCAGGCCGCCACGACGGCCCCCGCCACGTCCGCCACTGAGAGTGCGGAGGGGCGGGGGTTCGTCATGTCTGCCGCGGCCCCCACCGTGGACGGGTCGAGGCCCATACCCAAATCCCGGTAGACCTCAGTGGTGACCGACCGAAGCGGTCGGGCGTCGCGGACCACCACCACGGAAGAGAAGAGCCAGGCGCCGGCCACGACCCGCTGCGCTGTCCCGACCAACTTCACGCGGGCACCGTTGGGCCCCACACCGTGGACGGAAAACTCACCGGGGCAGTACTCCCCTGGGATCTCCCCCACGTGAGCGTCCACGCCCACCGCGCGCAAGGCATTGGCGAAGAGGTCCCCGAAGAGCTCGAAGCGGCGCTGATGCGTGAGCATGGGCTCAGGATCTGGCTGGATCTGATCCACGATCAGCGTGCCCTGGTGATAGGCGGTGGCACGCCCGCCGGCCGATCTCACGACCGGGGTGAATCCGGCGGCTGCCGCGGAGTCCCATGCCTGGTCGAAACCTGGCAGCCGGGAATCGCGACGGCCGAACGCCAGCGTGGGGTTGGGCACATAGAGTCGTAAGAGGGGCCCGCGGGCGCCGCTACCCACCTCTCGCAACAGGTCGACATGCCGATCCAGGTCCGCGGCAGGGTCCCCGGAGGCGCTCTCCTCCAACAACGTTAGTGAGGCACCTGACAGGTGAGGGGGCAAGACCGTGGGCACGATTCACATCTTCTCACGTGGGAGAATGGCACTCGTGCCAGAAGCCTTTTCACAGTCCACCGCCGCCCCCGAACTCTGCTTGGTGTTGTTGGGTGGTGCTTCCGGCTCAGGAAAATCGTATCTGGCACAACGCTTTGGCCACCCTGCCCTGTCCTTGGACGATTTCTATCGCGAGATCGCCGAGGACCAGGTCTCCCCGCTGCCCCGCACCCCGTACGGCGAGATCGATTGGGATCACCCCGGCACCTGGAATACCGCCGCGGCCGTGGCGGCCGTGGGCCTCCTCCTGCGCGACGGCGAAGTCGAGGTCCCCGACTACTCGATCGCCACGTCGTCCATTGTGGGATCCCGCACGGTGACGATGGCCGACGGCCCGTTGGTGGCTGAGGGCGTGTTTGCCGCCACCGCGCTCCCGGCGCTGCGCGCCGCCGACGTCAACGTGGTGGCCTGGTACGTGGACGTGCCTGCGCTGCTCACCGCGGTGAGCAGGTTTGTGCGCGACGTGCGTGAGCACCGTAAGCCGCTGCTGTTCCTGATCAAGCGCGGGTTCGCGCTCTATCGTGCCGATGGCGCCACGCGCCGCCTGCACCTACGTGCCGGATTCACGCCCGTGCCCAAGCGCGTGCTGAAGCGGCGGCTCGCGGCGGGAGAGGTCAGCTTCGCTTTCGAAGCGTGAGGATCTGCTCGGAACGGCCAAACGGACCCTGCTCGTCATGCAGCACGGAGGAGGTCAACCCAACGCCGTCCGCGCCGAAAGTCTGCATGGTGTCCAGGCCCAACCAACGGCCCCGAGGCAGCCGGAATAGGTGAATCTGCAGGTCCACATTGGGGAAGAGCCACTCGCCGGGACCCTGGGACAAGGCAATGCCATTGGCCGGATCCACCATCCCCAGGAGCTTGGTCACCTCCGAGGTCTCCTGACCCGCGACGGTGTCGTAGGGATTGGTCAGCCAGACCCGACCGGTCCCCGGCTGGGCGTGCAGGTCACGGCACCCCTCGAGCGAGGCGATGAAGCCGCCACCCCAGACGCCCGTGATATCCCATGGCTGCATGGTGTCTCGACCGGCCAGTGCGGGTTCGTGAACGCAGGCCACCTCGCTGGTGTCCTGCGTGGCCAACCGCCAGGCGCGCGCCCGGATGCTGGTGCGGCCGTGGGCCTCCATCACGGCTTCCACGAGTTCGATGGTCCGTCCCGGGCGCAGCAAGCGCGTGGTGACGGTGAACTCACCGCCCGGAATGAAGCCGATGATGTCCAGGGAGACCCTGGCCAGACGCACGCCGTCGCGCGGCTGGTAGCGCGTCAGCTCATCGATGAGCAGCCCGGTGGCCGGCCCCATATGTTGTTCGCCAACGTTCCAGGCGCCTTGGGCATGCACGGTAGACCGGAAGGTCCCGGTGTCGCCCTCGCGGGAGACCAGCTCGTAATAGGCGTCGGCAGAACTTAGGTCGGGTGGCAGTTGATCCGGTGCGTGCATGAAACCCACCTTAATCCTGCGTATCCGTGGTGACCTGCGGGAGCGGGGTGACCGGCACGCCGAGCGTCCCCGGTTCCCGGTCCCAGGTATTGGGCAGGGCCAGCCGCCCGTACTTGCACACCAGACCCTCCGCATAGTCTCCGGCGCCTCGACGCGGATCCACCCGGAGTTCGGAGAAGTCCTCGGCACGCAGCACCAAACGCGGTTCCGTGTCCACTGCGATCGAGTTCACGAACCGGAGCTTCTTCCACGAGGTCGCCCAGACCACTCGATCATCCCTGGAGCGCGCCGTGAGACCATCCTGCGCAAGGCGCAGCATGACAGCGCCCCGATCGCCGGAGATGGGCAAGGTGATGGGCAGCTCCACACCTTCGAACTGCTCCAGATAGGCCTGGATCACCACACCAGTCTTACCGTGCAGGGTGCCCCGGACCTTGGAGAGCCGGGAAACGCGCATGGACACTTGCTCTACGCCCCCATCATCCGCAGGAACCGTCACCGGGACCTCGGTGCCGACCTGGAATTCATCGGAGAACTTGAGCCGGCTACCCCATCCGGGTTTGTCGGTGGATCGCAAGATGGGTTGGTCCCCCAGCCTGCCCATCTCTGCGCTGACCGTGCGCTTGCGCCGCCGATGACCCAGCCACACCATGACGAGAGCGCACAGGGCGACGAGGATCAGCACCCCGGCCACGGCGTATAACCAAGTGGAAGTCAGCGGATCACTCGTCATGACAGTCAGGCTAGCAAGCCGACGTGAGATCGGTGACACGCGCATCTGGCAGAATGTCTCGTTGCGCCTTCTTGGCTACATCATTGGCGCGTAGCCCGTTCCTAACGATGACTGAGGTATTGCTATGTCACCGGCTCCCGCCCGCACGTCTGCCGACGACGGGATCGATCCTGCCGGGATGCGGGTCATCTGGCTGCTGCTGGTGGCAGCGTTCGTGGCGATCCTCAACGAAACCACCATGTCCATCGCCATCCCCGAGTTGAACAAGACGCTGGGGATCCCGCCCGAATTGGGTCAGTGGCTCACCAGCGCGTTCATGCTGACCATGGCGGTGATCATCCCGACCACCGGCTTCCTCATCGTTCGCTTCACCACCCGCCAGATATTCCTCACGGCGATGACCGCCTTCAGTGCGGGTACCTTGCTGTGCCTGGTCGCCGGTGGCTTCCCGATGTTGCTGGTAGGTCGCGTGGTCCAGGCCGCAGGGACCGGAATCATGCTGCCCCTGTTGATGACCACCATCATGAACGTGGTGCCCTCGAGTTCGCGTGGACGCATGATGGGACGCGTTGGGCTGGTCATGTCTCTGGCGCCGGCCATCGGCCCCACGATGTCTGGCCTGGTCCTGGATTCCTTGGGGTGGCGTTGGCTGTTCGGCATCGTGATGCCCATCGCTCTCTTCGCCTTAGGCCTCGGCGCCAAGTGGATGACCAACCTCGGGGAGACCGAGCGTGTCCCGCTGGATGTGCTTTCCGTGGTGCTCTCAGCCCTGGCCTTCGGCGGCATCGTGTATGGCTTGAGTCTGTTCGGGTCGGCTCACAGCGACGCGGCGACGGGCGGAGCACTGCCTCCGTGGCTGCCTGTAGCCGTCGGCGCAGCGGCCCTGGCCTGCTTCGTGGCCAGGCAGTCGGCGCTGACCAAAAGGGACGCGGCGCTGCTGGATCTGCGGGTCTTCGCCGCCGGCAACTACACGCTCTGCGTCGTCATCATGGCAGTGGTAGCCCTGTCGATGTTCGGCACGTTTGGTTTGCTGCCGCTGTACCTGCAGGACGTGGTGGGGTTGTCCCCCACCTCGGCAGGCCTGATTCTGCTTCCCGGCTCCATCCTGATGGGCCTGCTTGGACCGGTGATGGGCCGGATCTACGATGCACGCGGACCGCGCACCCTGCTGATTCCGGGCACCATCATGATCGCGTCGGCGCTTTTCTTCTACTCATCCGCGGATCAGTACACGCCCGTGCCGATGCTGGTCGTGACCCAGACCGTCATGTCCTTGGGGCTGGCGGCGTCCTTCACTCCGCTGTTCTCCGCTTCCCTGGGCTCCCTGCGCCGTCACCTCTACTCTCACGGTTCCGCAGCGCTGAACACGGTGCAGCAGGTGTTCGGTGCCGTGGGGACGGCCGTGTTGATCTCCATCTATTCCACGGCGCTGTACGCGGGCAAGGACTCAGGGCAGTCCGTGGCGACGTCGGGGGCCAACGGTGCGCAGCAGGCGTTCCTGGTGGGCGCATGCATCGCCTGCCTCCCCGTGGTGCTCGCGTTCCTGGTGCGCAAACCTGCCGAAGAGGACTGAGCACCGCCGTAGACTGACCTCCTCGACATCATCATCATGAGGAGCGGATTTGGCTGGCGGATTGTTTGCCTTGCTGGATGACATTTCGGTGCTGGCCAAGGCTGCGGCCTCCAGCATCGACGACGTGGGCACAGGAGCCGCCAAGACGGCGGTGAAGACGTCCGGCGTGATCGTGGATGACGTCGCTGCTGCACCGCAGTACGTCACCGGGCTGTCGCCCAAGCGCGAGCTACCGGTGGTCTGGAAGATCACCAAGGGGTCGCTGGCCAACAAGTTCATCGTGGTCATCCCCTTATTGCTGATCCTCTCCTGGATCGCTCCAGTGCTCTTCCCGTTCCTGCTCATCATCGGCGGCACCTACCTCTGCTATGAGGGAGCGGAGAAGGCCCTCGAGTGGATGCGGCTGGTGAAGGAGGAGCACCACGAGGAGAAGCCCACGGCGGAAACGCCGGAGGCCCTGGAGAAGGGCATGGTCCGGTCAGCGGTGATGACGGACCTGGTGTTGTCCATGGAGATTATGACCATCTCCCTGGCTTCCATCCATGCGCACGGTTTCTGGACCCGGGTGGCGACCCTCTGCGTGCTCGCCGTCCTCATGACCGTGCTGGTGTACGGCTCCGTCGCGGCGCTGGTCCGACTAGACGACACGGGCCGGTTCCTGGCCCGCCGGAAATCACGTCCCGTGCAACTGCTGGGGCTGGGCATGGTCCGCGCCATGCCCAGGATCTTCAACCTGCTCTCCATCGTGGGGACGCTCGCCATGCTGTGGGTGGGTGGTCACCTGATCTGGGAGAACCTGGGTGAGGTGGGTTTGGTGTTCTTCCACGACACCCTGCACGGCCTAGAGCACGTACTCGAGCCGGCGGGTGGTTTGGTGAGTTGGCTCGGCACGGCGTTGGTGTCCACCGTGGCCGGATTCCTCTGGGGCTCCGTCGTGTTCTTAGGTCTGCGCGGAGTGACCCGCCTGGTCAAGGCAGCGCGACGCTGAACCGCGTCGTCGGGCCGCATGCGGCGTTGCCCGACGACGCGGACCGCTAGCGCTGGACCGCCACCGACCGCTTGGACAGCGGGGCGCAGACGAAGGACAACACCAGTGCCAGAAGGATGCCCGCCACGGCGGGGATGCCGATCCCAAGCTCGCCCAGGACGTAGGCCACCGCGCAGGCCACCACGTAGATGCCCAGGTTGACCCAGTTGAACTTCGGCAGGGTCTCCCCCTCAGGCATCTGGGTGCGACGCCAGCGCGCCAGGTAGTCACCCACCAAAACGCCGCCCAACGGTGGGATGAACGTGCCGAGCAGGCCAAGGTAGGCGGTGAGGTGGGCATCGATCCCGACCAACGCCAGGACCGTGCCGATCACGGAGCCCCACACGATGAATTGCTTCTTCTTGGGGCGTTCAAACATTTCCGCCCCGGCCACACCGAAGGCGTAGGCGGCGTCAGCGTTGGACTTCCAGAGGTTGCCGAAGAGCAGGAACAGTCCCCAACCCACCAGACCCAAGTTGTAGAGGACCAGCACGAAGTCGCCCTCGCCGAAGGTGATGGCGCCGATGGCGCCGAAGAAGATCATCAGCCCGTTGCCGACCACGAAGCCGATGACGCAGGCCCATACTGCCTGAGCTCCCGAGCGGCCGAATCTGGTCCAATTCGGTGCCTGGGTTCCCGCGGAGACGAAGGTCCCGACCACAGTGGTCACGGCCACCGCGATGCTCATGGAGTGGCTGGGCTCGATCTCTGCCAGACCGGACCAGCCACCCACCTCCTCCAGGGAGCGGAACATGACCCAGAAGGCCAGAATCAGGATCAGCGGGGTGGAGACCAAAGAAACCCAGTACATGCCGCGGTAGCCATAGCAGGCCGTGACGCACATGAGCACGCTCACGAGGACCATGATGACGGCCTTGGCCGCGTAACCCTCCCAGCCGAAGGCTTGGGCCGTGAGGGAACCGATGGTTCCGATCACCACCCCGTACCAGCCGATCTGGGTGCCACCCAACAGCAGCGAGGCGAGTTTGGAACCTCGGTAACCCAGCACATATCGCGACATCACCACGGTGGTGAGGCCGGTACAGGCACCGACCCAGCCCAGCGTCGCAACGTAGGCACCCAGCACCACGGAGCCGATCGCGATGACGATCAACAGGTCCCGGACATTGAAGGCATCGCCGAGGCTGGCCCCGGCCAGCATGGTCGGCGTGAAGACCGTGAATCCGACCAGCACCACCACCAAGGAGAAGAATCCCTTGCGGGCCTGTCGTGGGACGGGCGTCACCGGATAGTCCGGGTCAACGACCTCGACGCCCTCACCCGGTGCGAAGGCGGAGGCCGCGGTGGGGTCCGCGTTCACTCGTCGTTCCCCGCAGCCGCGAGATCCTCGACCTCTTCACCGATGTCCTCTGCCCAGATCTCGGCGCGCTCGGTCATCATGGCGGTCATCAGGTCGAAGCACTCCTGGTCATCTGCCACGACGAGCTCAACGCCGTTGTCCTTCAGCCACGCCTCGGAGGCCTGGAAGTTGCGGTTCTCCCCGATCACGATGCGCGGGATGTCGTAGAGGATCGCCGTGCCTGCGCACATGGTGCAGGGTGAGAGCGTGGTGTAGAGCGTGGACTCGCGGTAGACCTTGGCGGGCAGACGGCCGGCGTTGGCGAAGCAGTCGGTCTCACCGTGCAGGATGGGACTGCCGTTCTGGACGCGACGGTTGTGCCCCACGGCCAGCACCTTGCCTGAGGAATGGACCAGCGCGGCGCCGATGGGGACACCGCCCTCCTCCCAGCTGAGCTTGGCTTCCTCGATGGCTAGGTTCAGATTGGAGCGGTCGGTTGCCGACAGGGGCGTTGGCTGGAGCGCAGCGTTGGATGACATGCGTTTCATTTTACGAACTCTGCGTTACCGTCGGGTCTCTTGGCGCACTGAGAGGTGCCTCACCGGGTGATCGAGTTGGGCGCCCTGTAGTCTGGTGGGCTGGAGGTAATGTGCCCACTCTCTTGCGTCTTCTACGCTTCACCCGTTCCCTGTCGTCGTACTACGTCGGCATCACCATCGCCGCCGTGATCGTCACCGGTGCAGGACTTGCCGTGCCCTTCATCACGGGGGCCGCCACCGACCAGGTGGTCTCAGCCCTCGCCGGCGACACCCCGCATGACACCGCGATCCGCGGCGTCGCGCTGCTCGCCGTCGGCTTGCTCGCGGTCAGTCTCGTCGAGGCCGTGATCGGCAACATCGGAGGCTATTGGGGCGATGTGATGAGCGCCAAGATGCGCGCCATCCTTTCCTCGCGCTACTTCGACAAGCTACTGCGGTTGCCTCAGCGCTACTACGACGGAGAACTGACCGGCACCATCGTGGCGCGGTTGAACCGTTCCATCACCGAGGTCACGAACTTCATGAAGTCGTTCTCCAACACCTTCGTGACGCTCATCCTCACCACCGTGGCCGTGCTGGTCATCAGCGCGTTCTACTACTGGCCGTTGGCCCTCCTGCTGGCTTGTGCCTACCCGGCTTACCTCTGGTTGACCACGCTGACCAGTAAGAAGTGGCAGGTGTTCGAACAGGAGAAGAACGACCACGTCGATCTAGCTTCCGGCCGCTTCTCCGAGGTGGTGGGGCAGATGCGCGTGGTGAAGGCGTTTTCCCGCGAGGCCGCGGAACTGAAGGACTTCGACCGGCACTTCGGGGAAACCATCACGTTGACGGGAGGCCAGTCCCGGCACTGGCACGTGATGGACGCCTTGCGTCAGGGAGTCCTGCACGCGATCTTCTTCTCGATGTACCTGATCATCTTCATTCGCACCGTGCACGGTCACTTCACTCCGGGCGAGATGGTCATGTTGATTCAGCTGATGGCCCTGGCCCGTCAGCCCGTGACCGGACTGAGCTGGGTCGTGGACATGACGCAGCGTGCGGCCGCAGGCTCCCGCTCCTACTTCGAGGTCATGGACCTGGACGAGAAGACCGTGGACGGCGGCGGGGTCCGCCCCCACGCGCCACAGGAAGCTGCGTCCGCCGCTGCGGCAGTCGCCTTCCGCAACGTGAGTTTCGCGTACGACGACGAGGACGTGCTCTCCGACATCTCCTTCACCGTGAGGCACGGCGAACGCATCGCCTTCGTGGGTGAGTCCGGCGGGGGCAAGACCACACTGACCAACCTGCTGTTGGGTTTCTATGGTGCGCGGACCGGATCGATCGAGGTGGCCGGGGCAGGAGATGACTCCGGTAGCCCGGAGGCCCTGGCCCAACTACGTGAGCAGATCGGCGTCGTGTTCCAGGACGCGTCCCTGTTCTCCGGCACCATCGCGGAGAACATCGCCTATGGTCGCCCGGAGGCCACACGTGAGCAGATCGAGGAGGTCGCAGCACGCGCCGCGGTGGATAACTTCGTGGCCAAACTCCCTGATGGCTACGACACCGTGATCGGAGAGCGCGGCATGAAGCTCTCCGGCGGTCAGAAGCAGCGCATCGCCGTGGCGCGTGCCATGCTCAAGAACGCTCCGATTCTGGTGTTGGACGAGGCAACGTCCGCTCTGGACACCAAGTCGGAACGTTTGGTGCAGCAGGGGTTGGGTGACTTGATGCAAGGCCGGACGTCCCTGATCATCGCCCACCGACTCTCCACGATCGCCGAGGTGGATCGGATCGTCACGTTGAAGGACGGGCGCATCGACGAGATCGGTACCCCGGCCGAACTGGCAGCCTCCGGCGGCATCTACGCTCAGCTTCTGGCGCTGCAGGCTTCCTCGACGAAGGCTGATCGGAAGAGGCTCAAGGCCTTCGACGTCCTCCCGCACTGAGGCACGGAGCCTGCTCCGGGGAATAGGCGAGTGACTGCATTCGTTGTCCTGACGTGAGTCTCAATATTGATATCTGGTCCGACGTCGTCTGCCCCTTCTGCTACATCGGTAAACGCCACCTGGAAATAGCACTGCAGGAATTCGAGCACGCCGACGACGTGCAGATCACCTGGCACAGCTTCGAGCTGGATCCCAACACCTCCGCCAAGCCCGGCGTGGACCTCGTGGAATTGATCGCGTCCAAGTACGGGGCCACCCGTGAGCAGGCCGAGGCGCAACACGAACAGATGGCCGCTCAGGCCGCTGCCGTCGGCCTGGAGTTCAACTGGCGTGCTGCCGTCCCCGGGAACACCTTCAACGCACACCGGCTGATCCAGTTGGCCGCGACGCAGGGCCTCGCCGATGCCGCAGAGGAACGCTTCAAGAAGGCGTATTTCAGTGAGGGGGTCAACGTGGAGGACCTCGCGCAACTGCGCCGGTTGGCGCTCGAGGTAGGCTTGGACGCCGCCGACGTGGATCGGGTGCTTGGCTCCGACGAATTCGCAGCCGCCGTCCGGGCCGACGAAGCACAGGCCGCCGAACTCGGGGTTCGCGGCGTCCCCTTCTTCGTCATCGACTCCAAGTACGGGATCCCCGGTGCGCAACCGGTGGAGGCCTTCTCGCAGGTCCTGAACCAGGTCTGGGAGAAGGAGCACTCGGCTCCGAAGCTGGTCGATCCCCTGGCGGGTGCCGCCGCTGGCGGCGCGGCGCCGGCCTGCGGGGTCAACGGCTGCGACTGACGTCGCACATAAGGCAAGATGCCCGACGAACCGGTGCCGGTTCGTCGGGCATCTTTCGTGTCTATCAGGCCCAGTTCTTGTGCGGCGAGGTCTGGCCCACACCCGGGTTGAACATGTTGGTGGGGTCCAACTCCTTGTAGTGCTCCACCAGGTCCTCAGGTGCGTGATAGATGCGACCGTAATTGTGCTCGGCAGGGAAACGTGCGCCGCGCTGCGTGAGGAGGTCCTTCATCTTGGCCTTGAGGGCCTCACCGTCCACGCCCTTCTTAGCGACGTAGTCCTGATGCATCACGTGGCAGAAGAAATGGCCGTAGTAGGAGATCACCTCCAACTGATCGGCGATCTCGGCGGGAAGAACCTCCAGCCAGTCCTCGTCATCGCGGCGCAGGGCCACGTCTAAGGTGACCAATTCGCCGACCTTGTCCGCTTTCAAGTTGTGATAGCGCGTCATGGCGCTGGCGGCACCAAAGCGCTGCAGCATGGCTCCCTGAGCCTCGTCATCGGTGCAGGTGAAGAATTCGCCCTCGCGGCCGGGCTCCGCGAAGAACTTCGTGAGGAAGTCCTCCGTCTCCTTGGCCTGTTCGTGCCCCACCACCAGGATCAGGTGGTGCTCAAAGCGGTTGCGGTACTCCACCATGCGCTTGGGCAGCATGTTGGGAAGCAGACCGAAGACGTTCTGGGAAATGGTGTCCGCCGTGGTCTCGCCGAAGAGCGGGAGCTTGGAGAACACGCCGTTGGCCCAGCTCTTCAGCGCGAAAGCGCGCTTTAGAACGCTACTGCCGGCGTACTTCAGGCCCACGTAGGTGTCCTTGCCGTACTTCTCCGCGAGGTCGAAGGCCTCACGACCCATGTACTCGCCCGAGATAGGCAGTTCCCTATCCGAGGTCAGGACGGCGCGACGGAAGTCTTCCAACTCCTTCGGGGAGTTGGTGCCCAGGTAGAACGTGGTGGTGTGCTGGTCCTTGGGGAAGGTGCGGGTGCGCACCGCGAAGACCATCAGCTTGCCGGCGGAACCAGAGGCCTCATAGAGGTAGCGCGGGTTGGCGTTGTAGCGGGCGGGGCTGTCCACGATCTGACGCACATGCTCGCTGTACTCGGTGCCGAGCGTGTCTTCCGGAGGCGCCGTCACGGCAGTATCGGGCCAGTCTCCAGCCTGCAGTTTGTCCAGAACTCGGACCGGGTCCTCCCCCAGTTCGATGCCGAGGTGGTTGACCAGTTCCAGCTTTCCGTCCGCGTTCACCCGGGCGAAGATGGCTTCCTCGGTATAGGCCGGTCCCTTACGAACCTGGCTGCCTCCGGAGTTGTTGGCGATGCCGCCCACCACGGACGCCCCAATGGAGGTGGAGCCGATGACGGAATGAGGTTCACGTCCCAACGTCGCCAACTTGTCCTCCAACTGGTACAGCCGGGCGCCGGCCAGCGAGACGGCCTCGCGAGCGTCGTTGATCAGGTGGATCTGGTCGAGGCGCAGCAGGGAAATGATCACGATCTCGCGGTCGTAATCCTGATCGCCGGGGCCGGAACCGCCGGTTAGGCCGGTGTTGGCCGACTGCGGAATGACGATGAGATCCTTCTCCACGCACACCTGGAGTGCGCGCCACACGTCGGCCAGGCTGCCCGGCTTCAACACAGCCAGGACATTGCCGGTGCCGAAACGGTATCCGTGAATGTAGGGTGCCGTCGCACGCGTGGACGTCAGGACGTGTTCGCGCCCCAGAATGGTCTTGAAGGCGTGGACTGCGGCTTCACCGTTGGCTGTGGGTTCATTGGTCATGGTGGTGTGCATCCCTTTCGGCAGTATCTCGGTGCAAGGGTCAGGACTGGTACGCCCACGCTCTCACGTAATCGACCTGATAATCGGTGTGCGCGGCTGTATGGGCATCCGGTCTGCCCCAGTAATCCGAACCTACCTGCACGTTGAGCCGGATATCGAATTGACGTCCGGAACCGAAGGTTTTCTCCCACCGCGGATCCGTTGAGGCATCGATCCTGAAGTATTGCTTCCCGTCCACGAACCACGTTGCCGAGGTGGGCGTGTGTTCTAGCGCCCAGGTGTGGAAGTCCCCGTCGTTGACGTCGATACCGGTCGGAGTCCACTCGGAGCGTTTACGTGGCGTGTCCGGGTCTTCGGTGTATGAGTAGTGCACCGTGCCCTCGGTGCGGTAGGACGTGTCGAAGGCTCGACCGTGGTCGGTCCCGTAGGCCTCCATGATGTCCAATTCGCCGTCTCCCCCGTCAGCCGGGCGTAGCCAGAAGGCCGGCCAAATGCCGCGAGAGGCACCCTTGATGGTGGGCAGCTTGGCGCGGACCTCGTAGCGGCCATACGCTTGCGAGAACTTGCCTACGGTCTCCAGGTAGGCGGCGGAATGGGTGCGCTCACGTCCGTCACCGTAGGACACCGGCGTGGAAAGCCGGTCAGTGGTGAGGTTGAGGCTGCCGCCGCCCACGGTGGCGTTCTCGCTGCGGATCACGGCCCAGTCGTAGCTCATGTAGTCGTTGTGCCGCACCCGCCAGAAGCTGGTGTCTACTTCCGACCCGGAGAACTCGTCGTGGAACACGGGGGTGCCCCACCCCTTCGGGTTGCTGGCTGCGCCGTCGAGATGGGCGCTGGCGCTCACCTCGGAGTAGTCGATAATGGGGCTGCCCGTCGTGCCAGATTGAAGGTAACTGGAGATGCCCGCAAGCGTCCCAGTGATGAGCTTGTCTGCCGCGTTGTCTGTGGTCTGCACCGTGGTCGTAGAACCCTCAGCGGTGAAGCTCGCGGTCAGATTCGGCGACCCGTCCGTGTCGATGACAGAGAACCGCACTGTCTTTGGCTGGGTTTGATCGATCTGTCCAAGGGGAGCCTGTTTCAGGATCGTCGTCTTGCCTGCTACTACTCGTTCCAGTTGCAGGTAGTCGTGGACTCCGGGCGTCACCCTGGTCATCACCGAATAGTGGCTGTCGCCGCCTGCGCGCAGCAGAAGTCGAATGTAGGCGTTCCGGCCCTCCGGAACGGCGCTGGTGGTGTAGGTGTAGGCGATGCAGCCTTGAGTGGAGTCAAGGTCCACGCTTGTCTCGATGGTCTTGCCTGCCTTCAGGGTAACGGCGGATCCACTGAGGGCAATGGCGACCTGGTGGCTCGGATCGACGGCATCAGCCATAGGTGCAGACGCCGAAATCAAGACGCCACAGCCGAGCGCACATATGACGAAGAGCAGCCGGGCTCGACGGGTCCGCGGAGCGCTCTGACCGTGCTTCATGAGGGCTACCCTAGCGTGATCGAGACTGCCCTCGCCTGTCCGCACGGACGGCACCGGGTCGATGTTCAGGCTGGAGCGTGCGCCCATTCCGAGATGGCCTCACGAATCGCGTCTGACCGACTGCGGTGCTCGCGCTCGGCGCGAGCCATCACTGCCGATAGCTCCGACTCACTCAAACGAACAGTGACGGCTCGAGTGGGTTCCTCAGTGCGCGCGGGACGGCCGGGCGACCGGAACGAAGCACCGGGAAACCCGTCCTGGGCGTTCTTCACGAGGCGAGCGATCACTTCTTCCGTGATTTCCACGCCGTCGATCACGCCATACGAACCGTTGATCGGCTTTGCAATCTTGTCGTTCATCTCATCCTCCTCTGCATCCTCTCGACCACTGACTTCCTCGCTGGCATCGCGTGGATCACCAGGTACCGCACTCCGTTTCCGAAGCTCAGCGCTCCCAGTTCCCACGGCCGACCAGCTTCGTCAAACGCGAGCCGCATGTACCGTGGCGGTTCGTCGTCATCGATGACCGTGTCGTCGGTGCCTTCGACCCACATACGGATCACTTCATCCTCACCCAAGCCGCGCTTGAGTGCCGACTCATGAACCTGAATGCGGATCAAAGGCACCCTCCTACTCAATTACGTACACGATACTGTCGCAGTTTCGTGTACAACTCTAGAGCGGGGCGGACGGTGGCCCAGTTCGACGATTTCACATACGCAGTCCATGGGGTTCCTGCAAACGGACTGGTGCATCAGGGTGAGGCACAGTATCCATCACCGGTTAGATCAGTTATGCTCCGGTCACCGTTCGCGGGTCCCTCTGCGGCGGAGCCGGAATCCTGTGACACATGGTGGTGTTCGATCATGACGACTGCAAACGCTTTGCCCTCCCCTCCGATCGCGAGGGTGATCATGGTCGCCTCCGCGGCAGCGATGGGTGGGTTTCTTTTCGGGTTCGATACGGCCGTGATCAACGGCGCTATCGGTGAGTGGAGCGGGGTCAGCAGTCTGCTTCTGGGCTTCTCGGTCGCTTGTGCGCTGATTGGGTGCGCCATCGGCGCCTGGTTTGCTGGCCCCATCGCGGACAAGATCGGCCGCATCCGGATAATGCAGAGCGCCGCGATCCTGTTCTTCACCACCTCCCTGGCTTGCGGGCTGGTGTGGGATATCTGGTCGCTCACCGTCTTCCGGTTCATCGGCGGCTTCGCGGTGGGCGCGGCGAGCGTCATCGCTCCCGCGTACATCGCCGAAGTGTCGCCAGCGCGGATGAGGGGCCGACTCGGCTCGCTGCAGTAATTGGCGATCGTGGTGGGTATCTTCACTTCCCTGCTGAGCAACTACGCGCTGGCCCAGGCCGCCGGTGCTGCAGCCAACGAACTCTGGTTTGGGCTCGCCGCTTGGCGGTGGATGTTCATTGCAGAGTGCATTCCCGCACTGCTATACGGGGCGCTAGCCTTCATGATCCCTGAATCGCCGCGCTTCCTGGTGAGGCAGGGACGCGACCAAGAGGCTGAACGCGTCCTTGGCCACTACGTCGGCGGCACCCCCACGGAGAAGATTCGTGAGATCCGCTCCACCCTCGACTTCGAGTCAACGCAGTCGATCAAGGTGGTGAAGGGCCCCAGATTGGGCCTCGCTCCGATCGTCTGGGTCGGCATCGTCCTCTGTGCCTTCCAGCAGCTCGTGGGAATCAACGTCATCTTCTACTACTCGCCCATGCTGTGGCAGGCGGTCGGCTTCACGGAGTCCGACGCCCTTCTCACCGGTGTCATCACCGCGGTCGTGAACATCACGACCGCCATCGTGGCCATCTTGCTGGTGGACAAGATCGGACGTAAGCCGCTTCTGCTCATCGGTTCGGTGGGTATGGCGATCACCCTGGGCACCATGGCTGTCATCTTCGGCACGGCGGCCACGGAGACCCTGGCCGACGGCTCCGTGCAGCCGGTCCTCTCCGACTCTGCGGGCGTCGTCGCTGTGATCGCCGCCAACGCGTTCGTGGTGTTCTTCGGCATGAGCTGGGGCCCCGTGGTCTGGGTGCTGTTGGGAGAGATGTTCAACAACCGCATCCGTGCCTATGCGATCTCCATCGCGGCGGCGGCACAGTGGATCGCGAACTTCGCCGTCTCCCAGACTTTCCCAGCGTTGGCCAACACCAGCCTGGCTCTGGCCTACGGCATCTATGCTGCGATGGCCGTGCTGTCCTTCTTCTTCGTGTGGAAGTTCATCCGCGAGACCCGAGGCAAGGAACTCGAAGACATGGAATGACTTCGAGGCTCATTCGCTTCGGATGAAGATTCCGGGTCAATCATGCCCAGCGGCGATCGTTGTGCGTCCAGCGCTTCCCACCGGCTCGACCGGTGAGCACCGGATCGATGAACTGAGAAGCAAGGTCCGCCGCCGCTTGTACGGTTCGATAGTCCGAGCAGTGTGGGACGGACTTGCTCAGCTTCACATATCCAGGTCCCCAGGTAGGCGGAACGGCAAACGCAGAAAACGGCTCCATCTGGCGTCGTCGGCGTTCCGATTCCAGTGCAAGCGTGAGCGTTGCGCCGTCGATATCTTGGGTGACGGCCAAGACTATGAGGTCGACGAGGTCCTTCTCTCGGCTTGACGGTCGACCGTCGTATTCGGCCATAGTTGCACAGACTTTGTCGGCGATCTGATCTACGACGGGGTACAAGCGGTAGGGGCTTCTGGTCAGTCGAGGGAGTTCAAGCGCGGTTGCTGGAGTAGCTGTGGTCACTTGGCCGGTCATGCCCGCACCGACTGCGAGGTCGATGTGCAGCGCGCCCTTGCCCATGACCCCGATAAAGATGCTGAAGGTGACGCGGAAACCGTCGGTGTATGGCTGTGTGTCAGCACCGATCGAAGGCCCGTGGCTTAAGTATTCGAAGCGAAAGTGGTCGCCAAGGTCGATCGCGGCCAGGCGCTTCAGGTCCGCCAGCGCATCCTCAACAGTGAACCTGAGGTTACCCTCGTTTCGTGGACACCTGATGTGGCGGGTTTCCCGCCTGGAAG
>JBQDZM010000034.1:2509-28578 GCA_052108535.1 Galactobacter sp. | reverse complement strand
GGGCCGCGCTCCAGGCATTGCTGCACGCCGCCGCCCTGGACCGGCGTACCCCGACTGAGTTGTTCCGGTGGACGCTTGACCCCACGTCGGCGGCGGATGCGGTCGCGATCCTCACGAACCATCCGGATGCGGCGACCGGGTGGGCGGACTCGCTCGCGTCGATGATCGACGCCGACCCCCGCACCAGGGATTCGATCTGGCAAGGCGTGTCCCTCTCGCTCGCAGCCCTCGCAGACCCGCGGGTGCTCGACGCCGTGTCCCCGGGAGAGGGCGAGGAGTTCGACCCGGAAGCGTTCATCCGACAGCGCGGCACCCTGTTCCTCCTCGCCACCGGCGCCGGGGCCGGGAACAGTGCCGCGCTCGTTGCGGCGCTGGTGGAGGATCTGGTCGAGACCGCCCGCCGCCTCGCCGCCCGCTCCGCCGGCGCCCGCCTCGACCCGCCGATGCTGCTCGCCCTGGATGAGATCGGGAACCTCGCACCCCTGCCGAGCCTCCCGACGTTGATGGCCGAGGGCGGCGGAACGGGGATCACGACGCTCGCGGTATTGCAGTCGCTCGCGCAGGCGCGAGACAAGTGGTCGGAGCACCAGGCCGGGGCGATCTGGGACGCCTCGATCGTGAAGATCCTCCTCGGCGGCGCTTCCAACAGCCGCGACCTGCAAGACCTCTCCACGTTGATCGGGGAGCGCGACGAACTGACCGACTCCACCACGGTCGGAGACTACGGCTCCCGCTCCAACCAGCGCTCCGTCCGCCGCATCGCGATCCTCCCACCGGACCGGATCAGGACGCTCCCGTTCGGCACCGCCGTCACCCTGCTCCGCTCCGCGCCGCCGATCATCACCGACCTGCGCGCCTGGCCCAACCGCCCCGACGGTGCCCAGCTCAAAGCCGACCGCGCCGAGGTCGAACGCCTCCTCCACGACCCCCACCGGGACTAATCCAACGGGCGGGAGCTCGGGTGCACCTGCCTGACCCAGCGGCTTCTACACGAGGTGGCCGCCTGAGCAGAGCAACGGGAGCATCCGATGAACGAGCAGCCACGTAACCCCGATCCCGAGATCGGCGATGCCTTCTACGGGTTCGTCGCCTCCGAGCCGCAGCTGACCTGGCACGACGGCACACCGCGCCTGTACTTCAAGGCCGGGCAGGAGCACTACGAGTACGGACCCGACGGGTCGCGCACCAAGCTGCCCACCACGTTCCACGATGTCGTCGCGTTCCGTGGAGCCGCTGTCAGCGGTGACGAGACGCTGTCCAAGCTGGACTGGTTCGTCGCGCACGGCCGCCTCGAACCGAACACGAACCCCAACACCGGGGTGGAGACGAAGGAGTTCATCGCGAACCGGCTCGGACCCGACGCCGCCCGGATGAACATCGAGATCGGCACCCCGCGTCGCCGCTCCCAGATGGAGTCCCCGAACCGGCGGCAACCGGCGCGTCAGGTCGTGTTCGAGCCGCCCGAGCAGGACCAGCCCGAGCACGAGCAGCCCACGCGGGCCATGTGAGAGGGGCGAAGCATGATGAACGACGACCCCACGCTCCCGCCCGACGACCTGGCCTCCGAGCCTGAGGAGTGGGAGGAGGAGGACTTCGGGCGGCTCGACCCTGACGATGACATTCCGGGGCCGCCGCGGCCGGTGAACTGGAACCTCCTGCTCTCTCACGACCTGGAACAGGAATGGCTCGCCCTCAACCGGTGGGTCGAATGGCTCCGCCGCACCTACGCGCTGCCCGCATCGGTCATCCCGCCCTACTGGCACCGGCATTCTGAACTGCACTGGGAGCTCAGTGCGCTGCACCTGCACTGGCTCGGCGCCTACGACCCGGAGCAGAACGCGAGCGCCGCGATCGGCTGGCACCGCGACTTCGCCGCCGCCCGCCAGCGCCTCCGCGACTGGGTGGCCGCCTCCGGCACCCGCCTGGACCGCGACCGGCCCTCCCGGCAGACCGCCTGGCCCGGCGAAGCACCCGCCCCGCCGGTCGAGGACACCCCGATCACCGACCGACGCGCGGACTTCGTGGCTTTCGTGATCGAACAGGTCGCCCGCCGCAAGGCCGCAGAAGACGCCGTCTTCGCCCGCCTCGATGACGCCGCCCGCTCAGACGATGGGTAGGTGACGAGCAGTGGTGCGGAATTATCAGCGCAAGACCCAGCGGCCCTCCGCGGACCGGAACCTGCGCGTCACCTCGACCCGGCGCAAGCAGATCGACGTGGAAAAGGTCGCCGAAGTCCTCATCCGCGTCGTCCTGCGAGAAGCCGGCACTGGCACGCAGGCCGGGCAGGCCGGCACCCGACTCCGGGCGCTGCTGAGCAGCGAGCGGTAGAATCCCTGGTACGTAGTACGTCCATCAGGGCGCTACCGGCTTACCCCTTTGTTGCCCGAACCCGTCGCGGTTCGGCAGGCTCCCCATCTGTGTCGTGACAGCCCAACGGCGCCCGCACCCATCCCTTCTGGGATTGGGTGAGCGCCCGAAAGGCAGTCACGATCATGACGCTCCTCGACCTTCCCGCCGGCCTCGACCTCAGCGCCCTGCGTTCCCTCGCAGGCTCCGCGACCCAGGCCCTCGATGTCACTCTTCCCGATGGGAAGGTGCCTGCGATCTCCTACCTGCGGGTCTCCACCAAGGACCAAGCCACCCGTAACGGCCTCGAAGAAGGCCTATCCATCCCTGCGCAGCGCGAGGCCGCGCAGCGCAAGGCCGAGCAGCTCGGTGCGGTCATCGTCAAGGAGTTCATCGAGCCTGGCGAGTCCGGCAAGACCGCCCGCCGCAAAGCCCTCCAGGAGATGCTGGACTACCTCGCCGAGCATCCCGTCAGGTACTGCATCATCAACAAGGTCGACCGGATCGCCCGAAACCGGCTCGATGACGCGATCATCCACGCCACACTCCGCCAGGCCGGAGTCACCCTGGTCTCGGTGATGGAGAACATCGATGAGACGCCCTCCGGGATGCTCATGCACGGCATCATGGCCTCCATCGCGGAGTTCTACAGCTTGAACCTCGCCCAAGAAGTCACCAAGGGTCTCGTGCAGAAGGCCTCCATCGGCGGCACCCCGCACAAGGCGCCCATCGGCTACCTCAACGTCCGCCTCACCGATGCGAACGGGCACGAGGTACGCGACGTGCAACTCGACCCCGACCGGGCCGACCTGATCCGGTTCGCGTTCACCGCCTACGCCACCGGCGACTGGTCCGTATCGAAGCTCGCCCGGGAGCTGGAGACCCGCGGCCTTGTCACCCGGCCCACGCCGACGTTCCCCGCGAAGCCGGTCACGACCACGGGGCTGCACAAGATCCTCACGAACCCCTACTACCAGGGCATCGTCACGTTCCGCGAGGTCACCTACCCCGGCACCCATCAGCTACTCGTGACCCCGGAGACGTTCGCGCAGGTGCAGACGATCCTCCAGCAGAACCACGTCACCGGCGACAAGCCGCAGAAGTACGACCACTACCTCAAAGGCTCGATCTACTGCGGCTGCGGGAAGAAGCTCATGTTCGAGCGTCCCCGCAACCATCAGGGCGTCGCCTACGACTACTTCACCTGCACCGGCCGCCGGTTCAAGCGCAACGACTGCCAGCGCACCGCCATCCTCGTCCACCGCGTCGAGCAGAGCATCGAGAACCGCTACCAGCACGTCTCCGTCACCGACGACGAAGCCGAACAGATCAAGGCCGTGCTCGGGCAGGTCTTCGACGCCCTCGCCGAATCGACCAGCGACGAACGGACTCTGCTTGCCGGGCAGAAGGCCAAGCTCGAAGCCGAACAGGTCAAACTCCTCCAAGCCCACTACGCCGACGCGATCCCCATCGACCTCCTCAAAACCGAACAGGACCGCATCCGCGCGAGCCTCCACGCCATCACGAACCGGCTCGACACCCTCGCGACGACCTACGACAACGCGAGGATCGGGCTCGGCGCGATCCTCGGCCTCCTCACCGACATCGGTGACGTGTACGCGAAGGCCGAACCCGCCGAACGACGGATGCTCAACCGGGCACTATTCGACCGCATCACCATCGATGAAGAAGACCAAGCCGCCCTCGAACCAGCCCGGACGATCGCGACGATCCTCGAGGCCATCCCCAGGCCACGCAACGAAAGAACCTTGCCCCGCGATCACGCGGGGCAAGGTTCGAACGTTCAACTTTACGTGGAGGTAAGGGGATTCGAACCCCTGACCTTCTGCATGCCATGCAGACGCGCTACCAACTGCGCCATACCCCCAGATTGGGTGGTTTCCGCACCGAAAATTCGGTGTTTCGACCGAGAAAAGACTCTACAGCACGGCCGAGCCACACTCCAAATCGGGACGTCAGCAACTCGTTGATCCAGCATGCCCGCAGCCTAGACTGGCGACATCGTAGGATCACCCAGCAACGAGGACACCACCCATGACCACCCCTTGGGGCGACGAGCAGCCAGCGCAGGACAAGCGTCCGGATGATGAGGCGAGCCCGTCCACGGGCCAGGTTCCTGTCCCGGACGACGCGGAATCGTTCTCTGCCAGCTCCGTCCAGTCCCAACAGATCGATCCCACGGCACCGGTCCATCCCACCGGGCCGACGGCCGCGCCCAGCTCTCCTTCTACCGGTGCCGTTGGCGCCAGCACCGTCGGCACCGCCAGCGCCGCCAGCGCCATCAGCGCGACGGACCCGGAGGCCCCAGAGGACCCGGCGACCACGAGCGACGCCCCGAACCGACCCGAACCCGCCGTCATTCGTCAGCGCGGTGTGACCCGCCTCGATGGTTCCGTGCCGGATCCGGAGATCACCGCCTCGGCCGGCGAGAAGCGACTGGAGGAGGAGAAGAAGTCCCAGTACGCCATGCCGCGTTTCGTGGCGGTCACGCTCGGTGTGGCCGCTACCGTCGTGGTGTTGTACCTGATCAAGGACTTGAGTTCCATCATCGGGCCCTTCTTCCTTGGCCTGAATCTCATGATCGCGGTACAGCCCATCCACCGCTTGTTGGCGCGCGTGATGCCTCGATTCATCGCGGCCACGGTGTCCCTGATCGCGGTGCTGGCCATCCTGATCGGCTTCATCTGGGGCTGTATCTGGGCCCTGCTTGAGCTGATCAAGGCGCTGCCGCAGTACAACCAGGAATTCACCACCCTCTGGTTCCAGATCGTGAACATCGCTGGCACCTTCGGTCTGGACGTTCAGTGGGTCAACACCGCCCTGGGTTCCATCAACCCGGGCGATGTCATGTCCTTGATCGGCCCGATCCTCGGGAACATCACGTCCATCGTGTCCCTGCTGGCCACCTTGCTCATGGCCACCTTCTTCATGGCCATGGACACTCCATCGATGGGTTCCCGCATGAAGCTGCTCCGCGTGGTGCAGCCGCGGGCACTGGCCGTGGTGATGGACTTCTCCACCGGCGTGCGACGCTACTGGGTGGTGGCGACCCTCTTCGGACTCATCGTGGCGCTGTTGGACGTGGCCGCCTTGGCGATCATCGGTGTCCCCCTGATCTGGGTGTGGGGTGTGCTGGCGTTCGTCACCAACTACATCCCGAACATCGGCTTCGTGGTCGGCCTGGTGCCGCCCGCCCTGCTGGCACTGCTGGATGGAGGCTGGCAGCCGGCGCTGACCGTAGTGGTGGTGTACTGCCTGCTCAACTTCGTCATCCAGGTGCTCATCCAGCCCAAGATCACGGGCGAGACGGTCGGAGTCACAGGAACCATCTCGTTCCTGTCCCTGCTCTTCTGGGTGGTCTTCATTGGACCTCTGGGAGCGCTGTTGGCTCTGCCCGCCACATTGTTGGTGAAGGCACTACTCGTCGATGCCGACCCCAAGGCGCGTTGGTTGAACGCGTTCATCGCTTCCAGCCCCGACACGGCCCTCCCCGCGGATGAACAACCGGAACCACGCTCGGCGCGTAAGCGCCGTAGAGCGCAGGAACGTTCTGCGCTCTACGGCGGCTAACCGCGCCCCATCAGCGCGCCTAACGGCGCCCCATCAGAGCGGCCGCGGCGCCCCATTGGCGGCACTGGTGCCGCCGTCCACGGGCAGGACCACACCGGTGATGTAGGACGCGTCGGCGCTGGCGAGGAAGAGCGCCGCGCGGGCCACGTCCTCCGGCGTTCCTTCCCGCTGCAGACCGATCCGGTCCAGGAGTTTGGTGCGGAACTCGGGATCCTCCAGGCGTTCCCGCGTCTGGACGGTCGCGGTGAAGCCCGGTGCGATCGCGTTGACGCGCACTCCGTCCATCCCGAGATCGAGGGCCATGGACTGAACCAGGGCGTTCACAGCCGCCTTCGTGGCGTTGTACCCGGTCTGGTTCCAGTCCCCGCCGAGTGCCGCGATCGAGGAGATCGCGATGAAGCTGCCCTTGGATCGGCGCAGCGAGTCCACCGTGGCCCGGGCCAGGGAGATCACCGCGTCCAGGTTGAGACTACGCATCGCGGTCCAGGACGACTCGTCGAGTTCGTCGATGCGGCCAGCCAGAGACAGTCCGGCGTTGGCTACCACGGTATCGAGGCCTCCCCAGGCCTCCACGACCTGGCCCACCGCGCGCAACAAGGCCTGTTCGTCGGTGACATCCACGGGGAGAACCATGACCTGCCCATCAGGGAAGGCCTCAGCGGTTTCCTGCAGGGCATCGGCCCGCCAGCCCAGGAGTGCGACTCGGGCGCCTTGTGCCAGGAAGGCTTGGGCCGTGGCCCGTCCGATCCCCGAGCCTGCTCCGGTGACGAGCACCGAGGAACCGGTCAGATCGTATCGAGTGGTGGCCATGGCGGACTCCTTCTATGTGCGCGGCCATCAGATGGCCAGGACGTCAGGAGACCGAAGGGGCTCCCGGAAGCCGCGTGAGTCCGTCCACGATGGCCGTCATGCCGAGGTCGAAGGCCGCAACCGCCGTGTTGGTGCCGATGGTGTCCGGCGACAGCGCGACCGACAACGTGGCCAGTCCCTCGTCGACCTCGCCGCTGTGCAACCCCGCCTCTGGTCCCGTTAGATCCTGCACCGAACCGATCACCAGCGACTCGACGGTGCGGAGTACCGCCACGACCTGAGACTGGTCCCATCCGGCGGCGACGAGCCCCGCGGCAACGGTCTCATACATCCTCATGGTGGACGGGTCCTGCGGGGGTGTGGAGGCCAGTAGCCGACCGAGATAAGGGTGCTCCGCCATGGCCTCGAAGTAGGAACGGGCCCAGCGCTCCAGCGCCGTGTTCCACGGCGCATCCGCGAACCCGGTCACGTCGACGCTCTCCACCAGATGAGCTCGCATCATCTCCACGAGCTCGGCGCGGTTGGTGACGTGGTTGTAGAGCGAACTGACCTGGCGGCCAACGCGTTTGGCCAACATCCGCATGGACAGCAGATCCTCATGCCCCTCGTCCACCAGATCCAGGGCAGCAGCCACCAACCGTCTCCGGGTCAGGGGACGATTGGGATCCTCCTCCCAGCGTTCACGATGCGCAGACGTGCTCACAGGTCTCGTAGGTCCTCTCAGGTTGAAAGCAAGACGTTGAAGGCCAGACGCCGAACGGCACAGATCGACGAACCGCAGCGTCAGTTCAAGGGAACTGTAGCCGCCACACATGACCACCCCGTGACGCGACATGAACTACTTAGACACACTCCGACTCACGACGAAAAGAACACCGTGACGATCGGCCTCCGCAACCGGGCCGTTCTGGCGGCAAGCCCCATCGACGCGTGTTGCCCACGGGTGCACAATGGAGACATGACTACACAGGACCCGATCACGGAACTGGCCGCAGAGACCTGCTGGGAAAAGTTGGGTACCCAATCTCTGGGCCGCATCGTCACCAACGCCGCCGGCATCATCGACATCTTCCCCATCAACTACGTGGTGGACGGCGAATCCGTGGTCTTCCGCACCGCCGAGGGCAACAAGCTCGTTGAGCTCACCCTGAGCGACGAAGTGCTCTTCGAGGTGGATTCCTACACGGACACGGATGCCTGGTCCGTCATCGTGCGCGGCAGCGCCAAGCAGCTTCAGACCGAGGCGGAGATCGACGCCGCAGAGACGTTGGGCCTGGAGACGTTTGCTCCCACTGTAAAGCGCAACTTCGTGCGGATCACCGCGAACCAGATCACTGGTCGCGCCTTCCCGCGCAGCGAGGAGCACCCGCACTCCCTGGTCTGAGTGCTTGGGTGTTCTAGCGCCCCACAGCGGCCTTGAGCACCTTCACCTGCGCCACGAGCCCGTCCATATCCCCGCCGGCCTCTGGGCGGTTCAACTCTCCCGGTAGCGCCGCGTAGGAGTAGAGGCCGTCCCCGATGAGCAAGATGGTCTCAGCCACGGAGGGGTCCCCGACCTCCTCTAGGACCAGCTCCAACCACCAGGTGTGAATGGTCTCGATAGCATTCTTGGCCGCGGAGACATCCGCCTGCAGCAGCCGGATCATGGCCGCGTACGTCACGTCGAAGCGTGATTTGGTGTTCACCGACGTGCGCACGTAGTACTCGCTTGGACCGTCCGGTGCTGAGCGCATCTTCTCTACGTCAGCACGGCCCAGCTGGAGCATCTGCTCCGACAGCGCCTCGGCCAATGCTTCCTTGGTCTTGAAGTGGTAGAGCAAGCCACCCTTGGAGACCCCGGCCTTGCCCGCAACGGCTTCGAGGGTCGCGGCGCGTTCCCCTTCATCACGCAAGAGTTCCGCATAGGCGTCGAGGAGTTTCTCACGTGCTGCCGGAGGTCTGGACATGTCTTCGATGGTAGACGCCCCCAGCCGCGGATTCGTGTTCGCGACGAAGCTCACTCATCCCGGAGTCGTCACCAAACCGTCCAGACGGTACAGTTATCGGGGTGCGCACCTCGGTGCGCATTTGGCTTTGATCCCCACGAGCGGATCAGCCGAAACACCACCACGTCCCCGACTCCAAGGAAGAGCCCATGTCCGCCCGCACCCCGATTGGCTCCAAGCGCCCCGCGGCCTCTGCACACACGCAGGAACCCGCGCCCGTGACCGGGTCCATCCCCATCGCGGGCGCCCCGGCCTACCCCCACGAGGAACGCCTCGCGCTCGCCACGGGCCAGATTCCCGTGGTCGGCGCCAACACTGCGGACGGTCCTTCCGCTTCGACTCAGCGACCGGCAGGCCCGGCCTGGCGCCGCTGGTCCGCGTTGGCCTTGCTGATGCTCCCAGTCCTCCTGGTATCCATCGACAACAACGTGCTCACCTTCGCCCTGCCCCAGATCGGCGCGGCGTTGGACTCCACCGGAACGCAGCAGCTGTGGATGATCGACATCTACCCGCTGATCCTGGCCGGATTCCTGGTCCCCATGGGCAACCTGGGCGACCGCATCGGCCGCCGCCGCGTCCTGCTCATTGGCGGTGTGGGCTTCGCTCTGGTCTCCGTGGCTGCGGCGTTCTCCCCCACCTCAGCGATCCTCATCGGCCTACGCGCCGGACAAGCCATCTTCGGTTCCATGCTGATGCCGGCCACACTGTCTCTGATCCGCAACATCTTCACGGATCCCAAGGAACGCACCACCGCCGTGGCGCTGTACGCCTCGATGTTCTCCGCCGGCGCCGCTGCCGGCCCCGTGGTGGGAGGCTGGCTGCTGCAGCACTTCTCCTGGGGTTCCGTCTTCCTAATCAGCGTGCCGATCCTGATCCCGCTGCTCGCTTTGTCCCACTGGTTGATCCCGGAATCCAAGGACCCGCAGCCGGGGCCCATGGACCCGATCTCCATCCTGCTGGTGGTCGGCGCACTGCTCCCGGTGACTTTTGGCATCAAGGCCTTCGCCACCGGTGAACCCTGGTACATCGCCCTGGGAGCCCTCATCGTGGGCGTGGTGCTCGGCTATGCCTTCGTGATGCGGCAATTGGGCCGCAAGGCACCAATGCTTGACGTGCGTCTATTCAAACGCAGGGCCTTCTCCGGCCCCCTCGTGGTGAACATGATGAGCCTGTTCTCCATGGTCGGGTTCATGTACTACCTGACCCAACACCTGCAGTTGGTGGAGGGCCTGAAGCCGGCCGCCGCAGCGAACTTCATGCTGCCGGGTCTGATCGTCATGTTCTGCTCCGGCCTCGTGGTGGTCCCGATCGCCAAGCGCGTGGGCCGCGTGCCCGCCATGGTGCTCGGCGTCGGCGTGAACGTCGCAGCGTACGGTGTGCTTGCTGTCATGGGTCATATGGGCGGCCTCTGGGTCCCCATGATCTCCTTCATCCTGCTGGGCATCGGCGTGGGCTTCTCCGAGACCATCTCCAACGACCTGGCGCTCTCCGCCGTTCCCGCATCCAAGGCCGGCGCGGCCTCCGCGATCTCCGAGACCGCATACGAGGTTGGCTCGGTGCTCGGTACCGCGGTCCTGGGCGGGTTGCTCAACGCCTTCTACGCAGCTCATCTCCACCTTCCGGGTGGCCTGACGGCGGAGCAGGGTCACCAGGCGCAGGAGACCCTGGCCGGCGCCCACGATGTTGCCCTGGAGATCGGCGCAGTCTCGACCGAGCAGGCGTCCTCCTTGGTGGATTCCGCGGCACACGCCTTCGATTCCGGCGTCTCGCTGACGGCCGGCATCGCCGCCCTGCTCTCGCTCGGCGTGGCGATCGGCGTTGGCCGTCTGCTGCGTGGCGTGCGCTGATCGCGCCCCACGCCGTCGGACACTGGTCACCACCCCGCACCGGGTGCACGACGGGCGCGGCCCAGCGCCGCGATCGCGGCGCCCAGGCGCGCCCCGGGAAGCACTAGCTGTGCTTGCCCTGACGCTTCCGTTTGCCGCGCGGTGTGGCCGGGAAGCCAGAGCGCCAGACATAGACGATGGCGGCAACGAGTGCTCCGGAGAGCCAGAGAACCCACCAGGGGAATCCGGGAATGGTGGGGTCCTTGGCCGCAGCGTCGATGTCCTTCTGCGGCGTCGGGTGTACGCGTTCGCCGGTGACGAGGATCCGCTGGGAATTGATCCCGAGCGGTGTGCAGGTCACCAGCGTCATCAGGTCCTTACCGGATTCCGCCTTCAACGCTGCGGTGTCGGAGGGATCCACGACCTTGGTCGAGACCACCCGGTAGGTCAGGACCTCACCGAAGGTGGAGACGGAGAACGTGTCACCGGTGGAGACCTCGTTCAACCGGGTGAACATCTCCGAGTCCGCGAGGCCACGATGCCCGGTGAGGACGGAATGCGTCCCTTGCCCGCCCACGGGCAGGCTGGTGCCTTCCAAGTGCCCGACGCCCTTCAACAGGGTCTCGTCGCTGGTTCCGTGGTACACGGGAAGATCCAGCTTGATCCCTCGGATTTGTAGGCGAGCCATGACGGAATCCGTGGAGCCGTTGTTGAGAATGTCCTCGTAGTCCGGCAGCTCTGCAGTGGCGCCCGTGGCTTGTCCGGACCCGGTGGGCAGGCGGTGGTCCTTCTCCAACACTGCCCCTGAGGAGAGCGCATCGTTGTACTTGTGGGCCAGGGCGATCTGTTGCGCGTTCGCCTGGGCGCGTTCATCGTTGTTCACGTTCATGGAGTCGCCCACGATGAGGGACTGATCACGCTGATGGAACCACTGGGCCACGTTCGGGTAGGACACCACGCTGATACCCACCAGCGCCACGAGTGCGACGATCGCGGCCGGCCAGGGGAAACGCCACCGGCCCCGTCCACCCTTGCGGGTGGACGGGGCCTCGGCCGAGTCAGTCAGACTCATGCGCTACCGTGAACCTTCCGGTTCTCAGCGCTGTGCAGCGTGGCGGCGACGGTTCACCACGAGGGCGGAGCCGGCAGCCAACAGCACCAGGGCGGAGCCGGCGATGATGGCCAACATCTGACCGTTGGCGCCGGTCAGCGGCAGCTCCGGGTGGTCCTGCTGCGTGTTCTCGATGCTGTATTTGGTGGAAGCGGTCTCGCCGACCTTCACGGTGACCTTCTTGATGGTGCCGTCCAGGACGTAGCCAGCGGGAGCCTTGGTCTCCTTGATCCAGTAGTCGCGGTTGTCGGGCTCGGAATCCTTACCGACGTAGAGGGAGATGCTGGCCTTGCCGTTGGAGCCGGTGGTGATGGTGCCGACCTTGTTCTTGCCCTCAGCGTCGGAGTAGACCTCGAACTCTGCACCGGCCAGAGTCTTGGACTCATCGCCCTTGGCGATCTTGGTGATCTCCAGGTCACCCCACTTGGTCTTGGGGGTGTTGGTCTCGGTGCCGTGGTCCTGCTTGGGATCGTTGACGAACTGTGTGGCGGTGTTCTCGATGACGCCGGTACCCAGGGTCTTCACCGTGGTGGTGAGCTTGATCTTCACGTCACCGACGGAGAGCTTGGAGGCGTCGAAGGTGACGGTCACCTTCTGGCCGTCCACGGTCACCGTGTAATCGGTGCCCTCGGTCTTGCTCTCAACGGCTACGGACTTGTACTGAAGACGGGGGTCGAGGGTATCGGTGACCGCGAAGGAGGACAGTGTGTCTTCCTTGTTCAGCGCGGGAACCTTGGCGGTGATATCCCAGGTGACGTCGGAGCCCAGCACCGGAGCGGTCGGCTCGCTCACGGTCTTCTCTGGCTTGTCCTGCAGCTGGTTCTTCGGGTAGACGTGCACGTCGTAGAGCCAGGAGCCGTTGTTCTGCGACAGCGGCAGGGTCACCAGGAACGGAGCCGCCTTGGAGACCACGTTGGCCGGGGCATCGGTCTCGGTGACCAGGTACAGGCCGTGATCCAGGGTCTTGGAGATCTCGCCGTTGGAATGGGTCTCGTCGGTGACTGCGGTACCGAGCTTGTAGGCGGACGGGGATGCGGTCACATCCTCGGCCTTGACCCCGGAGATGAGGTCCCACCCGGCTGCGGTGTCCAGGTCGATGGCTGCGCCATTCTTGGACTCGACCTTCTGGATGGAGAAGGTCACGCCAGCCAGAGCGGGGTTAGTGATGTTCTGCGGCGTGCCATCTCCGGCCTTGCCCTGTGTACCGGAGTGCTTGTGGATGGTCAGCGTGGTGGCCTGATCCGGATCGATGTTGCCTGCGGAAACGTCGGCCGCATTGGCCGCACCGGCTGCACCGGTAGCGGTCAGTGCCAGAGCACCGAGCACAACGGCGAGGCGCCGGCCGAGCCCGAACTTTGCGTTCTTCATATCTTCAGTGATCTTTCTGCATGGGGATCAGACCGCTACGGCCTTACCCGGGTGGGTGACGTGACGTGCTATGAGCGCGCCGTCGGTCTTCGTGTGAAGGAAGTCTTGGTGGGGCTCGGTGCCGCCCCTCAGGAGGCGGCACCGAGCGTCATGGCTGAATCGCTCAGCCGTTGCGACCCTTGCGGCGACGCAGGGTCAGGACGGCGCCCGTCCCTGCCCCGGCCACCAGGATCAGGCCGCCTGCGATGAGGAAGGCGTCCGTTCCGGTGCCGCCGGTCAGCGGCAGGGTCGGCGACTCTGCTTGATCATTCTTGAACGAGGTGTCGAAGGCCTTGACCAGCTGAGCGCCCGTGATGGTGAACGAGTGTTCCGTGGAATCCAGGACGTATCCCGCCGGGGCCTTGGATTCCACCAGTACGTAGTCGCCCCAATCCAGCCCGGTCAGCTTGAACTTGCCCTTGACAGGATCCTGATCTCCACCGGCTGCACAGGGTGCTCCGGTGCAGTCCTTGATGGTGGTGGAGGCGCCGCCCGGGCCGGTCAGCGTCCACTCGGAGTCACCCAAAAGGGTCCCGTGGCCGTCGTCCTTGGACCAGGTCACCCCGCCAGCCTTGTCCACGTTGGTGAAGGTACAGGTGGCCTTATCCCCGGCCGTGACGGTGACTTTGCCGTCCTTCAGCTCGGAGCCGGTGCAGATCAGGTTCTGCTGCTCGTATCCGGGCAGCTGATCCTCCGACAGCGTGAACGTTCCAGGCTGCACCGTCTTGGTCTCACCGGTGGCGAAGTTAAGGGTGTTCCCGGAGGAGGGCTCGGCGTGCAGCTTGGTGTTCCAGTCCGCGGCGGCCTTGTCACCGTTGTGGGAGTTCTCTACCTTCTTCACCAAAGTCAGCTGGGCGGTTTTGGGCGTGTTTGTGAACATGCATTCCAACGCCCTGACCTTTTCGTCGTCGGCGGCGGAGATGGATCCCAAGTCCACAGCACGCGAGGAACCCGTGGTGGTCACGTTTCCTTGCTTCAGCACGGCGTTGCCATGGGCCGTATCGATGCACTTGTACGAGGTGTCGTACTTGGAGAAGTCCAGGCCACCGACGGAGGATTCCTGAATCGAGTAGTTGTGTCCGGAACCGGTCAGGATGTCCGCCGGCCCCACCTTCTGCGCCTGCACGCCATCGGCGTGACCCGTGGTCGTGGCCGGCGTGCCCACCGCAGAATTGGTCACCGTGTCCGTGGCCAAAAGCTTGACCTGGTCGTCGGCATTCACACGTCCGGTGAAGTTCTTCACCACGCTCAGTGTGGACTTCGCCTTGGCTTTGTTGGTGATGGTGCACACCACGGCCTTCGCGGACGTCGGAACAGTGGTTGTGCCGCTGGTGCCCTTGTTGTTGTTCACGGCCAGAGGACTGCCGTCCGCCGTGCAGACGGCGGAGGACGTGTAATTGCCCAGGTCCGTGTCATCGGCACCGGCCTCGGAGAAGGACACCGTGGTGGACCCTGCAACCGGGAAGGGACCCACGATCTGGTGCTGCACACCCGAGGTAGAGCCCTCGGTCGTCGCCGTACCCAGCGAGGTGCCGCCGGCCTTCAGCTCCAGTTCGAACTGGTCAGCATCAAGGTAACGGTCACCGTCCAGTGCCTTCCGCAAGGTGATGGTGGCGGGCGACGAGCAGGACGCCAGATCGGTGCTGGACTGCAGCTGATTGGTCACCGTGGCCTTGCCGCTCCAATCCGGCATCGTGAAACTCTCAAGAGTAGAGCCGGACCCCAGATAGGCCTTACCGGAAGCGTCGAAGGCCACGCCGTTGACATTGTTGGAGGTCGTGTAGTCACCGGACTTCGAGGAGATGATGGTGCCGCCGTTGGCCGCAGCCAGGCTGGCCGCGGTGACCGAGTACACCGTAGTGGTGTTCCCGTTGCCCCGCACGATGAAGAGGTTGCCGTTGGAGTCGAAGGCAATGTCGCCGTTCGAAGATGTCGCGCTTCCAACACCTTGGTCTGTCTGGGTGGCCCCGACATAGGTGATTGCCCCCGTGGTGGGTGAGTACTTCCAAATCCGGAAGGTCTGAACCCGGTTCCATCCCCAACCGCTGGATTGGAACCCACCGAAGTAGTACTCGCCCGTCTTCAGGTCCACGGCACCGGCTACCAGGAAACCGGAGAACTCGTCCGTGCTCTCCAGGTTTCTGGACACGCCTGTCTTCGACCAGGTCCCCGTGCCGACGTCGTACTTGTAGATCCTGGCCGTTCGACTGTTGTTGGACCGCTCATAGGCATAGGCCACGGATCCGTTGGAGCCGATGCCGACACCATTGAAGCTGCTGACGCCTGAGGCCGCGTTGCCGACCGCCGTCCTGTTGCCGTTCGTGATCTGGTAGAGCTGCCCGGAGCCAGACACGGAGTAGACGGTCCCCGCGGTGCACTGCAGCGGGATCGCCGCGGCCAGGGGTCCGATCTCGGCGCGTGGGGATGCCGCGGTCTCGGAGGAAGCATCATCTCCCGACGTCGCGGGTTTCTTGTCCTCGTCTGCCTTCGTCGTGGCCTTTGAGACAGCGGAGTCGCCGGCCTCGGCGGAGGCCGGGGAGTCCGCTGCGTCCTGCGGCGCGCCTTCGTCCGTCGCCTCGGCGATCGGGGTGGCCTGCCGTGGCGTCTCGGACTCGGATTGGTCTGCCATCGCCGGGCCCGCGCACAAACCGGCCAGCAGTGCTACCGACAGTGCGACCACCGCACTGCCGCGACCCCGGCTCCTACGAGTGGCGCCGGCGTGCAGGGCCGTCTTGGGCCGCGAACGCCCCCGTGATAACGACATTCCGTCTCCGTTCCATCAAGAGTTTTGCAGAACCCCTGAGGATCGACGGCGACCGCACGCCATCAAGGGGCACAGTCCATCCTAATGAAGATCACAGAAACTGTCAACGTAAGATCCTTGATATCAGTAGATGCCTACCCCTTTATTCAATACATTGTTATGTATCAGCGTTCGATAAAAGTCCCTTGATAAACGGAACAGCGTGATGGTTTGATCATCCGTATTTTCGTGAACCCGATGGCACTGCCCTGCGTAGTTTTCCGATGGTCGCTCAGCACTTTTGTCCACCACTACCAGTAGAGATCCACACCATGCAGCCGGCGCTACCGGGCCCAGATGCCGTCCTCACGAAACGAGAGTCCGTAGTCAGCGGATCCGGATCAGGCCGCCTTCGTCCAGAGCCGACGCGTATGAGCTGCGGCCGCGGTCCACGATTTCTCCGTCACGAAGATGAAGTCGATGGCGATCATGGCCAGGGAGAACCAGGGCAGGCCCATCAGTACAGCGATACCCAGGTGGAAGCCCATGATGCCGATCAGGGCGATCACGCGGGTGGGGTGGGTCAACAGCATGGCTGGGAAGCAGAACTGGATGATGATGGAACCCCAGCTGGCAAGAGCCACAGTGATGCCGAAGGCGGTCGCAAGGGTGGACAGTTCCGGCCAGGTGCCGAACTGCACGGTGTGCAGCGGGTCGTACACGGCCCAGCCCTCCTGCCAGGGCTTGCCGCCCGCCTTGTACAAGGCACCGGAGGCATACACGAAGCAAACCTGGGCGCTCAGGGCGATCAGCGCGAGGTTGTTGAACAGGGCCCCGATCTCCGGCTTCGATTCGAAGATCGGTTCACCGCGCCAGACATGCAACGGCCACGGGCCACGGCGTCCCTTGCCGGTACCGGTGGGCAGCGCGGCCAGCTTGCGGCGCCGTCGCGCGTCCAAAGACCAGACCCTGCACGGATCCGCGAAGAACAGCAGCAGCAGGGCGATGCGGTACATGTTGTCGCCCTGATCGCCCAACATGTCATTGGCCTCGATGAAGGACACCCAGCCGAAGAAGTAGAGCGGCAACACCAGCTTGAAGCGGTAACCGACCATGATCAGCACGGCCAGGACGCCGAGCAGCAGGTAGAAGAACGTGTACCAGCCGCCATGGATGGAGAGCTTGTGGAACAGGGAGAAGGCCCAGATCCGGGGGAAGTCCGAGTCCGAGGCAACGTATTCGCCGTTCCACATGGAGCCGGGTCCGAACGTGTACAGGCGAGTGCGCCAGTTCGTGGCCAACAGGCCGATACCCACCACACCGAACATCATGCGGGTCACCGCGAGACCGTGGGCTGCCTTCTTCCCGTCCAGCAGCCAATTCTCACAGAACGCGTAGACGCGCACAGTGGTGCGCCCCAGCAGGGTCAGCAGTGCCTTGACCGCGCTGGCGAGGAAACGACCGAACCTGGTCACCAACGAAAGGACACCTACCACCTGAACCGACTGCCCGACGTCGTGCCTTGCCGCCTCGGCGGCCTCACCGGCGCCTGCGGCGACGGACGTACCGCGCTCCGGCTCGTTCTTCTGTGCGGTGCTCACGAGTTGTTCTCATCGTACTGCTGGTACAGGCGGCGGAACGTCTTGGCGAAGTCCTCATCGTTCTGATGGGCGGCCACTTGAATTCCGCGCCAACCCGTGGGGGTGTACTGGACTTCGGGGCGCTCGGCGTTGGCGTCGTTGCGCTGGGCGAAGGGGATCACGTTCTGGCGTTCCATGCGGTATTGCACCCGCACCACATCCTTGCCCCATACGGCACGGGCCACCTGAGTCGAGTACCGCACCGCACGGAAGTCGGCCTCGATATATCCGGGAACCATGCCGGCGTTCTCGGTGATGACTTTCTTCCCGTTCTTGTCCACGGGGTCCTTGAGCGTGGATGAGAGCCGGTTGGACCAGTCGTCGTTGTAGTAGTTCAGACCGGCGATGCGCTGCTGTTCGTTGTCCAGCTTCTGGTACGCGGACCGGTAGTCCGAGGCCAGGCTGATGGATTGTCCCGCCGCGCGTGCTGGAAAGAGCTTGTGTGTCATCATCTGGGTCTCGATGTCGGTCACCGGGATCCAGTCCTTCGTGATCTCCTCATCGCCCGCCTTCACCACGGCGCGCACGAACATGCGGTTGTCGCCGTTGATGGGTTCCGGGGCGAACACCGACCAGGACTGTCCAAACACTGGAAGCATGTAGTTGCTGAGGGCGTCCCCCGGGATCACGTTGCGGGCCGGCCCTGCGGGGGCGATCCAGAGGAAACTGGCGAAGACGTGCCAGGCCGTGAACGCGGCGGCCGCGACCATGATGCCGCGGACCCACCAGCTGCGCTTCTTGAGCTGGGACCGTTCGGCGGGCCGAGCGGTCTCCTCTGCTGCGGCGCTCTCGTCCTCAGCGGCAGGAGCCTGGTTGGCCCGCGAGTCCGGGCTGGCCCCCCGGTGCGTCTCCTTCGCGGAGTCCTTGGCTGGGTGACCCACGTCAGGTCCCTTCTCGTCAGGTGTGTCACCGTGCACGGGGCAATCGGTGACGTGCAGTGATAAGCCAGACAAGCCTAGGTCTGTTCGGGCGGAGAAATCACGTTCCAAACTCAACGCCAAGCGCCGAGTGGACCTCCCGGACCGGCTTCGGCTGGCCTGGGAACGACAAAGCTGCGACGGATCAACGGAACTCCTCCGGCACCGGGATCCCGTGATCGACCAACGCCGTGAGCGCGGCCAGGTATCCGCTCATGCCGTGAACGCCGGGGCCGGGAACGGAGGAACCGGAACCCAAATAGAGATTCTTGACCGGGGTACGCCATGGAGCCGTTGCCAGAATCGGGCGCGCGATCATCGTTGTGAGGCCCAGTGCGCCGGAGGCGATGTCCCCGCCGACGTAGTTGGGGTTGTACTCCTCGGAGGCCGCAGCCGAGGTGTGCTGCACGTGCAACACTCTCTCTCGCAACCCTGGCGCATGGGCCTCGAGGATGTCCAGCAGCAGCTCGGTCTGATCACGGTCGTTGCCCGCGGGCGAATGACAGTAGGCCCACAGAACGTGTTCGCCCTCGGGAGCCCTGGAGGGATCCACGACGCTGGGCTGCACCGCGAGCACGAACGGTTCGGCCGGGAAACGCCCCTTGGCCACCTCGGCCTCCGCCCCCGCCACGTGAGCAAACGTCCCTCCCACATGCACCGTGGGCGCCTTCGCCAGCATCGGATCGCTCCACGGCACGGGCCCTGACAGCGCGACGTCGATCTTGGAGATCCCCGCCCCATACCGGGTGCGCTCCAGCTTGCGGCGATAGCGGGCGGGCAGAGCCCGCCCACCCAAGCGCGCCAGCGCGGCGGCCGACGTATCGGCAACCACCAGATCGTCGGGCACCTCGTCCAAGGACTCGATCCAGCGTCCGGTGACGAGCGAGCCTCCGTGCGCCACGACGTCGGACATCAGGGTGTCGGTGAGCACCTGCGCGCCGCCCAGCGGGACCGGCCACCCTGCAGGGCCGTGGGCGGCCGCTGCAAGCACCAGGCCGGCGGCCGCCGCCGGGAATGACGGAACGCGGGCCAGGCCATGGGCCAAGGCCCCGGAGAGCAAAGCGGGGGCTTCCTCACCGCGCCAACGCAGACCACCCAGTGGGCCGGCCTGTTCAAGGACGCGCAGTCCGAAGCGCAGCGTCAACCAAGGATGCGGGGGGATTCGTACCAGGGGGTTCAGCGCGACGTCCGCGAGCTCATCCATCTGTCGGGAAAGCGGACCCAACAGGTGTTTCCACGCTACGCCGTCCGCACCCAGCGCTTGGGCGGTCGCCTCGATGTCGCGGTAGGCGGCCACACCGTGGCCGGGGCGCAGCGCATGGGCATAGGAGATCTCAGGGGTCTCGTAGTGGAGGCCGTCCAAGGCGTTGGTGACGCCGAGCGCCTTGAAGAACGGTGCCGGAAGCACCAACGGGTGCACTGCAGAACAGACGTCACGACGGAATCCCTCCGGTCCGAACGGGACCGTTCGCACCCCACCACCGTGCGACGCTGCGCCCTCGTGAACCGTGACCTTCAGGCCGGCTCGCGCCAGGACCACCGCGGCCGCCAACCCGTTGGGACCCGAGCCGATCACCACGGCCGTTCGAATTCTGCTCACGACCTCCAGCCTACGGGGGTTACGCAGCCGGTGGGGGGCTCAGGAACACACGTTCTGGGTACCCGCGTAGCATGGTGGTCAACGCCCGCACCCACCAAGATCCAGGAGTTCCACACCGCCGTGCGTACTTCACTGAGCAAACTCGCACACCGAAAGTCCACCGGGGGTGACCCCATCGTGATGGTCACCGCCTACGACTACACCTCCGCCAAACTCGTGGAGAGATCTGCCGTGGACGTGATCCTGGTGGGTGATTCCCTGGGCAACGTGATGCTGGGACATGACAGCACACTGCCGGTCACGGTGGAGGCCATGATCCACCACGCCTCCTCCGTGGTGCGTGGGACTTCCTCGGTCCCCGTGGTGGTGGACCTCCCGTTCGTGGCCATGGCGACCGAGGACGACGCCGTGCGCGCCGCCACCGGGATCATGGCCGAGACCGGCGCACAGTCGGTGAAGCTGGAGGGAGGTGCCCACATGGTTCCGCTGATCTCCCGCCTGGTGCAGGCCGGCATCCCCGTCATGGGCCACCTCGGATTCACCCCACAGTCCGTGAACACACTGGGGCTCAAGGTGCAGGGAAAGGACGAGGCCGCTGCCGTTCGTCTGCTCACCGATGCGTTGGCCATCCAGAAGGCTGGCGTGTGGGGCATGGTCCTGGAGCTGGTCCCCACGGAATTGGCGGAGGCCATCGGCTCCCGGCTGGACGTACCCACCATCGGCATCGGAGGCGGCCCCGGCTGCGACGGCCAGGTGCAGGTGTGGCAGGACCTCTTGGGCTTGGACGAGGACTTCACCCCACGGCACGCGCGCCATTTCGGATCCTTGGGTGCCGCCGCGCGTTCCGCGCTGGATACCTATGCGGCAGAGGTCCAGGCACGGACGTTCCCCGCGGAAGCCAACGTCTCCCACCTGGATCCCGAGGTCCTGGCCCGCGCGCTGGCCCGGGTGCCGTCCGCGGACCACACTGCAGAATGAGTGCCGCCTCCGCCGCTGCGGGTTCCATGCCCGACGGCGAGTTTGCCGGCCAGGTGGCCCTGGTCACCGGCGCGCGTGACGGCATCGGTCTGGCGACCGCTTCGCTATTGGCCGCCCGAGGCGCCCGCGTGCTGGTGAACGGGCGTTCCGCCTCACGCCTGGCTCCCGTCCTTGAATCCCTGCGTCCGGTGGCAGAAGCCGGCGGCGGCAAGGTGGAAGGCTTCGTGGCCGACGTCTGCTCCCCCGCCGCCGTCGCAGAAGCCTTCGCGGCACTGGATGAGTCGATGCGACCGAACATCCTGGTCAACAATGTGGGTGGTCGCGATCGCCGCGGACTCGCCAACATGGACACGGACGGGTTCGCCGCGTTGGTGGAGGCCGACCTGGTCTCCGCTTACGACGTGACGCGGGTCTTTGTCTCACAGGTGCCCACGGCTGCGGTGGCAGCGATCGTCAATGTGTCCTCCATCGCCGCTATTCGCGGACGGGCCGGCGACGTGGGGTACGCCGCCGCCAAGGCTGGAATCGAGGGGATGACACGGTCCCTGGCCACCGAACTGGGGCCACGAGGTTTCCGCGTTAACGCGGTGGCACCAGGGATGGTCGCCACTGCCGTGAACGCCGGCCTGCAGGAGGATGCCCGCTTCAAGCAACTCGTTGGCGAACGTACGGCCCTGGGTCGTTGGGCGCAGCCGGAGGAGATCGCGGAGGCCATCGCGTTCCTGGCCTCACCCCGTGCGTCCTACATCACCGGGCAGTCGCTGGTGGTGGACGGCGGCTTCTCCAACCTGTTCTGAGTCTTGCGCCCCATGGCCAATTATACCCCCCGGGGTATCATTGGAGGCGGAGCAGGACCCATGGACACCAAGGCCAAGCAATTCGTCACCGATCCCGTTTGCGGTATGACGCTGGACCCTGCCCAGGCAGCGGCGAGCGAGGACGTGAACGGGCAGACCTACTACTTCTGTTCTGAAAGTTGCCACACTAAATTCCTGGCCCAGCCCGAAAGGTACGTGGACCACGGGGACGGGCATGATGATCACGCAGGACCGCCCCCGTACCCTAGTCCCCCAGCCGGTTCGGGCCCGGTGATCTACACCTGCCCCATGCACCCCCAGGTGCGTCAGGACGGCCCGGGAGCCTGCCCCATCTGCGGCATGGCCCTTGAGCCTGAACGCGCCACCGCCACCACCGAGCCGAATCCTGAGCTCGCCTCGATGACGCGACGCTTTTGGATCTCCGCGGTCCTGTCCGTGCCGATCCTTGTCCTTGGCATGCTCTTCCCCATGATCCCCGGGCTCAGAGATCTGATCCCCATGGGAGTGTCGCAGTGGATCCAGTTCGTCCTGGCCACGCCGGTGGTGTTCTGGGCAGCAGCGCCGTTCTTCCAGCGCGGCTGGGCCTCCATTCGGCATCGCTCGCTGAACATGTTCACACTGGTCTCGATGGGTGTGGGGGCGGCGTACGTCTACAGCCTGGTGGCGCTCCTTACCCCGGGCATCTTCCCAGCTTCCATGCGCATGCACGGACGGGTCGAGGTGTATTTCGAGGCGGCGTCCGTGATCGTCGCCCTCGTGGCCCTTGGACAGGTGCTGGAACTGCGCGCGCGTGAGTCCACCTCCGGGGCCATCCGTGCCCTGATGGATCTGGCACCGGCCACGGCCAGGCGGATCGACGGGCACGGCAATGAGTCCGAGATCCCACTGGAGGATCTGCAGGTCGGTGACCTGGTCCGGGTCCGCCCCGGTGAGAAGGTCGCCGTGGACGGCACCGTGGTGTCCGGGCGCTGCAGCGTGGACGAATCCATGGTCACCGGCGAGCCCCTGCCCGTGAGCAAATCCGAAGGCGACCAGGTGGTCGGCGGGACCGTCGCCGGGTCCGGTTCGCTGGTGGTCCGCGCGGAGAAGCTCGGCGCGGATTCGATGCTGTCCAGGATCGTGGACATGGTGGCCTCGGCTCAGCGCTCGCGCGCCCCCATCCAGTCCCTGGTCGACAAGGTCTCCGCGGTCTTCGTGCCCGTGGTCATCGGCATCGCTGTACTTGCGTTCCTGATCTGGATCCTTGTGGGTCCCACGCCGCGCCTGGCGCATGCCCTGGTCGTCGCGGTGAGCGTGCTGATTGTCGCCTGCCCCTGCGCCCTCGGCTTGGCCACGCCCATGTCCATCATGGTCGGCGTCGGCCGCGGCGCAAAGGACGGTGTGCTCATCCGCGACGCTCAGGCCCTCGAAGCCATGGAGAAGGTCGACACCGTGGTGGTGGACAAGACGGGCACGCTCACCGAGGGCCGCCCTGCCGTCACCTCCATCGAGACCCTGGCAGACCTCGACCCATCCGAGATCCTGACCCTGGCCGCCGCCGTGGAGGCGGGCTCCGAACACCCCCTGGGGCAGGCCATCGTGGCCCGCGCCCGCGAGGACGGGATCGCCATCCCCCACGCCTCCGACTTCGATTCCGCCCCCGGTGGCGGGGTCGCCGCCGCCGTGGACGGGCGGAAGGTGCTGGTCGGCAATGCCGACTTCGTAGGCGTCGGGCAGGAGATGGCCGACGTGCGCGCACGCGCCGACGCCCTGCGCGCCGACGGCGCTACGGCCATCTATGTGGCCGTGGACGGAACGCCGCAGGCGATCCTCGCGATCGCCGACCCGATCAAGCAGACCACCCCCGCCGCCGTGAAGCAGCTGCACCAGCAGGGGCTCAAGGTCGTCATGCTGACCGGGGACAATCTGACCACGGCCACGGCCGTGGCCCAGGAGCTGGGCATCGACGAGGTCCGGGCCGACGTCCAGCCGGAGGACAAGGCCGCCGCGATCGCCGAGCTGACCAGCCAGGGCAGGTCGGTCGCCATGGCGGGCGACGGCGTGAACGACGCTCCGGCGCTGGCCGCCGCCCGCGTCGGCCTCGCGATGGGGACCGGCACCGATGTGGCCATGGAGAGCGCGGGCATCACGCTGCTGTCCGGGGACCTGTTGGGGATCGCTCGCGCGCGGTCTCTGTCGAAGGCGACCATGGGCAACATCCGGCAGAACCTGGTGTTCGCGTTCGTCTACAACGTGATCGGCATCCCTGTCGCGGCGGGCGTGCTCTACCCGGCGCTCGGCGTGCTGTTCTCCCCCATGCTGGCCGCTCTGGCCATGGCCCTCTCCAGCGTCAGTGTGATCGCCAACGCGTCGCGGCTGCGGGTCAAGCGCCTCGAGGACTAGGGATACGCCACGACCAGGTCGGCGCCAGCCTGGGTCGGTGGCAGCGTCAGCGTCCTGGTGTGAAGGTCCATTCCCCTTCCGTCTGGATGGACATCACGCCAGGGGTGGTGATCTCTTGACGTTCCTTGTAGGTCGGATCGTCCGAACCGAACATGAGCGGCTGGTTCGTATCCGCCTGAAAGTACCGGGCCTGCACCTTGTCGCCGGGGCGGCTGCGCTTCCATTCCAGCACGGCGGACGTGTGCTTGCCGTCCACCCAGAAAACCCTCGATCCCTTTCCGTGAACCGTCCCCGATTCCCGTGGCACCGTGTTCCAGCTGGAGACGGTGAGCTTCCACGGGCCGCGCGCCTGCACCCACACTTCCTGGGTCGCTGACTGATTCTTCATCGGGGACATCAAGTAGGAGCCGCTACCGCCCTTCGGAACGGTCCCGAACGCTGCGACGCGCTGCGGACCGGTGATGGTCACGGGACCGGTGCACGTGGAACAGTCCACGGTGACCACCGCGGCCAGATCGCCCTGAACCGTGTACTTGACGTTGGTGTCGCCCTTGCCCGCCGCACGTGCCGTAACCGCATCGCTGACCTGTCCGGCGGCGACGGCCTTGGACGGTCGAGTGGCAAAGGTGGGATCCGCGTGCGTGGGAGCCGAACTGCTCGCGGCAGTACTCGACGCCGCCGCTGACGTCGCAGGGGTGCTGCTGGCCACAGCGGCCGAGGACGCGTCCGGCGTCGGTGTGGCGGCGTCCGCACCCGAGCCCCTGGTCTGGGATGGTGCCGTGGGACTGGACGAACAGGCCACGGCCCCGACACCCACCACCGTGCCCACGAGCACGACGCCGACCAGGGCCCGCAGAGGCTGGATCCGTCTCATGGCCTCAAGCCTGACACATCCGACCAGACAGCGGGAGGTATCCGAGTGGGCGCTTTCTGACCCTCGCGGCCGTTCGGGGTCAGCTCAGCGCGGTGAGGGCCTGGTTGTCGATCAGGCGAACGTCCCCGGCCCACGCTGCTACGATCGCCAGCGCCGACCTCTCTGGGGTCACGACGGACAATGGCTCAAAGGTTTCCGGGTTCACCACGGCCCAGTACTCGGGGCGGGCCCCCGCGGAAACGAGGGTGCTCATGGCAGCGGAAGTGAGCGAGGCGACGTCGTGCTTTCCGTCCGCGACGGCGGCCTGCGCCTGGCGCAGCGAGGCGCCGAGGGAGAGCGCGGCGGCGCGATCGCCGGCCGACAGACGAGCGTTGCGGGAGGACAGCGCCAGACCATCCGCGGCGCGGACGGTGGGAGCCGCGCACACCTGAACCGGCTGATTCAGGTCAGCGGCGAAGCGTCGCACCACAGCGATCTGCTGGGCATCCTTCTGCCCGAAGTAGGCCCTGTCCGGGGCCACGATGTTGAACAGCTTGGAGACCACCAGTGCCACGCCATCGAAGTGGGAGGCCCCACGCTCGGCACCCTCCCAACGCTCCGTGATGCCGGCGACCCTCACTGATGTGGAAAAGCCGTTCGGGTACATCTCCTCCACGGTGGGTGCGAACACCACGTCTGCTCCCGCACTCGCTGCGAGTGCGGCGTCGGCTTCAAGGTCGCGGGGGTAGGCGTCCAGATCGGATGCGTCGTTGAACTGGGTTGGATTCACGAACACGGAGACCACCACCAAGGCTCCCTCGGCACCGGCGGCACGGATCAGCGAAAGATGACCCTCATGCAGGGCTCCCATGGTCGGGACCAGCGACACCGGCCGCCCCTCCGAACGCACCTGCTTCACCGCATTGCGCACCTCAGTCACCGTCGTGATGACCTGCACTGTCAACCTCCAGCTTTTCACGCCGTCGGCGCGTCCCACGCGATTCGCGAGGCGTCTGCCCGGCAGCGACAAGCAGACATCAACGCTACCGCAACGTTGCGGCC
>JBQDZM010000034.1:0-2409 GCA_052108535.1 Galactobacter sp. | reverse complement strand
GGGTACCGCTTCACCTCGACACCGATCTTGCCCTGCTGAGCCAAAGCGATGACCTCACGCATCTCGGCGCGGGTTCCTCCGTAGGCGCGCTCGATCTCCACGCCCCACGGTAGTGGGGAACCGGAGCCGGCCACGTAGTCGAAGCCGCCGTTGCCCAGCCCGACGAAGCGGATGGCTCCGCCATTGCGGACCACGTTGATGGCAGTGGTGACCGTGGGCTGCACGCCCACGAAGTCGAACACCACGTCGGCCCCGACTCCGTTGGTCAGTTCCATGATCTTGTCTGCGGCTGCGCCGTCGGAGGGGATTGCGATGGCGCCCTTGGCCTCGGCGAAGGCCAGTTTCTCCGGGTCGGTGTCCAGGCCGATGATGCGAGCGCCGGTGGTGGCAAGCAGGATCTGCAGTCCCATGTGCCCCAGACCGCCCAAGCCAAGCACCACCACGGTGGCGTCACCGGTCAGCCGATCCTTGACCGTGGAGATGGCGTGCATGGGGGTCAGTGCGGCATCCGCCAGCGGTGCGGCGGCCACCACGTCCAGGTCACCCAGCGGGTCCAGGTGACGAGCCTTGACCTTGATGTAGTCGGCCATGCCACCGTCCACGCCGATACCGGGAGAAAGCGGCGCCAGGCTGTTGCGCGGGGACACGACCTCACACTGATTGTCCCGCCCGGCCAGGCATTCACTGCACTGGCCGCAGGAAAGAACGAGTGCCACCAGCGCGGCATCCCCCACGTTCCAGCCTTGAACGTTCTCGCCGAGCTTCTCCACCGTTCCGGAGACCTCATGCCCCAGCGTGGAACCGATCAACGGGTTGTCGTCTCCCATGCCTATGATGGCGATGTCGGAGTGGCATAGGCCTGCGCCGCCGACCTTGAGGAGGACTTCGTCCGCGGCGATCTCCGGGATCGGCTTCTCGTGGATTTCGACGGTGTCATTCTTGACGTACGTGACTGCGCGCATGGTCTGTTGCCTTTCCCGGACGGAGTTTTCGCCCTCAGGATTTAAGCTACGCCTGTCTACTGGCTCTACCTATAACTAGTCCTCGAGAACCACGTTGCGGCACGGATGCACACCCGGCGGTGTGAATCGTCGGATCCACACCGCGATTTGTGCCACCGCACCGTTATTTGTGTACGTACTCACCGGCCCGCGTTGCGAGGGTGCCGCTTGGCCACACGTTCATTGCCACGCTTGTAGTTGCCGGTCCAGCGGGCCATCACCCGTTGTGGGTGGCATTCCACTTCTTCCAGGAATTGCTCCGCACGATCTCCACGCAGCACGGTTGCTCGACGGCCATGGTGCGTGATCAAGACGGTGCCGTCGCGTTGCTCGCTGTAGTCGAATCCTTGCGGGTTGCCCATGGGCGGAGCCTAGCGCTTCAGCGTTCTGCTGCCCGGATCCTGACGGATTGCGGTACGGATGCACACGCGTCGGTGTGGGGCGAAGGATCCACACCGCGATTTGTGCCACCGCACCGCCATCTGTCGTGGACAGCAATAATCCCCGGAACCACGCGGGTCCCGGGGATGGGTTGTGGAGCTTAGGGGAATCGAACCCCTGACCTCTTCATTGCGAACGAAACGCTCTACCAACTGAGCTAAAGCCCCTTGATCGTTGCGGCATACGCCGCAGCAACCTTCAACAGGATACCGCCGCTACGGGTGTGCTCCAAACCGGGGTGACCCACACGGGATCTGGTTCTCAGACCCCCACGTCGGAATCCTCCGCGGCGATCGCCTGCTCCGTGGCCTGGTACTGCTGCGCGATGTAGGCCTCGAACTCGCTGCGTTCCACTCTCCAGACGCCGCGCCCGCCGATCTTGATGGCCTTCAGTTCTCCGCTCCGCACCAGGGCGCGGGCTTGCACCATCGACACGTTGAGTTCGTCGGCGACATCCTCGAGGCGAAGGAACCGGGGTGAATCCATGCGCCCGATTCTAGTGCCCCTACCCGCTCGCCGCTGCGGTCGCTTTCGACTTGTGGATAGTCCGTCCGGGCAGTCAGCAATCGCTGGTGGTCATAGTGCTGTAGTCACGGCGCAAGGCCGCGGCCCTTTCGCCATGTCCGCGATGGACATGGCGAAAGGGCCGCGGTCTCGGGGCGCCCTGCCGTCGCCGGTGGTAGGTGCCCGACGGGTCGGGTCACCTCACCCGGTGCGCGTCTGCTCCCGCATGGAGCGGGACATCAGTTCCCGGATTGGAACGGCGCAGCGATCCCGGTCACGAAGTCGCCCTTACCGTCCGTGGAGCTGGTCACCTCGTAGGTCAGGTCCCAGCCGTCCTGGCTGATCGGAGCCGACGGCACATCCTTGAGCGGAATCTGGCGCAGCTTCTCCGTCCTGGTGTCGAAGGTCAGAATCCGAGGGTTCTCACCCTGTTCGTTCATGACAGCCCAAGCCGCCTGATAGT